>NZ_JBVHVO010000008.1:43727-128843 GCF_055564815.1 Kitasatospora sp. NPDC028961 | reverse complement strand
GCGCGTCGTGTTAGAGGAACGCACCCCCTTCGGCGGGGCCTTCTTGTTCTTGGGTCCCCCTGGGGGTGGTGGTCATGGCGGCGCCTGGACCCCCCGCGCCGGTCACCCCTGCGACGCATGCGCCCGGTCCGTTCCACGGACCGGGCGCATTCGTCGTTCCCGGCCCTTCGCCGGCGTCCTTTCCGCAGGTCGGAGCGGAACTCCCGGCGCACCCCGGAGATATGCGAAAAGGGGTAAGGGGGACCCCTCCGATAGGGGTTTGACAGGGGAGTGCCCGAACGGTTCTCACGCCTAGCATCGGTATCTGATCGTCTGTGCGGCCATTGTCCCGAACATATCGACGGTGGGAGAACCGGAAGCATGAGTGGCTCCGTGGGTGAGATCGAAGCGACGGACGGCGCGATAGCCGTCATCGGCATGTCCTGCCGCTTCGGCGGTGCGCAGGGCGGCGAGGAGTTCTGGCAGCTGCTGAGCACCGGCACCGACGCGGTCGCCGCCGGGCGCCCCGGCCGGGCCCGGGGCAGCTACCTCGACGGCGTCGACCGCTTCGACGCCGCGTTCTTCGGCATGACCCCGTCGGAGGCCGACGCCACCGACCCGCAGCAGCGGCTGGTGCTCGAAGTCGGCTGGGAGGCCCTGGAGAACGCCGGGATCCGCCCCGCCGACGCCGGCCGCCTCGGCGTCTTCGTCGGTGCGATCTGGGACGAGTACGGCGAGTTGAGCCGCCGGGCCGGCCCCGACACCTTCGGCCGGCACACCGCCACCGGGGTGCACCGCAGCGTCATCGCCAACCGGCTCTCCCACGTCCTCGGCGCGGGCGGCCCCAGCCTGGTCGTCGACACCGGACAGTCCTCCTCCCTGGTCGCCGTGCACCTGGCCTGCGAGAGCCTGCGCCGCGGCGAGTCCGAACTGGCCGTCGCCGCCGGCGTCAACCTGCTGCTCGGTCCCGACAACGAGGCGCTGCTCGCCGCCTGGGGCGGTCTGTCGCCCGACGGCGTCTGCCGCGCCTTCGACGCCCGCGCCAACGGGTTCGTGCGCGGCGAGGGCGCCGCCGCCGTGCTGCTCAAGCCGCTGGCCGCAGCGATCGCCGACGGCGACACCGTGCTGGCCACCATCCTCGGCAGCGCCGTCAACCACGGCGGCGAGGAGAGCCTCGCCACCCCGAGCGTCGACGCCCAGCGCGCCGTGCTCGCCGCGGCGCACCGGGCCGCCGGAGTCACCCCCGCCGACCTCCAGTACGTCGAACTGCACGGCACCGGGACCCCGGTGGGCGACCCGGTCGAGGCGGCCGCGCTCGGCGCCGAACTCGCCGCCCCGCGCGCCGCCGAGGCTCCGCTGCTGGTCGGCTCCGTCAAGACCAACATCGGGCACCTCGAAGGCGCCGCCGGGATCGCCGGCCTGGTCAAGGCGGTGCTCGCGGTCCACCACCGCGCCATCCCGGCCACCCTGCACCACGAGACCCCGCACCCCGGCATCCCGCTCACCGAACTCCACCTGGAGGTCGCGCGCGAGCTGCGTCCGTGGCCCCGCCCCGACCGGCCGCTGGTGGCCGGGGTCAGCTCGTTCGGGATGGGCGGCACCAACTGCCACCTGGTCCTGACCGAGGCCCCGGCCCGGCCCGAGCGCCCCGCCGCCACCCCGATGCCGGCCGTGCCGTGGGTGGTGAGCGGCCACACCCCGGCGGCGCTGCGCGCCCAGGCGGGGAGGCTCACCGCACTGGCCGCCGCGGACCCGGTGGACGTCGGCCACTCGCTGGCCACCACCCGCTCGGTGTTCTCCCACCGCGCCGTGGTGGTCGGCGCCGGCCCGGCCGACCTGCTCGCCGGTCTGGACGGCCTCGCCGGGACCGGCGCGGTGGCGGACGAGCCGAGGCTCGCCCTGGTCTTCACCGGGCAGGGCGCCCAGCGCATCGGCATGGGGCGCGAACTCCGCGCCGCCTACCCGGAGTTCGCCCGGGCCTTCGACGAGGTGTGCGCCCGGCTGGACGCCCTGCTCGGCGGCTCGCTCGCGGAGACGATCGACACCGGCGAGGGTCTCGACCGCACCGGCCGGACCCAGCCCGCGCTGTTCGCCGTCGAGGTCGCGCTGGCCGCGCTGCTGGACTCCTGGGGCGTCCGGCCGGACGTCGTCGTCGGCCACTCCGTCGGTGAGATCGCGGCTGCCCACGTGGCCGGGGTGCTCGACCTGTCCGACGCCTGCGCCCTGGTGGCGGCCCGCGCCACGCTGATGCAGGCGCTGCCCGCCGAGGGCGCGGCCATGGTCGCCGTCGAGGCCGCCGAGGACGAGGTCCGGGCCCTGCTCGGTGACCGGACCGGCGCCGCCGACATCGCCGCCGTCAACGGCCCGGAATCGGTCGTGCTGTCCGGCGTCGACACCGTGGTGGCCGAGGTGGCCGAGCAACTGCGCGCCCGGGGGCGGCGGGTCAAGCGGCTCGCCGTCAGCCACGCCTTCCACTCGCCCCTGATGGACCCGATGCTCCCGGACTTCCGCCAGGTGGTGGCCGGGCTCACCTTCCGCCCGCCGCGCGTCCCGATGGTCTCCACCGTCACCGGCGCCCCGCTCACGGCGGCCGAGGCGGCCTCGCCGGACCACTGGGTCCGCAACGTGCGGCAGCCGGTGCGGTTCGCGGACGCGGTCCGCGGCTGCGCCGCCACCGCCTTCCTGGAGATCGGCCCCGACGCCGCGCTCACCGGCGCGATCGGCGACACCCGGCCCGAGGCCCTCGCCCTGCCCGCGCTCCGGAGCGGCCAGGCCGAACCGCCGCGGCTGCTGAACTCCCTCGGCCGGCTCTTCGAGCACGGCGTCGGCGTCGACTGGCCGCGCCTGTTCGAGGGCACCGGCGCCCGCCGGGTCACCCTGCCCGGCTACGCCTTCCAGCGGGACCGGCACTGGCTCGGCATCCCGCGCGGCGACGACCCGGTGCACGAGCCCTCCCGCGCCGAAGCGCTGCGGCAGCGGCTGGCCGACGCGCCCGACCCCGACGCCGCCACCACCGACCTGGTCACCCGTGCCCTCGCCCGGGTCCTCGGCACCGACGCGGCCGGTGTCGACGTCGACAGCGCCTTCCGCGACCTCGGCCTCACCTCGGTGACCTCGGTCGAACTGCGCGACGCCCTGGTCGCCGAGACCGGACTCCCGCTGCGCACGGGCCTGGTGTTCGACCACCCCACCCCGCGCCGGCTGGCCGCGCACGTGCACCGCTCGCTGTTCGACGCCGCCCCCGACCCGGTGGCCCCGGTCACCGGCCGGCCGGTGGCGGAGGACGACCCGGTGGTGATCGTCGGCATCGGCTGCCGCTTCCCCGGCGGAGTCTCCTCCCCGGCCGACCTGTGGGACGTGGTCGCCGGCGAGCGCGACGTCATCAGCGGTTTCCCGGCCGACCGGGGCTGGGCGCCCGGACCGGTCCGGCACGGCGGATTCCTGGACGGCGCCGCCGACTTCGACGCGGACTTCTTTGGCATCTCGCCGCGGGAGGCGCTGGCCATGGACCCGCAGCAGCGGTTGCTGCTGGAGACGGCGTGGGAGGCCTTCGAGCACGCCGGCATCGACCCGCACACCCTGCGCGGCAGCGCGACCGCCGTCTACGTCGGCGCCAGTGCCGAGGAGTACGGACCCCGGCGGCACGCGGCCCCCGAGCACCTGAACGGCTTCCTGCTGACCGGTGGTTCGCCGAGCGTCATGTCCGGCCGGATCGCGTACGCCTTCGGTTTCACCGGTCCGGCGCTGACCGTGGACACCGCCTGTTCCTCGTCGCTGGTGGCGTTGCACCTGGCGGTGCAGGCGTTGCGCGGTGGTGAGTGTGCGTTGGGTGTGGTGGGCGGGGTGACGGTGATGTCGTCGCCGGGGACGTTCGTGGAGTTCTCGCGGCAGCGGGGGTTGGCGGCGGACGGTCGGTGCAAGTCGTTCTCGGCGGACGCGGACGGGACGGGTTGGTCGGAGGGTGTGGGGGTGCTGCTCGTGGAGCGGCTGTCCGATGCCCGTCGGTTGGGTCACCGGGTGTTGGCGGTGGTGCGGGGCAGTGCGGTGAATCAGGACGGTGCGTCGAACGGGTTGACGGCGCCGAACGGTCCGTCGCAGGAGCGGGTGATCCGGCAGGCGTTGGCGAGTGCGGGGTTGTCGGCTGCGGATGTGGACGCGGTGGAGGCGCACGGGACGGGGACGCGGTTGGGTGACCCGATCGAGGCGGAGGCGTTGCTGGCGACGTACGGGCGCGGGCGGGACGCGGACCGGCCGCTGTATCTGGGGTCGGTGAAGTCGAACATCGGGCATACGCAGGCGGCCGCGGGTGTGGCCGGCGTGATCAAGATGGTGATGGCGCTGCGCAGGGGTCTGCTGCCGCGGTCCCTGCACCTGGACACCCCGACACCCCACGTCGACTGGTCGGCCGGGGCGGTGGAGTTGCTGGGCGAGGCCCGGGAGTGGTTCCCGGGTGACCGTCCGCGTCGCGCCGGTGTCTCCTCGTTCGGGATCAGTGGCACCAATGCGCATGTGATCCTCGAGGAGGGGGATCCGGCGGCGGTCGCGGTGGGCGGTGACCGGGCGGCGATGTCGGCGATGCCGGTGGTGCCGTGGGTGGTGTCGGCGCGCTCGGCGGAGGCACTGGGCGGGCAGCTGGCCCGGGTGGCGGAGCTGGCCTCCTCGGGTGATGTCGACCCGGTGGATGTCGGGTGGTCGTTGGCGACGTCGCGGGCGGTGCTGGAGCACCGGGCGGTGGTGCTGGGCTCGGATGTGGTCACCGCCGGGGCGGGTGCGGTGCGGACCGGTGTGGGGTTCCTGTTCGCGGGCCAGGGTGGTCAGCGGGCGGGCATGGGGCGGGAGTTGTACGAGGCGTTCCCGGTGTTCCGGGCGGCGTTCGACGAGGTGTGCGCGGTGCTCGACGCGCCGGTGGCCGAGGTCGTCGCCTCGGGTGAGGGCCTCGGCCACACGGGGTTGGCGCAGCCGGCGCTGTTCGCCCTGGAGGTGGCGCTGTTCCGGCTGCTCTCTTCCTGGGGTGTGGCTCCGCGTGTGCTGGTGGGGCATTCGGTGGGTGAGATCGCGGCCGCGCATGTGGCGGGGGTTCTGGATCTGGTGGACGCGGGTGCGCTGGTGTCGGCGCGGGCCCGGTTGATGGACGCGCTGCCCGCCGGTGGGGCGATGGTCGCGGTGGAGGCGGCCGAGGAAGAAGTCCTCCCGCTGCTCACCGGGCTCGCGGAGGTGGGTGTCGCGGCGGTCAACTCGCCGACTTCGGTGGTGGTTTCGGGTGCGGAGGACGCCGTTCGCGCGGTAGTCGAGGCGCTGCCGGGCCGCCGCACCAAGCGGCTCGAGGTCAGCCACGCGTTCCACTCCCCGCTGATGGCCCCGATGCTGGAGGACTTCCGCGCGGTGGTGTCGGGTCTGGCCTTCCACCCGCCGCGCGTTGCGGCTGTCTCGACCGTCACCGGCCTGCCGGTCGACGGTGAGTGGTGCGACCCGGCCTACTGGGTGGACCATGTGTCCCGCACGGTCCGTTTCGCGGACGCGGTCGAGGCGGCGGGTGTGGGCGCCTGGGTCGAGCTCGGCCCGGACGGTGTGCTCTCCGCTCTCGTCGATGCCGCCGTGCCCACGCTGCGCGGGGACCGGCCGGAGGCCCGCCAGGCGGTGACCGCCCTCGCGCACGCCTTCGTCCACGGTGCGGACGTCGACTGGCCAGTGCTGTTCGCGGGGCATGACCCGCGCCTGGTCGAGCTGCCGACGTACGCCTTCCAGCGCGAGCGCTACTGGCTGGAGCCCGTCACGGGTGACGTCGCCTCCGCCGGACTCACCGACGCCGCCCACCCGCTGCTCGCCGCCGTCGTCGAACTCCCCGACGGCGGAGCGGTGCTGACCGGGCGGATCTCCCTCGCCACCCACCCCTGGCTGGCCGACCACGTGGTGCCCGGAGGACTGCTGCTCCCCGGCGCGGCCTTCGTCGAGCTGGCCGTCGCGGCCGGTGACCGCGTCGGCGCGCCCCGGATCGAGGACCTGACGGTGACCGCGCCGCTGCCCCTCGCCGAGCACGGCGTCGCCCTGATCCGGGTGACCGTGTCGGCCGAGGACGCCGCCGGGCGCCGGGACATCGCCGTCGACTCGCGGACCGACGCCGAGGACGAGTGGACGCGCAACGCGAGCGGCCTGCTCGGTCGGGCCGTCGCCGAGCCGTCGGCGGCCGGCGCATGGCCGCCGCCGGAGGCGGTCGAGGTCGACACGACGGACGTCTACCGGCGGCTGGCCGAGCACGGCTACGCCTACGGACCGGCCTTCCGCGGGCTGCGGCGGCTCTGGCGGGCCGGTGCGGACCTCTGCGCCGAGGTCGAGCGGGCCGCACCCGCCGAGGACGCCTTCGTCGTCCACCCCGCGCTGCTCGACGCCGCCCTGCACCCGTGGCTGCCGGGCGCCACCACCGGGGACGGCCCGCGCCTGCTGCCGTTCGCCTGGCAGGGCGTGGAGGTCCACGCGACCGGGACCGGCCGGCTGCGGGTCCGGATCACCCCGGTGGGGCCCGACGCGGTGGCCCTGCACCTCGCCGACGCGGCCGGCCGGCCGGTGCTGACCGTCGACTCGCTCACCTGGCGCGAGGCACGCGGCCCCGCCGACGCCGCCGCCAGGCACCTCTTCCAGGTGGACTGGACCCCGGTCGGGACGGCCGGGGCCGAGGCCGCTGACCAGGTCGAGCTGGCCTGGGACGCCGATCCGGCCGCGCTGTCCGGTCCGGTGCCGGCGCTCGTCACGGTGTCGGTGCCCGCCGGTGGCGCGGACGTCGTCGCCTCGGCCCACGAGCTGACCCGGGGGGCGCTCCGACTGGTCCAGGGCTGGCTGGCGCAGGAGCGGTTCGCCGACGCCTGCCTGGCCTTCGTGCTCGACGAGACCGATGTGGCCGCGGCGGGCGTGCGCGGGCTGCTCCGGTCGGCGAGCACCGAGCACCCGGGGCGGTTCAGGATCGTCGCGGTGACCGGCCGGCCCGGCCCGGCGGCGCTGCCGCTGCCCGACGCGGCCGAGCCGGAACTGGCGCTGCGCGACGGCGTCGTCCTGGCGCCGCGGCTGGCCCGGCTGGCGCCCGCGGCGGACGCGCCGGAGCTCCGGTTCGACCCGGAGGGAACGCTGCTGCTCACCGGCGGCACCGGTGAGCTGGGCGCTTCGCTGGCCCGGCACCTGGTCCGCGTCCACGACGTCCGGCGGCTGCTGGTCCTGAGCCGCAGCGGCCCGGCGGCCCCGTCGGCGGCCCTGCTGCGGGACGAACTCGCCGAGCTGGGGGCCGAGGTGACCGTCGCCGCCTGCGACGCCGCCGACCGGGCGGCGCTGGACGCCGTGCTGCGCGACGTCCCGGCCGCGCATCCGGTACGGGCGGTGGTGCACGCCGCCGGTGTGCTGGACGACGGCATCGTCACCGCCCTGACCGGGGAGCGGGTGGACGCCGTCCTCCGGCCCAAGGTCGACGCCGCGTGGGCGCTGCACGAGGCGACCCGGGAGCTGGACCTCACCGCCTTCGTGCTCTACTCCTCGGTCTCGGCCCAGATCGGCGCGGCCGGCCAGGCCAACTACTCGGCCGCCAACGCCTTCCTCGACGCGCTGGCCGAGCACCGCGTCCGGCACGGCCTGCCGGCCACCTCCCTGGCCTGGGGCCTGTGGGCCCAGGCGGGCGGCATGGCCGAGAGCCTGACGGACACCGACATGGCGCGGATGGCCCGGACGGGCGTGCTCCCGCTGCCGCACGACACGGGGGTGCGGCTGTTCGACCTGGCGGTGCGGCAGAACCGCGCGCTGGTCGTGCCGATGCGCTTCGACACCGCCGCCGTCCCGGGCGGCCCGGTGCCGCCGCTGCTGCGCGGCCTGCTCCGCGCCGGGACCCCGGCGCGGCGCGGCGCCGCCGCCGGCCCGCTCGCCGGTGCGGCTGCGCTGCCGGTCGCCGACCGCGCGGCCGCCGTGACCGGGCTGGTGCGGGACACCACGGCCGCCGTGCTCGGCCACGCCGACGCCGACGCCCTCGACCTGGACCGGACCTTCCAGAGCCTCGGGCTGGACTCGCTGACCGCCGTCGAGCTCCGCAACGGCCTGGCCGCGGCGCTCGGCTCGCGGGTGCCGACCACGCTGGTCTTCGACTACCCGACGCCCCGGGCGGTGGTCGCCCACCTGCTGGCCGGGCTGACCGGCGAGCCCGCGGCCGAGGAGGCGCCGGGCCGGCCGGACCGGGCCACGGCCGACGAGCCGATCGCCATCGTCGCGATGGCCTGCCGCTACCCCGGTGAGGTGGACTCCCCGGAGGCCCTGTGGCGGGTCGTCGCCGAGGAGCGGGACGTGGTGTCCGGCTTCCCGGAGGACCGGGGCTGGCCGGCGGACCTGTACGACCCGGACCCCGAGCGGCCCGGCCACACCTACGCGACCGGCGGCGGCTTCCTGCACGGCGCCGCCGACTTCGACGCCGCGTTCTTCGACATCTCGCCGCGCGAGGCCCTGGGCATGGACCCGCAGCAGCGCCTGCTGCTGGAGACGGCCTGGGAGTCGCTGGAGCGTGCCGGGATCGACCCGGCCACCCTGCGCGGCAGCCGGACCGGCGTGTTCGCCGGGCAGATGTACCACGACTACGCGCCCAGCGTGGACCGGATGCCGGAGGACCTCGAAGGCATCCTGCTGACCGGCAACACCGGCAGCGTGCTGTCCGGCCGGCTCTCCTACGCCTTCGGCCTGACCGGTCCGGCGATCACGGTGGACACCGCCTGCTCCTCGTCCCTGGTCGCGGTGCACCTCGCCGCGCAGGCGCTGCGGGCGGGGGAGTGCACGATGGCCCTGGCCGGCGGCGTCACCGTGATGTCGACGCCCGGCACCTTCGTCGAGTTCGCCCGCCAGCGCGGCCTGGCCCCCGACGGCCGGTCCAAGCCGTTCTCGGCCGCGGCCGACGGCGTCGGCTGGTCCGAGGGCGTCGGGGTGCTCGTCCTGGAGCGGCTGTCGGACGCCCGGCGCAACGGGCACCAGGTGCTCGCGGTGGTGCGCGGCTCGGCGGTCAACCAGGACGGCGCGTCCAACGGCCTGACCGCGCCGAACGGTCCGTCGCAGCAGCGGGTGATCCGGCAGGCGCTGGCGAACGCCGGGCTGACCCCGGCCGACGTGGACGTGGTGGAGGCGCACGGCACCGGCACCCGGCTCGGCGACCCGATCGAGGCGGAGGCCCTGCTGGCCACCTACGGCCGGGACCGGGACGCGGACCGGCCGCTCTACCTCGGCTCGGTGAAGTCCAACCTCGGGCACACCCAGGCCGCCGCCGGCGTCGCGGGCATCATCAAGCTGGTCATGGCGCTGCGGCACGAGGTGCTGCCCCGGAGCCTGTACGCCGACGAGCCGTCCCCGCACGTGGACTGGACGGCGGGCGGGGTGGAGCTGCTCGCGGGCAGCCGGCCCTGGCCGGCCGGCGGCGCGGCCCGGCGCGGCGCGGTCTCGTCCTTCGGCATCAGCGGCACCAACGCCCACGTGATCATCGAGCAGCCGCCCGCCGCGGTGCCCGCCGCCCCCGTCGCCCCGGCCGCCCCCGCCGGCGTCCGGGCCCCGGGCGTCGTGCCGTGGGTGCTCTCGGCCCGGAGCCTGCCGGCCCTGCGGGCCCAGGCAGGCCTGCTCGCCGACCGGCCGGCGGACGACCCGGCGCAGGTCGCCGCGGCCCTGCTCGCCACCCGGTCGGAGTTCGAGCACCGCGCCGTGGTGCTCGGCGACGGCGCCGAGGACCTGCGGACGGCCCTGCGGGTCCTGGCCGCCGGGGAGCCGCACGCCCGGGCGGTGCTCGGCGAACGGACCGAGGAACCCGGCGACGTGGTGTTCGTCTTCCCCGGCCAGGGCTCCCAGTGGATCGGGATGGCCCGTGAACTGGTCTCCACCGCACCGGTGTTCGAGCAGGCCCTGCGGGCGTGCGACCGGGCGATCGGCGAGCTCACCGGCTGGTCGGTGCTGGCGGTCGTGACGGGCGCCGAGGACGCGCCCTCGCTGGACCGGGTCGACGTGGTGCAGCCCGCGCTGTTCGCGGTGATGGTGTCGCTGGCGGAGCTCTGGCGCTCGCTGGGCGTCCACCCCGCCGCCGTCGTCGGGCACTCCCAGGGCGAGATCGCGGCCGCCCACGTGGCGGGCGGCCTCTCGCTCGCGGACGCCGCCCGGATCGTGGTGCTGCGCAGCCGGGCCCTGACCGAACTGGCCGGCTCGGGCGGCATGCTGTCCGTCCCGCTGCCCGAGGCCGAGGTGACGGCCGCCCTGGCCGGCCGGGACGGCCGGCTCTCGGTCGCCGCGGTGAACGGACCGCGCGCGACCGTGGTGTCCGGCTGGGTCGACGCGCTGGACGCCTTCGAGGCCGAGCTGCTCGCGGCGGACGTCCAGGTGCGGCGGATCCCCGTCGACTACGGGTCGCACTCCGTCCAGGTCGAGCCGCTCCGGGAGCGGCTGCTCGCCGAACTCGGCCCCGTCGCCCCGGTCTCCGGCACCGTGCCGATGTGGTCCACCGTCACCGGTGGACGGCTCGACACGGCGGAGATGGGCGCCGCCTACTGGTACGAGAACCTCCGCCGCACCGTCCGCCTCGACGAGGTGGTCGGCGAGCTGCTGGCCACCGGGCACGGCGTGTTCGTGGAGTGCAGCCCGCACCCGGTGCTCACCGTCGGGATCCGCGACCGGGCCGAGAGCGGCGACCGGCCCGCGGTCGCGGTCACCGGATCGCTCCGGCGCGACCGGGGCGGCCTCGACCAGTTCCTGGGCAGCGCCGCCGAACTGTACGTGCGCGGGGTCCCGGTGGACTGGACGCGCCCGCTCGGCGCCGTCCCCGGCCGGCCGGTCGACCTGCCCACCTACCCGTTCCAGCGCGAGCGGTTCTGGCTCGGCCCCGTCACCGCCGCCACCGACGTCACCGCCGCCGGGCTGGCCGGCACCGGCCACCCGCTGGTCGGGACGGCCGTCGACCTGCCGGACGGCGGGCTGGTCCTGACCGGGCGGCTCGCCCTGGACACCCGACCGTGGCTGGCCGACCACACCGTGTTCGACCGCGTCCTGGTACCCGGGACGGCCTTCGCCGACCTGCTGACCGCGATCGGCGACCGGGTCGGCGCACCCTGCCTGGAGGAGGTGACCATCACCGCCCCACTGGTCGTGCCGGAGCGCGGCGGCGTCCTGGTCCGGGCCGTGGTGGCACCGGCCGACGAGGAGGGCCGCCGCCGGGTGAGCGTCCACTCCCGCACCGGGACGGACGAGGCCGCGCCGCCGTGGACCGACCACGTCGAGGCCGTACTCGGCTCGACCGGCGGCGCCCCGGTCGAGCTGCGCGCCTGGCCGCCCGCCGGTGCCACCGAGGTGGACCTCGACGGGGCGTACGAGCGGCTCGCCGCCGACGGCTACCGGTACGGGCCGGGCTTCCGCGGGCTGCGCCGGCTCTGGCGGCTGGGCGAGGACCTCTACGCCGAGGCCGTGCTGGAGGGCGAGCAGCCCGACGGCCACCTCGTGCACCCGGGCCTGTTCGACAGCGCGCTGCACCCCCTGCTGCTCGTCGACGACCGGGAGGGCGGGCTGCCGTTCGCCTGGCAGGGCGTGCGGGTGCACGCCTCCGGCGCCACCCGGGTCCGTGCCCGGATCAGCCCGGCCGGCGCCGACGCGGTGTCGGTGGCGCTCGCCGACGGCACCGGCGCGCCGGTGCTGACCGTCGACTCGCTGGTCCTGCGGCCCGCCGCCCGCGCGGCGCTCGCCGCCGGGGCGGGGACGCCCGACGCGCTGCACCTGGTCGACCTGGTGCCGCTGCGGCCCGCGCCGGCGGACCCCGACACCACCGGCTGGGCCGTGCTCGGTGAGCTGCCCGACTGGTGGCCCGCCGAGCTGGACCGGCCGGCCTCCTTCCCCGACCCGGCGGCCCTGGCCGCGTCGGCCGGCCGCCGCCCGGCCGTCGTCCTGGCGCCCGCGGACCGGCCGGCGGACCGGGCGGAGACGGGAGCGGGTGTCGCCGACGCGGCCCGCCGGGCCGTGCACCGGACGCTCGACCTGGTCCGGTCCTGGCTCGCGGACGAGCGGCTGGAGGGCACCGAACTCGTCGTGCTGACGGTCGACTCCCTCGCCGGCGACCCGGTCCAGGCCGGTGTCCGCGGCCTGCTGGCGACCGCCCAGACCGAGAACCCCGGGCGCTTCCGGCTGGTCGACCTCGACGGCGAGGCCGCCGCCCGGTCGCTGCCCGCCGCGCTGGCCACTGGGGAGCCCCAGCTGGTGCTGCGCGGCGCCGAGTGCTTCGTCCCCCGGCTCGTCCCGGCGGCGAGCCGGCCGGCCCTCCCGGTACCGGACTCCGCCGCCTGGCGGCTGGAGATCCCCGAGGTCGGCACGCTGGACAGCCTGGCGCTGGTGCCCGCCGACACCGCCGACCGTCCGCTGGAGCCGGGCCAGGTCCGGGTCGCCGTCCGGGCGGCCGGGCTGAACTTCCGGGACGTCCTGATGGCGCTCGGGATGTACCCGGGCGAGGTCGTCCTCGGCAGCGAAGGGGCCGGCATCGTCACCGAAGTGGCCCCGGACGTCACCGACTTCGCGCCCGGGGACCGCGTGGTGGGGATGTTCTTCCACGCCTTCGGCCCGGTGGCCGTCGCCGACCGGCGCATGATCGCCCCGATGCCGGAGGGCTGGTCCTTCGCGGAGGCCGCGTCCGTCCCGGTCGTCCACCTCACCGCCTACTACGGCCTGGTGGACCTCGCCGGGCTGCGGGCCGGGGAGCGGGTGCTGATCCACGCGGCCACCGGCGGCGTCGGGATGGCCGCCGTCCAACTGGCCCGCCACCTCGGGGCGGAGGTCTACGGCACCACGAGCCCCGCCAAGCAGGGGGTGCTCCGTGACCTCGGCCTCGACGAGGCGCACCGCGCCTCCTCGCGGTCCCTCGACTTCGAGGAGCGCGTCCGCACCGCCACCGGCGGCCGGGGCGTCCACGTGGTGCTCAACTCGCTGGCCCGCGAGTACGTCGACGCGTCGCTGCGGCTGACCGTGCCGGGCGGCCGGTTCGTGGAGATGGGCAAGACCGACATCCGGGCCGCGGCCGACGTCGCGCGCGACCACGACGGCGTCACCTACCGTGCCTACGACCTCGTCGACGCCGGACCGGAGCGGATCGGGGTGATGCTGCGCGAGATCCTGGATCTCTTCCGGGCCGGCGCGCTGACCCTCTCACCGGTCCGGGCCTGGGACGTGCGCCGGGCCAGGGACGCCTTCCGGCACCTGCGCGAGGCCCGGCACGTGGGCAAGAACGTCCTGACCGTGGCGCCCGCGCTCGACCCCGACGGCACCGTCCTGATCACCGGCGCCACCGGTCTGCTCGGCGGGATGATCGCCCGCCACCTGGTGCACGCCCACGGTGTCCGGCACCTGCTGCTGGCGAGCCGCAGCGGCGCGGCCGCCGAGGGGGCCGGCCCGCTGGCCGCCGAACTCCGCGCGGCCGGTGCCCGGGTGACGCTCGCCGCCTGCGACACCGCCGACCGCGCGGCACTGGCCGGCCTGCTGGCCGACATCCCGGAGAAGCACCCGCTGACCGGCGTCGTCCACGCGGCCGGCGTCCTCGACGACGGGGTGCTCACCTCGCTCGACGCGGCCCAGGTCGACCGCGTCCTGCGGCCGAAGCTGGACGCGGCCTGGCACCTGCACGACCTCACCCGCGACCTCGACCTGGCCGCGTTCGTCCTCTACTCCTCCATCGCCGGCGTCAACGGCGCCGCCGGCCAGGCCAACTACGCCGCCGCCAACACCTTCCTCGACACCCTCGCCGCGCACCGCGCCGCGAGCGGCCGGGCCGGGCTCTCGCTCGCCTGGGGCCTGTGGGAGCAGGCCAGCGGAATGACCGGGCACCTCGCCGAGGCCGACCGCGCCCGGATGGCCCGCGGCGGGCTGGTGCCGATGACGGCGGAGGAGGGGCTGGCCCTCTTCGACGCCGCGCTCGCCGCCGGCGAGCCCGTGGTCGTCCCGGCCCGGCTCGACACCCGCGCCCTGCGCGCCGACCCCGACGGCGTGCCCGCGCCGCTGCGCGACCTGGTGCGGACCGCGGTGGTCCGGCGCACCGCCGCGGCGGGCGGCGACGGGGCGCAGTCCCTCGCCGAGCGCCTGGCCCGGCTGTCCGGGGCGGACCGGCGCAGCACGCTGCTCGACCTGGTCACCGCGCAGGTCGCCGCCGTCCTCGGGCACTCCGACCCGGTCCAGGTGCGGGACGCCCGCGCCTTCAAGGAACTCGGCGTGGACTCGCTCACCGCGGTCGAACTGCGCAACCGGCTGGCCGCCCTGAGCGGCCTGCGGATGCCGGTGACCCTGGTCTTCGACCACCCCAGCCCGGCCCGGGTCACCGACCACATCCTCGGCGCGCTCGCGCTCCCCGAGGACGACGAGGACCCGGTGATGGCCGGCCTCCGGGCGGTCGGCGACTCCCTGGCGGGCGCCCTCACCGACGAGGAGTCGCGCCGCCGCGTCACCGCCCGTCTGCGGGAACTGCTGGACGCCTGCGCGGCGCCCGCCTCGAACGGCGCGGACGGCGCGGGGGAGGACGACGACCTCGACGCGGCCACCGACGACGAGCTGTTCGCCCTGGTCGACCAGGACCGGCCCCAGGGCTTGTCGGACAAGGAGGGGTGAGCTTCCGCCGCCCGCTGTTCCACCGCCCGATGTTCCACACCGCCTGCCGTATGCGACCGACCAGGGAGTGACCGCGCGTGTCCGACGAATCCAAGCTCCGCGAATACCTCAAGCGTTCGATCGCCGACGCGCGTGACGTGCGGAGGCAGCTCGAAGAGGTCCAGGAGAAGGCGAACGAGCCCATCGCCATCGTCGGCATGGCCTGCCGGTTCCCGGGCGGGGTCGGCTCGCCCGAGGACCTGTGGCAGCTGGTCGCCGACGGCGTCGACGCCATCGGCGGGCTGCCGACCGACCGGGACTGGGAGCTCGACCGGCTCTACGACCCCGACCCCGAGGCCGCCGGTCACAGCTACGCCCGGGACGGCGGATTCCTCTACGACGCGGGCCTGTTCGACGCGGGCTTCTTCGGCATCTCGCCGCGGGAGGCGCTGGCCATGGACCCGCAGCAGCGGCTGCTGCTGGAGACGGCGTGGGAGGCCTTCGAGCACGGGGGCATCGACCCGGTGGCGCTGCACGGCAGCCGGACCGGGGTGTTCGTCGGGGCGAGCGGCCACGAGTACGGCCCCCGCGTCGACGAGACCCCGGCCGAGGTGGAGGGGCTCGTCCTCACCGGCGGCGCACCCAGCATCATGTCCGGCCGGGTCGCCTACACCTTCGGCTTCACCGGTCCGACCCTGAGCGTCGACACCGCCTGCTCCTCCTCGCTGGTGGCGCTGCACCTGGCGGCGCAGGCCCTGCGCAACGAGGAGTGCCCGCTCGCGGTGGCCGCCGGGGTCACGGTCATGTCCACCCCCCGGACCTTCGTGGAGTTCTCGCGGCAGCGGGTCGGCGCGCCGGACGGCCGCTGCAAGTCGTTCTCGGCCGAGGCCGACGGCGCGGGCTGGTCGGAGGGTGTGGGGGTGCTGCTGCTGGAGCGGTTGTCCGATGCCCGTCGGCTCGGCCACCGGGTGTTGGCGGTGGTGCGGGGCAGTGCGGTGAACCAGGACGGTGCGTCGAACGGGTTGACGGCGCCGAACGGGCCGTCGCAGGAGCGGGTGATCCGGCAGGCGTTGGCGAGTGCGGGGTTGTCGGCTGCGGATGTGGACGCGGTGGAGGCGCACGGGACGGGCACCCGGCTGGGTGACCCGATCGAGGCGCACGCACTGCTGGCGACGTACGGCCAGGACCGTGCCGAGGGCGAGCCGCTCTGGTTGGGCTCGGTGAAGTCGAACATCGGCCACACCCAGCACGCGGCGGGGATGGCCGGCGTGATCAAGATGGTGCTGGCGATGCAGCACGGGGAACTGCCCCGGAGCCTGTACACGAAGGAACCGTCGCCGTTCATCGACTGGTCGGCCGGGGCGGTGGAGTTGCTGGGCGAGGCCCGGGAGTGGTTCCCGGGTGACCGGCCGCGTCGCGCCGGGGTCTCCTCGTTCGGGATCAGTGGCACCAATGCGCATGTGATCCTCGAGGAGGGGGATCCGGCGGCGGTCGCGGTGGGCGGTGACCGGGCGGCGATGCCGGTGGTGCCGTGGGTGGTGTCGGCGCGCTCGCCGGAGGCACTGGGCGGGCAACTGGCCCGGGTGGCGGAGCTGGCCTCCTCGGGTGATGTCGACCCGGTGGATGTCGGGTGGTCGTTGGCGACGTCGCGGGCGGTGCTGGAGTACCGGGCGGTGCTGCTGGGCTCGGATGTGGTCACCGCCGGGGCGGGTGCGGTTCGGGCGGGCGTGGGGTTCCTGTTCGCGGGCCAGGGTGGTCAGCGGGTGGGGATGGGGCGGGAGTTGTACGGGGCGTTCCCGGTGTTTCGGGAGGCGTTCGACGAGGTGTGCGCGGTGCTCGACGCGCCGGTGGCCGAGGTTGTCGCCTCGGGTGAGGGGCTCGGCCGCACCGGGTTGGCGCAGCCGGCGCTGTTCGCGCTGGAGGTGGCGCTGTTCCGGCTGCTCTCTTCCTGGGGTGTGGCTCCGCGCGTGCTGGTGGGGCATTCGGTGGGTGAGATCGCGGCGGCGCATGTGGCCGGGGTCCTGGATCTGGTGGACGCGTGTGCGTTGGTGTCGGCGCGGGCCCGGTTGATGGACGCGCTGCCCGCCGGTGGGGTGATGGTCGCGGTGGAGGCGGCCGAGGAGGAGGTCCTCCCGCTGCTCGCCGGGCTCGCGGAGGTGGGTGTCGCGGCGGTCAACTCACCGACCTCGGTGGTGGTTTCCGGCGCGGAGGACGCGGTTCGCGCGGTCGTCGAGGCGCTGCCGGGCCGCCGTACCAAGCGGCTGGAGGTCAGCCACGCGTTCCACTCCCCGTTGATGGCCCCGATGCTGGAGGCCTTCCGTGCGGTGGTGTCGGGTCTGACCTTCCACCCACCGCGTATTGCGGCGGTCTCGACCGTCACCGGCCTGCCCGTCGAGAACGAGTGGTGCGACCCGGCCTACTGGGTGGACCACGTGTCCCGCACGGTCCGCTTCTCCGACGCCGTGACCGAAGCGGGTGTGGGCGCCTGGGTCGAACTCGGCCCGGACGGTGTGCTCTCCGCCCTCGTCGACGCCGCCGCGCCCGCGCTGCGCGCGGACCGGCCGGAGGCCCGCCAGACGGTGACGGCCCTCGCGCACGCCTTCGTCCACGGTGCGGCCGTCGACTGGCCGGTGCTGTTCGCGGGGCATGACCCGCGTCTGGTCGAGCTGCCGACGTACGCCTTCCAGCGCGAGCGCTACTGGCTGAAGCCGGCGACACGCACCGGGGCGGGCAGCCCGGTGTCCCGCGATTCCCTGCTCTACCAGGTGGGTTGGCAACCACTAGACCTGCCGCTCCGGGATGCCGTACCCGGCACCTGGCTGGTCGTCACATCGCCCGGACCGGACCAGGACGAGCTCCTGGCGGAGGCCGCCCGGCGCCTGGGAACCCTGGTCGAGAACGTCGTCCGGGTCGAGCTCGACCCCGCCGTCGAGCTCGACGAGCAGGCGGTCGCCGGGCTACTGCGCCGGATCGCGGGCGAGGCGCCCCTGGCGGGCGCGGTGTCGCTGCTCGGTCCGCGCGCGGGGGCGCTGGTTGCGGTCGCCCGGGCGCTGGACACGATCCCGCTGTGGTGCCTCACGCGCAACGCCGTGGCGGCCGCCGCCGAGGATCCGGCGGTGGATCCGGACGGCGCCGGCCCGTGGGCGGTCGCGCGTGTGCTCGGCTGGGAGCTGGCCGAGAGCTGGGGCGGAGTCGTCGACCTGCCCGCCGCGCCGACCGAGGAGGACTGGAACCGGCTGCGCGACGTGCTGGCCGCCGGCCAGGACGCGGACGACCAGCTGGCCGTGCGGGCCGGGCGGGTCCTCACCCGGCGGCTGCGGCCCGCGCGCGCCGGGGGCAGCGCGGTCGGCCTGAGCGGAACGGTCGCGGTCGTCGGTGACCTCGGGCCCCGGGCCGGTGTGCTCGCGGACTGGCTGCTGGGCGTCGGCGCCGACCGGGTCGTCCTGGTCGGCGCACCGGGCGGCACGGGCCGGGCGGACGAGGGAGTCGGCGAGCCCGGACTCCCGGACCGGGTCGAGCGCGCGGAGTGGAACGCCGCCACCCGGGCGGAGCTCGCCGGGAGCGCCGTCGTCCTGCTCGAAGAAGCACACGGCGACACCGCGACCCTGACGGCCGAGCAGTGGCACCGGCTGGTCACCGCCCGGACGGAACAGCTGAAGGACCTGCACGAGTGGGCCGGCGCCGGGATGCTGCTGGTGCTCTGCTCCGCCGTCGGCGTCATCGGCGGCGCCGCGTCGCCCACCGTGACCCAGACCGCGGCGGAGGCCGTGGTCCGGCACCGCCGGTCCCTGGGTCTTCCCGGGCTGTCGGTGGCCGTCGGCCCGGACGAGGACGGGCCGGGCGCCCTCGGGTTCCGCCCGGTCGGTCTGCGCGAGGCGCTGGGGCTGGTGAGCACCGGCCGGGAGAACACCGTCGTCGCCGACGTCGACTGGGAGCAGGTGGTCTCGGCGCCGACCGTGGCGCGCGCCCACCGCTTCGTCGCCGAGCTGCCCGAGGTCAGGGCTCTGCTCGGGGCGGACGCCCGGGCGCTGCGCGACCGGCTCGCCGGTCTGGCGGACGCGGACCGCCGCCAGGCGCTGGTCGCCCTGGTCCGGACCGAGGTCGCCGAGGTGCTCGGCTACGCGGAGTCCGGGCCGCTGGAGACCGCCCGCGCCTTCACCGAGCTCGGGCTGACCTCGCTGACCGCCGTCGACCTGCGCAACCGCCTGAACGCGCGGACCGGCCTCCGCCTGGCCGTCTCGCTCGCCTTCGACCGCCCCACGGTCGAGGCGGTCGCGGACCACCTGGCGGCGGAACTGCTCGGTGCGGACGACGACCAACTGCCCGTCGCACCGGCTGCGGTCACCGACGAACCGATGGCGATCGTCGGCATGGCGTGCCGCTTCCCCGGCGGGATCGGCTCGCCGGAGGACCTGTGGCGGGTCGTCGCCGACGGCGCCGACATGATCGAGCCGTTCCCCACCGACCGCGGCTGGAACATCGAGGACCTCTACGACCCGGACGCCGGCGCCCCGGGGAAGACCTACACCGCCGAGGGCGGCTTCCTCCGGGGGGCGACCGAGTTCGACGCCGGGTTCTTCGGGATCTCGCCGCGGGAGGCACTGGGCATGGACCCGCAGCAGCGCCAACTGCTGGAGACGGCCTGGGAGGCGTTCGAGCAGGCCGGCATCGATCCCGCGGCGCTGCGCAACAGCCCGACCGGGGTGTTCGTCGGCGGCAACGGTCAGGACTACGCGACGTCCATGACCCGCGTCCCGGCCGGCGTCGACGGGTACCTGATGACCGGCAACGCGGCCAGTGTGCTGGCCGGCCGGATCGCCTACACCTTCGGCTTCACCGGTCCGACGCTGACCGTGGACACCGCCTGTTCCTCCTCGCTGGTGGCGTTGCACCTGGCGGTGCAGGCGTTGCGCGGTGGTGAGTGTGCGTTGGGTGTGGTGGGCGGGGTGACGGTGATGTCGTCGCCGGGGACGTTCGTGGAGTTCTCGCGGCAGCGGGGGTTGGCGGCGGACGGTCGGTGCAAGTCGTTCTCGGCGGACGCGGACGGGACGGGTTGGTCGGAGGGTGTGGGGGTGCTGCTCGTGGAGCGGCTGTCCGATGCCCGTCGGTTGGGTCACCGGGTGTTGGCGGTGGTGCGGGGCAGTGCGGTGAACCAGGACGGTGCGTCGAACGGGTTGACGGCGCCGAACGGTCCGTCGCAGGAGCGGGTGATCCGGCAGGCGTTGGCGAGTGCGGGGTTGTCGGCTGCGGATGTGGACGCGGTGGAGGCGCACGGGACGGGGACGCGGTTGGGTGACCCGATCGAGGCGGAGGCGTTGCTGGCGACGTACGGGCGCGGGCGGGACGCGGACCGGCCGCTGTATCTGGGGTCGGTGAAGTCGAACATCGGGCATACGCAGGCGGCCGCGGGTGTGGCCGGCGTGATCAAGATGGTGATGGCGCTGCGCAGCGGTCTGCTGCCGCGGTCCCTCCACCTCGACACCCCGACACCCCACGTCGACTGGTCCAAGGGCGCCGTCGAGCTGTTGAGCGAAGCCCGGGAGTGGGCTTCGGGCGAGCGTCCGCGTCGCGCCGGCATCTCCTCCTTCGGTGCGAGCGGCACGAACGCGCACGTGATCGTGGAGGAGGGGGATCCGGCGGCGGCCGCGGTGGGCGGTGACCGGGCGGCGATGCCGGTGGTGCCGTGGGTGGTGTCGGCGCGCTCGGCGGAGGCGCTGGGCGGGCAACTGGCCCGGGTGGCGGAGCTGGCCTCCTCGGGCGATGTCGATCCGGTGGACGTGGGCTTCTCGTTGGTGTCGTCACGGGCGGTGTTCGAGCACCGGGCGGTGCTGCTGGGCGCCGATGGCTCCGAACTCGTCGCGGCCGAGCCGGTGTTGTCCTCGCCGGGTGCGGTGCGGACCGGTGTGGGGTTCCTGTTCGCGGGCCAGGGTGGTCAGCGGGCGGGGATGGGGCGGGAGTTGTACGGGGCGTTCCCGGTGTTCCGGGCGGCGTTCGACGAGGTGTGCGCGGTGCTCGACGCGCCGGTGGCCGAGGTCGTCGCCTCGGGTGAGGGCCTGGGCCGTACGGGGTTGGCGCAGCCGGCGCTGTTCGCCCTGGAGGTGGCGCTGTTCCGGCTGCTCACCTCCTGGGGCGTCACTCCCCGTGTGCTGGTGGGGCATTCGGTGGGCGAGATCGCGGCCGCGCACGTGGCGGGGGTCCTGGATCTGGCGGACGCGGGTGCGCTGGTGTCGGCGCGCGCCCGGTTGATGGACGCACTGCCCGCCGGTGGGGCGATGGTCGCGGTGGAGGCGGCCGAGGAAGAAGTCCTCCCGCTGCTCACCGGACTCGCGGACGTGGGCGTTGCGGCAGTCAACTCACCGACTTCGGTGGTGGTTTCCGGCGCCGAGGACGCCGTTCGCGAGGTCGTCGAGGCGCTGCCGGGCCGCCGTACCAAGCGGCTGGAGGTCAGCCACGCGTTCCACTCCCCGCTGATGGCCCCGATGCTGGAGGCCTTCCGTGCGGTGGTGTCGGGCCTGACCTTCCACCCGCCGCGCGTTGCGGCGGTCTCGACCGTCACCGGCCTGCCCGTCGAGAACGAGTGGTGCGACCCGGCCTACTGGGTGGACCACGTGTCCCGCACGGTCCGCTTCGCGGACGCCGTTGAAGCCGCCGGTGTGGACGCCTGGGTCGAACTCGGCCCGGACGGTGTGCTCTCCGCCCTCGTCGACGCTGCCGCGCCCACGCTGCGCGGGGACCGGCCGGAGGCCCGCCAGGCGGTGACCGCCCTCGCCCACGCCTTCGTCCACGGTGCGGCCGTCGACTGGCCGGTGCTGTTCGCGGGCCATGACCCGCGCCTGGTCGAGCTGCCGACGTACGCCTTCCAGCGCGAGCGCTACTGGCTGGAGCCCGTCACGGGTGACGTCGCCTCCGCCGGACTCACCGACGCCGCCCACCCGCTGCTCGCCGCCGTCGTCGAACTCCCGGACGGCGGGACGGTGCTGACCGGGCGGATCTCCCTCGCCACCCACCCCTGGCTCACCGGCCATGCGGTCCTGGGCTCGGTCCTGCTGCCGGGCTCGGCCTTCGTCGAGCTGGTGCTGACGGCCGGGCGGCGCGTCGGGTGCCCGAGGCTGGAGGAGCTGGTGCTGTCCGCTCCGCTGGTGCTGCCGCGTTCGGGGGCCGTCCAGCTCCAGGTCGTGGTGGAGGCTCCGGACGGTTCGGGCAGCCGGGCCGTGGCGGTGTACTCGCGGCCGGCCGCCGACGACGCCGATCCCGAGTGGACCCAGCACGTGACGGGTTCGGTGGGTACGGCCGAGGCGGACCCCGGTGCGGGGGCCGACCAGCCGGTCGGCGATGCCGTCGAGCGCGATCTGACCGGCCTGTACGAGGAGTTGACCGATCGGGGCTACGCCTACGGCCCGGTGTTCCAGGGCCTGCGACGGCTCTGGAAGGCGGGTGACGAGGTCGTCGCGGAGATCGAGCTGCCCTCGGGCGCGCCCGGTGCGACCGGCGACTACGTCCTCCACCCGGCCCTGCTGGACGCGGTGGTGCACCCGTTGCTGCCGGGCGTGGTGGACGACGAGCGGGCGGCCGGGCTGCCGTTCGCCTGGAGCGGGGTGAGCGTGTTCGCGCCGGGGACGTCGCGGCTGCGGGTGCGGATCGTGCCGGTCGGTCCGGACACGGTGTCGCTGCACATGGCGGACGACGGCGGTCGGACGGTCGCCAGGATCGACTCCCTGGCGTGGCGGGAGGTGACCGCGGATGCCGTTCGGTCCGCCGGTCACGACGCGCTCTTCGAGGTGGTGTGGCAGCCGGTCGAGCCGGTGGCGGCGGCAGGCTCGGCGGAGTCCACCGCGACGTGGGCGGTGCTCGGCGCGCCGAGTGACGAACTCCCGCTCCACTACGCCGATGTGGCCGCGCTCGGTGCCGCGCTCGACGCGGGGGCGCCGCTGCCGCCGGTCGTGCTGGCCCGGCTGGCCGCCGGTGACCCGGGCGACCCGGCCACCACGGTCGGTGACGCGCTGGAGCTGGTCCAGGCCTGGTTGGCGGACACGCGGCTGACCGGGGCCCGGCTGGTGGTCGTCACCACCGGCGCCACCGGCCCCGCCGCCGTCGACCTGGCCGCCGTCGACCTGGCCGGAGCCGCGGCCTGGGGCCTGCTGAAGTCGGCGCAGACCGAGCACCCCGACCGGGTGGTGCTGGTCGACGTCGACGACCTGGACGCGGCCTGGCCGCTGCTGCCGGGCGCGGTGGCCTCCGGCGAGCCGCAACTGGCCCTGCGGGCAGGCACCGTACTGGTCCCCAGGGTGGCCCGGCCGTCGGCCGGGGGCGACGCCCCGGTGGCGTTCCCGGCCACGGGGACGACGCTGATCACCGGTGGTACCGGTGTGCTGGGCGGGATGTTCGCCCGCCACCTGGTGCGCGCCCACGGCGTCCGCCGGCTGCTGCTGGCCGGCCGCCGGGGCCCGGACGGACCGGGCGTCGCCGAACTCGTCCGGGAGCTGGAGGAGTCGGGCGCCGAGGTCGAGGTGGCAGCCTGTGACGTGACGGACCGGGCGGCGCTGGCCGCGCTGCTGGCCGCCGTCCCCGCCGAGCACCCGCTGACCGCCGTCCTGCACCTGGCCGGGGTGGCCGACGACGGCGTCATCGACTCGCTGACCCGCCGCCGGGTCGCCGACGTGCTCGCGCCCAAGGCGGACACCGCCTGGCACCTGCACGAGCTGACCCTCGGCCTGGACCTGTCGGCGTTCGTCGTGTTCTCCTCGGTCGCCGCCACCTTCGGGGCGCCCGGACAGGGCAACTACGCGGCCGCCAACGGCTATCTGGACGCCCTGGCGCTGCACCGCCGGGCCCGGGGCCTCCCGGCGCTGGCCCTGTCCTGGGGCCTGTGGGCCCGGGAGAGCGGCATCACCGGCCGTCTCGGCGCGGCGGACCTGCGCCGGCTCGCCCGGGCCGGGATCATCGCGCTGGACGACGCCACCGGCCTCGACCTGTTCGACGCGGCGCTCGCGGCGGGGCGGCCGTGGCTGCTGCCGATGCGGCTGGACACCAAGGCCCTGCGGGCCCAGGGCGAGGCGATGCCCGCGGTGCTGCGCGGCCTGGTCGGCCGGCCCCGGCGGGCCGGCGCGGCGGCCGGGGCGCCCGAGGAGACCCTGGTGGACCGGCTGGCGCGCACCGCGCCGGAGGACCGGGACGGGCTGATCGACGAGGTGGTGTGCCGCGAGATCGCGGTCGTCCTCGGCCACGCCGGGGCCGACGGGATCGACCGCGACCGGACCTTCGCGGAGCTGGGTTTCGACTCGCTGACCGCGGTGGACCTGCGCAACCGGCTGACCGCCCTGGCGGGGCGGCGCCTGCCGGCCACGCTGGCCTTCGACTACCCGACGCCGACCGCGCTGGTGGGCTATCTGCGCACCGAACTGCGGGCGCGGGTGCCGGAGGCCGGCCACCCGGTGCTGGACCGGCTGGAGGCGCTGGAGGCCACCACGGGCACGACCGGGCTCGACCCGGCCACCCGGGAGCAGGCGGTGGAGCGGCTGCGCGCGCTGCTCTCCCATTGGACGGCCGACACCGAGGCGGCCCAGGTCACCGAACGGCTGGCCGACGCCTCCGCCGACGAGGTCTACGACTTTGTCACCAGGGAACTCGGGATCTCCCTCAGCTGAGCACGTCTGTACGCGACACCGATCGGGGCGGAAGAGATGGCGAACGACGAGAAGTTGCTGAACTACCTGAAGCAGGTCTCCGCGGACCTCTACCAGGCCCGGCACCAGCTGCGGGAGTTCGAGGAGCGGGACCAGGAGCCCATCGCGATCGTCGGGATGGGGTGCCGGTTCCCCGGTGGGGTGGCCTCGCCGGAGGACCTCTGGCGGCTGCTGGCCGACGGCGGTGACGCGATCACCCCGTTCCCCACCAACCGGGGATGGCCGACCGACCTGTTCGACCCGGACCCGGACCGCACCGGCAAGACGTACAGCACGGACGGCGGATTCCTGCACGGGGCCGGGGAGTTCGACGCCGAGTTCTTCGGGATGAGCCCGCGGGAGGCGATGGGCGTCGACGCCCAGCAGCGGCTGCTGCTGGAGACCGCCTGGGAGACGCTCGAACGGGCCGGGATCGACCCGACCTCCGTCCGGGACCAGCCGCTCGGGGTCTTCACCGGGGTGATGTACGCGGACTACGGGGCCCGCTTCCTGACCGCGCCGGAGGGCTTCGAGGGCTACCTCGGGCACGGCAGCGCGGCGAGCATCGCCTCCGGGCGGATCGCCTACAACCTGGGCCTGACCGGCCCCGCGATCACGGTGGACACCGCCTGCTCGTCGTCGCTGGTGGCGCTGCACCTGGCGATCCGGGCGCTGCGGGCGGGCGAGTGCTCGATGGCCCTGGCCGGCGGCGTCACCGTGATGTCCTCCCCGGCGGTCTTCGTCGAGTTCTCCCGCCAGCGCGGGCTCTCCTCCGACGGCCGCTGCAAGTCCTTCTCGGCCGCCGCGGACGGCGTCGGCTGGTCCGAGGGAGTCGGCCTGCTGCTGGTCGAGCGGCTGTCGGACGCCCGGCGCAACGGGCACCAGGTGCTCGCGGTGGTGCGCGGCTCGGCCGTGAACCAGGACGGCGCGTCCAACGGTCTCACCGCGCCGAACGGCCCCGCCCAGCAGCGGGTGATCCGGCAGGCGCTGGCGAACGCCGGGCTGACCCCGGCCGACGTGGACGTCGTCGAGGCGCACGGCACCGGTACCCGGCTCGGCGACCCGATCGAGGCGGAGGCCCTGCTGGCCACCTACGGGCGCGAGCGGGCCGGGGACCGGCCGCTCTACCTCGGGTCGGTGAAGTCCAACATCGGGCACACCCAGGCCGCGGCCGGCGTCGCCGGCATCATCAAGCTGGTCATGGCCCTGCGCAACGGCGTCCTGCCGCGCACCCTGCACGTGGACGCCCCCTCCCCGCACATCGAGTGGGAGACCGGGGCCGTCCGGCTGCTCGACCGCGAGCAGGCCTGGGCGCCGGGGGACCGGCTCCGGCGGGGCGCCGTGTCCTCGTTCGGCATCAGCGGCACCAACGCGCACGTCGTGCTGGAGGAGGCCCCCGAGGACGCGCCGGAGGCGGCCGAGGAGCCGGCCGCCGGGCCGGACCGGACGCCGGCCGTGCTGCCCTGGGTCCTCTCCGCCCGCAGCGCCGCCGCCCTGCGGGCACAGGCGGCCCGGCTGGCCGCCTGGCCCGCGCCCGACCTGGCCGACGCGGGCCGGTCGCTGCTCGCCACGCGCGCCGCGTTCGAGCACCGGGCGGTCGTGCTCGGGGCCGACCACGCGGAGCTGGTGGCCGGGCTCACCGCGGTGGCCGAGGACTCCGCCGGAGCGGTCGTGGGTACCGCCGGCGCGCCCGGCGGCACCGTCTTCGTCTTCCCCGGCCAGGGCTCGCAGTGGCTCGGCATGGCCGCCGAACTGCTCGACGGCTCACCGGCGTTCGCCGCCGCGATGGCCGAGTGCGACGAGGTGCTCGGCGAGCTGACCGGCTGGTCCGTGCTCGACCTGCTGGCCGAGACCGAGGACGAGTCCGCCCTGGCGCGCGTCGACGTGGTCCAGCCCGCCCTGTTCGCGGTCATGGTGTCGCTGGCGGCGGCCTGGCGGGCGATCGGGGTGGCCCCGGCCGCGGTGATCGGGCACTCGCAGGGCGAGATCGCGGCCGCCTGCGTCGCCGGCGCGCTGTCGCTGCGCGACGCGGCCCGCGTGGTGGTGCTGCGCAGCCGTGCGCTGACCGAACTGGCCGGCCTCGGCGGCATGGCGTCCGTCCCGCTGCCCCTCGCCGAGGTCGAGGAGAGGATCGCCGGGTACGGCGGGGCCCTCTCGGTGGCGGCCGTCAACGGCCCCCGGACGGTGGTCGTCTCCGGCTCCGCCGCCGAACTCGACGACCTGCTCGCCGTACTGACCGCCGAGGACGTCCGGGCCCGCCGCATCCCGGTGGACTACGCCTCGCACTCCGCGCACGTCGAGGGCATCCAGGACCGGCTGCTGGCCGAACTCCGGGACCTCGCACCGCGTTCCGCCGACACCCCGCTCTGGTCCACGGTGACCGGCGAGTGGCTGGACACCGCGGAGATGGACGCCCACTACTGGTACGAGAACCTGCGCCGCACGGTGCGCTTCGCCGACGGCACGGCGGCCCTGCTGGACTCCGGGCACCACGCGTTCGTGGAGCTCAGCCCGCACCCGGTGCTCACCATGGGCATCGGGGAGACGGCCGAGGAGCGCGGCGCCGAGCACGCCGTCGTGGTCGGCTCGCTGCGCCGCCACCACGGCGGCCTGCACCAGTTGCTGACCAACGCGGCCGCACTCCACGTGCGGGGCGTGCCGGTCGACTGGACGGCCCTGCTCGGCGGCCCGCGCCGACCGGTCGAGCTACCCACCTACGCGTTCCAGCACACCGACTACTGGCTCCGCTCCGACGGCTCGGTGGGCGACGTCACGGCCGCCGGCCTCGGGCTCGCGGGCCACCCGCTGCTGGGCGCCTCCGTCGAACTGGCCGGCGGCGGCGTCGTCCTGACCGGCCGGCTCTCGCTGAGCAGCCACCCGTGGCTCGCCGACCACGCCGTGCTGGACACCGTGCTGCTGCCCGGTACCGGGCTGGTCGAGCTCGTCACCACGGCCGGCGACCGGGTCGGCTGCGGCCGGATCGAGGACCTCACGCTGACCGCACCGCTGCTGCTGCCCGCCCAGGGCGCCGTCCAGCTCCAGGTCGTCATCGGCCCGGCCGACGAGCACGGCCAGCGCGAGGCGTCCGTGCACTCGCGGCCCGAACCGGCCGACGGGGCGGAGCCGGTCTGGACCGGCCACGCCACCGGCGTGGTCGCCCCCGGCGCCGGGGCACCCGCCGAGGTGGGCGCCTGGCCGCCGCCCGGCGCGGTCGAGGTGGACCTCGACGGCGTCTACGCCCGGCTGGCCGGGCTCGGCCACGGCTACGGACCGCAGTTCCAGGGCCTGCGCCGGGTGTGGCGGCGCGACGGCGAGCTGTTCGCCGAGACCGCGCTCAGCCCCGAACAGACTGCCGAGGCGGGCCGGTTCGTGCTCCACCCCGCCCTGTTCGACGCCGCCCTGCACCCGCTGCTGCGCGGTGTCGTCGACGACGGCCGGCACGGCGGCCTGCCGTTCGCGTGGAGCGGCGTCGAGGTGCACGCCTCCGGCGCCACCCGGCTCAGGGTCCGGCTCACCCCGACGGGGCCCGACTCCGTTTCGCTGGCCCTCGCCGACGCCGACGGCGCGCCCGTCGCCACCGTCGCCACGCTGACCTGGCGCGAGGTCGACCCGGCGGCGCTGCGCGGGGCGGGCCGCGACCACGACGAGCTGTTCCGGATCGACTGGCGTCCGGCCACCGCCACCCGGCCGGCGCCCGAGCGGCCGGTCCTGCTGGCCGGCGCGGATCTGGCCGGGGCCTTCCCCACCGCCACCGGGCACCCGGACCTGGCCGCGCTGCGCCGGGCACTGGACGACGGCGCACCCGTGCCCGAGCTGGTCCTGACCGGCCTCGCGCCGGGTACCGGCGACCCGCTCGCGGACACCCACACCGCCGTCACCGGGACGGCCGCCCTGCTCACCGACTGGCTGTCCGACGAGCGGCTGGCCGGTACCCGGCTCGCCGTGGTCACCCGGGGGGCCGTCGACGGCACCGACCTGGCGTCCGCGAGCGTCCGCGGTCTGGTGCGGGCCGCCGTCACCGAGCACCCCGGGCGCTTCCTGCTCGTCGACTCGGCCGACGGCTCCGCGACGGGCGCCGGGACGGCGCAGGCGTCCTCCGACGCCTGGGCGGCGGCCCTGGCCGTCGACGAGCCGGAGGTCCTGCTCCGCGACGGCGCCGTCCTGGTGCCCCGCCTGGCCCGCCTGCCCGCCGCCGACACCGCTACCGACTCCGTTACCGACACCGACACCGACACCGACACCGACTCCGTTACCGACACCGCCGGGGCCGGCCCGTTCGACCCCGACGGCACCGTGCTGGTCACCGGCGCCACCGGTGCCCTCGGCACCCGGCTCGCCCACCACCTGGTCCGCGAGCACGGGGTGCGGCACCTCCTGCTGGTCAGCCGCTCCGGCCCGGCCGCGCCCGGCGCCGCCGCCCTGCGGGACGAGCTGGCCGCGCTCGGCGCCGAGGCCACCGTGGCGGCCTGCGACGTCGGCGACCGGGCCGCGCTCGCCGCCCTGCTCGCCGCCGTCCCCGCCGACCGGCCGCTGCGCGCGGTCGTGCACACCGCCGGCGTCCTCGACGACGGGCTCGTCACCTCGCTCACGCCGGAGCGGTTCGCCGCCGTGCTGCGCCCGAAGGCCGACGCGGCCTGGCACCTGCACGAGCTCACCCGGGAGCTCGACCTCACCGCCTTCGTCCTCTACTCCTCGGCCGCCGCCACCTTCGGCGGCGCGGGCCAGGCCAACTACGCGGCGGCCAACGCCTTCCTCGACGCCCTGGCCGCCCACCGGGGCCGGCTCGGCCTGCCGGCGACGACGCTCGCGTGGGGGCTCTGGGAGTCCGGCGGCGCGATGACCGGCGAACTGACCGGCACCGACCGCGAACGGATCGCCCGGGCCGGTATGCGCCCGCTCGGCGACGCGGACGGCCTCACCCTGTTCGACACGGTGCTGCGGGAACGCCACACCTGGGCGCTGCCCACCCGGCTCGACCTGGCCGCCCTGCGCGGCCTCGGCAGCCAACTCCCGCCCCTGCTCAGCGGGCTGGTCCGGCCCACCGCGCGGCGCGGCACCGCCGGAACGGGCGAGAGCGCCTCCGCCCTGGCCGGCCGGCTGGCCGGGCTCGCTCCCGCCGACCGCACCCGGGCCCTGGCCGACCTCGTCCGCACCCAGGTCGCCGAGGTGCTCGGGCACCGCGACGGGTCGGCCATCGAGGCGGACCGGCCGTTCACCGAGCTGGGCTTCGACTCGCTGACCGCCGTCGAACTGCGCAACCGGCTCAGGAACGCGACCGGCCTGAAGCCCTCCGCCACCCTCGTCTTCGACTACCCGAGCGTGGCCGCGCTCACCGCCCACCTCGACGCCGAACTCGGCGGCGCGGCGGAGGCCGGCCCGGCGACTCTCCCGGTCCCGGCCGCGGCCTCGCCCGACGACGACCCGATCGTGATCGTCGGCATGGCCTGCCGCTACCCCGGCGGGGTCGGCTCGCCCGAGGACCTGTGGCGGCTGGTCACCGACGGCGTGGACGCCATCCGGCCGTTCCCCGCCGAACGCGGCTGGAGCATCGAGGACCTGTACGACGCCGACCCGGACGCGCCCGGCAAGACCTACACGGTCGAGGGCGGCTTCCTGGACGACGTGGACCGGTTCGACGCCGGGTTCTTCGGGATCTCCCCTCGGGAGGCCCTCAGCATGGACCCGCAGCAGCGCCTGCTGCTGGAGACCACCTGGGAGGTGTTCGAGCACGCGGGCATCGACCCGCAGTCGCTGCGCGGCAGCCAGACCGGCGTCTTCGCCGGCATCAGCGGCCAGGACCACGCGGGGATCCTCGCCAAGGCCCCCGAGTTCGAGGGCTACCTGCTGACCGGCAGCGCGGGCGCGATCGCCTCCGGCCGGATCGCCTACACCTTCGGCTTCACCGGTCCGACCCTGACCGTCGACACCGCCTGCTCCTCCTCGCTGGTGGCCATCCACCTGGCGGCGCAGGCGCTGCGCAACGGCGAGTGCTCGATGGCGCTGGCGAGCGGTGTGATCGTGATGTCCACCCCGACCCTGTTCGTGGAGTTCTCGCGGCAGCGGGTCGGCGCGCCGGACGGCCGCTGCAAGTCGTTCTCGGCGGCCGCCGACGGCGCGGGCTGGTCCGAGGGCGCCGGCGTGCTGCTGCTGGAGCGGCTCTCGGACGCCCGGCGGCTCGGCCACCGGGTCTGGGCGGTGGTGCGGGGCAGTGCGGTGAACCAGGACGGTGCGTCGAACGGGCTGACGGCGCCGAACGGTCCCTCGCAGGAGCGGGTGATCCGGCAGGCGTTGGCCAGCGCCGGGCTGTCGGCGGCGGATGTGGACGCGGTGGAGGCGCACGGGACGGGCACCCGGCTGGGTGACCCGATCGAGGCGCAGGCCCTGCTGGCGACGTACGGGCGCGACCGCGACGCGGACCGGCCGCTCTACCTCGGGTCGGTGAAGTCGAACATCGGCCACACCCAGCACGCGGCGGGGATGGCCGGCGTGATCAAGATGGCGCTGGCGATGCAGCACGGCGTCCTGCCCCGGACGCTCCACCTGGACGAGCCCAGCCCCTACGTCGACTGGTCGGCCGGGGCGGTGGAGTTGCTGGGCGAGGCCCGGGAGTGGTTCCCGGGTGACCGGCCGCGTCGCGCCGGTGTCTCCTCGTTCGGGATCAGTGGCACCAACGCGCATGTGATCCTCGAAGAGGGGGATCCGGCGGCGGTCGCCGTGGGCGGTGACCGGGCGGCAATGCCGGCGATGCCGGTGGTGCCGTGGGTGGTGTCGGCGCGCTCGCCGGAGGCGCTGGGCGGGCAGCTGGCCCGGGTGGCGGAGCTGGCCTCCTCGGGCGATGTCGACCCGGTGGATGTCGGGTGGTCGTTGGCGACGTCGCGGGCGGTGCTGGAGCACCGGGCGGTGCTGCTGGGCGCCGATGGCTCCGAACTCGTCGCGGCCGAGCCGGTGTTGTCCTCGCCGGGTGCGGTGCGGACCGGTGTCGGTTTCCTGTTCGCGGGCCAGGGTGGTCAGCGGGTGGGCATGGGGCGGGAGTTGTACGAGGCGTTCCCGGTGTTCCGGGCAGCGTTCGACGAGGTGTGCGCGGTGCTCGACGCGCCGGTGGCCGAGGTCGTCGCCTCGGGTGAGGGGCTGGGCCGTACGGGGTTGGCGCAGCCGGCGCTGTTCGCCCTGGAGGTGGCGCTGTTCCGGCTGCTCGCCTCCTGGGGTGTGGCTCCGCGCGTGCTGGTGGGGCATTCGGTGGGCGAGATCGCGGCCGCGCATGTGGCGGGGGTTCTGGATCTGGTGGACGCGTGTGCGCTGGTGTCGGCGCGGGCCCGGTTGATGGACGCGCTGCCCGCCGGTGGGGCGATGGTCGCGGTGGAGGCGGCCGAGGAGGAGGTCCTCCCGCTGCTCACCGGGCTCACGCAGGTGGGTGTCGCGGCGGTCAACTCGCCGACCTCGGTGGTGGTTTCGGGTGCGGAGGACGCCGTTCGTGCGGTCGTCGAGGCGCTGCCGGGCCGCCGTACCAAGCGGCTGGAGGTCAGCCACGCGTTCCACTCCCCGCTGATGGCCCCGATGCTGGAGGCCTTCCGTGCGGTCGTGTCGGGTCTGACCTTCCACCCGCCGCGCGTTGCGGCGGTCTCGACCGTCACCGGCCTGCCCGTCGAGAACGAGTGGTGCGACCCGGCCTACTGGGTGGACCACGTGTCCCGCACGGTCCGCTTCGCGGACGCCGTTGAAGCCGCCGGTGTGGACGCCTGGGTCGAACTCGGCCCGGACGGTGTGCTCTCCGCCCTCGTCGACGCTGCCGCGCCCACGCTGCGCGGGGACCGGCCGGAGGCCCGCCAGGCGGTGACGGCCCTCGCCCACGCCTTCGTCCACGGTGCGGCCGTCGACTGGCCGGTGCTGTTCGCGGGCCATGACCCGCGTCTGGTCGAGCTGCCGACCTACGCCTTCCAGCGCGAGCGCTACTGGCTGGAGCCGGCGGCCGGGGGCGATGTGTCCTCGGCGGGGCTGTCCGACACCGGGCACCCGCTGCTCGCCGCCTCGGCCGAACTCCCGGACGGCGGAGCGCTGCTGACCGGGCGGATCTCCCTCGCCACCCACCCCTGGCTGGCCGACCACGCGATCGACGGGGTGGTCGTGCTCCCCGGTTCGCTGCTGCTCGACCTGGTGATCGCCGCCGGTGACCGGGCGGGCGCGCCCCGGGTGGCGGAGGCGACGGCGACGGTGCCGCTCGCCCTGCCGGAGCAGGGCGCGATCCGGGTCCAGGTGGTCGTCGGGGCGGCGGACGGCGCCGATCTGCGGTCGGTCGTCGTGCGGTCGTGCCCCGAGGCGGGCGACGGAGAGGAGTGGACCGTCCATCTGACGGCCGCCGTCGGTGCCGAGCGGGAGCCGGCCGGTCCGGTGGTCTGGCGGCCGGGCACGGAGCTCGCCGCCGACACGGTGGCGGAGCGGATCGCCGACCAGGGCATCGCGTACGGACCGGCGTTCCCGGGGCCGCGGCGGGTCTGGCAGGAGGAGGCCCGGGTGTGGGCCGAGGTCGAACTGGCCGAACCGGGGGCGTTCGTCCTGCACCCGGCGCTGTTCGACGCGGCGGTCCGGGCGTGGACCGTCGCCCGGGACGCGTCGGGGCCGCTGGTGCCGGTGTCCTGGACGGAGGTGCAGGTGCACGCCGCCGGGGCCACCGCCGTCCGGGCCGTGATCGGCCGCGCGGAGGCGACGGGGGCGACGGAGTCGGACCAGGACACGGACGCGGACACCGTCTCCGTGGTCCTGACGGACCACGACGGCATGGTGGTCGCCTCGGCCGGTTCGGTGCGGCTCGCGCCGGCGCCGTCCGCCGGGCGGCGCGGCGAGCCGGACGCCCTGTTCCGGCTGGAGTGGCAGCCGGCCGCCACCGCGGCGCCGGTGGACCGTGCCGACTGGGCGGTCCTCGGCGACCGGCCCGGCGGCCCGGAGGGCATCCGCGCGTTCGCCGGTCTCGGTGCGCTGGCCGCCGCGGTCGACACCGGCACGGCAGTGCCGCCGGTGGTGCTGGTCCGGGTGACGGCGCCCGCCGGCGACGTACCGGCCGCCGCCCACACGGCGGTCCGGGAGGCGCTGGCGCTCGTCCAGGAGTGGCTGGCCGACGAGCGGTTCGCCGAGTCCCGGCTGGTGTTCGTCTGCGCCGGGGCGACCGACGGCGGCGATCCGGTGGCCGCCGCGGTCTGGGGTCTGGTCCGCTCCGCCCGGTCGGAGCACCCGGGCCGGTTCGGGCTGCTGGACGCGGACCTGGACCGGGCGGCGGACACGGCCGCACTGGCCCTGGTCCCGCTCGGGGCGGAGACGGAGGTGGCCGTCCGGGACGGCGCGCCGCTGGTGCCCCGGCTGGCCCCGGCGGTCCGGTCCGAACAGGCCGAACAGGCCGAACAGGCCCCGGACCGGGCGTTCCCGGCCCTGGACCCGGCGGGCACGGTGCTGGTCACCGGCGCCACCGGCGTGCTGGGCCGCCTGGTGGCCCGTCATCTGGTGACGGCCCACGGCGCCCGCCGGCTGCTGCTGATCAGCCGGAGCGGTCCGCGGGCCGAGGGCGCCGAGGAGCTGCGGGCCGAGCTGACCGGGCTGGGGGCGGAGGTCGTCCTCACGGCCTGCGACGCCGCCGACCGTGACGCGCTGGCCGGGCTGCTGGCCGCGATCCCGGCAGCGCACCCTCTCACGGCCGTCGTCCACACGGCGGGCGTGCTGGACGACAGCCTGATCACGTCGATGACCGCCGAGCAGGCGGCCGGGGTGCTGCGCCCGAAGGTGGACGCGGCCTGGCACCTGCACGAGCTGACCCGCGGGCTGGACCTCTCGGCCTTCGTGCTGTACTCCTCGGCCAGCGGTGTGCTGGGCGGCGTCGGCCAGGCCAACTACGCGGCGGCCAACGCCTTCCTGGACGCGCTCGCCGCCCACCGGGCCGGGCTCGGCCTGCCCGCGACCTCGCTGGCGTGGGGCCTGTGGGCCGACGCCAGCGCGATGACCGGGCACCTCTCGGAGCTGGACCTGCGCCGGCTGGCCCGGGGCGGGCTGGTGCCGCTGACCGCGCGGGACGGCATGGCGCTGTTCGACGAGGCCGTCGGCACCGGTGAGCCGCTGCTGGCGGCGGTCCGCTGGGACGTGGGCGCGCTGCGTGCGCAGGGGTCGGCCCTGCCGTCGGTGCTGCACGGTCTGGTCCGGGGCCCGTCCGGCCGTCGGCAGGCCTCGGCCGGCCGCTCCGGGGCGCTGCTGGACCGGCTCGCCGCGGTCGTCGGGGCGGAGCGCGACCGGATCCTGCTGGACGCCGTGCGGGAGGCGATCGCGACCGTGCTCGGTCACGACGGCACCCAGCGCGTCCAGCCGGACCGGGTCCTCTCGGAGCTGGGGTTCGACTCGCTGACCGCGGTCGAACTGCGCAACCGGCTCGGCCTGCTGACCGGGCTGCGGCTGCCCACGGCGCTGGTCTTCGACCACCCGACGGCCGCGGCGATCGCCGCCCACCTGGCCGAGCGCCTGGTGCTGCCCGGTACGCGGGAGGACCACCCGGTGGCGAGCGTCGGCGAGGAGCTGGACCGGCTGGAGGCGGCGCTGGCCGCCACCTCGGTGACGGACCTGGACGGCCGGGCGGTCGCGACCAGGCTGGAGACGCTGCTCGCCCGGTGGCGGGACGCGATGGCCCGCCCCGAGGAGGCGGCGGATTCGGAGCGGATCGCCAGCGTCTCGGTGGACGAGCTCTTCGACATCATCGACGCCGAACTCGACCCCCAGTGACCGGACCAGTGACCGGACAAGTGACGGGACCGGTGACGGGACCGGTGACCGCTCCGGTGATCGGACCAACGGCCGAAGCGGTGACCGGACCGGTGACCGTCCCGGTCGCCGGGCCGGGGAACGACCCGCACACGACGCAGCACGGAAGGGAACGACAGGTGTCGGAGCAGGACAAGGTCGTCGAGTATCTGCGACGGGTGACCGCCGACCTCAAGCGGTCGCGCCAGCGGGTGCGCGAGCTGGAGGACCGCGAGCACGAGCCGATCGCGATCGTCGGCATGGCCTGCCGCTACCCCGGCGGGGTCCGGTCGCCGGAGGACCTCTGGCGACTGGTGGAGGACGGGCGCGACGCGATGTCGGAGTTCCCGACCGACCGGGGCTGGCCGGCCGACCTCTACCACCCGGACCCGGACCACCCGGGCACCACCTATGCGCGGGCGGGCGGATTCCTCTACGGCGCACCGGAGTTCGACGCCGGGTTCTTCGACATCTCGCCGCGCGAGGCGCTCGCCATGGACCCCCAGCAGCGGCAGCTGCTGGAGACCGCGTGGACCGTCGCGGAGGGCGCCGGGATCGACCCGCTGACCCTGCGCGGCAGCGACACCGGGGTGTTCGTCGGGGCGATGTACCAGAACTACGCGCTGCGGCAGAGCACGGTGCCCGAGGAGGTGGCGGGTTACCTGATCAGCGGCAGCGCCGACAGCGTCGTCTCCGGCCGGATCTCCTACGCGATGGGGCTGGTGGGCCCGGCGGTCACCGTCGACACGGCCTGTTCCTCGTCGCTGGTGGCGATCCACCTGGCCGCCCGGGCCCTGCGGGCCGGCGAGTGCTCGCTGGCCATGGCGGGCGGCGTGACGGTGATGTCGACGCCGACGCTGTTCATGGAGTTCTCCCGCCAGCGCGGGCTGTCCGCCGACGGCCGCTGCAAGTCGTTCGCGGCGGCGGCCGACGGGACGGGCTGGTCCGAGGGCGTCGGCCTGGTGCTGCTGGAGCGGCTGTCCGAGGCACGGCGCAACGGCCACCGGGTGCTCGCGGTGCTGCGCGGCAGCGCGGTGAACCAGGACGGCGCCAGCAACGGGCTGACCGCGCCGAACGGGCCGTCCCAGCGCCGGGTGATCCGCCGGGCCCTGGCCGACGCGCGGCTGACCACGCAGGACGTGGACGTGGTGGAGGCGCACGGCACCGGCACCCGGCTCGGCGACCCGATCGAGGCGGAGGCGCTGCTGGACACCTACGGCCGGGATCGCCCGGACGGCCCGCCGCTGTACCTGGGCTCGGTGAAGTCGAACATCGGGCACACCCAGGCCGCCGCCGGGGTCGCCGGGGTGATCAAGGCGGTCATGGCGATGCGGCACGGGGTGCTGCCCCGGACGCTGCACGTGGACGCGCCGTCCCCGCACGTGGACTGGGCCTCCGGCGCCGTGTCGCTGCTGGCCGAGCCGGTGGCGTGGCCGGAGACCGGGCGGCCGCGCCGGGCGGCGGTGTCGGCGTTCGGGATCAGCGGCACCAACGCGCACCTGGTGCTGGAGCAGGCCCCGGCGGTCGAGGAGCCGGCCGAGGGGCCGACCGGGGAACCGGCCGACGGGGCGGTGGCGCGCGGCACGCTGCCGTGGGTGGTGTCCGGGCGCGGTCCCGAGGCGCTGCGCACCCAGGCGGCCCGGCTCGCCGACTTCCTGACCGCCGACTTCCTGACCGCCGGGTCCGCCGCAGGGTCCGCGCCCGGACCGGTCGACGTCGCGTGGTCGCTGGCCACCACCCGCCCGGCGCTGGAGGACCGGGCCGTGGTGCTGGGCGACAGCCCGCAGGAGTTGCTCGACGGCCTGCGGGCCCTCGCGGCCGGCACGGCCCACCCCGCCGTAGTTCGGGCCGAGGGCGCGGCCGGGACCGGCCGCGGGGTGGCGTTCCTGTTCACCGGCCAGGGCGCCCAGCGGGCCGGGATGGGCACCGGGGCGGCCGAGGCGTTCCCGGTGTTCGCGGCGGCGCTCGACGAGGTGTGCGCCGCGTTCGACCCGCTGCTGGACGTCCCGCTGCGGGAGGCGATGGCCACCGGGGTCGCCGCCGACGGCCGGTCGCTGGACCGGACCGATCTGGCCCAGCCCGCGCTGTTCGCCCTCCAGGTCGCGCTGGTCCGGCTCGCCCGGTCGTGGGGCATCCGGCCGGCGGCCGTGGCCGGCCACTCGATCGGCGAGCTGACGGCCGCGTACGTCGCGGGCGTCTGGTCGCTCCCCGACGCCTGTGCGGTGGTGGCGGCCCGCGGCCGGCTGATGCAGGCGCTGCCGACCGGTGGCGCGATGCTCGCGGTGCAGGCCGAGCCGGACCGGGTGCTCGGCTGGGTGGCCGAGCAGGAGGCCCGGACCCCGGGGCAGCTGGCGGTCGCCGCGGTCAACGGCCCGACCTCGGTGGTGGTCTCCGGCCGGGCGGACGCGGTCGAGGGGGTCGGCCGGGTGGCCCGCGCGGCGGGCTGCCGGGTCAAGGCGCTCACGGTGAGCCATGCCTTCCACTCGCCGCTGATGCGGCCGATGCTCGACGCGTTCGGCGAGGTGCTGGCGGGGGTGACCACCCGGTCGCCCGAGCTGCCCGGGGTCGCCGCGGTGACCGGCCGGTGGAGTGACGGGGTGTCCTGGGGCTCGGCCGCCTACTGGGTGGACCAGATCTGCGCGCCGGTGCGCTTCGCGGACGTGACGGCCACCCTGCTCGCGGACGGGTTCGACACCTGCCTGGAGGCCGGCCCGGACGGGGTGCTGTCGGCGCTGGTCGCGGAGTGCGCCTCGGCTGGGCGGCCCGCCGCGGCCGGCCCGGCGGGCGAGCTGCCGGGCGCCCCGCTGGCCGTGCCGCTGCTGCGCCGGGACCGCCCGGAGCGCGGCGCCGCGCTGGCCGCCGCCGCGGCCGTGTTCACGGCCGGCGTCCCGGTCGACTGGGCCGGGGTGGTCTCGGCCGGGGCCGACGGCAGCCCCCGGCGGGTGGACCTGCCGACGTACACGTTCCGGTCCGACCGGTACTGGCTGTCGCACGAGGAGGGCGCCGACCAGGCCGCCCCGGCCGGGCGGACCGACCCGGAGTTCTGGCGGCTGGTGGACCAGGGCGACCTCGAAGGGCTCACCGCCGCACTGGAGTTGACGGGCGACGTGCCACTGAGCCGGGCGCTGCCCGCGCTGTCGGCCTGGCACCGCTCGCGGCAGGCCGGCGAGCGGGCGGCCGACTGGCAGTACCGCACACGCTGGCAGCGGCTGCCCCAGGCCGACCAGGCCGACCTGGCTGCCCTGACCGACCCGACCGCCCCCACCGGCACGCCCGGCCGCTGGCTGGTCGTCGTCCCGGAGGGGGAGGACGACCGGCCGTGGGCGGCGGAGGTGGTCGCGAGCCTGCGCGGGCGCGTCGAGCCGGTGATCGTGCCGGTGGCCGGTCGCGCGGAACTCGCCGACCGGATCCGCGCCGCCCTCGCCGGCACCCCGGCCGCCCTCGCCGCCGCCGCCCCCGCCGCCTCCGCCGATGCCGCCCCCGCCCTGCGCGGCGTGCTCTGCCTGGCCGGCGTCGACGAGCGGCCCGAGCCGGACCACCCCGAGATCACCCGCGGCCTCGCCGGCGCCCTCGCGGTCCAGCAGGCCGTCGCCGACCTCGGCCTCGACGTCCCGCTCTGGACGGCGACCAGGGACGCCGTCCCGGCGACCCCGCAGGACGGCCTCGGCGGCTACGCCCAGGCCCCGCTCTGGGGGCTCGGCCAGGTCGCCCGGCTGGAACAGCCGCTGACCTGGGGCGGCCTGGTGGACCTCCCGGCCGCGCCGGACGGGCGGACCGGCGCCCGGCTCGCCGGCCTCCTCACCGGGGCGACGGGCGAGGACCAGGCCGCGATCCGCGGCGACGCGGTGTTCGCCCGCCGGCTGGTGCGCGCCCGGCCCGGCCCGACGCCGCCGCGCTGGCGGCCGTCCGGCACCGTCCTGGTGGCCGGCGGCACGGGCGCGCTGGGCGCCGAAGTGGCCCGCTGGCTCGCCCGGGAGGGCGCCGGGCACCTGGTGCTCACCGGCCGCCGGGGCGCCGACGCACCGGGCGCCGAGGAGCTGGCCGCCGAACTGGCCGCGCTGGGCGCCGAGGTGAGCATCGAGGCGTGCGACGTGGCGGACCGTGCCGCGCTCGCCGCCCTGCTGGCCGGGCTCCCGGCCCCGGTCACGGCCGTGGTGCACGCCGCCGGGGTGCTCGACGACGGCGTGCTGACCGCGCTGACGCCCGGGCGGCTCGCCGAGGTGGCCCGGGCGAAGGCCGCCGCCGCGCTGAACCTGCACGAACTGACCCTCGGTACCGAGCTGTCGGCGTTCGTCCTCTTCTCCTCCGTGGCCGGCACGCTGGGCAGCGCCGGCCAGGGCAACTACGCGGCGGCCAACGCGTTCCTCGACGCGCTGGCCGAGCGCCGGGTGCGGGACGGCCTGCCGGCCACCTCGATCGCGTGGGGGCCGTGGGCCGGAGCCGGAATGGCGGCGGGCGACGGCGCCCGGCAGAAGCTGGCCCGTCTCGCGGTCGAGCCGATGGCGGCCGGGCCCGCCCTCGCGGCGCTGCGCACGGCGGTGGACGCCGGCGCCGCCACCACCGTGGTCGCCGACGTCCGCTGGGCGCGACTGGCCGCCGGGGGAGCGCCGCTGCCGCCGATGCTCGCCGACCTGCCCGAAGCCCGGCCGGAGCCCGCCCCGAGCGGCGCGACGGCCGGCGCGGGCAGCGCCACGACCGGGCTCGCCGCCCTGCCGCCCGCCCAACTCGACCGGGCCCTGCGCGACTTGGTGGCGGCCACCACGGCCCGGGTGCTGGGCCACCGGGACGCGACGGCGGTCGTCGCCGACAAGCCGTTCCGGGAACTCGGCCTGGACTCGCTCACCGCGGTGGAACTGCGCAACGCACTGGGCACCGCCCTCGGCGTCACCCTTCCCCCGACCCTCGCGTTCGACCATCCGAACCCGCAGGCGCTCGCCGCCCATCTGCGCACCCGGCTGCGGGACGACACCGAGCAGCCGGCCGACCGGTCCGCGGCCGGCGCCGATCCCGCGGAGGACCTCGTCGCGATCGTCTCGATGGACTGCCGGTTCCCCGGCGGCGTCGCCGGTCCGGAGGACTTCTGGGAGCTGCTGCGCACCGGGCGCGACGCGGTGTCCGAGTTCCCGACCGACCGGGGGTGGGACCTCGCCGCCCTGTACGACCCGGACCCGGAACGGTCCGGCACCAGCTACACCCGCCACGGCGCCTTCCTGGACCGGCCCGACCGCTTCGACGCGGCGTTCTTCGGGATCGGCGAGCGCGAGGCGGCGGCGATGGACCCGCAGCAGCGGCTGCTGCTGGAGATCGCCTGGCGGGCGGTGGAACGCGCCGGCCTGGACCCGCTCGGTCTGCGGGAGAGCCGCACCGGGGTGTTCATCGGCACCAACGGGCAGGACTACCTGTCGTTCGTCCGGGAGATCCCGGACGGCCTGGACGGCTACCTGGGCACCGGCAACGCGGCCAGCGTGCTCTCCGGCCGGCTCGCCTACACCCTGGGCCTGCGCGGTCCGGCGCTCACCGTGGACACCGCGTGCTCGTCCTCGCTGGTGGCGCTGCACCTCGCCGCCCGGTCGCTGCGCCAGGGCGAGTGCTCGCTGGCGCTGGTCGGCGGGGCGACGGTGATGTCCGGCCCCGGAGTGTTCGTCGACTTCAGCCGCCAGCGCGGACTCGCCGAGGACGGCCGCTGCAAGGCGTTCGCCGCGGAGGCCGACGGCACCGGGTGGGGTGAGGGCGCGGGCGTCCTGGTGCTGGAGCGGCTCTCCGACGCGCGCCGCAACGGGCACCCGGTGCTCGCGGTGCTGCGCGGCAGCGCGGTGAACCAGGACGGCGCCAGCAACGGCCTGACCGCGCCGAACGGGCCCGCCCAGCAGCGGGTGATCGGCGAGGCGCTGGCCGACGCCGGTCTGACGCCGGCCGAGGTCGACGCGGTGGAGGCGCACGGCACCGGCACCCGGCTGGGCGACCCGATCGAGGCGCAGGCCCTGCTGGCCGCCTACGGGCAGGACCGCCCGGCCGACCGGCCGCTGTACCTGGGCTCGGTGAAGTCGAACATCGGGCACACCCAGGCCGCCGCCGGCCTCGCCGGGCTGATCAAGATGGTGCTGGCGATGCGGCACGGGGTGCTGCCCCGCACGCTGCACGTGGACGCGCCGTCCCCGCACGTGGACTGGTCGTCCGGCGCGGTGTCACTGGTGACCGAGCCGGTGGCGTGGCCGCGGACCGGCCGGCCGCGCCGCGCCGGGGTGTCCTCCTTCGGTGTCAGCGGCACCAACGCGCACGCGATCATCGAAGAGGCCCCCGAGCCGGAGCCCGGGCCGGCCCCCGCCCCCGCGGCGGGCCTCGCGACCGGCTCCGTCGCCACCACCGGGACCGCCCCCGCGGCCGCCGGGGTCCTCGCGCTGCCGGTGTCCGCCCGGGGCGCGGACGCGCTGCGCGCCCAGGCCCGCTCGCTCCGCGCCCACCTCGGCACGCACCCCGACCAGACGCTCGCCGACCTCGGCTGGTCCCTGGCCACCGGCCGGGCCGCGCTGACCCACCGGGCGGTCGTCCTCGCCGAGGACCGGGCCGGCTTCGACGCCGGCCTCGCCGCACTCGCGGCGGACCGCCAGGTGCCCGGGGTGATCACCGGCCGGGTGGCCGCGGACGGCGCGGTGGCCTTCCTCTTCACCGGGCAGGGCAGCCAGCGCCCGGGAATGGGAAGGGAGTTGTACGAGGCGTTCCCGGTCTTCCGGGCGGCGTTCGACGAGGCCTGCGACGGGCTCGAAGAGCGGCTCGGCCACTCCGTCCGGGGCGTGCTGCAGGCCGGCCCCGGCTCCACCGAGGCCGCCCTGCTGGACCGGACCGGGCACGCCCAGGCGGCGCTGTTCGCACTGGAGGTCGCCCTCTTCCGGCTCGTGGAGAGCCGGGGCCTGGTGCCGGACGTGGTGGCCGGGCACTCGATCGGGGAGCTCGCCGCCGCCCATGTGGCCGGTGTGTTCGACCTCGCGGACGCCACCGCACTGGTCGCGGCCCGGGCGCGGCTGATGGAGGAGCTGCCGCCCGGCGGCGCGATGACGGCCGTCGAGGCCGGGCCGGACGAGGTGGCGGAGCTCGTCGCCGAGCGTGCCGACCGGCTCTCGGTGGCCGCGGTCAACGGCCCCGCCGCCACCGTGCTCTCCGGCGACGAGGACGCCGTCCGGGAGGTCGCCGCCGTGCTGGCCGCCAGGGGCCGGCGGACCAAGCGGCTGCGGGTCAGCCACGCCTTCCACTCCCCGCACATGGCGGGCATGCTGGCCGCGTTCCGCGCCGAGGCCGAGCGGATCGCCTACCACCCGCCGGTGATCCCGCTGGTCTCCAACCTGACCGGTGCGGCGGTCGGTCCGGCCGAGGTGGCCGGCGCCGACTACTGGGTGCGGCACGTGCGGGAGCCGGTCCGGTTCGCCGACGGCGTCCGGACGCTGGAAGGGCGCGGGGTGCGCACCTTCGTCGAACTCGGGCCGGACGCCGTGCTCACCGCGATGGTCCAGGACTGCCTCACCGATCCCGGAGCCGCCGCGGCCGTCCCGCTGCTGCGGGCCGACCGCCCGGACCGCGCCGCGCTGACGGCCGCGTTCGCCCGCCTCCACGTACGGGGACTGCCGGTGGACCTGACCGCCCCGGGCGGCGGCCGCCGGGTGGACCTCCCGGTCTACCCGTTCCAGGGCCGCGGCCACTGGCTGTCCGCGACCCGCTCCACCGCCATGACCGGCCGGCCCGGGGCCGGGAACGGCACCGGCCGGGAGGCCTTCGCCGGACAGGAGCCGGCCGGCAGCCCGCACACGAGCCCGCAGCCGGGGTCGGAGTCGAAGCCGGACGAGGCCGAGACCGGGAGCGAGACGCTGCGCCGACGGCTCCGCGAAGCGCCGCCCGCGTCCCGGACCGCGCTGCTGACCGAGGTGGTGCTGGATCAGGTCGCCGCCGTGCTCGGCGATCCGGACGCGCCCGCCGGGCCGGCCGACACCTTCACCGAGCTCGGGCTCAACTCCCTGGGCGCGGCGGAGCTGCGCACCCGGCTGCACGAGGCGACCGGGGTCCGGCTGGCCCCGTCGGCGATCGTCGAGTGCCCGACGGGCGCGGCGCTGGCCGCCCTGCTGACCGAGCGGATCGTCGACGCGCCCCCGGTGGACCCGAGTCCGACTCCCACTCCGACTCCGACTCAGGCTCCGACTCCGGCCCCGAACGGGCCCGAGACCCCGCTGGTGGCGCTGTTCCGGCAGGCCAGCCTGGCCGGCCGGGCCGGCCAGGGGCTGCGCCTGCTCGCCGCCGCCGCCCACCTGCGCGACGAACCGGACGGCCCGGACCGCCCGGACGGCCCCGACGCCCCGGCGTCGGCGCCGCCCGCACCACGGAGCGCCCGCTTCGCCGAGGGACCGGCCGGACCGCCCCTGGTCTGCTTCCCCTCGCTGGTGGCACCCGCGCACGCCTACCAGTACGCCCGGTTCGCGACCGCGTTCCGGGGCCGCCGGGGCCTGACCGTGCTCGCGCCGTCCGGGTACGCGGCCGGCGAGGCACTGCCCCGCACCCTGGCGGAGTTCGTCGGCCGCCAGGCGGCCGCCGTCCGCGCGGAGCACGGCGACCGGCCCGTCGTCCTGGTGGGCTACTCGTCGGGCGGCTGGGTCGCGCACGCCGTGGCCGAAGCGCTGGCGCAGGAGGGAGCGGCCCCGGCCGCCGTGGTCCTGCTCGACAGTCACCTGCCGGGCAGCCCGGGTCTCACCGCCCTGGAGTCGACGCTGTTCACCGCCCTGGCGGACCGCGCCGAGCTGGTGGAGGCGACCACGGACGCCGGACTGAGCGCGATGGGCCGTCACTTCGACCTGTTCCGCGACTGGCGGCCGGCGCCGGTGGCGAGCCCGATCCTGCTCGTCCGGGCGACCGAGTCCCTCCCCGGCACCGCGGCCGACCGACCGGTCCCCGCGGCGTCCTGGCCCACCCGGCACACGACGGTCGACGTGCCGGCAGATCACCTGACCATCATCGGAGACTCCGGACCCTCGACCGGCCGTGCCGTCGAGTCGTGGCTGTCCGGATCGGTACCGGAGGAAGAAGCACCGCGATGACCACCGAATCCACCCCGCCCGCACCGGCCCCGGAGGCCGACACCGTGTTCGGTCCGACGTTCATGCAGAACCCCTATCCCTCCTACGACGTCCTGCGCACCGAGGCGCCGGTCGGCCGGCACGTGGTGAAGACGCTCGCCTCGGAGGTCAACGCCTGGGTGGTGACCCGGCACGAGGACGTCCGGGCGCTGCTGGCCGACCAGTCGCTGTCCAAGGACGCGCTCGGCCTGCCCCGGATCATCGAGCGGCACGCCCTGCACCCCGACGGTTCGGCGGGCAGCAACCCGCGCAGCATGCTCTTCAGCGACCCCCCGGACCACACCCGGCTGCGGCGGATCGTCTCCAAGGCCTTCACCATGCGCCGGGTCGAGCAGATGCGGCCGTGGATCGAGGAGTTGGCCGACGACCTGGTCGAGGACATCGTGCCGGGCGCGGAGTTCGACCTGGTCGAGCAGATCGCCCTGGCCTTCCCGATCTACGTGATCGGCGCCCTGCTGGGCGTGCCGGTGGCCGACTTCGCCGATCTGCGCCGCTGGAACGGCGTGCTCACCAGCGTCCGGTCCACCGCCGCCGAGAAGCGGGAGGCGGTCGGGCTGGCGTACGGCCACCTGGCGGCGGTGGTCGAGGCCAAGCGCAAGGAGCCCGCCGACGACCTGGTGAGCGCGCTCATCGACGCCGAGGACGACGGCAACCGGCTGGACGGCGGCGAACTGATCTCCAGCCTGTTCCTGCTGATGAACGCCGGCTACGAGACGACCGCGAACATGATCAGCAGTGGCGTGCTGGCGCTGATCCAGCACCCCGACCAGCTGGTCCGGCTCCGGGCCGACCCCACCCTGCTGGCCGGTGCGGTCGAGGAATTCCTGCGCTACGAGAGCCCGTTGAACCTCGCCACCATCCGCTGGACCACCAAGCCGGTCCAGGTGGGCGAGGTGACCATCCCGGCGGACGAGATCGTCTTCGTCTCGCTCTGCGCCGCCAACCGGGACCCGGCGGTCTTCGCGGACCCCCACCGGCTGGACGTGGGCCGCACCAGGAACCAGCACCTGTCCTTCGGCCACGGCATCCACCACTGCATCGGCGCCCCGCTGGCCCGCCTGGAGGGCGAGGTGCTGTTCGGCCGCTTGCTGAGCCGCTTCCCCCGCTGGGAGCTCGCGGTGCCGGCCGACCGGCTGGTCTGGCGGCACAGCCTCCAGTTCCGCGGGCTGGAGAGCCTGCCCGTCCTGCTGTCCTGACCGGCACCCGCCCGGCCTGCCCGGCCCGCCCGGACCGTTCCGTACGACCGAGCGTGCCCGACACATCCCGACTGACACATCCCGACCGACACATCCCGAGCAACAGATTCCGACCGACAGATTCCGACCCGAGAGAGACGAGATCACGATGACCGACAACGCGGTAGCCGGCACGGCGGTGGGCGAGGGCAAGGTCGCGGCCTTCTTCGACGCGTGCGCCCGGGACGCCTTCGACGAGGCGGTCGCCTGCTTCGCCGAGGACGGCGTCTGGAGCGTGGCCGAGGGGCCCGAGCCCGGCACCACCTACCGGCGCGACGAGATCCGGGACTACCTGGTGGACCTGGTCAAGAAGCGCGAGGAGTTCGGCGACCAGGGGATCGCCCTGGTCTTCGAGCCGGCCGTGGTGGTGGGGGACCGGCAGATCATCGAGTTCACCCTGCGCGACGCCACCGGCCGGGTGCTGGACCGGGGCGTGGACCTCTTCACGCTCAAGGACGGCCTGATCCTCGTCAAGGACGTGTTCCGCAAGGCCTGACATCCCCGGTACCCGACCGTCCCGGTACCCGACCGTCCCAGGGCCCGACCCCCAGGGCCCGACCGTCCAGGGCACCCGACCCCACCCGTCATGACCGCCGGGAGCACCCGGCACCCCTACCGAAGGAACGATGGACAATGTTCGAGAACCTCAGTGAGCACCTGGTCACCTTCGCCAACGACATCGACTTCGAGGACCCGAAGGTCGGACAGAGCGGCACCTACGTGGCGGAGCTGCGCGATCCGTCGGGTGCCGCGATCGGTACGGTCGACGGCTTCTACAAGATCGTCACGCGCCGCGAGAGCGACGACGAGCTGATGACCTGCATCACCGAGAAGATCGCGCTCGCCGACGGCGACGTGCACGTCGAGGCCTGGGCGCGGTTCAGCAACCTGGTCTCCGGTGAGTGGCTCTACTGCCCGGTGGTCGGCGTGAGCGGCAGCTACGCCGGGCGCACCGGGGTCCGCCAGTGGCGCCCGGTCGACCCCGGCAAGGTCGCCGAGGCCAAGCTGGTCTTCTTCTCGACCCTGCTCTCCTAGCCGGGACGCATGGACACGACTCCGGACACGGCCGGCCCCGCGGGCCCCGCGAGGTCCGCGGACCTCGCGGGCTTCGCGGGCAAGGTCGTACTGATCACCGGCGGGGGCGGCGGAATCGGTTCCGCCGCCGCCCGGCGGTTCACCGCCCAGGGCGGTCACGTCGTGCTGGCCGACATCGACCGGGCCCGCGGCGAGGCGGTCGCCCGGGAGACCGGTGCCCTGTTCGTCCGGGCCGACACCGCCGAACTGGCCGACAACGAGCGGCTGGTGCGGGCCGCGGTCGACCGGTTCGGCGGCCTGGACGCCGTCTGGCTCAACTCCGGTGTCCTGGGCGGGAGCGCGATCGGCGACGGGTTCGATCCCGAGGCCTACCGGCGGCTGCTCGCGGTCAACGTCGACTCGGTGGTCTACGGGGTGCAGGCCGCGCTCCCGGCGCTGCGGGCCCGTGGCGGGGGCTCGATCACGGTCACCGCCAGTACCACCGGGCTGCGTCCCTCGCCCGACGTGTTCTATGCCGCCTCCAAGCACGCCGTGGTGGGGCTGGTCCGGTCGCTGGCGCCGGCGCTCGCGGGCGACGGCGTCACCCTCAACGTGCTCTGCCCGGGCGCGGTCGAGACGCCGCTGATCGCCGGGCGCCTCGCCGCCTGGCGGGCCGCGGGGGTGGCGGTGGCCGCCCCGGACCTCGTGGTGGACGCGATGGCCGTAGCCGTGCGGGACGGGCGCACCGGACAGGCGTGGGTCGTCGCGGCGGACACCGGCATCACCCGCTTCGAGTTCGCCGACCTGGTCGTCGCCGGGGAGGGCCGGCTGCGCTTCGCCGACGGCCGGGTGACCAGCACCACCGCCGGTCCGCACGACGACGGCGGCCACGACGCCCCGGGCGACGCGCCCGGCGCCCGCCCCGGTGACCCGGCGGCCGCCCCCGCCGCCCCGCCGGCCCCGGGTCGGTGACCCGGGGCCGGCCCCTGCCCACCGTCATGAGAGAGGACCCGAATGCTGTCCATCAAGGCCGCCGTCGCCCGAGGCAAGGGCGGGCCGTTCACGGTCGAGGACGTCCTGCTGGAGCCGCCCCGGGCCGACGAGGTGCTGGTCCGGCTCGTCGCCACCGGCCTGTGCCACACCGACCTGCTGGCGCTGGACCAGATCCTCCCGCCGGGCCTGCCCGCCGTCCTCGGGCACGAGGGCAGCGGGGTGGTCGCGGCCGTCGGCGCGGGGGTGACCTCGGTCGCCCCCGGCGACCCGGTGGTGCTGGCCCCGATGTGCTGCGGCTCCTGCCGCCCCTGCCTCACCGGCCACCCGATGCACTGCGCGTCGTTCCTGCCGCTCAACCTGCGCGGCCGGCGGGCGGACGGCTCGACTGCCTACCGGGACGCGGACGGCGCCGAGATCAACGGGCACTTCTTCGGCCAGTCCTCCTTCGGGGACCACGTCGTCGCCCACCGGCGCAGTGTCGTGAAGGTCCGTGAGGACGCCCCGCTCGAACTGCTCGGCCCGCTGGGCTGCGGGCTGCAGACCGGCGCGGGCGCGGTGCTCGGGGTGTTCGCGGCACCGCCCGGGAGCAGTCTCGTGGTGTTCGGCGCCGGGCCGGTGGGGCTGGCGGCGGTGATGGCGGCCAGGATCGCCGGCTGCTCACGGATCATCGCCGTCGACCTGAACCGCGCCCGGCTGGACCTCGCGCTCGAACTCGGTGCCACCGACGTGCTCGACGGCGCCCAGGACGGCGTGGCGGCCGCCGTGGTCCGGCTCAGCCGGGGCGGTGTCGACTTCGCGCTCGACGCGGTGGGCCTGCCGCGGACCGCCCGGGCCGCCGTGGAGTCGCTGGCGGTCGGCGGAACGGCCGGCATCGTCGGGTCGGCGGGTACCGGGCAGGACCTCTCGGTCGGGCTGGTCCAGCTGCTCGGCCGCACGGTGAAGGGCATCCTCCAGGGCGACAGCGTCCCGCAGCTGCTGATCCCGCAGCTGCTGGACTTCTTCCTGGCGGGCCGGTTCCCGCTGGACCGGCTCGTCCGCTCGTACCCGCTGGCCGACATCAACCGCGCGGTCGCGGACTCGGTCGCCGGAGCGGCCGTCAAACCGGTACTGCTGCACGGCCCGACGCCCGCCTGAGCCGGGCGCCCGCCTGAGCCCGGTGCCCGCCTGAGCCCGGTGCCCGCCCGGTGCCCGCCCCTACGGGCCCGGGCGGGCACCCGCGCCACCCGCGCGTCCCGCGCCACCCGCGCGTCCCGCGCGTCCCGCGCCACCCGCGCGTCCCGCGCGTCCCGCGCCACCCGCGCGTCCCGCGCCACCCGCGCCACCCGCGCGTCCCGCGCGTCCCGCGCGTCCTACAGCGCGTACGGCCGGTGCGTCCCGGCGAAGGCCGCGGCGTCCCAGTCGCCGCCCAGCTCGGGCGCCAGCGAGGCGGCGGCCAGCGCGGCGAAGTCCGGCGCGGCGCCCGCGTGCGCCGGGAGGGCGCCGAGCAGCGGAGCGTCCGCCGACCGGGGCAGGTCGGCGAGGTTGCAGCGCTCGGCGAGCCCGGGGCGCTGCGGCCAGGAGCCGACGACGACGCCGGCCAGCGGCAGCTCGCGCGCCCGCAGGGCCTCCGCCGTGAGCGCGACGATGTTGAGCGTGCCCAGCCCCGCCGAGGCCACCAGCAGCACCTCGGCCGCGAGACCGGCCCGCCGCACCGCGCGCGCCTGGTCGGCCAGCGTCCGGCCCTCGTCGTCGTAGTGCACCAGCAGTCCGCCGGCGCCCTCGACCAGGACCAGCTCGTGCGACGCGGCCAGCGCCGCGACCTCCGCCGCCACCTCGTCGGGCGACACCGGGGGCAGTCCGGCGCGCCGCGCCGCCGTGTTGGGGGCCAGCGGCTCCGGGTACCGGGCCAGCTCGCGCGTGGTCAGCCGGCCGGCCGGCGCACCCGAGGCCGGGTCGGCGGCGAGGCGGCGGACGTCGTCCACGTCGCCCGGCTCGCCGGCGGCCAGACCGGTCTGGCCGGGCTTCAGCACCGCGACCCGCGCGCCGCCCCGCAGCGCCGCCGAGGCGACCGCGGCGGTGGCGACGGTCTTGCCGATCTCGGTGTTGGTCCCCGTGACGAACAGGATCCGCGCGCTCATCCGGCCACCGCCGCCGCCGTCACGGCCGCGGCGATCCGCGCCACGTCCTCGTCCTGCGTCACGTACGGCGGCATCGTGTAGAGGAGGTCGCGGAACGGCCGCAGCCAGACGCCCTTCCGGGCGGCCGCCTCGGTCGCCGCCGCCACGTCCACCGGGTGGTCGAGCTGCACCACCCCGATGGCCCCCTGCACCCGTACGTCCCGGACCCCGGGCAGCTCGGCGGCGTCCGCCAGGCCGTCCCGCAGACCGCCCTCGATCCGCTTCACCTCGACCTGCCAGTCCTGGCCCAGCAGCAGGTCGATCGAGGCGTTGGCGACCGCCGCGGCCAGCGGGTTGCCCATGAACGTCGGCCCGTGCGCCAGCACCGGCATCTCGCCCCGGCTGATCCCGTCCGCGACCTCGGCGGTGCAGAGCGTGGCCGCCATGGTCAGGTAGCCGCCGGTCATCGCCTTGCCCAGGCACATCACGTCCGGCGAGACGCCGGCGTGGTCGGCCGCGAACAGCGCGCCGCTTCGGCCGAACCCGGTGGCGATCTCGTCGAAGACGAGCAGCACCCCGTGCCGGTCGCAGAGTTCGCGCAGCATCCGCAGGTAGGCGGGGGAGTGGAACCGCATCCCGCCCGCGCCCTGCACCACCGGCTCGACGATCACCGCGGCCAGTTCGCCCGCGTGCCGCTCCATCAGCGACTCGAACCGCGCCGCGTACCCGGCGTCCGGCGGGGCGTCGAAGCCGGCCGGCGGCTGGGGTGCGAAGAGCTGGTCGGGCAGCACCCCGCCCCAGAGGTGGTGCATGCCGCCCTGCGGGTCGCAGACCGACATCGGGTGGAAGGTGTCCCCGTGGTAGCCGCCGCGCCAGGTGAGCAGCCGCCGCTTCTCCGGCCGCCCGACGGACTGCCAGTACTGCAGGCACATCTTCATCGCCACCTCGACCGCCACCGAGCCGGAGTCGCCCAGGAAGACGTGCCGCAGCGGTTCCGGGGTGATCTCGACCAGCCGGGCGGCGAGCCGTACGGCGGGCTCGTGGGTGAGCCCGCCGAACATCACGTGGCTCATCCGGCCCAGCTGGTCGCGCACCGCCTCGTCCAGCACCGGGTGCCCGTAGCCGTGGATCGCCGCCCACCAGGACGACATGCCGTCGACCAGCTCGCGCCGGCCCGCGACGGGCTCGGCGAGCCGCAGCCGCACCCCGGACGCCGATTCGACGACGTAGGGGGTGGCGGTGCCGGGCATCGGACCGTACGGGTGCCAGACGTGCGCCCGGTCGAGGGCGAGGAGGGTGTCGGTGGTCAGCTGAGCCATGGTGAGTCTTTCCCTGCGGACGGTCAGGCGTTGGGGGCCAGCTCGGTACCGGCACCGCGCCGGCGGACCCGGACGAGGTCGCTGCGCAGCCCGTCGCCGGTGTTCGCCCCGGCGACGGCCGTCCCGGCCCCGGCGGTCTCGGTGGCCTCGGCGGTGTCCGCCTCGACGGCCGGCGCGGTGTGCCCGCCGCAGGGCCCGCAGCCCCCGGCCTGCTCCGCGGTCGGCTGTTCGGCCGGCGCGGCGTGTCCGCCGCACGGCCCGCAGCCGCCGCCCGTCCCGCACGCGCCGCCCTCGGCGGCGGCCGCGATGTCGGCCCGGTGCCGGGGCAGGGTGGCCTCGCCGGCGCCCTCCACCTCGAAGCCCGCGTCCTTGATCATGTCGAGGTCGGCCTGGCCGGCCTGGCCCTCGCTGGTCAAGTAGTCGCCCAGGAAGATCGAGTTGGCGATGTGCAGGCCCAACGGCTGCAGCGAGCGCAGGTGGACCTCGCGCCCGCCCGCGATCCGCACCTCGACGTCGGGGCAGACGAAGCGGACCATCGCCAGGATCCGCAGGCAGCGCTGCGGGGTGAGGTTCCACTCCTTGGCCAGCGGGGTGCCCTCGAACGGGATGAGGAAGTTGACCGGTACCGAGTCCGAGCCCAGCTCGCGCAGCGCGAAGACCACGTCGACCAGGTCGCCGTCGCTCTCGCCCATGCCCGCGATCAGGCCGGAGCAGGCGGACAGGCCCGCGCCGTGCGCCTTCTGCACGGTGTCCACCCGGTCCGCGTAGGTGTGGGTGGTGGTGATGTCCCCGTAGGTGCCCTCGGAGGTGTTGAGGTTGTGGTTGTACGCGTCGGCGCCGGCCGCCCGCAGCCGCTCGGCCTGGTTGTCGGAGAGCAGGCCGAGGCAGGCGCAGATCTCGACGGCCGGGTCGGCGTCCTTGATGGCCGAGATGGTGTCGGCCACCCGGTCGATGTCACGGTCCGTCGGGCCGCGGCCGCTGGCCACCAGGCAGACCCGCTTGGCGCCGCCGGCGACGCCCGCCTTCGCCGCCTCGGCGGCCTGGTCCGGCTTCAGCCAGGTGTACTTGAGGATCTCGGCCTTGGAGCCCAGCCGCTGCGAACAGTACGAGCAGTCCTCCGGGCAGAGCCCGCTCTTGAGGTTCACCAGGTAGTTGAGCTTGACCCGGCGGCCGAACCACTGCCGGCGCACCCGCCCGGCGGCCGCGACCACGTCCAGCAGCTCGTCGTCGGTGGTGGCGAGGACGGCCAGGGCCTCCTCGCGGGTGGGGATTTCCCCGCGCAGGCCCTTGGCGGTGAGGGTATCGAGCAGATCCATGAGGCTGATCCTGCCTGCTGGCCGTCGGGCGACGCCAGAGGGAACCCACCAGAAGATCTCCGGGAGGATGTGCGAGTTGTCACAGTGTCACAGCTCACGGTAGTGGTGCAGGTCACGTCCCCCGGGGGCCGGGGTTACCGACCGGTAGTACGGGTGATCGTCAACGGCCCGCCCCCGTGATCTCCACCACCCGCGCACTGCTTAGAATCTGCGCCATGACCACGCAGGGGGAGCGGACCCCGCCATCGGGTGACCAGGAACAGCACGGAGCCGCCCGGCCGGCCGAGGCCCATCGACAGCCGCCCGGGAGATTCGGCGCCCGCCGGGTCGTGGGCTGGGTCGTGGTGGCCGGCGTGGTGGCGGCCGGCGGCTGGATCATCACCCGCCCGGCGCCCGGCGACTGGATACCCGGCCTGGGCCCGGCCAGCAAGGACGCCTCCAGCACCCCGCGGGTGGTCGGCAGTCCGCCGCCGCGCGCCGCGACCGACCCCGAGGGCCTCAACGTCGACACCCTCTTCCCCGCCCAGCGGGTGATCGAGGTCGGCGCCTACCGGGGCAAGCGCGCCGGTGTCCGGCAGGGCGAGAGCTGCGCCGAGACCCTCCAGGACCGCGCCGAGGACCTGCTGCGCGACAGCGGCTGCCAGGCCTACCTCGCCGTCAGCTTCGCCGGCCAGGCCCAGCCGGTGCTCAGCAGCGTCACCCTGCTGCGCTTCGCCGACCACGCCGCCGCCGCCAGGGCCGCCGAGACCCTGCGGGCCAAGCCGGGCGCGCTCACCTTCATCCTCCCGGACGCCTCCACCGCCCCCGCCCAGCCCGCCGGCAGCGCCAAGCCCGGCTCGGAGCAGCGCGTCGCGGCGGTCGGCCAGTACGTGACGGTCACCAGCTCGCGGCCCGTCGAGCCGCACGGCGCCCCGCCCGCCCCCTCCGGCCCGCCCACCCCGGTCGGCGCCCCGTCCACCGCCCCGGCCGGCGGCGAGCAGGCGCTCGACGAGGCCACCCGGGCGGTCTCCTACTCGGCGGGCGCGCCCTTCGTCTGGATGTGACGCGGCGGCGGGGCCCACCCGTGGTGGACCCCGCCGCCGTCGGGTGGTCAGCCGTCGAGCCGGTCCACCGCGGTGACCCGCAGGACCGCCCGGCCCTCCTCGTCGGAGCCGTACAGGTCGACCTCGGCGCTGATGCCCCAGTCGTGGTCACCGGCCGGGTCGTCGAAGATCTGCCGGACCTTCCAGGAGGAGTCCTCCTCCTCGATCAGCAGCATCTTCGGGCCACGCGCGTTCGGCCCGGTCCCGAGGTCGTCGTGCTCGTCCCAGTACCCGTCCATCGCCTCCGCCCAGCGGTCCGCGTTCCAGCCGTACTCGCCGTCCAGCTCGCCGAGGGCGTGGTAGTTCTCCAGCGCGGCCAGCTCGACCCGGCGGAACAGCTCGTTGCGCACCAGCACCCGGAACGCCCGCGCGTTGGCCGTCACCGGCGCCGGCTTGTCGTCCAGCGCGACCTCGGGGGCCTGCGGATCGGTCGGGTTGGCCAGCTGCTCCCACTCGTCCAGCAGGCTGGAGTCGACCTGGCGGACCAGCTCGCCGAGCCAGGCGATGACGTCCTTGAGGTCGTCGGTCTTGAGGTCGTCGGGCACGGTCTGCTCCAGCGCCTTGAAGGCGCCGGCCAGGTAGCGCAGCACGATGCCCTCGGTGCGCGCCAGGTCGTAGTGGCCGACGTAGTCCGAGAAGGTCATCGCCCGCTCGTACAGGTCGCGGACCACGGACTTCGGCCGCAGCTCGTGGTCGCCGATCCACGGGTGCGCCCGCCGGTACACCTCGTAGGCGTGGGTGAGCAGCTCCTCCAGCGGCTTCGGGTAGGTGATCTCCTGGAGCCGCTCCATCCGCTCCTCGTACTCGATGCCGTCGCGCTTCATCTCGCCGATGGCCTCGCCGCGGGCCTTGTTCTGCTGCGAGGCGAGGATCTGGCGGGGGTCGTCGAGGGTGGCCTCGACCACCGAGACGACGTCCATCGCGTACGAGGGCGAGGTCGGGTCGAGCAGCTCGAAGGCGGCCAGCGCGAAGGTGGAGAGCGGCTGGTTGAGGGCGAAGTTCTCCTGGAGGTCGAGGGTCAGCCGGACGATCCGGCCCTCCGCGTCCGGCTCCGGGAGCCGCTCGACCACGCCGCCCTCCAGCAGCGAGCGGTAGATGGCGATGGTGGTGCGGATGTGCCGGCGCTGCGCGCCGCGCTCCTCGTGGTTGTCGGTGAGGAGCTTGCGCATCGCCTCGAAGGCGTTGCCGGGCCGGCCGATCACCGACAGCAGCATCGCGTGGCTCACCTTGAACCGGGAGACCAGCTGCTCCGGGTCGGCCCCGATCAGCCGCTCGAAGGTCTCCTCGGACCACCCGACGAAGCCCTCCGGCGCCTTCTTGCGGACGATCTTGCGCTTCTTCTTCGGGTCGTCGCCCGCCTTGGCGACGGCCTTGTCGTTCTCGATCACGTGCTCGGGCGCCTGCGCGACGACCTGCCCGACGGTGTCGAACCCGGCCCGCCCGGCCCGTCCGGCGATCTGGTGGAACTCCCGGGCCCGCAGCACCCGCACGCGCACGCCGTCGTACTTGGACAGCGCGGTGAACAGCACCGTGCGGATCGGCACGTTGACACCCACGCCGAGCGTGTCGGTCCCGCAGATCACCTTCAACAGCCCCGCCTGGGCGAGCCGTTCGACCAGCCGGCGGTACTTGGGCAGCATGCCAGCGTGGTGCACGCCGATCCCGTGCCGCACGAAGCGGGACAGGTTGCGGCCGAACTTGGTGGTGAAGCGGAAGTTGCCGATGAGGGCGGCGATGGCGTCCTTCTCCGCCTTCGAGCACATGTTGATGCTCATCAGCGACTGCGCCCGCTCGACGGCTTCCTTCTGGGTGAAGTGCACGACGTAGACCGGGGCCTGACCGGTCTTCAGCAGCTCCTCCAGGGTGTCGTGCATGGTGGTGCGGCGGTACTCGTAGAACAGCGGGACGGGCCGGGTCGCCGAGCGGACCACGGTGGTCGGCCGGCCGGTGCGGCGGGTCAGGTCCTCCTCGAAGCGGCGGACGTCGCCGAGTGTCGCGGACATCAGCAGGAACTGCACCTGCGGGAGTTCCAGGATCGGGATCTGCCAGGCCCAGCCGCGGTCCGGCTCCGCGTAGAAGTGGAACTCGTCCATGACGACCTGGCCGACGTCGGCCCGGGCGCCGTCCCGCAGCGCGATCTGCGCCAGCACCTCGGCGGTGCAGCAGATGATCGGCGCGGTCGGGTTGACGCTCGCGTCGCCGGTCATCATGCCGACCTGCTCGGTGCCGAACATCTTGCAGAGGTCGAAGAACTTCTCCGAGACCAGTGCCTTGATCGGCGCGGTGTAGAAGGTCCGCTTGCCCTCCGCCAGCGCGGCGAAGTGCGCACCGGCCGCCACCAGGCTCTTCCCCGACCCGGTCGGCGTCGCGAGGATGACGTTGTTCCCCGACACCAGCTCGATCAGGGCCTCCTCCTGCGCCGGGTACAGCGTGATCCCGCGCTCCTCCGCCCAGGCGGCGAACGTCTCGTACAGCGCGTCGGGGGTAGCGGGCTTCGGCATCAGATCAAGGAGGGTCACCCGGCTATCTTGCCTGCTCGCGCACACCCCGGGCAAAGCCCGGGGCTCAGCTCCTCCCCGGAGCCGCGGGCGCCCGCGCGGCGAGGCGCACCCCGGCGCCCCCCTCCTGCCGGACGGCCTCCCCGGCGGCCCGGTGCGCGAGGTCGACGAACGCCCGGGCCCGCTTCCGGTCCGACAGCGCCGGCAGCCCGAGGCCACCGCCGACCTCGATCCGCCGGTAGACGGCGCCGGAACGGCCGCCCGGGCGTGTGCCGCTTCGCACATTGCCCGGGTCGCGCCCGCCGTGCCAGAGTGCCGGGCATGGCCCACCGCACCGCGTCCGAACCGCCCGTCCGCACTCCGGCGGACGCCGTTCCCGCCCCCGCCGCCGTCTTCGACTGGCTCGACGAGACGGCCGAGCTGCGGGCCCGGGCGGGCCTCACCCGGACGCTGCGCAGCCGCCCGGCCGAGGACCCGGTGCTCGACCTCGCGGGCAACGACTACCTCGGGCTGACCAGGCACCCCGCCGTCACCCGGGCCGCCGCCGACGCGGCGCTGCGCTGGGGCGGCGGCGCCACCGGCTCCCGGCTGGTCACCGGAACCACCGCCCTGCACACCGAACTGGAGGGCGAGCTGGCCGAGTTCTGCGGGGTGGAGGCGGCCCTGGTGTTCTCCTCCGGCTACACCGCGAACCTGGCCGCGCTGACCGCGCTCACCGACCCGGACACCCTGATCGTCTCCGACGCCTACAACCACGCCTCGCTGATCGACGGCTGCCGGCTCGCCCGCGGCGACGTCCACCGCGCCCCGCACAGCGACCCGGACGCCGTCCGGGCCGCGCTCGCCGAACGCACCCACCGGCGGGCGCTGGTGGTCACCGACTCGGTCTTCTCCGTCGACGGCAACGCCGCCCCGCTGCGCGGACTCTCCGCCGCCGCCCGAGCCCACGGCGCCGCCCTGCTGGTGGACGACGCGCACGGCCTGGGCGTGCTCGGCCCCGGCGGCGCCGGTGCGCTGGCCGCCGCGGGCCTGGCCGGCGAGCCCGACACCGTCGCCACCGTCACGCTGTCCAAGTCGCTCGGCTCGCAGGGCGGCGCGGTGCTCGGCCCGCGCCGGGTGATCCGCCACCTCACCGAGACGGCGCGCACCTTCATCTTCGACACCGGCCTGGCCCCGGCCGCCGCCGGCGCCGCCCTCGGCGCCCTGCGCCTGCTGCGGGCCGAGCCGCACCGCGCCGAGCGGGCCCGCGAGGTCGCCCGCACCCTCGCCGCCCGGCTCACCGCCGCCGGCCTGCGGGCCTCCACCCCGGACGCCGCGGTCGTCTCGGTCCGCGCCCCCGGCCCGGAGGCCGCCGTGGCCTGGGCCGCCGACTGCCGCCGGGCCGGTCTCGCGGTCGGCTGCTTCCGTCCGCCGTCCGTCCCGGACGGCGTCTCCCGGCTGCGCCTCACCGCCCGGGGGGACCTCACGGACGGCCAGATCGCCGACGCGGTCCGGATCATCGCCTCCCTCGCCCCGGCCGGCGCGCACTCCGCCTGACCGCACCCGCCCCCCGCAACCACGCACCGGTCGGTCCGCGTCCCCTCCCGGGGGCAGTGCGCTCCGCCGGGGGGCGGAGCGAATTGCGGGGGAGCGGGGGCGGCGGATGCGGCGGCCGCCGCGCTGTGCGGCGTCGGCCCGCTGGCGCCGAGCCGCACCGCACCGCACCGCACGCGGCCCCGGCCGCCGGGTGGTCCGGGGAGCCCGGCCGGTACGTTCGCGGACGCTGCGCACCGTGGCACGAGGGTCCGAGCGAGAACTGCCCGGGAACGTTCAACCCCGCGCACGGCGCACCCGTCTCCTCCTGCACGTTCTAGGAGGACGTCGGCCACCTGGCCGTCAGGACCGTCCGCTGCGAGGACGGCGTCTGCCGCGCGAGCGGGGTGAAGCCGGTGGCGCACTGGCCGGCGATGAGCCTGTTCGGACTGGCCGCCGTGCCGTTGGCGGCCTTCCTGCTCGTCGTCGGCTTCAGCGGCCCGAACTCCTGGGAGCGGCTGTTCGTCGGGCTGCCCCGGGTCACCGGCGGCGTGCTCGCGCTCGCCTTCCGCTGCCTCCTCGTCTCCGGCGAGGCCGCGGAGCACTCCTGACCGCCGCCCTTCCCGACCGCCGGCCTCCGGAGCCGAACCGGGCGGCCGGTCGGTGCGTCCCTGCAACCGGGGGCGACGGAACAGGGGTGGCGATGGATCCGGACATTCGGCGGGCACTGGTGAAGGCGCTGACGATCGCCGCCGCCGTGCTGGCGCTGCTCGGGGTGGGCGGCTGGGGCGCGGTGACGGCGGGGGAGGGGCTCGGGTACGCGACCGGCCTCTCCGGCACCCCCGGTGTGCTGGTGGCGGACCGGTGCCTGCGGACCGACTCCGCCGAGGCCGTCCCGACCGAGACCGGCGACTGCCGGGGCACCTTCTACCCCGACGGCGGCGGCCTGCCGAACGAGTACGCCCGGATCGACTGGAAGGTCGACACCCACAACCGGGTCCGGGTCTCCTGCGAGGACGGCGAGTGCCGCCTGGCGGGCACGGCCGGGCTGTTCAAGTGGCTGAGCCTCTTCCTGTTCGCCCTCGCGGCGATCACCCTCGGCGCCTGCCTGGCCGCCCGGCTGCTGAAGTCGCTGATCCCCTGGAAGTGGCTGGTCACCGCCCTGGCGATCACCACCGGCGCCCTCCTCACCGGCGCCTTCGCCTTCCTCCTGGGCGGCCTCGCCGCAGGCTGAAGCCCCGCCCTCGGCGCTCGCACAGGAAGTCGGACCCGCCGACTTCCTGTGCGAACAGGGTGGCCTCAGGGCCCCGGCGCCGTCCGGTGCTGCGCCGGGGCCTCAGAACCCCGCCAGCTCCAGCAGGAACGCCGTCTCCGCGTCGTGCCGGCCCGCTGCCGCGCGGGGGGCGGCGACGGTCACCGCGAGGGCGCGGCACCAGGCCAGGACGCGGGCCGGATCGGCGCCGGGGACGCGGGCGCTCAGGTCGGCGATCGCCCGGTCCAGGGCGGGCCGGTCGGTGACGCCGTCGAGCACCCAGTCCACCAGGTCGAAGTCCGGGTCCCCGAGGGACGGGCGCGGGTCGATCGCGACCGGTCCGGCCGGGCCGTCCAGGACGTTGGCCGGGTGCAGGTCCCCGTGGACGAGCGCGAGCGGCCCGCCGGCCGCCAGCTCCCGGGCGAAGGCGCGCGCCCCGGGCGGCACCGCGCCGGGCGCGCGCCGTTCGGTGAGGTCGAAGAGGAACTCCACCCGGTCGCCCAGCGGCCGCAGGGCCAGCCCGTCCACCGGCACCGAGCGCAGGGCGCCGAGCAGCGGCGCCACCTCCGCCGGCCGCCAGGCCCGCTGCCGCAGCGGCGCCCCGGGCTCCACGTCCGCCAGCAGCAGGGCGTTCGCCGCCGGGTCCGTCGCCAGGAGCCGCACCACGGACGGCAGCCCCGACCAGGCCCGCAGGGCCACCGCCTCCTGCGCGGCCACCTCGGGATCGGGCGTCAGCTTCAGCCAGACCGCGGCGCCGTCACCGCGCTCGCAGCGGAACACCCGGGACGTCCCGCCGCCGCCGGCCGCGCGCAGCTCCAGGCCCCAGCGCCGGGCCAGCTCCTCGACCACCGCCGGGAGGGCCGCGCACCAGGCCTCGGCCGCCGGGCCGAAACGGACCGTCAGCCGGTCCCGGACCTCGGCCGGCACCGTCACCAGGTCACCCGGAACCGCCCCGCCCGGAACCACCCCGCCCCCGTTCACGGCCGCCCCACCACCAGCAGCGCCTCCGCGCCCACCGGGCGGTAGCCGGCCGCCTGGAACGCCCGCACGCTGGTGGCGTTGCCCGGCGCCTGCTGCGACCAGATCCACTCGCCCTCCGGGAGCAGATGCCGGGCGCTCGCCGCCAGCGCGCGCCCCAGGCCCCGGCCGCGCGCCGACGGGTCCACCTCGATCGCGCACTCCCACCGTCCGGCCACCCCGCGCCCGAGCACCAGGACCCCGCCGTCGACCGTGAAGACCCGGACGTCCTCGCGGTAGCGCAGCGCGCGCACCACCCGGGGGTGCGCCCGGTCGCGGACCTCGGCCAGCGGCAGCGGGGGAGCGCCGGGCAGCCGGCCGGCCACGGTCAGCAGGTCGATGGTGCCGGCCACCCGGCCGGTCCGCTCGGCGAGCGCGGTCAGGAAGAGCGGGCAGAGCGGTGCGGCCAGCGGGTCGCTCGGCACGGCGGCCAGCGCGGCCCGCACCCAGGCCGGGTCCTCGTCGGTGAACACCACGGCGTGCGCGGAGAACGCCAGCACCCCGGCCTCGCGCGCCGACGGCTGCGGCACCACCGTCACCGAGCCGTCCGGCGGCGGGAACAGTCCGCCCGCCGCGTCGGCCATGATCTCCCGCAGCCCGCGCCCGCCCACCCCGACGCCCCCCGTTCCACCCGTTCCACCCGTTCGGAGAGCGTCAGCCTATGCGACCACCGCGCGGTGCCCGCCGCCCCGTCAGGTCTTCCGGGCCCGGCTCGGCTGCACCCGGCTCGGCTCGCCGGGGGCCTTCGGATGGTCGGGCGGGTACGGCAGCTCGCCCAGCCCCTCGTCCCGCAGCTGGCGCTCGTACAGCTCCAGCAGCCCGTCCAGCCGGTACGCCTTGTCGTCCATCTCCGCCTGGAGGTCGCCGAGTTCGGCGAACCGCGGTGGCACCGTCCGCAGGTCGAAGTCCTCCGGTGCGGCGTCGTCCAGCTCTTCCCAGCGCAGCGGCGTCGAGGCGGTCGCCCGGGGGCGGGCGCGCAGCGAGTAGGCGGAGGCGATGGTCCGGTCCCGGGCCATCTGGTTGTAGTCCACGAAGATCCGCTCGCCGCGCTCCTCCTTCCACCACGCGGTGGTCACCCGGCCCGGCATCCGCTGCTCCAGCACCCGGCCGAGCGCGATCACCGCGTGCCGGCCGTCAGTGAAGGTCCACCGCGGCTCCAGCGGCACGTACACGTGCACCCCGCGTCCGCCGGAGGTCTTGGGCCAGCCGCGCAGTCCGTGCTCCTCCAGCACGGCGCGGAGTTCGTGGGCAGCCAGGGCGGCGTCGTGGAAGTCGGTGCCCGGCTGCGGGTCGAGGTCGATCCGCAGCTCGTCGATGTGGTCGGTGTCGGTGCGCCGCACCGGCCACGGGTGGAAGGTCAGACAGCCCAGGTTGGCGGCCCAGAGCACGGCGGCCGGCTCGGTGGGGCAGATCTCGTCGGCGGACCGCCCGCTCGGGAAGCTGATCCGGGCCGTCGGCAGCCACTCCGGCAGGCCCTTCGGCGCCCGCTTCTGGTAGAAGAACTCGCCCGTGACACCGTCCGGGAACCGCTGCAGCGTGGTCGGCCGGTCCCGCAGCCCGCGCAGCACCCCGTCCGCGACGGCCAGGTAGTACTGCGCGACGTCCAGCTTGGTGAAGCCGCGCTCGGGGTAGTACACCTTGTCCGGATTCGACAGCCGTACGCTGCGCCCGGCGACATCCAGTTCCACGGCTGCGCCCATGCCTCTCACGCTAGACGCGCTCCGCCCGGCGCGCGCCCCGGAACGGTTGGCGCGAGGATCGGAGCCATGGACCTGCCCGTGATGCCGCCGGTGGCGCCGATGCTCGCCAAGTCGGTCGCCAAGATCCCGCCGGGAATGCAGTACGAGGCCAAGTGGGACGGCTTCCGCACCGTCGTCTTCCGCGACGGCGACGAGGTCGAGCTCGGCAGCCGCACCGGAAAGACGCTCACCAGGTACTTCCCCGAACTGGTGGAGGCCCTGAAGCGGGAGCTGCCGCCGCGCTGCGTGCTGGACGGCGAGGTGGTGATCGCCCGGGACGGCCGGCTGCGGTTCGAGGAGCTGCTGGAGCGGATCCATCCGGCGGCCAGCCGGGTGCGGCTGCTGGCCGAGCGCACCCCCGCCTCCTTCGTCGCCTTCGACCTGCTCGCGCTCGGCGACGTCTCGCTGCTCGACGAGCCGCTCTCGGTGCGCCGCCCGGCCCTGGAGGCGGCGCTCGGCGGGGCCGCCGACCCGGTCTTCACCGCCCCCGCGTCCACCGACCGCGAGCTGGCGCAGAGCTGGTTCGCCGAGTTCGAGGGGGCCGGACTGGACGGCGTGGTGGCCAAGCCGCTGGACCAGCCCTACCGGCCGGGGGAGCGGACCATGTTCAAGATCAAGCACGAGCGCACCGCCGACTGCGTGGTGGCCGGCTACCGCGAGCACAAGAGCGGACCGGTGGTCGGCTCGCTGCTGCTCGGCATCAACGACGCCGAGGGCCGCCTGCAGCACGTCGGCGTCTGCGCCGCCTTCTCGATGGCCCGCCGACGTGAACTCGTCGAGGAACTGGCGCCGTTGCGGATGACGGACGTCTCCGCCCACCCGTGGGGCGGCTGGGCGGACGAGGCCGCCCACGCCGATGCCCGGCTGCCCGGCGCGGTCAGCCGCTGGACCGGCGGCAAGGACCTCTCCTGGGTGGCGCTGCGCCCCGAGCGGGTGGTCGAGGTGGCCTACGACCACATGGAGGGCACCCGGTTCCGGCACACCGCCCAGTTCCGCCGCTGGCGCCCGGACCGCACCCCGGAGAGCTGCACCTACGCGCAGCTGGAGGAGCCGGTCTCCTACGACCTGGCCCGGGTCCTGGGGAGCTGACCGGCCGACGGTCCCCCCGGTCGGCTCCCCGGGCCACCGGGGGGACCGCTCAGGTCACCGAGGCGGACGGCGACGAACTCGCCGTCGCGGGCGGGAACGAGTACACGTTCCCCGGCGAGACGATCTCGGTGATCGCCTTGGCGAAGAGCGTCGACGGCTCCTCGCCCTGGGACGAGATGTCCGTGTTCAGCAGCACCGCCAGGGTGGCCTGCGCCGACGGCAGGTAGACCACGGCGCTCTGGTAGCCGGGCAGCGAGCCGTTGTGCCCGACCCAGCCGTGGTTGACGAACAGCCCGAGCCCGTAGCCGACGTCCGGCAGCGGGGTGGGCGGCGTCACCAGCCGCTCGGCCTGGGTGGCCGGCTTGAGCAGCGTGCCGGTGGCCAGCACCTTCGCCCACTTCTGCATGTCGGCCAGGTCGGAGATGACCGCGCCCGCCGCCCAGGCCCAGGACGGGTTCCAGTCGGTGGCGTCCGCGATCGAGCCGTCCGGCGTCTGGTCGGTGTACCCGCGGGCGTGCGGCTGGGGGAACGCCGCGTCGGTCGGGAAGACCGTCCGGCCCAGCCCGGCCGGGTCGAACACCTGCTGCTTCAGGAAGACGTCGAGCGGCTGCCCGCTCAGCTTCTCCACCACCAGGCCGATCAGCACGGTGTTGGTGTTGCTGTACTCGAAGGCGCTGCCCGGGGCGAAGTCCGCGGGGTGGTCGAAGGCGTAGGAGAGCAGCTGCTGCGGGGTGAAGACGCGGTTCGGGTCGTTGACCACGGCCTGCTGGAAGTCCGGGTCCGCGCTGTAGTTGAAGAGGCCGCTGCGCATGTCGGCGAGCTGGCGCAGGGTGATCGTGTCCCCGCCGGGCACGCCCGCGATGTACTTGCCGACCGGGTCGTCCAGCCCGGCCTTGCCCTGGTCGACCAGCCGGAGCAGCCCGGTGACGGTGAAGGTCTTGGTCTCGCTGCCGATCCGCATGTTCAGCCCGGTGACCATCGGCGTACCGGCGACCTTGTCGGAGACGCCGAAGGCCTTGAGGTAGCTGCCGTCGGGCGTGGTCAGAGCGACCATCACCCCGGGGACGGAGGCTTCGCTCAGCACCATCTGCACCGCCGAGTCCAGCCGGGCGGTGACGTCCGGGGTGAGCGCGGCCACGGTGCCGCCGGACGTCGGCGAGGAGCCGGACGCGCTCGGCGAGCCCGAAGCCGAGCCGGAAGCGGAGGACGAGGCGGAGGACGGTCCGGACGACGGACCCGACGACGGGCCGGACGGGCTCGCCGAGGGGCTGAGCGCGGCGGGGACGGCCGTGACCGCGCCGGCGGGCGGGGGGTCGGACGCCGTCCGGCCGGAGCAACCCGCGGCGGCCAGCAGACCGGTCAGGGCCAGTACCGCGGTGGCCGCCCGCACGGAGCGGCGGGGGAGCGGGGCGAGCGGCCGTCGTGTCTTCGTCATGATCGGAGCGCCTCTCTGGGCCGAACGGCCCCGGAGCGGCGCTCCACGGGGCCATGGGGGAGCGATCGCCACCGTATGCGCGCCACGACCGGCCCGCGCGCGGGCCGCCGCCGCACTGGCCCGAACGGCCCCACCCCCGGTCACCCCGGAACCGCCGGCGCGCCGAACCAGCCGAACCCCCGGTCACCCCGGCCCGGTTCATGCCCGGCCGGGCCGCCGCGCCCGTGTCGAGCGCCCCCCGGCGCTCCGCCGAACGGGTGGCCACCGGCACGCCGCGCCGGTCGCCGGGCCCGGCTCGGGCACGATCGTTTAGCCCAGCTGTGGCGCCCCTTAAGAATTCCTCGATGGACCGCACCCCCTCCCACCAGGCAGATTGCTCCATGTTCGGTGCGAGGAGGCAGGAGCAGCCACCCCGCCGGGCCCCGTCGGCCTGCCCACACCAGGCCGCCCCACCATGCGTCAGGAGCCGCCGCAGTGAAGGCACTCGTCAAGCAGAAGGCAGAGCCCGGACTCTGGCTGATGGACGTCCCGAAGCCTGCCATCGGCCCCGGCGAGGTGCTGATCAAGGTGCTGCGCACCGGGATCTGCGGCACCGACCTGCACCTCCGCAAGTGGGACGGCTGGGCCCAGCAGACCATCCGGACCCCGCTCGTCCTCGGCCACGAGTTCGTCGGCGAGGTGGCCGAGATCGGCGCGGCCGTCGCGGACATCTCGGTCGGCGACCTGGTCAGCGGCGAGGGCCACCTGGTCTGCGGCAAGTGCCGCAACTGCCTGGCCGGCCGCCGTCACCTCTGCCGCAACACCGTCGGCCTCGGGGTCGGCCGGGACGGCGCCTTCGCCGAGTTCGTCGCGCTGCCCGCCTCCAACGTCTGGGTGCACCGGGTCCCGGTGGACCTCGACGTCGCGGCGATCTTCGACCCCTTCGGCAACGCCGTGCACACCGCGCTCTCCTTCCCGCTGGTCGGCGAGGACGTGCTGATCACCGGTGCCGGTCCGATCGGCATCATGGCCGCCGCCGTCGCCAAGCACGCCGGTGCGCGCAACGTGATGATCACCGACGTCTCGCCGTACCGCCTCGACCTGGCCCGCGAGGTCGGTGTCACGCTGGCCCTGAACGTGGCCGAGCACACCATCGAGGAGGGCCAGCAGAAGCTCGGCCTGCGCGAGGGCTTCGACGTCGGCCTGGAGATGTCCGGCCGCCCCGAGGCGATGCAGTCGATGATCGCCAACATGACCCACGGCGGGAAGATCGCCATGCTCGGCCTGCCCGCCGAGCAGTTCCCGGTCGACTGGGCCTCGGTCGTCACCTCGATGATCACCATCAAGGGCATCTACGGCCGCGAGATGTTCGAGACCTGGTACGCGATGTCCGTCCTGCTGGAGGGCGGGCTCGACCTCAGCCCCGTGATCACCGGTCGCTACGCCGCCGCCGACTTCGAGGCCGCCTTCGACGAGGCCGCGAGCGGCCGCTGCGGCAAGATCATCCTCGACTGGACCGTCTGAGACCGTCTGACCCCCTCTAGGGAGACACCGTGTTCGACAACGTGCGCGACGACCTGGCCGCCACCCTCGACGAGATCCGCGAGGCCGGCCTGTTCAAGCCGGAGCGGGTGATCGGCACCCCGCAGAGCGCCGCCGTCACCGTCACCGCCGGCGGGCAGCCCGGCGAGGTACTGAACTTCTGCGCCAACAACTACCTCGGCCTCGCCGACCACCCCGAGGTGCTCGCCGCCGCCAAGGACGCCCTGGACCGCTGGGGCTACGGGATGGCCTCGGTCCGGTTCATCTGCGGCACCCAGGACGTCCACAAGGAGCTGGAGGACCGCCTCTCCGGGTTCCTCGGCCAGGAGGACACGATCCTCTACTCCTCCTGCTTCGACGCCAACGGCGGCGTCTTCGAGACCCTGCTCGACGAGCGCGACGCCGTCATCTCCGACGCGCTGAACCACGCGAGCATCATCGACGGCATCCGCCTCTGCAAGGCCCGCCGGCTGCGCTACGCCAACCGCGACCTGGCCGACCTGGAGCAGCAGCTCAAGGAGGCCCAGGGCGCCCGCCGCCGGCTGGTCGTCACCGACGGCGTCTTCTCGATGGACGGCTACGTCGCCCCGCTGCGCGAGATCTGCGACCTGGCCGAGCGCTACGACGCCATGGTCATGGTCGACGACTCGCACGCGGTCGGCTTCGTCGGCCCGAACGGGCGCGGCACCCCCGAGCTGCACGGTGTGATGGACCGCGTCGACATCATCACCGGCACCCTCGGCAAGGCCCTCGGCGGCGCCTCCGGCGGCTACGTCGCGGCGCGCCGCGAGATCGTCGCCCTGCTGCGCCAGCGCTCGCGGCCGTACCTGTTCTCCAACTCGCTCGCCCCGGTGATCGCCGCCGCCTCGCTGAAGGTGCTCGACCTGGTCGAGCGCTCGACCGAGCTGCGCGAGAAGCTGGCCGCCAACACGGCGCTGTTCCGCTCGCGGATGACCGAGGCCGGCTTCGAGATCCTGCCCGGCGACCACCCGATCGCCCCGGTCATGATCGGCGACGCGGCCGAGGCCGGCCGGCTCGCCGAGCTGCTGCTGGAGCGCGGCGTGTACGTGATCGGCTTCTCCTTCCCGGTCGTGCCGCACGGCGCCGCCCGGATCCGGGTGCAGCTGTCCGCCGCGCACTCCACCGAGGACGTCGAGCGCGTGGTGGCGGCCTTCGTCGACGCCCGCGCCGCCCTGGGGGAGTAGCCCCCGGCCGGGGCACCTCCCGGGACCGCCCGTGGCCCGTCCGCCCGGAACCGGACGCGCCACGGGCACCCCCGGGCCGCCGTGCGGCGCACCACGCCCGCTCGGCACCCCGCCACCGCACGGTGCGCCGCGGCGCACCACCAGAGACCAACTGCCCCACCCTCCCGCCCGGGAGTGGGACGTCGGCCCGGCCGACGCCCCACTCCCGTTCGCGGTTTCGGCGGACCCGCCCGCCCACGGCGCCGCCCGCTGTTCCGCCCACTGCGCCGCCGGACGTCCCCCCGGTGGCTCCGGCACCCCGCGGCACGCTGGCAGAATTGGCGTGTGATCGACGCACGACGGCTGCGGACCCTGCGGGCCGTGGCGGACCACCGCACGGTGACCGCCGCGGCGGCCGCCCTCTACCTCACCCCCTCGGCGGTGTCCCAGCAGCTGGCCGCGCTGGAGCAGGAGACCGGCCACCACCTGCTCGCCCGCGAGGGCCGGGGGGTGCGGCTCACCGCCGCCGGGGAGATCCTGCTCGGCCACGCCGACGCCGTCCTCGCCCAGCTGGAACGGGCCGAGGCCGATCTCGCCGCCTACAGCGCCGGTGTGGCCGGTGAGGTCACCGTGGCCTCCTTCGCCACCGGGATCTCCCTGGTGCTGGCGCCCGCCATCGGGACCCTCGCCGCCCGGGCGCCCGGCGTCCGCCTCAAGGTGCTGGACGCGGAGGGCGACGCCAGCCTGCCGATGGTCCTGGAGGGGCGGGCCGACCTGGCCGTGGCCGTCGAGTACCGGGGGGCGCCGCGGGCCGACGACGCCCGGCTCACCCGGGTGCCGCTGTACGCCGAACCGTTCGAGGCGGTGCTGCCGCTCGGCCATCCGCTGGCCGCCGGGGAGGGGCCGATCGCCGTCGCCGACCTGGCCGCCGAGCCGTGGATCGGGCCCTACCCGGGCAATCCGTGCCACGACGTGGTGCTGCTGGCCTGCGAGCACGCCGGGTTCCAGCCGCGTCTGGTGCACTCCTCGGACGACTTCCGCGCCGTCGTGGCGCTGGCCTCGGCCGGTGCGGGGGTGGCGCTGGTGCCCCGGTCCGCCCTGCTCGGGGTGGATCTCGGACGGGTCGCGGTGCGGCCGGTGGACAGCGCGCTCGCCACCCGCCGGGTCTTCGCCGCCGTCCGGGCCGGCGCCGACGGCCACCCGTTGATCCGCCCGGTGCTGGAGGCCCTCACCGAGGTGGCCGCCGCCACCGGCTGACCGCGCCCGGGGCGGCGGTCCCGGAAACCACGAGGACCCCGCCTCCCCCGGTGGGCCGGGGGAGGCGGGGTCCCGGGTGGGACTCAGATGCTGAGCAGACCGATGACGTGCCCGTCGTCGTCCACGACCGGCCAGGTGTCCAGACCGCGGGCGCGCATGGTGGCCGCCGCGGTGGCGGCCGGCATCCCGGCGGTGGCGAACGGCGCGCGGTCGTGCTTCACCGCCCGCACCGGGGTGCGCTCGGTGTACCAGGAGCGGGCCCGGAACGGCGCGAGGTGCAGACGGGTCAGCAGCCCGGCGCAGCGGCCCTCCTCGTCGCGGACCAGGGCGTGCGGGGCGCCGGAGCTGAGCAGGATGTCCAGCGCGGTGTCGACCATGACGTCGTCACTGATCTGCAGCTCGGGTCGGGTCATCACGTCGCCGACCGTGGTCAGGACGTCGGCGGCGAAGTCGGCGGGGTGTTCGAGGGCCATGGTCATGGGGCTCCTTCGGGTCGGTCCACCGGTGACGGCGGCGATCAGGGAGGTGCTCGACGGTGCTGCCGCGGCTGGGCCCGGCCCGCGGGTGTCCGGCCGGATCCGGCCGGTCCCGCCGACGCGCGGCGGGACCGACCGGACGCGGGGCCTACGCGGCCAGGTCGACGCGCCGCGGCCCGCCACGGCGGGCGCCGCCGGTGCCGCCGCCCTGGCCGCGGCCGCCGGTGCCGCCGCCCTGCTGGCCGCGGCCGGCCGAGGTGGGGCGGCTGCGGCGGTTGCGACCGCCCGAGGCGCTGCGCCGGGGCCGCTCGACCACGGGGTCGGCGATCACCACGGGCACGCCGGTGGGCACGCGGGCGCCGGTGATGCGGGCCAGCTCGTCATCGGTGGAGTGGACCCGGGTGGACTCGGGGGTGATGCCGGCGGTGGCCATCATCCGGGCCGTCTCGCGGCGCTGGTTGGGCAGGACGAGCGTCACGACGGTGCCGGACTCGCCCGCCCGGGCGGTGCGGCCGCCGCGGTGCAGGTAGTCCTTGTGGTCGGTCGGCGGGTCCAGGTTGACGACCAGGTCGAGGCCGTCGACGTGGATGCCGCGGGCCGCGACGTTGGTCGCGATCAGTGCGGTGACCTGGCCGTTGCGGAACTGCTGGAGGGTGCGGGTGCGCTGGGGCTGGGACTTCCCGCCGTGCAGCGCGGCCGCCTTCACCCCGCTGGCGAGCAGCTCGTCCACCAGCCGGTCGGCGCCGTGCTTGGTGTCGGTGAACATGATCACGCCGCCCTCGCGCGAGGCGATGTGGGCGATCGTCGCGTTCTTGTCGCCGTTCTGTACGTGCAGGACGTGGTGCTCCATGGTGCTGACCGCGGCGGCGGACGGGTCCACCGAGTGGGTGACCGGGTCCTTGAGGAACCGGCGCACCAGGCGGTCGACGTTGCGGTCCAGGGTGGCGGAGAACAGCATCGTCTGGCTGTCCGCCTCGACCTGGTCGAGCAGCTCGATGACCTGCGGCAGGAAGCCCATGTCGGCCATCTGGTCGGCCTCGTCGAGGACGGTGATCCCGACGCTGTCGAGCCGGCAGGCGCCGCGCTGGATCAGGTCCTTGAGGCGGCCGGGAGTGGCCACGACGACCTCCGCGCCCCGGCCCAGGATCTGGGCCTGGCGGCCGATCGAGACCCCGCCGACCACGGTGGCGAGCCGCAGCCGCACCGAGTGGGCGTAGGGGGTGAGCGCCTCGGTGACCTGCTGCGCGAGCTCACGGGTGGGGACCAGGACGAGAGCCAGCGGCCGGCCCGGCTCGGCCTGCCGGCCGGCGATGCGGGCCAGCAGCGCGAGGCCGAAGGCGATGGTCTTGCCGGAGCCGGTCCGGCCGCGGCCGAGGACGTCCCGGCCCGCCAGCGAGTTCGGCAGCGTCGCGGCCTGGATCGGGAACGGCGAGGTGACGCCCTGGCGGGTGAGCGTCGAGAGCAGGGCCTTCGGCATGTCGAGCTGGTCGAAGGTCTCGACGGCCGGCAGGGCCGGGGTGGTGCTGACCGGCATCGCGAACTCGCCCTGCACGGAGGAGCTCTGGCGCCGCCTCGGACCGCCGCCCGAACGGGAGCCGTACGAGGAGCCACCACCGCCGGAACGCGAGCCGTAGGAGCCGCCGCCACCACCCGAGCGGGAGCCGTACGAGGAACCGCCCCCGCCGGAACGGGAGCCGTAGGAGCCGCCGCCGGAGCGGGACTCGGAATTCTGGTACGAGGAGCGACTGGAGCGATTCATCTGGAGACCTTCCTCAAGGTGGCACGTCACGAGGAAGGCTCCGCGCCCACGGGTAATCCGGGCGGAGGCTGCAAGGAACGGGCCGGAACTGGCGGAGCGTGGACGGTGAAACCGTGCGGCACGTCACCTACGGTCGGCGCTCACCGCGCGGGCGGGAGCGAAGAACCTCGAACCGTGAATCATCACGGCGGGGCGCCGACCCGGACGCGGCGCGGAGCAGCTCGCGTGGGGAAGGCCGCCGGTGGCGGAGCCGGGAATGAAGCCCGGGCAGCGGTGGGTCCTGCGAAAAGCCGAGGGGCCCGCACCAGGCATGAACGCGGTGCGGGCCCCTCGCTGCCGGGCGGGTGCCGTGGCAGAAACTACAGCGGACGAATGTTCTCGGCCTGCGGGCCCTTCTGGCCCTGCGTGACGTCGAACTCGACCTTCTGGCCCTCGAGCAGCTCACGGAAGCCGTTGGCGTTGATGTTCGAGTAGTGGGCGAAGACGTCGGGGCCGCCACCCTCCTGCTCGATGAAGCCGAAGCCCTTTTCCGCGTTGAACCACTTCACAGTGCCATTAGCCATAAAGAAATCTCCTTCAAGGGGCTGTCCGGAGCTCGCACGGTGCGTGCTCCGAGATGCCGCGATGATGACCCACCCGGGGAAGAGCCGGGAAACAAAAATGCGCCTGCGAGACCTCAGCAGGCCCACACAAAGTTCATGGGAACCACTACTGCAACTCATTCGACTCTAGCAGGCCGGGGGTCTCCGTGGTGGAGCGATTCACCCCCGGCGGCTCCGCGGCCCCGCCCGGGGCCGGCTGTCGCGGCAGCGGAAGCAGCGCCAACCGGCTGGCCGCCCGGCGGAGTTGGTGGCCCAGCGCGCGGGGCCGGCCAGGCCTGCGAATCGCTCGAAAGAGCGGCGGGCACAGGTGCGCTGCCCGCCCCCGCCGACGCGGTTCGCGCCGGTGGCCGACCGTCCGCGGCCGCGAGATTCCGTCGGCGCGGTGGTGAACCGCACCATACGGATTCCGGTTATGTGCGAATTCGAGACCTTCCGGAGGGCCCGCTGGGGCGAGTTCCGGCGCATACTGGGGGAGATGACGAAATCAGCAGCAGTCCGGCGTACTCTGCCCACCAGCCCCTTCAAGGCCCGGGTCGAAGCTCCTCTCAAACGGTTCGCCGTCGGCGACAGGGTCACCCACGACACGTACGGCCTCGGCCGGGCCATCGCCGTCGAGGGTGGCGGTGACATCGCGGTACTGGTCGACTTCGGTTCACGGCAGGAACGGATCACCCAGCCGTACACCGCCATGTTCAAGCTCTGATCCGCGGTTCGACCTCCACCCGGGGCGCCCCGGGGCCGTGCGGCCCCGGGGGCGCGGTGCTGTCCCGCCGCACCGGCCCGACCCCGGTACCCGTGCCGCCGTGGAGTTCCGGCGGCCGGCCCGTCCGTCTGCCCTAGCGGCGCCGGGCACTCCCTCCATGCTCCGGCGGCGCTGTCTCTGCCGCCCCGGTCGCCCGTCCGGTGCGGCCCGTCACAGCCCTGTCCGCGCCCGGGTCAGCCGCCAGACCTTGTCCACGCCGGTCTGCGCGGGCGCCAGGCGCTCGGCGGGCCGGCAGAGGTGCTCGGCGAAGCCGAGGCGCGCCGGTACGGCGCCGCTCGCCCGGTTCGCCGGGTCGTGGACGATCTCGACGTGGTCGACGCCGGGCAGCAGGAACGCCGCGTCGACCAGGGCCCGGACGGCTCTGGTGGCCAGACCGCGGCCGGTGGCGGCGGGGTGCAGCCAGTAGCCGATCTCCATACCGTCGCCCGGCAGGCCCTCGCGGCGGAAGAGCTGGCAGGCGCCGACGATGCCCCGCTCCGTCACCATCGCGTAGGTGAACGCGGCGCCGCTCTCCCACTGCTCGGCGCGGCCGGCCAGGAAGGCACGGGTGGCGTCGGGGCTGTGCGTGGCAACCCAGGGCATCCACGGGCGGAGGTGCTCCAGGGACTCCTCGATCACCCGGAAGAGCTCGGGAAGGTCCGCCTCGCCGTCGAAGCGGCGCAGCGTGAGGTCGTCCAACGTGATCGACTCGGGCGGAGTGGTCATGCCGAGAGCCTCGCCCACGAGCCGTCCCGGTCACAACCGGATTCTCCCGCCGGGGAGGCCCGGAGCGGGGGCGGAGTGAGGCCGACTCGCGGACGACCATGCGCACGCCCGGCAGGTTCCGGGTGGCGGGCCCTGGTCGGGCTCGTTCACCGACCGGACGACCAGGGCGGCGAGTTCCTCCCCGCCCCGCAGGGGCGGCCGACCGGTGGGCGGCCCAGCATGATCGTCTTCTCCGTGGTCAACGGACTGGTCTTCGGGGCTGCTTCACGGCCGTCGACACCGCGCCGGTCACCATGGTGCTGCCCAAGGCGGAGGACGCCGCCCGGGACATGGGCGGGCTCGACATCGCCAACGCCGGCCCGCAGATCCTGGCGCCCTTCGTCGCCTCCGTCGTGCCCGGCCTCGGCGGCCGCACCGCGCTGTTCCTGCTCGGCGCGGCCCTCGCCGGGCTCGGCACCCTCGCGCTGAAGCCGGTCCGCGGTGTTCGCTGAGTACGCCGGTACCTCCCGGCACACCCACGACGTCCACCCGACCGAGTACGTCCGCCCACCCGAGCGTTCCCAGAGAGGTTTCCATCTCGTGAAGTTGCACACCCAGGAGTGGGGTTCCGGCGACCGCGTCGCCCTGCTGGTGCACGGCATCATGTCCGACCACCGCACCTGGCGGCGGGTCGGCCCGGCCCTGGCCGCGCGCGGGTACCGCGTCATCGCCGTCGACCAGCGCGGCCACGGCCGGAGCCCGCGCGGTACCGGCGGGAGCCCCCAGGAGCGGTACGCCCTGGAGGCCTACGCCGAGGACCTCGTCGAGACCCTGCCGGCCGGCGCGGAGCTGGCCGTCGGCCACTCGCTCGGCGGCATCAGCCTGCTGGGCGCGGTCGAGCGGCTGAAGCCGGCCCGCGCCGTGTACGTCGACCCGGCCTGGCAGTTCGGCCGGATCGAGGGCGCCGACCCGCGGATGTTCGTGGAGTTCCGGCACGCCACCCGGGAGCAGATCGCCGGGTTCAACCCCCGCTGGGAGGCCGCCGACGTGGACGTCGAACTCGCCACCCTCGCGGCCTGGGACGAGGAGTCCGCACTCGCCCTGTCCGGCCAGGAGTGCGGTCTGCCGGCCGCACCGGCCGTGCCCTCGCTGGTGCTCCTGGCCGACCGGAGCTTCCTGGTGAGCGCCGAGGACGCCGAACTGCTGCGCGCCCGGGGCTTCGAGGTGCGCACCGTGCCCGGCGCCGGCCACACCGTCCACCGGGACGACCACGACGGCTTCCTGGCGGCGCTCGACGGCTGGATCTGAACCATGACGAGGACGAGGAGTTCGCCGTGACCGCCGGCGCCAGGCGCGAGGCCGCCGTCGAGGCCGCCCTCGCGCGACGGGACCTCACCGCCGAGGCCGCCCTGCTGAGCGGGGCGGACCGGTGGTCGCTGCCCGCCGGCGAGGCGATCGGCCTCGGCCGGCTGACCGCCCGGGTGAGCACCCCGCTGCGGGCGGTGCGGACCTGGGGCACCGCCGCGCGCGCCTGGGCGGCCCGCCCCGGCGGGTCCACCGTCTCGGCCGGCCGCCACGGGGCGGACCGCCCGCTGACGCGGGCGCTCGACGTCGACTGAGCGGGGGACGGTGGGGCCCCGGCCACCGGTCGGGGCCCCACCGCGTCGGCACCGCCGCACGCGTCCGCCGGGTGCGCCGGGCCACCCCGCCGGCCGCCGGGGGAGCGGCGAGTAGGGTGGGCCGGGCCGATGATCGTCCGGACCACTGGAGCACCGATGAGCCTGACCTCCGCCCCCGACGCTCTCCTCCCCGTCGGGGTGATCGGGCTCGGCGACATCGCCCAGAAGGCCTACCTCCCGGTCCTCGGCACGCTGCCCGGCCTCGACCTGCGCCTGATGACCCGGGACCGGGCCAAGCTGGACCGGATCGGCGAGGCCCACCGGATCGCGCCCGAGCACCGGTTCACCGACCTCGGCGCGTTGATCGGCAGCGGCATCCGGGCCGCCTTCGTGCACGCCGCCACCGACCAGCACGTCCCGATCGTCGAGCAGCTGCTGACGGCCGGGGTCGACGTCTACGTGGACAAGCCGCTCGACCAGACCCTGGACGGGTCCCGTCGGCTGGTCGACCTCGCCGACCGCACGGGCCGCTCGTTGATGGTCGGTTTCAACCGCCGCTACGCGCCCGGCTACGTGCAGGCGAAGGAGCGGCCGCGCGACCTGATCGTCCTGCAGAAGAACCGCGAGGGCCTGCCCGAGGCGCCCCGCTCGATGGTCTTCGACGACTTCATCCACGTGGTGGACCTGCTGCGCTTCCTGGCGCCCGGTGAGATCGAGCAGGTCGACGTCCGCTCCCGGGTGCGCGACGGCCTCGTCGAGCACGTCGTCCTCACCCTCTCCGGTGAGGGCTTCACCGCCCTGGGCATCATGAACCGCGTCTCCGGCTCCACCGAGGAGATCCTCCAGGTCTCCGGCGGGGACTCCAAGCGCGAGGTCCACAACCTCGCCGACGTGATCGACCACCGCGGCCAGCCCACGATCCGCCGTCGCGGCGACTGGGTCCCGGTGGCCCGCCAGCGCGGCATCGAGCAGGTCGTCCTCGCCTTCCTCGACGCCGTCCGGACCGGAAAGACGATCGACGCCCACGACGCCCTGCGCACCCATGAGCTCTGCGAGCTGATCGTCGGGCGCCTGGAGGGAACGGCGACGGCCGTCACCCGGTAGGAGCCGCCCCGCCCCGGCCCCGGCTGGTGAGCCTGCGGCCGCGATCCGGGCCGCGAGGTGACAATGGGGCATGCCCTCCAGCCCCCACCCGACGGATCCGCGGCGGGTGACGCCGGCCCGGGCCGCGGTGAGCGGCGAGCACTGGTGGCCGGTGGTGCTGGCGGTCGCGGTCGTCGCGATGCTCCACGTGACGCTGCCGGCCCGCTACCGGGTCGACCCCGCCTGGGTGCTGCCGGTCGCCGTGGGCTCGTTGCTGGCGGTGCTGATCATCGGCGACCCGGGCCGGATCGACCGGCAGAAGGCCTGGCTCCGGGTCGTCACCCAGCTGCTGATCGGCGCCATCACGGTGGCCAACGTGTTCGCGGGCGTCCATCTGGTGGTGGACATCCTGACCGACAACAAGCTGTTCGCGAACAACGCCGTCGGGCTGCTGGCGACCGGCGGCGTGGTCTGGGTGACGAACGTGGTGGCCTTCGCGCTCTGGTACTGGAGCCTGGACCGCGGCGGCGCCGCCGCCCGCGCCCACCGGCCCTTCGCGAACCCGGCGTTCGTGTTCCCCGAGATGCAGTACCCGGACCACGCGCCGGCCGCCTGGGTGCCGCGGTTCGCCGACTATCTGACGCTCTCCTTCTGGACCGCCACGGCCTTCAGCCCCACCGACGTCTCGGCCGTCAGACGGTGGGCCAAGCTGCTGATGATGGCGCAGGCGGCGACCTCCCTCGCGCTGGGCGCCCTGGTCGTCGCCCGGGCGATCAACATCCTGCAGTGAACGCGCTGTGAGCACGGTGCGACGGCACTGTTTCGGCCCGGCGTCGGCGTCCGGCGATTCGGGATTGCCCCTGGTCCCGGGCCGGTCGAGCGGTACTGTGGACCTTCACGGTTGCCGGACGCGAAACGGACGGGCGATGCACGCACGCCAACTGCGGGGCGGGCGGGTGGTCTTCGGACACCCGCTGCGGCCGCGCGCGGCGTTCCGCCCGCAGGCCGGAGCCCACGCGGCCGCCGGTACCCGGACCCCCGGCACCCGGACCGGTGGTGCCCGGCTGGTGCGGCGCCGGTGGATCGACGGGGTCGGCTCCCCGACCGGCCTCTGTCGCCCGTAACCGCCCGTAACCGCCCGTCGTCACGCACGCCCGGCGCCCCGTTACGCCCGGCAGCCCCGCTCCGCCGTGGCGCGTCCCGGCTGCCCGGCCTCCCGGCAGCCGCCCGAGGTCCTGCCCCCGGCCGGCGACGCCCCGGGCCGAAGCGACCGAGAAGACCGAGATCGAGGAACGGCTCCCGCATGCCCCAGTACCCCGTGCTCATCCCCGACGACGCCCCGGACACCGCCGAGCGGCGCCACCCCTTGGACAACCCCGCCCGCGCCGCCCTGCTCGGCCCGCACGCCCACCTGGCCGAGCGAAGCGGTGAGGTGCTGCGCTACCCGGCCGACGTGTCGCCGTTCGTCGCCCTCCCCGACCGCCCCGACCGGGAGACCTGGCGGGACGTCGCGGCGCTGTACGGCCCGGGCGCCGTCGTCGCCGCCACCGGCTCCCCGGACGCCGTACCGGCCGACTGGGAGATCCTGCTGCGGGGCCGGGGCGTCCAACTGGTGGACGACGGCGTCCGGGCCCGGCCCGACGAGGAGGCCGTCCGGCTGGGCCCCGCCGACGTACCGGAGATGCTGGCGCTGGTGGAGCACGCCCGGCCCGGCCCGTTCCTGCCCCGGACCATCGAACTCGGCGGCTACCTGGGCATCCGCCGCGGCGGCGCGCTGGTCGCGATGGCGGGGGAGCGCCTGCGCCCGCCGGGCTGGACCGAGATCAGCGCCGTCTGCACGGCCGAGTCCCACCGGGGCCGGGGGCTCGGCTCCCGGCTGGTCCGGGCGGTCGCGGCCGGGATCCGTGAGCGGGGCGACACGCCGTTCCTGCACACCTCCGCCGAGAACACCACCGCGATCCGGCTCTACGAGTCGCTGGGGTTCCGGCTGCGCCGGCACGTCACCTTCCTGGGCCTGCGGACGCCCGGCGGGGGCCCGGGCGCGTGACGAAGCCCCGGCGCCCCGCCTCCGCACCGAGACCACCCGCCGAGCCGCACCGTTCCACCCTTCCGAGGAGTCCGAGGAGTTCGATGTGAGTCAGAACGTGCCCTACGCCAGCCCCGCCGACACCGCCGTCCACGGCGAGTACCGGATCACCAGGGCTCCCGGCGACGAGCGCCCGCTGTACCGCTTCACCGGGCGGATCACCGCCGACGGGAGCAGCGGCTTCGCCGCCGAGCCCGGCCGCTACCACATCTACGCCGGCTGGTTCTGCCCCTGGGCGCAGCGCACCACCATCCAGCGCGCGCTCAACGGGCTGGAGGACGTCGTCTCGGTCTCCTACGTCGACGGCCGCCGTGACGGCCGCGGCTGGGCCTTCCGGGAGACCTACGGGCCGGACCCGGTGAACGGGTTCACCCTGCTGCGCGACGCGTACGAGCGGACCGAGCCCGGTTTCGACGGGCACATCTCGGTGCCGACGCTCTGGGACCGCCGGACCGGCCGGGTGGTCAGCAACGACTTCCGGACCATAGGCATCGACCTGGCGACCCAGTTCGGCCGGTGGAGCAACGGCGCCGACACCTACCCGGAGGACCTCCGGGCCGAGATCGACGCGCTGGACGCCCGGCTGGGCCCGGCCGTGAACCACGGCGCGGGCGCGGCGGCCGGCACCGGGGACGCCGCGCTCGCGGCCCGCGCCCTGCTGCTGGAGACCTTCGCGGAGCTGGACGCCCGGCTGGCCACCAGCCGCTACCTGCTGGGCGACCGGCTGACCGAGGCCGATGTGCGGCTCTGGGTGACGCTGGTGCGCTACGACGTCGGGCCCAACCACGCGCGCGCGGTGAACCCCGGTCTGGCCGCGTACCCGCACCTGTGGGCCTACGCCCGCGATCTCTACCAGCGGAAGCCGTTCACCGGCACCACGGACTTCGCCGCCTTCACCGAGCCGGGCGCGAGCGTCCCGGACTGGCACGCCCCGGTGGAGCGTCCGCTCCCCGCCTGAGTCCGGCGGCCCGGGGCCACGGACCCGAACGGCCGGTGCACCGGGAACCATCCCCGGTGCACCGGCCGTTCCGTCTGTGGTGGGCGCCGCTGACCAGGGCGCCGACCGGTCGCCCGGGCGCGGCGGCGGCGCCCTGACGGGCCGTCGGTCGACCTCCGGACGTCCGCCCGGTAGCGGTACGTGGATATGACATGTACGCTGCGTATCGCTGGTTGTACAGCATGCGGGCCTGGCCGCCGCTCCGTGGGGGGAGTCACGTCCAGGCCCGGTCGCCAGCCGGGGCCTCGGTTGCGCTCGTGGGGGAGCTTCAACCGGGGCCCTTCGGCGGGCTACTGACGGTATGCCCGCTCGGGGCCTGGTTCAGTCATGTCAAATTCGCCGGCGCCGCCCCGATGTCGGGGCCCGGCCGCCCGGACGGCCTCCGGCCCGCTCCGCACCGCCTCCCGCGCCGCCCTCCATGCCGCCCGCAGGGGTGACCGCCCGGCTGCTCCGAACGGCCGCCCCGGCTTGCGCTCCGTCCGGGTGCTCGCCCGGCCCTGCGGACCGGCGGGCCGCCGCAACCGCTGCTATGACTGGTTTGAGCCTTTTTGTCCGGCTCCCAGTTCCGAGGAGGCATCCTCATGGGTGCTGCAGCAACGAGCGCCACCGACGCTGACGTGGTGCACATTCTCTGGATCAACGCGGGCCTGAGCTGCGACGGTGACTCGGTCTCCCTGACCGCGGCCATGCAGCCGAGCATCGAGGAGATCGTCACCGGCGCACTGCCGGGCCTGCCGAAGATCGCCGTCCACTGGCCGCTGATCGACTTCGAGTGCGGGCCGGTCCAGGGCGCGGACAACTTCGTGGAGTGGTTCTTCAAGGCGGACCGCGGGGAACTCGACCCGTTCGTCCTGGTCGTCGAGGGATCCATCCCGAACGAGAGCATCAAGGAGGAGGGCTACTGGTGCGGTTTCGGCGACGATCCGCGGACCGGTCAGCCGATCACCACCAGTGAGTGGCTGGACCGGCTCGCGCCCAAGGCCACGGCGGTCGTCGCGATCGGCACCTGCGCCACCTACGGTGGCATCCACGCCATGGCCGGCAACCCGACCGGTGCCATGGGCGTCCCCGACTACCTGGGCTGGGACTGGAAGTCCAAGGCCGGCCTGCCCATCGTCTGCGTGCCGGGCTGCCCCATCCAGCCCGACAACTTCTCCGAGACCCTGACCTACCTGCTCTACCAGCTGGCCGGCTCCGCGCCGATGATCCCGCTGGACGACAAGCTGCGCCCGACCTGGCTGTTCGGCGCCACCGTGCACGAGGGCTGCGACCGCGGCGGCTACTACGAGCAGGGCCAGTTCGCCACCGAGTACGGCACCCCGGAGTGCCTGGTGCGGCTGGGCTGTTGGGGCCCGGTCGTCAAGTGCAACGTCACCAAGCGCGGCTGGATCAACGGCATCGGCGGCTGCCCCAACGTGGGCGGCATCTGCATCGCCTGCACGATGCCCGGCTTCCCGGACAAGTTCATGCCCTTCATGGACCCGCCGCCGGGCTCGCACATCTCGGCCAACGCCAGCTCCGCGTACGGCGCGGTGATCCGGCGACTGCGCTCGATCACCATGAAGACCCTCGACAAGGAACCGAAGTGGCGCCACCCGGGGCGCACGCTGACGACCGGTTACCGCACACCGCGGTGACCAGGCGGGCCGCCGCACTCCCGTGCGGCGGCCCGCTCCGCCGCTGACCCTCCCCGCTTCCAGAAGGGCACGACAGACACGATGGCACCGACGACGAAGGCAGCCGGCGACGGCAGCGGCCTGGTGGAGATGTCCTGGGACCCGATCACCCGGATCGTGGGCAGCCTCGGCATCCACACGAAGATCGACTTCAAGCAGAAGAAGGTGGCGGAGTGCTACAGCACCTCGTCGGTCTTCCGCGGCTACAGCGTCTTCATGCGGGGCAAGGATCCGCGCGACGCGCACTTCATCACCAGCCGCATCTGCGGCATCTGCGGCGACAACCACGCCACCTGCTCCGTCTACGCGCAGAACATGGCGTACGGGGTGAAGCCGCCGCACCTCGGTGAGTGGATCATCAACCTCGGCGAGGCCGCCGAGTACATGTTCGACCACAACATCTTCCAGGAGAACCTGGTCGGGGTCGACTACTGCGAGAAGATGGTCCGCGAGACCAACCCCGGCGTCCTGGAGCTGGCCGAGCGCACCGCGGCCCCGCACGCCGGCGACCACGGGTACCGGACGATCGCCGACATCATGCGCTCGCTCAACCCGATCGAGGGCGAGTTCTACCGCGAGGCGCTGCAGGTCAGCCGCTACACCCGGGAGATGTTCTGCCTGATGGAGGGCCGCCACGTGCACCCCTCCACGCTCTACCCGGGCGGCGTCGGCACGGTGGCGACGGTCCAGCTCTTCACCGACTACCTGACCCGGCTGATGCGGTACGTGGAGTTCATGAAGAAGGTCGTGCCGCTCCACGACGACCTCTTCGACTTCTTCTACGAGGCGCTGCCCGGTTACGAGGAGGTCGGCCGGCGCCGCATCCTGCTCGGCTGCTGGGGGAGCCTCAACGACCCGGACCACTGCGACTTCACGTACCGGAACATGACCGACTGGGGCCGGAAGATGTTCGTCACCCCGGGCGTGGTCGTCGACGGCAAGCTGGTCACCAACGACCTGACCGAGATCAACCTCGGCATCCGCATCCTGCTCGGCAGCTCCTACTACGAGGACTGGGAGGGCAAGGAGCTCTTCGTCACCCACGACCCGCTGGGCAACCCGGTCGACCCCAGGCACCCCTGGAACCAGCACACCGTCCCCGCGCCGCAGAAGCGCGACTTCGACGACAAGTACAGCTGGGTGATGTCCCCCCGCTGGTTCGACGGCAAGGACCACCTCGCGCTCGACACCGGCGGCGGCCCGATTGCCCGCCTCTGGTCCACCGCGCTCTCCGGGCTGGTCGACATCGGCTACATCAAGGCCACCGGCCACAGCGTGCAGATCAACCTGCCGCGCTCGATGACCAAGCCGGAGACCACCTTCGAGTGGAAGATCCCGCGCTGGAGCAACGCCATCGAGCGCAACCGCGCCCGGACGTACTTCCAGGCCTACGCGGCCGCGGCGGCCCTGCACTTCGCGGAGAAGGCCCTCGCCGAGGTCCGGGCCGGGCGCAGCCAGACCTGGGAGCGCTTCGAGGTACCGGACGAGTCGATCGGCTGCGGCTTCACCGAGGCCGTGCGCGGCGTGCTGTCGCACCACATGGTGATCCGCGACGGCAAGATCGCCAACTACCACCCGTACCCGCCGACGCCGTGGAACGCCAGCGTCCGCGACAGCTACGGCACGCCCGGCCCGTACGAGGACGCGGTGCAGAACACGCCGATCTTCGAGGAGAACTCGCCGGAGAACTTCAAGGGCATCGACATCATGCGGGCCGTGCGCAGCTTCGACCCCTGTCTGCCCTGCGGCGTCCACATGTACGTCGGCGGCGGCCGGACCGTCCAGAAGATGCACGTGCCCACGGGCCTGAGCGGGCTCACCGCATGACGGCGGAGGAGACCGGGCTGCGGATCCAGGAGGCGCTGGACCAGCTGGCCGGCGGCGACGGGCAGGGGGCCGGCGAGCAGCTGGTCCGCGAGCTGATGGCCTTCTACGGGGACGGCCTCACCCGGCTCGTCCGGGCCCTGCCGCCGCAGACGCTGCGGCAGCTGCTGGACGACCAGGCGGTGGCCGGGCTGCTCGTCCTGCACGACCTGCACCCCGAGGACGTCACCGCCCGGATCGCCCGCGCGCTCGCCGCGCTGCCCGAGCCGGTCGAACTGCTCGGCTTCGACCCCGCGACCGGCACGCTGCGGCTGCGCCGTACCAGGAGCGGCTGCGGCTGCGGGGAGCAGGACGTCGAGGCCGTGCTGGCCTGTCACGCCCCCGAGGTGACGGCCGTGGAGCTGGAACGCGCGCCGCAGCTGCTGCAGATCGGCATCCGGCCGCCGGCCTCGGCGGAGGTGCGGTGAGCGCCCGTCAGCTCTCCCGCCCCGGCGCCGCCCTGCTGCGCCGGCTGCGCGAGCCCGCACCCCCGCAGCCGGAGCGCTGCACCTTCTGCGGCCAGCAGCTCCCGCGGGAGCACCGGCACCTGGTGGACACCGAGGAGCAGTCCCTCACCTGTGTCTGCACGGCCTGCGGGCTGCTGTTCCAGCAGCCCGGCGCGGCCGGCGGCCGCTACCGCGGCGTGCCCGACCGCTGCCTCGCCGAGCCGGACCACCGGTTCGGCGAGGAGCAGTGGGCGGCGCTCGGCATCCCGGTCGAGACGGCGTTCCTGTTCCGCAACGCCCGGCAGGACCGGCTGGTGCTGCTCTACCCCGGCCCGGGCGGTGCGACCGAGAGCGAACCGGACGAGGCCGACTGGCGGGCCGCGCTCGGCGCCAGCCGGCTCGCCGCCGAACTGGAGCCCGACGTCGAGGCGTTGCTGCTGCGGCACCCGGCGGCGAGCCCGGTCCAGTGCTTCCTGGTGCCGATCGACGTCTGCTACGAGCTGGTCGGCCGGCTGCGGCGGTGCTGGAAGGGCTTCGACGGCGGGGCCGAGGCCCGGGCCGAACTCGACGCCTTCTTCGCCCGGGTGGCCGCCCGGGCCCGCGCGCTCCAACCGGAGGGGGCCTCGTGACCGCGCTGTCCTTCGCCTGCACCGGCGTGCGGCCCGACCCCCACGCGGCCGGACCCACGCTGGTCCTGCGGCTGCGGATCACCGCCCCCGAAGGGACCAGGGTGCACGCCCTGGCGCTCCGCTGCCAGCTGCGGATCGAACCCGCGCGGCGCTCCTACGGCGAGGCCGAGGGCGAGCGGCTGACCGACCTGTTCGGCGAGCGCTCCCGCTGGGGCGGCACGCTGCACCCGGTGCAGTTCGCCCAGGTGCCGCTGATGGTGCCCGGCTTCACCGGGGAGACCGAGGTGGACCTGCCCGTGCCGTGCACCTACGACATGGACGTGGCCTCTGCCCGCTACCTCGCGGCGCTGGACGGCGGCGACGTCCCGCTGCTGCTGCTCTTCTCCGGCACCGCGTTCACCGGCCCGGGCGGCTTCCAGGTGGCCCCGGTGCCCTGGGACCGGGAGGCGACGGTGCGGATGCCCGTGCGGGTGTGGCGGGAGATGATCGAGCAGCACTTCCCGGGCTGCGGGTGGCTGCGGCTGCCGGCCGACCTGATGGCGGAACTGCTCGCCTACCGCTCCCGGCGGGCCCTGCCGTCCTGGGACGCGACCGTGCGCGAGCTGCTCGACGCGGTCCGGACCGAGGAGGTCGCCCGGTGAACGCGAACGCCTTCACGGCCGAGACCGAGAGCCGGTTCGCGCAGGCCCGGCAGATCGCCGACGCCGTCCTCTTCGAGGGCTACGTGCTCTACCCCTACCGGGCCTCGGCGGCCAAGAACCGGCTGCGCTGGCAGTTCGGCGTCCTCGTCCCGCCCGGCTACGGCGAGGACAGCGGTGAGCACTCCCACCAGCGCACCGAGTGCCTGATCGAGCCGCGCCCCGGCGACCGGCTGGCGGTGGAGCTGCGGTTCCTCCGCGCGCAGCGGCGGACCGTCCAGCGCGCCACCCCCGGCGGCGGCTTCGAGCCGGTCGACGAGCTGGAGCTGGCCGACCGGGTGCTCGTCCCGTGGGACGAGGGCGTCGAGGAGCGCGTGGAACTCGTCCTCCCCGTCGACGAGTTGGCCGGCGACGGGATCGTCCGGCCGTTCCGGCTGCCGGCCTGCGAGGAGATGGAACTGCTCCGCGAGGACGGCGTGACGGTCGGCCGGCTGCTGCGCCGGCGCGAACAGGCCGACGGCCTCCTGCGGCTGACCGCCCGGGACGTCCCCGGACCGTACGAGGTGCGCAGGCTCGCGGTCGTGGTGGAGAACACCGCGCCGTGGCAGCCCGGACCGGGCGACCGGCGGGAGGCGGCGCTGCCCCGCGCGCTGGTCTCGGCGCACCTGCTGCTCGGCCTCGACCGGGGCACCTTCCTGTCGGTGACGGACCCGCCCGAATGGGCGAAGGCGGCCGTGGCCGAATGCCGCAACGAGCACACCTGGCCCGTGCTGGCCGGCCCGCCCGGGCGCGACCAGGTGCTGCTCTCCTCGCCGATCATCCTGGAGGACCATCCGCTGGTCGCCCCGGAGAGCCTCGGCGCGCTCTACGACGCGACCGAGATCGACGAGATCCTCGCCCTGCGGACGGCGGCGCTGACCGAGCGCGAGAAGCGCGAGGCCCGGGGCACGGACGAGCGGGCGGGCGCCGTGATCGACCTCGCCGAGTCGATGCCCCCGGAGGTCCTGGAGCGGCTGCACGGCGCCGTCCGGGGCCTGCGCGAGATCACCGGGTCGACCGCCGAGCAGCCCTGGTGGGACCCGGGCAACGACCCGGAGGTGGACCCGGACCGAGACCGGGTGGTGGTCGACGGCCGCGAGGTCGGGGCCGGCAGCCGCGTCCTGCTCCGGCCCGGCCGGCGGCGCACCGACGCCCAGGACCTCTTCCTGCACGGGCGGACCGCCGTGGTCGAGGCCGTGCTGCACGACGTCGACGGCTCGGTGCACCTCGCCGTCACGGTCGAGGACGACCCGGGCGCGGACCTGTGGCGCGCCCAGGGCCGGTTCCGGTACTTCCAGCCGGACGAGGTCACCCCGCTGGAGGAGTCGTGAGCACGGGCCGGGTGCTGGTGGCCGGGGTGGGCAACATCTTCCTCGGTGACGACGGGTTCGGGGTGGAGACGGTCCGGCGACTGGCCGGGCACCCGCTGCCGGCCGACGTCGAGCTGGTGGACATCGGGGTGCGCGGAGTGCACCTGGCCTACCAGCTGCTGGACGGCTACCGGACGCTCGTGCTGGTCGACGCCACCGCGCGCGGAGGCGAGCCGGGCACGGTGTACCTGATCGAGGCGGACGCCGGCCCGGTGGAGGCGCCCGTCATGGACGGGCACCGGATGGGGCCGGACGCCGTGCTCGCGCTGCTCGCCACGCTGGCCGCCGGGACGGGCGGATCCGCGCCCGAACGGGTGCTCGTGGTGGGGTGCGAGCCGGAGTCGCTGGAGGAGGGCATCGGGCTCAGTGCCCCGGTGGCCGCAGCCGTCGAGGAGGCGGTCGAAGTGGTCCTGCGGATCGTCGGATCGGACGCGCAGGCGCAGAGAGAGGCGTCATCACCATGCTGAAGAACCTGCTGTGCGCGGCCGGCGCGGCCGTGGTCGTGACCCTGGTCTGGCAGAGCCTGCCCGACCTGAAGCGCTACCTGCGGATCCTGCGGATGTGAGGCCGGACTGCGGCGAACGGTGTACTCCGGGCGCGGTGGCGGGGGGGGGGGGGGGGGGGGGGGGGAAGGGGGGGGGGGGGGGGGGGGGGGGGGGGGGGGGGGGGGGGGGGGGGGGGGGGGGGGAGGGGGGGGGGGGGGGGGAGGGGGTA
>NZ_JBVHVO010000008.1:26237-43720 GCF_055564815.1 Kitasatospora sp. NPDC028961 | reverse complement strand
AAAATCCTGCCCGCCTGGAGGCGCCACTGGGGGCTCTGGGGGGTGGGGGGCAGGGTTGGGGGAAGGGTTGCCTCCGGGGTGGGGGGTTGACGGTTCTGCGCCCGAGCCCCCCACCGCGCCCTTGTAATGAAGCCTGTCGCCTCCGGCGAGGGGAGGGAGTGGGCCCGATGCACGAGATGTCGATCGCGACGGCCGTCGTCGAGCAGGTGGACGCGGCAGCCCGGGAGCACGGGGCGGTCGCGGTGGAGAAGGTGCGCCTCCAGGTCGGCGAACTCGCCGGGGTGGTGCCCTCCGCGCTGGACTTCTGCTTCGAACTGGCCTGCGCCGGAACGCTGGTGGAGGGCGCGAAGCTGGAGACCGAGGCCGTCGCGGCGCGTGCCAGGTGCACCCCGTGCGGCGTCGAGTGGGCCGTGGGCATGCCGCCCGACCTCGGGTGTCCGCGCTGTGGTGGCGCCCGGGTCGAGCTGCTCGCGGGCCGGGAGTTGCAGATCCTCGGCGTCCAGTGGGCCGAGCGCCCGGTGGGTGCGTCGGCCGACCAGGAAGGCTGAAACCGATGTGTCGCACGGTGGAACTCCGGCAGGCGGTCCTCGCCCGCAACGACGACGGCGCCCGCGAGCTGCGTGCCGAACTCGCCGCGCGCGGCACCGTCGTGGTGAACCTGCTGTCCAGCCCCGGCAGCGGGAAGACGGCGCTGCTGGAGGCCGAACTCGGGCTGGCCCGGGCCCGCGGCGTGCCGGTGGCCGCGCTCACCGCGGACCTCGCCACCGAGAACGACGCCCGGCGGCTGGCCCGTTCGGGCGCGCCGGTGAAGCAGGTGCTCACCGACGGGCTGTGCCACCTGGAGACGGCGATGCTCCGCGAGCACCTGGCGGGCTGGCTGCCGCCGGACACCCGGCTGCTCTTCGTCGAGAACGTCGGCAACCTGGTCTGCCCGGCCTCCTATGACCTCGGCGAATCCCTGCGGGTGGTGCTCGCCTCCGTCACGGAGGGGGAGGACAAGCCGCTCAAGTACCCGACGGCCTTCGGGCTGGCGAACCTGGTGCTGGTGACCAAGGCCGACCTCGCGGCGGCGGCGGAGTTCGACGAGGCCGCGTTCCTGGCGAGCGTCGCGCGGGTCAACCCGGGGGTGGAGGTGCTGTTCACCTCCGTCCGGACCGGGCAGGGGGCAGGGGTGCTGCTGGACCGGGCGCTCGCGGTGCTGGACGGCGCCGAGGCCCACCGGCCGGTGATGGCCGGCGCCCCGGGGCACGGGCACTCCCCCGGACATCCGCACGCGCACGGGCCGGGGGAGGGGCACCACCACGGGGACGACGGCGCGCACGCGCATCCGCACGCCCCGGTGGCGGACCGGTCGTGACGGCCGGTCGGCCGGCGGCCGGGCCGCAGCGGCGCCGGGTCGCCGTCCGCGGCCTCGTCCAGGGCGTCGGGTTCCGGCCGTTCGTCTTCACGCTCGCCGCCGAGCTCGGTCTGGCCGGCACCGTCACCAACACCGGGGACGGCGTGCTGGCCGAGGTCGAGGGGCCGCCGGAGTCGGTGGACGCGTTCTGCCGCCGGGTCGCCACCGACGCGCCACCGCTGGCGCGGGTCGCCTCGGTCGAGCACGAGGCGCTGGCCCTCACCGGCGCGGCCGGGTTCGCCATCACCCCCTCCAGGACCGACGGCACCCGCCGCACACTGATCCCGCCCGACACCGCGACCTGCGCGGACTGCCTCGCCGAACTCGCCGACCCCGGCGACCGCCGCTACCGGCACCCGTTCATCAGCTGCACCAACTGCGGCCCCCGGCACACCATCGTGACCGGTCTGCCGTACGACCGGGCCAACACCACGATGGCCGGCTTCCCGCTCTGCCCGGACTGCGAGCGGGAGTACACCGACCCGGCGGACCGGCGCTTCCACGCCCAGCCGCTCTGCTGCCACGCGTGCGGACCGAGGCTCGCCCTGGTCGTGCCCGGGCTGCCGTCGCTCGACGGCGAGGCGGCGCTCACCGAGGCCCGGCGGCTGCTCGCCGACGGCGCGATCCTGGCCGTCAAGGGCATCGGCGGCTACCACCTGGCCTGCGACGCGCTGAACGAGCGGAGCGTGGCCCGGCTGCGCCGGCGCAAGCGGCGCGGCGCCAAGCCCTTCGCCCTGATGGCGCGCGACCTCGCCGAGATCGCGCCGCTGCTCCGCCCCGACCCGGTCGAGGAGGAACTGCTCACCGGCGCCGTCCGGCCGATCGTCCTGCTGCGCCGCCGGGGGCCGCTGCCGGCGGCGCTGGAGGCGGTGGCGCCGCGCAGCCCCGACCTCGGGGTGATGCTCCCCTACACCCCCCTGCACCAGCTGCTGATCGCCCCGCCAGGCCCCGGGCTGCTCGTGATGACCAGCGCCAACCTCTCCGGCGAACCGGTCGTGACGGAGGACCGGGACGCGTTCGCCCGGCTCGCGCCGCTGGTCGACGCCTGGCTGACGCACGACCGGCCGATCCACGTCCCGTGCGAGGACTCGGTGGTGCGGGTGGTGGACGGCGAGCAGCTGCCGATCCGGCGCTCGCGCGGCCACGCGCCGCTGCCGCTGCCGCTCCCGGCCCCCGTCCGGCCCGTGCTGGCCGTCGGCGGCGACCTCAAGAACACCTTCGCGCTGGCCCAGGACGGCTACGCCTGGCTGTCCGGCCACATCGGGGACATGGACGACCTCGCCACCCTGGAGGCCTTCGACCGGGCGGTGGCCCATCTCGGCGCGGTCACCGGCGTCCGGCCCGAGCTGCTGGCGGTGGACCGCCACCCCGGCTACCGGTCCGTGCGGCACGCCCGGAGCACCGCCGGCGGGCGGGAGGTGCGGACGGTGCAGCACCACCACGCGCACGTCGCCTCGGTGATGGCCGAACACGGCCTCGACGGCGGCCGGCCCGTCCTGGGGGTCGCCTTCGACGGCACCGGCTTCGGTGACGACGGTGCGGTGTGGGGCGGCGAGGTCCTGCTGGCCGACTACGACGGCTACCGCCGCCTCGCCCACCTCGCCTACGTCCCGCTGCCGGGCGGGGACGCGGCGGTGGCGCGGCCCTACCGGACGGCGCTCGCCCAGCTGTTCGCCGCCGGGCTCCCGTGGGCGCCCGAGCTGCCACCCGTCCTGGCCTGCCCGGAGAACGAACGACTGGTACTGAAGCGGCAGTTGGAGCGCTCGCTGAACTGTGCGCCGACCTCCAGCATGGGGCGGCTGTTCGACGCGGTGTCCGCCCTCGCAGGGATCTGCCAGCGGGTCGAGTACGAGGCGCAGGCGGCGATCGAGCTGGAGGGCGCGGCGCTGGCGCACGGCCCGGCCGAGGGGGCCTACGCCTTCGGGCTGCGGCCGGTGGACGGGACGCTGGTCGCCGACCCGGCGCCGGTGCTGGCCGCGGTGGTGGCCGACCTGGCCGCCGGCGCCCCGGCCGGCCTGATCGCGGCGCGCTTCCACGACGCGGTCGCGGGGCTGGTCCGCCGGGTCTGCGCGGTGGCCCGGGAGGAGCACGGGACCGGGACGGTCGCGCTGACCGGCGGGGTCTTCGCCAACGCGCTGCTGTCCTCGGCCTGCGCGGAGGGCCTGCGGGCGGACGGATTCACCGTGTTGCGGCACCGCCGGGTGCCGCCCAACGACGGAGGACTGGCGCTCGGGCAGCTGATGGTGGCCGCCCGGGCCGCCGGCCCGGCCGCCATCTGAGAGGAGAGAGCCCGGATGTGTCTGGCGGTGCCCGGAAGAGTGGTGGAGATCGCGGAACGCGACGGAGCCAGGATGGCGGTCGTCGACTTCGGCGGAGTCGTCAAGGACGTGTGCCTGGAGTACCTGCCGGACCTGCGGGTGGGTGAGTACGCCATCGTGCACGTCGGGTTCGCGCTGCAGCGCCTGGACGAGGAGTCGGCCCGCCGGACGCTGGAGCTCTTCGCCGAGATCGGCCTGCTGCAGGAGGAGTTCGGCGATCCGTGGGAAGCGGCGGCCGCGGCCGTACGGGAGGAGCAGCAGTGAAGTACCTGGAGGACTTCCAGAACCCGGAGCTGGCGGCCGGCCTGCTCGCGGACATCAGGGCGACGGTCACCAGGCCGTGGGCGCTGATGGAGGTGTGCGGCGGGCAGACGCACACCATCATCCGGCAGGGGATCGACCAACTCCTCCCGGAAGAGGTCGAGTTGATCCACGGCCCGGGCTGCCCGGTCTGTGTCACCCCGCTGGAGGTGATCGACCGGGCGCTGGCGATCGCGGCCCGGCCCGAGGTGATCTTCTGCTCGTTCGGCGACATGCTCCGGGTGCCGGGCAGCGACCGCGACCTCTTCCGGGTCCGGAGCGAGGGCGGTGACGTCCGGGTGGTCTACTCGCCGCTCGACGCGCTGAAGGTCGCCCGGGAGAACCCGCACCGCGAGGTCGTCTTCTTCGGCATCGGCTTCGAGACCACCGCTCCGCCCAACGCGATGGCCGTCCACCAGGCCCGGAAGCAGGGGCTGCGCAACTTCAGCATGCTCGTCTCGCACGTCCGGGTGCCCCCGGCCATCGAGGCCATCATGACGTCGCCGGACTGCCGGGTGCAGGGCTTCCTGGCCGCCGGGCACGTCTGCAGCGTGATGGGCACCGGCGAGTACCCCGAACTGGCCGAGCGCCACCGGGTGCCGATCGTGGTCACCGGCTTCGAGCCGCTCGACATCCTGGAGGGGATCCGGCGCACCGTGCGGCAGTTGGAGCGCGGCGAGCACACCGTGGAGAACGCCTATGCCCGGGCCGTCCGCCCGGAGGGCAACCCGGCGGCCCGGGCCATGCTGGAGGACGTCTTCGAGGTGGCCGACCGGGCCTGGCGCGGGATCGGGGTGATCCCGCGGAGCGGCTGGCGGCTCTCCCCGCGCTACCGCGACCACGACGCCGAGTACCGCTTCGACGTCACCGGCATCACCACCCGCGAGCCGGCGCAGTGCCGCAGCGGGGAGGTCCTCCAGGGGCTGCTGAAGCCCGACCAGTGCGAGGCCTTCGGCACCACCTGCACCCCGCGCACCCCGCTCGGCGCCACCATGGTGTCCAGCGAGGGGGCCTGCGCCGCGTACTACCTCTACCGCCGGCTGAGCACGCCGGCCGTTCCCCGGGAGGCGAGCCCCGTTGGCTGAGGCCGAGGTCCTGACCGGGTCGGTGGCCGTGCCGGTCGCCGTGCCCTCCGAGGCGCCGGACTTCTCCGGGTGGAGCTGCCCGCTGCCGCTGCGCGACCACCCCCGGGTGGTGATGGGGCACGGCGGCGGCGGCGCGATGTCGGCCGAGCTGGTGGAGAACATCTTCGCCCCGGCCTTCGGCGGCGCCGCGCTCGCCGCCCTCGGGGACTCCGCCGTGCTGGAGCTCGGCGGAGCGAGGCTCGCCTTCTCCACCGACTCCTACGTCGTGCGACCGCTGTTCTTCCCCGGCGGCAGCATCGGGGACCTCGCCGTCAACGGGACGGTCAACGACCTCGCGATGAGCGGGGCCCGGGCGGCCTACCTGTCCTGCGGGTTCATCCTGGAGGAGGGCGTGGAGATGGCCGTGGTGGACCGGGTCGCCCGGGCGCTCGGGGCCGCCGCGCGGCTGGCCGGCGTGGAGGTCGCCACCGGTGACACCAAAGTCGTCGAGGCCGGTCACGGCGACGGCGTCTACCTCAACACCGCCGGCATCGGCCTCGTCCCGGCCGGGGTGGACATCAGGCCGCAGCGGGCCGTCCCCGGGGACGTGGTGATCGTCAGCGGGGAGATCGGGCTGCACGGGGTCGCGATCATGAGCGTGCGCGAAGGCCTGGAGTTCGGCGTGGAGATCGAGAGCGACTGCGCCGCGCTCGGCGGCCTGGTGGACGCGATGCTGGCGGTCACCCCGGACCTGCACGTGCTGCGCGACCCCACCCGGGGCGGCCTGGCCGCGGCGCTCAACGAGATCGCGGCGGCGGCCGGCGTGGGCGTCAGGATCGGTGAACGTGCCGTGCCGGTGCCGCCGCAGGTGGCCAACGCCTGTGCGGTGCTGGGCCTCGACCCGATGTACGTCGCCAACGAGGGCAAGCTGGTGGCCTTCGTGCCGCGCGAGCAGGCGGACGCGGTGCTCGCCGCGATGCGGGCGCACCCGCTGGGCGCGGGAGCGACCGTGATCGGCGAGTGCGTGGCGGAGCACCCCGGCATGGTCGTCGCCCGCACGGCGCTCGGCGGCACCCGGGTGGTCGACCTGCCGATGGGCGAGCAACTGCCGCGCATCTGCTAGGTCCTGAGGGCTGGCCTGGCTCGCTCCGGCCAGGCTCGGCGGGCCCGGCCGGGTGTGCGCCCGGCCGGGCCCGGTCATGTCCGCCGGGCGCACCGGCGAAGGGCCGGACCGGTGGGGGCCCGCTCGCGAGGCAGTGCCCCCACCGATCCGTCCGGCTGCCGCACCGTCAGCAGGTGACCGGGACCTCGGTGGTGACGGGCCTGGCGGGCCAGCCGGCGGACGAGACCGCGAACGAGGCGCGCACGGTCGAGCCGCACGGCACCGTGCCGCGCACGCCCTCGACCAGCACCGACCGGCTCTGGAAGGTCAGCGTCTGCCGCGTCGTCCCGAGGGTGATCCCGCCGGCGACGCTGCCGGTCAGGACCACCTCGACCTCCGTCGGCCGGGGGAGCGGGCTGCCGGGGCTCGGCGGGCCGGCCAGGCCGATGTGGCCGGAGAACTCGATGCTGTCGCCGCTCACGGTGGCGCACACCTTGGTCGCCAGGCCGGCCTGCAGACCGTAGTTGTCGCAGATCACCGTGGGGGCGTCGGCGACGGCTGCCGCACCGGCCGGAGCCGCGACGACCGGAACCGTACCCAGGGCGACCGCTGCGGCGGCCGTCGTCAGGATCTTGCGAGTCATGGGAAGCCTTCTCCTGTGTGAAGGGGGCTCCTGGGCGGTCCAGGAGCTCGTTGCAATGTGATATTGCACTATGCTCCTTGAGCTGAGGCATCGTCAAATTGAACGGGAGGCGACGAGTTGGCATGGAGGATGTTGGTCGGAACGCGCACCGTCCGCGCGGGTGGGGCCCGGAGCCGCCCCCGCCGACGCCGGGACGCCGCACCGGCCGGGTCCGTGAGGCCCCGGCCGGTGCGGCGTCCGCGGTTCAGGAGGCGATGCCGCAGTACTGCTGCTGCTTGCCGATCGCGCGGTACATGCAGTCGGCGGTCTCCACCAGGCGCAGCACCGCCTCGCGGTTGCGGCTGGTCTCGCGCCCGATCACCTCGTCGGGCGGGTAGAAGCCGCTGCTGCCGTTCGGACCGGGGTACATCTCGAAGGTGTAGGCGAAGACCCGCTGGGTGCCCCACAGCCAGTCGTCGATCGAGCCGTCGGTGATGTACAGGTCGCTCGACTGCTCGGGGGTGTAGCCGTTGGTGCCGGCCATGGCCCGGCCGAAGGTCGCGAAGGTGTTGTACTCGTCGGCCGTCATCCCGGTGGCGGTGTTGGCCGTGGTCCAGCCGAACGGCCAGAGCACCAGCTGGCTGTAGGTGTGGAAGTCGATGGCGGCGGTGATCTGCTGCTTGCCGCCGACCACGCGGGTGCGGACGAAGTCGGCGACCACCTTGGTCTCCTTGGCGGACTCCGGGGCGGCGCCCCGGTAGGTCTCGTTGGAGGTGGAGCCGGAGGAGCCGCCGCAGCAGCCCCACTTGTAGTCCCAGTTGCGGTTCAGGTCGGTGCCCACGCTGCTGCTGCCCGCGTTGGGCTGGCGGTCCTTGCGCCAGCTGCGGTAGCGGCCGGTGGCGATGTCGTACTCGCCGCCGTCCGGGTTGAGGTCGGGGATCACCCAGATCTCCCGGCTGTTGACGGCGTTGGCGATCCGGCTGTCGGTGGCGTACTTGTCGCCGAACTCGTGTAGCAGGTACAGCGACATCTCGACGGTGAGGTGCTCGCGGGCGTGCTGGTGGGCGGTGAACAGCACTTCGGGTTCGTTCTCGTCGGTGCCGACGTTGTCGCTGATCTTGACGGCGACGATCGGCCGGCCCTCGTACGAGGTGCCGATGACCCGCTTGCTCATGATGTCGGGGTGCGCCGCCACGACGGCGTCGATGTCGGCGGTGGCCTCCGCGTAGTTGTGGTACCCGGAGTCGGCGGACGGGAAGTCGTACACCGCGGCGCCGACGCCCGGTGTGCCGGCCCCGTCGCCGTACACCGGCTCCGGCAGCGGGCTGGGGGACCAGCCGAGCGCCCGCAGCCGGTCGGCCTCGGCGGCGGTCGCGGTGACCACCACGGAATCGGAGCGCACGGCGTCGACGGACGCGCCGGTGGCGGCGACGGCGGTGCGTTCGGCGACGGTGCGGGGGCCGTCGAGGACGTACTGCCGGGCGGAGTCGGGGGCCGCGGCCGGGCCGGCGGTGACCGGCTGGGCGGCGACCTGGGTGGTGAGCGGGGAGGCGAGCGCGAGAGCCAGCACGGCGGCGGCGACCGCGGCGGGCTTCCCTCGGCGGGGCAGTCGCATGACTGTCCTCCTGTGGGGGGTCCGTAGGGACGGAACGGGGAGGAGGTGCGGCGCGCGCCAGCACGATGGTGCGCCGCTGTCATGGATTCGTCAAGGAGGTGGGCGGCCACCGGTACCCGGGGTCCCGGCCGGGCCCGGACCGGCCGGTGGGTATGTTGGGCCGCCACCGACCGAGGAGCCGCCACGTGCCCGCCCGCCCCAGCGTTCTGTTCGTGACCGACCTCGCCTACCAGGCCCGGGGCCGGCGGTACTGCGACGAGGACATCCGGCTCTCCGCCCGACTCCGGGCCGACTTCGACATCGCGCTCTGCCACCCCTTGGACGCGGCCGCGCTGATGGACGGCTTCGACGCCGTGCTGGTCCGCAACAGCGGCCCCGTCCTGCACTACCAGGAGCGGTACGAGGCCTTCCGGGCCGCGGCCGCCGCACGCGGCACCCGGGTCTACAACCCGCTCACCGGGCGCGGTGACATGGCCGGCAAGCAGTACCTGCTGGACCTCACCGAGGCCGGGCACCCGGTGATCCCCACCGTCGACCGGCCCGAGGACCTGGACCGCCTGCCCGGCTGCGCCCAGTACGCCGTCAAGCCGAAGGCCGGCGCGGACTCCATCGGCCTGGCCTTCGTCGACCCGGACGGGCTGTCCGGCCTCGCGTACGGCGACATCCTCGTCCAGCCGCGCGTCGACTTCCGCTACGAGGTGTCGTTCTACTTCGTCGACGACGCCTTCCAGTACGCGCTGTACGCGCCGGATCCCGAGCGGCGCTGGATCCTGGAGCCGTACCACCCCACCGACGCGGACCTCGCCTTCGCCCGGGGGTTCATCGACTGGAACACGCTCGACCACGGGATCCAGCGGGTGGACGCCTGCCGCGCCCCGGCGGGGGAACTGCTGCTGGTCGAGTTGGAGGACCTCAACCCCTACCTGTCGCTGGACCGCGTGGCCGAACCGGTCCGGGAGGCCTTCGCCACCGCCCTGACGGCCTCGCTGCACCGGTTCCTGGCCGGCGCGCCCCGGGGCTGAGGCGGGCGGCCCGTGCCGTCCGGGACCGGGAGGGGCCGGGCCCGGACGGCACGGCTCAGCGCCGGACCAGCCGGACGTCGGAGACTTCGAGCAGGCCGTCGAGTTCGACCTTGCCGACGGTCTGCTCCGGGTTCACCACGAGACCGTCCCGGCGCACGATGTCGAGGAGCCGTTCGGCCAGCGGCATCACCATGTGCCGGCCCCAGCAGCGCTCGTTCACATGGCCGAACGGGAGGTACCCGGGGTGGTCGTCGGGGTCGAGGTCGGCCCAGCGCTCAGGGCGGTAGCTGTCCGGGTCCTCCCAGAGCCGCGGGTCGCGGTGGCTCACCAGCGGGAGGATCAGCAGGTCGTCCTTGGCGCCGATCCGGTCGTCCACCGCGGTGAACTCGGGGGAGGCCATCCGCAGGATGTTCCAGGACGGCGGCAGCAGCCGGAGGGACTCCAGCAGGACGTCCCGGTTCGACACGCCGTCCTCGAAAGGCGAACCGAGCCAGAGCGCATTCGTCACGAGGGCGGACACGGTGAAACAGATCGGGGCGGCGACCCGCCGGTAGAGGTACATCGCATACCGGCGGTCGTCATAGCTCTCGGCGTCCAGCACGCGGGCCGCCAGATTGGACAGCGGGATTTCCGTGCCGGGCTTTCCGAGCATGGCGGTGCCGGCCGCGACGGCCGCCCAGGTCAATTTCGGCGTGAGTTCCAGGCGGCGGTCCACCAGGACGCGGAAACGGAAACTCTCCCGGCCGAAGACGAGATCCCGGAGATAGACGTGCGCGACGTGCGGCCATTTCCCGGTGAGGTCGACCTCGTCGCCGAGGGGCTTCTTCAGCGCCGCGCGGACGTCGGCGGAGACGGCCTGCATGAGCGCCGAGGCGTCCGTCCGGGTGACGGACCGGCCCTGGACGGGCTTGAAGGTCGGGCGCTCGGAGTCGTTCGCGGGCCGGCTGCGGAGCAGGCTGTCCATCAGGTCGGCGCCGGCGACCCCGATGGTGTCGTGCTCCAGACGGAAGAGGTCCGCCCCGCGGTACCTGCGGAGAAGTTCCTCGATCCGCGGTGCGAAGACGGTGGCCCGGGCGCTCCTGCCGGTACTGGACATGGGCATCGGTGAACTCCAAGGGTGAAAGGCACGGGCCCGGTGAGACGGCTGCTCACCGGGCCCGTGCCCGGTAGACGAACTACCCGACTAGATCCAGCCGTACCACGCGTAGGCCTTCAGGCTCTTCTCCGGCATGACCTTCTTCACGAAGTGGACGAGCTTCATGGCAGTACCTCCGTCTGACGGTGAACAGGACGAATCATGCAAAGGCTCGACGGGTGTGCGGTGATTACTCGCTGAATTCCGCGATCCGCTTTCTCGTCGCCCCGAAGTCAAGCCCGGGGCCAATAGAGCGTCAAGTGACGCAGCTCACTCGCCGATCCGGCGGGTCGGTGGGTTTCACGGCCGACTGCTGCCGATTGCCGACGGAAGGGGTGGAATGGTCCGACTTGGGCGGATCGTGCCCATCGGAGAAGTTGCGCGGCGGGGGCGGCCGGGCTTCCGCGCAGGTCGCGGCCCTGCTCCGGGTGGCGGTCGGGTGAACGGGGGGCGTCCGGCGCCCGGCGGGGCGAGGGCGGTCCGCCGCGTACGGAGGGCCGACCGAACGTTAGGTTTGCCCGTTCGGGCAAGGCGGGTGCCCCCGCGCTCCGGAGTGTGCCCGCAGGGTGGGCGGCGCGCTGTCATGGCATCGTCACCGACCGTCGACCGAGGGTCGGTCCACATGCTCCGGCGCGCGAACCGAATGGTGACGGACAGTCAACATCTGTCACGCAGAGGAGATATGATCTTGGTCTGCGCGGACCCGCCGCGCGGGATGCCAACGAGACAGGGGACTTGTCGATGGTGACGATCGGGCTCACGCGTGCCGGAGCACTGGCGGCCGCCGCCGCGCTGATGACGACCGCCTTCGGGACGGGGGCGGCCGCCGCGGCGCCGCGGGCCGCCGCACCGCCCCTCCCCGACACCACCGCCGTGCGGACCGCACTGCGGAACACCCTGGACGCGGGCGCCCCCGGCGCCTTCGCGGTGATCAGGGACCACGGCCCGGGCGAGCGCGAATGGTCGCTGACGATGGGCAAGGCCGACCTCGGCGGCGCCTCGATGAGGGCGGACCGGCAGTTCCGGGTGGGCAGCAACAGCAAGATGTTCGCCGCCGTGCTCGTGATGCGCCTGGCCGAACAGGGGCTCGTCGACCTGGACAGGCCGCTGCGCGACTACCTGCCGCCGGGCACCCTGCCCGAGGGCTGGACGATGACCGGCCGCCAGGTGATGCAGCACCGCGCGGGCATCTACGACCACACCGACGACCTGCTCGAACAGAACGGCGAGGAGACCACGAGCGCCTTCGAGGCGCGCATCCGCAACACCGTCTACACGCCGCGGGACTTGGTGGCGCTCTCCGTCAAGCACGGCGTGCGGAGCGCCCCGGGGGCGGCGTACGCGTACTCCAACACGGACTACGTACTGATGGGAATGGCGGTCGAGCACCTCACCGGCCGGGCCTACGCCGACGTGCTGCGCGAGCAGATCATCGAGCCGCTGAAGCTGCGGCAGACCTCCTTCGTGGTGCCCGAGAAGCGCATCGCGGGCCCGCACATCACCGGCTACCTGACCAACGACGACCGTGCCAAGCCGCTGCTGGACTCCACCGAGCAGACCGCGTCCTGGCTGTGGAGCGCCGGTGGCGTCATCTCCTCCGCCGCCGACATGGACCGCTTCCTCACCGCGCTGGTCGCGGGCCGCGCCGGCGGGCTCGTCTCGGACGACTCGCTGCGGCAGCTGACCGCCGTCCTCCCCACGCCCACGGCGAAGGTCGGCTACGGACTCGGAATCCGCCAGATCGCGCTCTCCTGCGGGACCGTCCTCGGCCACGGAGGCATCGTCCAGGGCTTCCAGACCCAGAGCTTCGTCACCCCCGACGGCCGGCGCAGCGTGGTGGTGTTCGCCAACGCCTCCAACAACGGGGCCGTCACGACGGGGCTGATGAGCGCGCTGGAGCCGGCCTTCTGCGGAGAGCGGCCCGCCGCCCCGGCGGCCCGGACCGCGCCGGCCGCGGCCGGCGGCGGCGCGTCGGACCGCGTCGTCCCGGTGGTGGAGGACACCCGCGTCTGACCGGCCGCGGGCCCGGGCCGGTGGCGGCGGCCCGCCCGGCCCGGGCTCACTCCCAGGGCAGCGCGGCGCGGCTGCGCCAGTACGCCTCCGCGGGCTCGGCGAGCACGGTGAGCGCGGCGAGGTCCGCGGCGGCGAGGTCGAGCCCGGCCGCGGTGAGGTTGGAGGCCAGCTGCTCCGGGGTGGCCGCGCCGGAGAGCACGATGTCGGCCCAGGGCCGGGCGGCGGCCGCGGCGAGGGCGAGCGCGTCGCAGGAGGCGCCGGTGCGGGCGGCCAGCTCGCGCAGCGCCGCGGTCCCGGGCCCGGTCGCGTTGCGGTCGGCGAGCCGGCCGTTGGCCATGCCCTCCTTGACCACCACCAGCCAGCCCGCCGCGTGCGCCTCGGCCAGGGCGGGCCCGGCGGACGGCTCCAGCAGGTTCCAGGTGGACTGGACGGCGGCGAACAGCGGCCGCCCCGCCACGGTCACCTCCAGGGCCGCCCGGACGGTGGCGGCCTGCGCCGGTCCGCTGGTGGACAGGCCGATCCGGACGCCCTCGGCGGCCAGCGCCGCCAGCCGCTCGTGCAGCGCCCGGTCGCCGAGCGCCGGGCTGTCGGGGGTGACCGAGTGCACCAGGTACACCTGCGGCAGGCCACCCAACAGCTGCCTGGTCTCCTCGATCTGACGGTCGAACACCGCCGTCGAGTGCTCCTTGACCTCGTGCACCGGCACCCCGGAGGCCCGCCAGTCGGCGGTGTAGGTGTAACCCCACTTGCTGCCGACCACGACCTCGGCCGCGAGCCGCGGCCGGGCGGCGAGCCACCCGCCGACGAACTCCTCGGCGCGGCCGTAGGAGCGGGCGGTGTCGAAGTAGCGCACCCCCGCCGCGTAGGCGGCGTCGAGCAGGTCGTGCGTCCGCTCCCGCATCGCCTCGACGGTGCGCCCGGCCGGCAGGTCGAGCGCGCGCCCGAGCGTGATGTAGCCGGGCCGCCCGACGGCGGCGGTGCCCAGGCCGAACCGCGCGAGTGACGGTGCGGCGGCTGGTCCGGTGGCGGGTGCGGTCGGCATGGGCGGGTCCCTTCGGCGGTCCGGGCGCGGCGGCGGTGGTCCGCCACCCGCATCCGAACCCTAACTTCCGCCGGGGAAGCGCCTCCGACCTGGCCCGATGCCGGCCGTCGCGCCGTCAGCCGTACCAGGAGACCTCGGTCGGTCCGGCCCGGCGCGGCACCTCGCGTTCGGGCATCGGCAGCCGGGTGTCGCCGTCGACCAGGGTGGCGGACGGGGCGCCGCGAACCGCGCCGGGCAGTTCGGCCTCGACGGTGACCGGGCGCGGCGGGGTGGTGGGCAGCGTGGTGCTGAGCGGGCACACCTGGGCGTGGTGGCCGGGGATCCGCTCGGCGGCGACCTCCTTGCCGTCGACCAGCAGCTCCACCGCCCGGGTGCCGCCCAGGTGGATGCCGACGGTGACCGAGCAGCCGGCGTACTCGCAGTGGAAGTGGTACTCGCGGCTCATGGGACCGCCTCCCTGTCGCGGCAGACCGGGGTTCACCGGCTGCGTCGGGGCACCGGCCGGGGCGAAGGCGCCCTCGCCGTGGCCGCCGGCCCGGGGTGCGGGCCGGCGCCGGCGGTCAGGAGCCGAGCAGACGGGACTTCTGTGCCGCGAACTCGGCGTCGGTGAGCACGCCCTGGTTCTTGAGCTCGGCCAGCTGCTTGAGCTGGTCGAGCCGGGTGGCCATGTCGTCGGGCTCGGCGGCCGGCGCGGCGGCCGCCGCCGGTGGGGCGGCGGGCTGGGCCTGGGCCTGCGGTGCCTCCTGCTGGGCCCAGCGGCCGGCCTGCCGCCGGGAGACCCGGTTGGAGACGGCGGTCGCCGTTCCGGCGACGACGGCGGTTCGGGCGACGCCGCGAAGGAGTCCTGGCATGGCGAAACCTCCTTGACCTTCGGGGTGGGGCGAGCGGGCGGGCAGGGCGGGTTCAGCGTCCGCCCTTGCCCTCGGCCGCTTCGAGGGAGGCGAGGATCGCCTGGACCGGGATGCGGCCGTCGGCGACCAGCCGCGCCCCGCTGCGCCGGAGGGCCGCGGCCAGCGGGCCGGCCCAGACGTTCTCGTAGACGAGGACGGCGGCGGAGCTGCCCGGCTCCAGGACGGCGGCGGCGTCGGCGAGGTCCTCCTCGTCGAGCAGGCCGGAGGAGACGCCGTCGAAGACGGCGAGGTCGAGCAGGCCGTCACCGGTGAGGTCGGCGAGTTCGAGGCCGGTGACCGAGCCGTCCGTCTCCTTGCGGACGAAGGTCAGGTCGAGGATCCGGATGATGCCCCGGTCGACCAGGTCGACCAGCAGTGGCAGCCCTTCCCCGGTCATCCGGCTGCCGGGGAACTCGACGACGATGTAGTCGATCGGTCCGGTCTCGTTCAGCTCGTTCAGCTCGTCGCTCATGTCGGGTCCTCTCCGGTCGGCCGGGTGGAGGCTGTCGGCCGATGCCGTGGCGGTACGCGCCCGGGAGGGCGGCGCGCGGCGGACGGCGTCCGCCGCGGGCGGCTCCCGCTCCTGCCATTCCAGCAGTGCCCGCCGCACCGCGCATCCCGGCCCGGCGGGGCGGCCCGGGAGCCGGGCGGCGGGCGCTCAGGCGTGGGTCGGCGGCCCGGTACCGGAGACGGTGCCGGGCCCGGGGCCCGGGCCTCCGTCCGGGCCGGTGACGGTGCCCGGGCCCGGGCCGGTGTCGAGGAACTCCCGGATCAGGAAGGCGAGCAGGACCACCAGGGTGATCCACAGGACCACCGCCGTGGTCGGGTAGTTCCAGGTGGCCAGGACGACCGCCGCCACGGCGAGGATCAGGGCGCCGATCCACCGCTTGAAGCGGTGGACGAACGGGCCGACCGGGCCCAGCCGCATCCCGATGCCGAACAGCACCTCGCGCAGGCCGTCGACCATCCGGCGGCAGGCGGTGCGGATCGCGACGGCGGCGCGGGACGGCCCGATCAGGAGCGCGCCCAGGGCGGTGACGACGGCCACAGCGAAGACCACCCGGATGCTCGCGCGCATGAACCGGATCAGGGTGTCGTACACGGCGCCCGCGGCCGCCTGGTTCGCGCCCGGCGGCAGACGGTCGAGGTAGTACGCGCGGAAGACGGTCAGGACGATGCCGAGCAGCAGCATGGCGAGCGCCACGCCGACGGCCGCGCCGACCAGGCCGCGGCGCCGGTTGGAGGCGAGGAGGACGCCGCCGGCGGCCACCAGGACGGTCACCACCGGGAGCCACGAGCCCATGATCTCCAGCAGCCGGAAGTACGTCTTGACCTTGCCGATGTCCTCGGACTGGAAGACCACGAAGTCGGTGTGGACCTCCGGGATCTTGGAAGCGATCCCGAGGCCGGCGTCCACCAGTTCGGTCTTCACCTTCGCCACGATCGGCGCGATGTCGATGCCGACCTGATTGTTGGTCAGCGTCACCGCACCGCCGCCCTTGCCGGTGAGGGCCTTGTCGAGGGCGGTGTGGATCAGCCGGTTGGCGTCGACCCAGATCGACTCGAAGGCACTGCTGGTCACCACCCGGTCGACGGTGGTGTGCACCAGGTCGTTGAGGCCGCTGGTGATGGGCCCGCTCAGACCGCCGATCAGGGTCGCGAGCGGGGCCGGCACGCCCTGTTCGGCGGCCGCGTCGGAGAGCTGCTTGACCAGCCCGTTCACGTCGATCTGGTCCAGGACGACCTGGGTGACCCGGGTGGTGACGGCGTCCTGCACCGCCGGATCGGTGGCCAGTGGCGCGACCGTGGAGACGTAGCGGTCGGTGTTGCCGACGATGTCGCTCGTCCAGACCGCGAGGACGGAGATCAGCGAGAGCAGCGACGCGATGACGATGACCACCACGGATCCGGAGGTCCGCAGCCGGTGGTGTTCCCGGTGGCGGGGCGGGGCGGTGCGCTCCAGCGCGGCGATCCGGGCCTTCAGGTGCTCGACCTCGTCCGGCGGTTGCGGCGCGGGCCGTGGTGGTTCCACCGCAGGTCGTGTCGGTGGCTCCGGGGCGGCGGCAGCCGGCGGCGGAGCAGGGTGCGGGGGCCGGCCGCCGGGCGGTTCGGCGCCGTTCGCTCCGGTGGGATCCGCTCCGGAATCCGTCGGGGCCATCGCACTCTCCCTGGGGTCGGACGCTAGCCCCGCCGGGGAGCGCACGTGGTGACAGCTCCTCCCCAGCAGAGCCGCGCACGCCCCGGCCCACCAGCGGGAACGGCCGTACGGGTGGCGGCCGGGGCTCCGGCACGGGGCGCGCCCGCGGCGGGGGTGTGGAACGCTGGAACGTGGAGCCGCCGCCGGGTCCGGACCCGTGGGCCTGCCGGCTCCCCGAGAGTTCGGAGGCCCTCATGGCCGGCAATCTCAACCCGCCCCAGCCGCCGCCCGCCGGCGCCGATCCGGCACCGCCCGGGCGCTCCTCGGGGCACCTGCTGCGATCCGGGTGGATCGTGCTCGCGGGAATCCTGATGGTCTTCGGCGGGACGATGGCGATCTTCGAGGGGATCGCGGCCATCGCCAAGGACGACCTGTTCGTCCGGACGAACGACTACGTGTTCCGCTTCAACCTGACCGGCTGGGGCTGGATCCACCTCATCCTCGGCCTCCTCATCGTGCTGGCCGGGGTCATGGTGTTCACCGGAGCCGTCTGGGCGCGCGCCGTCGGCGTCGTTCTGGCGGGGTTCAGCCTGATCGCCAACTTCCTCTGGCTGCCGTACTACCCGTTCTGGGCCATCGTGCTGATCGCCGTGAACATCTTCATCATCTGGGCCCTGTGCGCGGGGACGCTGCGCGGGCGGGACGTGGTCTGACCCCGGGGGCGGGGGGGCCGGGGGGGCCGCCCCCCCCCCCCATCCCCCCCCCCCCCCCCCCCACTGTCCTTTTCCCCCCCCCCCCTCTCCCCTCCTCCCCCAACCCGGAGAAAG
>NZ_JBVHVO010000008.1:0-26227 GCF_055564815.1 Kitasatospora sp. NPDC028961 | reverse complement strand
CCCGTCCGGCTTCCCGGCGGGGCGGCGGGGGGGTCCGGCCGCCCCCCCCCTCCCCCCGTCCCGGCCGCCCGCCCAGCCAAACAGAGCAACATACACCCCCCGGGGCCGCCCCCCCCGCCCCCCCCCACCACCGACCCGGTCCGACCGGCCGACTCCCGGGTGGCCGTGTCCCGCCGCCGCTGCGACGATGCGGCCCATGGCACCCAGCGCAGGCACCTCCTCCGCGGTCGGCGGGTTCGTCCTGCCGACCCTCGCGGCCGGCCAGTTCCTGATGGCGCTCGACAGCTCCGTCATGAACGTCTCCATCGCGACGGTGGCCGACGACGTCGGGACGACGGTGGCCGGGATCCAGGGCGCCATCACGGCGTACACGCTCGTGATGGCGATGTTCATGATCCCGGGCGGCAAGGTCGGGAAGCTCATCGGCCGGCGACGGGCGTTCATGATCGGCTGCGTCATCTACGGCTGCGGTTCCCTGACCACCTCGCTCGCCCCCAACCTGGCCGTGCTGCTGTTCGGCTGGTCCTTCCTGGAGGGGGTCGGGGCGGCCCTCATCCTCCCGGCGATCGTGGCGCTGGTGGCCGGCAACTTCGCCGCCGGGCGCCGACCGGCCGCCTACGGGTTCGTCGCCGCGGCGGGGGCGGTGGCGATCGCGCTGGGGCCGCTCATCGGCGGTGTCGCGACGACGTACTTCTCCTGGCGCTGGGTCTTCGCCGGCGAGGTCGTCATCGTCCTCGCCATCCTGGTGTTCGCCCGCCGGCTCGCCGACGCCCCGCCCGCCGACCGGGCCGGGCTCGACCTGGTCGGCGCCCTGCTGTCCGCGCTCGGGCTCGGGGTCTTCGTGTTCGGGGTGCTGCGCTCCAGCTCCTGGGGGTGGTTCGTGCCCAAGCCGGGTGCGCCCGGCTGGCTCGGCATCTCGCTCACCGTGTGGCTGCTGCTGGCCGGTGTGCTGCTGATCCGGCTCTTCCTGCACTGGGAGACGCGCGTCGTGGAGCGCGGCGGGGAGCCGCTCGTCGACCCGGCCCTGCTCGGCAACCGCCGGCTCACCGGCGGTCTGACGATGTTCTTCTTCCAGTACTTCATCCAGATGGGCGTGTTCTTCGTCGTCCCGCTCTACCTGTCCGTCGCCCTCGGCCTGTCCGCCCTGCGGACCGGCGTCTGGCTGCTGCCGCTCTCGCTGACGCTGCTGGCCGCCGCGGTCCTGATCCCGCGCCTGTTCCCGGACGTCTCACCGCGCCGGGTGGTACGGCTGGGGACCCTGGCCCTGCTCGCGGGCGCCGTCACCCTGCTCGCCGCGCTCGACGCGGACGCGGGTGCGGAGATCGTCACCCTGCCCCTGCTGCTGATCGGCCTCGGGATGGGCGCGATGGCCTCGCAGCTCGGCGCGGTCACCGTGTCGGCCGTCCCGGACGAGCAGAGCGCGGAGGTCGGCGGCATCCAGAACGCCGTGACCAACCTCGGGTCCTCGATCGGTACCGCGCTCGCCGGATCGATCATGATCGCCGCCCTGACGGCCTCGTTCCTGACCGCCGTCGAGCAGAATCCGGCGGTCCCGGCCGAGGTCGCGGACCGGGCGGCCGTCCAACTGGAGAGCGGCGCGCCCTTCCTGTCGGACGTCCAGCTCACGGCGGCGCTGGACGAGGCGGGCACGAGCCCGGAGGTCGCGCGGGCGGCGCTCGACGCCAACGCGGCCGCGCGGCTGGACGGTCTGCGGGCGGCCCTCGCGATCCTCGCCCTGACCGCCGTCGTGGCGCTGTTCTTCACCCAGCGGATTCCGACCGAACAGTCCGGCCGTGAGACGCCGGCGTAGACCCGGGCGCCTCCTCGGGGTACGGGGGCTTCTGCGCGGAGGTATGGATGTGTGACATGTGAAATGGTAGTTTCCCCGTGCGGCCGACGTGCGGCCGACGTGCGGCCGACGTGCAGCGGGCGTGCGGCGGACTACGGCGAGCGGAGACGACGGGTGGAGCAGCAGGACGGGACGCGCGGAGCCGGGGCGCAGGACCGTGCGGTGCCGGCCGCGCAGGCCGAGTGGTTCCACCACGGCTGGGCCGACACCGGGACGACGCTGCCGCTGCTGCCCGGTGCGGCCTTCGCGGCCGCGCGGCGCGCGGCACTCTCCGAGCGGTTCCCCGGGGAGCGGATCGTCGTCCCCTCGGGCGGGCTCAAGGTCCGCAGCAACGACTTCGACCACACCTTCCGGCCGCACTCCGCGTTCGTCCACCTCACCGCGGAGCAGGGCACGAGCGCCGTCCCCGACAGCGTCCTCGTCCTCGAGCCCACCGGGACCGGGCACGAGGTCACCCTGTTCACCCGGCCGCGGTCGCCGCGCGACGGCGTGCCGAACGGCGCCGAGTTCCACAGCAGCCGCCGGCACGGCGAGTTCTGGGTCGGCCGGCGCCGGACGCTGTCGGAGACCGCCGACGCGATCGGTGTCCGGGCCGCCGCCCGGGACGACCTGGAGCGGGCGCTCGCCGGACACGTCCCGACCCGGGTGGTGCGCGGCGAGGACGCGCTCGTCGACGCACTGGTCCGGCCGGCCCACCGGGCGGAGGCCGAACTGCTGACCTTCCTCGCGGAGTCACGGCTGGTCAAGGACGCCTGGGAGGTCGAGCAGCTGCGCACGGCCGTCCGGTCCACGGTGGCCGGGTTCCACGACGTGGTCGGCGAGCTGCGCCACGCCACGGGCCTCGCGCGGGGCGAGCGCTGGATCGAGGGCACCTTCAACCGCCGCGCCCGGCTGGACGGTTACGGCCTGGGCTTCGAGACCATCGCGGCGGCCGGCGCGCACGCCTGCGTCCTGCACTGGATGCACAACGACGGCCCGGTGCGGGACGGCGACCTCCTCCTGCTGGACGCCGGGGTCGAGGCCGACTCCTTCTACACCGGCGACGTCACCCGGACGCTGCCGGTCTCCGGCCACTACACCGATGTCCAGCGCCGGGTGTACGACCTGGTCTTCGCCGCCCAGTCGGCGGGGATCGCGGCCCTGCGGCCCGGCGCCCGCTACGGGGCCTTCCACGACGCGGCGATGCGCGTGATCGCGGAAGGGCTCGACGCCTGGGGCCTGGCACCGGACGGCGGGCCGTCCCTCGCCGAGTCCGGCCGGTACCGCCGCTTCACCGTCTGCGGCTCGGGGCACATGCTGGGCCTGGACTGCCACGACTGCGCCGGTGCCCGCGGCCAGGCCTACCTGGACGGCGTCCTGGAGGCCGGCCAGGTGCTGACCGTCGAGCCCGGACTGTACTTCCAGCCCGACGATCTGACCGTCCCCGAGGAACTGCGCGGGATCGGCGTCCGGATCGAGGACGACTTCCTGATCACCGCCGACGGCGCGCAGTGGCTGTCTTCGGGCCTGCCGCGCCAGGCGGACGAGGTCGAGGCCTGGATGGCGTCGTTGCGGTAGCCGTGGAGCGGGTCCGCGGTCAGGGCAGCCGGGCGGCGCCGCGGCGGGCGGGCGCGATCTCCTCCAGGACGTGCGCGGGCGTGGCGAACGGCCCGGACTCGCGCGGGTGGTGGACCACCAGCTCGGTGAAGCCCAGCTCCGCGCAGCGCCCCGCGACCTCCTCGAAGGCCGCCGCCGAGCGCATGGTGGGCAGCGGCGAGAACCCGGTCAGCAGGGTGCGGCCGAGTGACTTCGGGTCGCGGCCCTCCTGCTCGCAGGCCGCGTCGAGACTCTCCAGCCGCCGGGCGAGGCCGGCCCAGGTCGAGGCCTCGGTGAGGGTGTCCTTCGGCAGCTCCGCGTCGTCGGTGACCGCCCAGGACGCGCCGTACCGCGCCACGGTGCGCATGCCGAGCGGTCCGGTCGCCGCCAGCAGGAACGGCACCCGGGGCCGCTGGACGCACCCGGGCTCCAGCCGGGCGTCGATCGCGTCGAAGTAGCGGCCGCGGAAGGTGGTCCGCGGCCGGCCCTCGGGCGCCCCGGTGAGCAGCCGGTCCAGCAGTTCCACCGATTCGCGGAACCGGCCGCCGCGTTCCTTCACCGACCAGCCCGTGTCGGGCGCGCCCTGGCCGAGCACGATGCCGTCGGCATCGGGCGCGCCGGCGCCGTAGCCGAGGACGAACCGGCCGCCGCTGATGGTGTCCAGCGTCATGACGTCCTGCGCGAGCGGCACGGGGTGGCGGAAGTTCGCCGAGGAGACCAGCGTGCCGAGGCGGATCCGGGAGGTGGCCCCGGCGGCGGCCGCCAGGGTGGGCACGGCGCCGTACCAGGCGCCGTCCGGCAGGCCGCCCCAGGTGAGGTGGTCGTAGGAGTAGGCGGCGTGGAAGCCCAGCTCCTCGGCGCGGCGCCAGAGCGGGGCCGCCTCGGGGAACGGCCGGTCGGGCAGGATGCAGACGCTGACGCGCACGGGGACTCCAGCCTGTCGGTTCGGTTCTGCCACCGCGTGACGGGGCGGCACCGGTCGGGCGCCGTCGCCGCCCGACCGGTCGCGGTCCGCGGGGGCGTACGGCAGGAGGAACGATCCGCGGCACCGCCGCGGTTCGACGGTGCCCGCGCCCGGGGCCTCCTCGATGCTCTCGCGCCCCGGCCGGGTGCGGCGACCGGGGCGCGGCCGAACCGGCGGGGCTGACGGGAGCCGTCGCGGCCGGGCGCTACTGGGCGTTGATCGCCCGCAGGGTGTTCAGGCGGGCCGCCCGCCGGGCCGGCCAGACCGCCGCCAGCACCCCGATCGCCGGGCCGAGCAGCAGGAACAGGCCGAGCCGCGCCCACGGCAGCACGATCCGGTACTGCGGGAGCGAGGCCCGGGCCAGGCTGCCGCAGGCCCAGGCCAGGAAGATCCCGGCGCCGATGCCGAGAACGGCGCCGAACAGTGAGATCACCACCGACTCCAGCCGCACCATCCGCCTGACGCCCCGGTCGTCCAGGCCGATCGCGCGCAGCAGCCCGATCTCCCTGGTCCGCTCGAAGACGGACATGGCCAGGGTGTTGACGACGCCGAAGACGGCGATCACGACCGTCATGCCGAGCAGGCCGTACATCATGGTGAGCATCGTGTCGATCTCGCCGGACTGCGCCTTCGTCAACTGCGCCCGGTCCTGCACCTGGAGGAGCGGGCTGTTGCCGAGGGCCTCGCGGATCCGCTGGTCGAGGCCGCCGGTGCGCCCGTCGGCCGCGGCCTCGACCAGGACGCTGTCGAGCCGGCCGCCGACGGCGTACGGCAGGACGTCGCCCAGGGCGCCCACGGCGCCGCCCACGGTGCGGGTCTCGCGGTAGACACCGGCGACGGTCAGCTCCCTGGTCTCGCGGCCGAAGCCCAGCGTGCCCGGGAAGGTGTCGCCCTTCGACAGGCCGGTCTCCTCGGCCAGCCGGTCGGAGAGCGCGACCCTGCCGGGGCCGAGGTCCGCGAGCGAGCCGCTGCTGAACTCCAGGTCGGAGACCGCGGCGAGCTGCCGCGGGTCCGCGCCGGTGAACGTGGCGGCCCGGCCCCGCACGCCCAGGGTCGAGGAGGCGACGGGCACCGCCCGCGCGACGCCGGGGACGTCGGCGACCGTGCCGGCGAGTGCGGGGTCGATGCCGCCGTACCCGGCGTTGGACACCTTGTAGTCGGCGGTCAGGCCGCGCACGGCCGCGTCCTGGAGGGCGGCGTCGGTGGAACCGCCGGTCACGCTCAGGCCGGTGATCAGGGCCAGCCCGATCATCAGGGCCGAGGCGGTGGCGGCGGTGCGGCGCGGGTTGCGCAGCGCGTTCTCCTCGGCGAGCCTGCCGCTGACGCCGAAGAACCGGGTGGTGACCGTGCCCGCGAGCCGGATCAGCGGGCGGGACAGCAGCGGGGCGATCACGATCAGGCCGGTCAGGGTGAGCAGCGAACCCAGGGCGGCGGCCTGGAGGTTGGCGTCGGCGCCGTCCCTCCGGGTGGAGACGTACAGCAGGGTGAGCAGGCCGAGGCCGGTGAGCAGTCCGCCGAGGCTGTTGCGCAGGAGCATGCCGCGCCGGGGCGGTGCCTGGTCGACGGTGCTCAGCGCCTCCACCGGGGTGGTCTTCGCGGCCCTGCGGGACGGCAGCCAGGCGGCGAGCACGGTGACGCCGACGCCGGTCAGGAGGGAGCGCAGGAGGGTGTCCGCGGAGATCACCAGGGGGCCGTCCGGCAGGCCCGCGCCGGCCGCGTCGAGGATCGGCCGCACGGCGGTCGCGATCCCGGTCCCGAGCGCGATGCCGGCCGCCGAGGCGCCGAGGCCGAGGAGGGCGGCCTCGGCGAGGACGGCGCGGACGACCTGGCGGCGCGAGGCTCCGACGGCGCGCAGCAGCGCGGTCTCCCGGCTGCGCTGGGCGATCAGCATGGTGAAGGTGTTGGCGATGATGAAGGCGCCGACGAACAGGGCGATCCCGGCGAAGGCGAGGAGCATCCGGGTGAGTTCCTTGGTGCTCTCGGCGATCTGCGCGGCCTGCTCGCGCGCGAGCCGGGCTCCGCTGGTGACCGTGATGCCGTCGGCGGGCAGCAGCGCGCGGATCCTGCCGGTGAGTTCCTCGGCGTCGGTGCCGGGCGCGGAGCCGACGGCCAGCTCGTCGAAGCGGCCGTCCTGGAGGAAGAGCTGCTGGGCGGTCCTGGTGTCGAAGAGCGCGAGGCTGCCGCCGGCCCGCACCCGTGGGTCGTCGGTGTCGACGGTGCCGACCAGCTTCTTGGTCAGCGCGGGGCCCCGGGTGGCGAAGCGGACGGTGTCGCCGACGCGGTAGCCGGCCCGCTCGGCGGTCCCGCGGTCCAGGGCCAGTTCACCGCTGTCGACGGGGCCGCGGCCGGCGCTGAGCGGGAACCGGGCGTCCCGGTCGCCGTGGGCCGCGTCCGGCGCGTAGTTGGTCGCCAGGTTCTGCCAGCTGGTGTCGGCGTCGAGCGGCCGGCCGTCCTTGGCGGCCAGGGTGGCGGTGCCGTTGACGGTGGGGCGCACGGAGGTGACGCCGGGCACGGTGCGGACCTGGTCGGCGAGTTCACTGGTGAGTGCGGTGGACACGGTGTCGTCCGTCCCGGTGTCGGAGCCGCGCCGGGCCTCGGCCTGGACGGAGACGGCGACGTCCTTGAGGCTCCTGGCGGAGGCGGCGCGCAGGGCCTCCGCGACGGTGTCGCCGAAGACGAGGGTGCCGGAGACGAAGGCGACGCCGAGGGTGATCGCGAGGGCGGTCATGATCAGGCGGGCTCGGTGCGCGAAGACGTTGCGCAGGGCTGTTCGCAGCATGGTGGTCCCAGTTCGGAGGTGCGAGGGGGCGGGTGGGGCGCGGGGAGCCGGGTCAGCTCGTGCGGGCGCCGGTGTCGAAGCGCCGCATCCGGTCCAGGACGGTCTCGGCGGTCGGGGCGAGCAGCTCGTCGGTGAGCCGGCCGTCGGCGAGGAAGACCACGCGGTCGGCGTGCGCGGCGGCCGCCGGGTCGTGGGTGACCATCACCACGGTCTGGCCCAACTCCCGTACGGACTCCCGCAGGAAGCCGAGGATCTCGGAGCCGGCGCGGGAGTCCAGGTTGCCGGTCGGTTCGTCGGCGAAGACGATCTCCGGCCGGGCGGCGAGGGCGCGGGCCACGGCGACCCGCTGCTGCTGGCCGCCGGACAGCTGGGCGGGGCGGTGGCCCAGCCGCCCGGCGAGGCCGACGGTCGCCACGACGGTCTCCAGCCACTTCCGGTCCGGCCGGCGGCCCGCGATGGCCATCGGCAGCGTGATGTTCTCCAGCGCCGTCAGGGTGGGGAGCAGGTTGAACGCCTGGAAGACGAAACCGACGCTGTCCCGGCGCAGCCGGGTGAGCTGCCGGTCGCTCAGGCCGGACAGTTCGGTGTCACCGATCCGCGCGGAGCCCGCGGTGACCGCGTCGAGACCGGCCATGCAGTGCATCAGCGTCGACTTGCCGGAGCCGGACGGCCCCATGATCGCGGTGAACCGGCCGCGTTCGAACTCGACCGAGACCGAGTCCAGCGCGACCACCCGGGCCTCGCCCCGGCCGTAGACCTTGCTCAGCCCGGTGGCCCGGGCGGCGGCGGTGCCGGGGGAGACGGGGGCGGGTACGGCTTCCTGCAGTGACATGTCGGCTCCGGGTTACGGGGAGAGGGTCGGTGACTGACTCTCATCCTCGGCGCGCCGCGGCGCCGGACCGTCGGCCTCAGGGTGTGACCGGGGCGTCTGCCGAAGGTCGGGCCCGGGGTGGTGCCTCCTCCTCGCGGCGGACGGCCGCCTCTGCCGTCCGGCAGAGACGGCCTACCGGGCCGGTGCTCAGGACAGCAGCCCCGCCCGGTGGGCGAGGACCGCCGCCTGGACGCGGCTGTCCGTGCCGGTCTTCACCAGGACGGCGCTGACGTGGGTCTTCACCGTGCCCACGCCGATGCCCAGTCGGCGGCCGATCTCCGCGTTGGCGAGACCACGGCCGAGCAGCGCGAGGACGTCGCGCTCGCGGCCGGTGAGCGCCGCCAGCCGCTGGTCGGGGACGGCGCCCGGGGCCGGGGCGGCCGGCGCACCGGCGCCGGTGTCGAGCATGCGGTCGATGACGGTCCGGGTGACCTTGGGCGAGAGGACGGCGTCGCCGCCGGCGGCGGCCCGGACCGCGCTGATCAGCTCCTGCGGGCCCTCGTCCTTGAGGAGGAAGCCGGTGGCGCCGGAGCGCAGCGCGCGCGTCACGTTCTGCTCGTCGCCGAAGGTGGTGAGCATGACGACCTGCGGCCCGGGGTCCAGGGCGAGGAGCCGCTCGATGGTGGCGAGCCCGTCGAGCACGGGCATCCGGATGTCGATCAGGGCCACGTCCGGGCGGGTCTCGGCGGCGACCCGGACGGCCTCCTCGCCGTTCGCCGCCTCGCCGACCACCTCGATGCCCTCGGCGTGGCGCAGGATCAGCCGGACGGCGTGCCGGATCAGTTCCTCGTCGTCGGCGAGCAGGACCCGGATCGGGTGGTGGACGGCAGGGGGGAACTCGGTCACGGGGACTCCCACGGTGGTGTGCGCGACACCATGGGCACGGTGAAGCGGTCGATCGTGGCCAACGTATCGCCACGGAAGCAGAGCCGGGTGATGGTGAGCCGGTCGCCGCCCTGCGGGGCGGCCTCGTCCGTGGGGGTGCCCTCGGCAGCCGGGGCCGGCGGTGTCGGGTCCGCGTAGCGGAACGTCGGGTACATGCAGCTCGTCACGGACTCCGCGCGGGCCGGCTCCCGGCCCGTCGCCGCCGCGCGCACCGCCGGGTCGTCCCCGTAGACGGCCCGCTCCACCATCGCGCGGGACATCCCGATCCTGGGCGGCTCGGGATCGCGGGGGGCGGGATCCGGGGACGCCTGGGAGACCAGCAGGAGACCGCACATCATCAGCACGCCGACACCCGCGAGGCCGAGGAACCCGCTGAGGGCGTCCACGACGCGGCGTCGGAGACCGGCGGGCGGGTGGTCGGCGTGCGGCTCGGACGGTGCCTCGCGCGGCGGGGCGCCCGCGGCGGTGAGACTCGCTCCCGGGTCGGGGCGGGCCGGGATCCGCGCGGCGACCGCGAAGCCCCCGGCCGGCGTCGGGCCCGCTTCCAGGGCGCCGCCGAGCAGCGCCACCCGTTCCCGCAGCCCGACCAGTCCGCGCCCGGTGCCCAGGCCGGTCGCCGCCTCGGGGGTCACCGGCGGGAGGCCGTTGCGCACGAGCACCTCCACCCGGTCCTCGGTGTGCGTCACCGCCACGGTCACGCGGGCCCCGGCGGCGTAGCGGTGCACATTGGTCAGCGACTCGCGCACCACGCGGTGCACCGCCCGCCGCACCTGGGCGGCGCGCTCGTGCAGGTCGGGGCCGTCCCAGGTGAGCTCGACGGGTATGCCGCCGGTGCGGGACTCCGCGGCCAGCGCCTCGACGTCGGATCTGGTCCCGGTGCTGTCGGTCAGCGCGTCCGTCCCGGTGTCCCGGCCCAACGGGCCCAGAACGCCGAGTACTTCGCGCAGCTCCCGCATCGCGTCCCCGGTGGCCCGGCGGACCAGGGCCGCCTCGTCCCGCAGGTCCGGCGCCTCCTTCCGCAGGGCCATCTCCAGGCCGCCCGCGTGCAGCGAGATCAGGCTGAGCCGGTGGCCGACCAGGTCGTGCATCTCGGCGGCGATCCGGGAGCGCTCGTGGATCCGGGACTCGCTCTCCGCGAGCCGGCGGGCCGCCTCCGCGGCGGCGGCCCGCTCCCGGAGCGCCCGCAGCAGCCGGTCCTCCTGCCCGCCCGAGCCGCCGAGGAGCCCCGGCACCACCAGGGTGGTCGCCGCGAGTACGGCGCCGAGCGCGAGCCCGAACGCGTGGCCGCCGAGCCCGATGGCCGGGGCGAGGATGGCGCAGACCAGCGCCGCCAGCACGGCAGAGGCGAGCAGTACGGTGCTCCGGCGCCGGGGGGCGGTCAGGTGCCTGGCCGAGGTGTACGCGGTCACGGCGGCCGGCAGTCCGGCGGGGGGCAGCAGCCCGACGACGACGGAGGTGCCCAGCAGGCTCAGTACGGGGAAGCGGCGGCGGACGGCGAGCAGGACGAGGACGACGGTGCCGAGGAGGAGCTGGATCTCGCCGGCCGGGCCGCGGCCGCCCAGGATCAGCTGGGTGAGGAGCATCAGCGCCGCGCCGCCGGTCGTCTCCGCGAGGGCGCGCCACAGCCCCCGGCCCGGTTCGCCGGGGGCCGTGAACGGATTTCGGGAGAGGGGGGCCATCGGCCCATTGTCGGGGGTGGTGCCGCGGGTCCTTGTGCGACCTGGGGATGAGCTGCGGCTCTGTCGAAAGTCGGAGAGCCGGTGTTCCGCCGTCACCGGACAATTGGTCCAGACCTATTGACGGGCCTTGCCGCCCCTCCTACGATCCGGTTCGGCACAGCCCCACATGTCCCCACCTCACCCAGAGCCGGGCGTCACGCCCCCACGCGTCGGTCATGTCCATGACGCTCGGCGGGAAAGGGAGCACCGCATGTTCCGTCGAAGGTCGCGTACGCCACGTCCGTCGGGCGAACCCCGACCCAGCCAGGACCACGGCCGCCTCGGAGGCGACCGGACCGGGAGCGAGCCGCTCGGGGCTCCCGGCCTCCAGCGGGCGACCGCGGCACGCGCGTCGCGGGCCGGCCGGCCCGGGCACGGACAGACCGTCATGATGCGTTCCCTCGCCGGGGTGAGCGTCGCCGCCGTCCTCGGGGCCGGACTCGCCCTGACCGGCTCCGTCACGGCCGGGGCGGCCACCACCAACCTGGTGGCCAACCCCGGGTTCGAGAACGGACTCTCCGACTGGACCTGCACCGGCGGCTCCGGCGCGGCCGTCGGCAGCCCGGTCCACTACGGCACCTCCGCGCTCAAGGCCACGCCGACCGGCCTGGACAACGCCCAGTGCACCCAGACCGTCAGCGTGCAGCCCAACTCCCAGTACACGCTGAGCGCCTACGTCCAGGGCAGCTACGTCTACCTGGGCGCCACCGGCTCCGGCATCACCACGGCGCCGTCCACCTGGACGCCGAACAGCGCGACGTACAGCCAGCTCAGCGTCGGCTTCACCACCGGGGCGACCACCACCTCCTTGACCGTCTACCTGCACGGGTGGTACGGGCAGCCGGCGTTCTACGCGGACGACGTGTCGCTCGCCGGCCCCGGCGGCAGCAGCCCCACGCCGACCGCGACCCCGACGACCGCTCCGCCGACCACGACGCCGCCGACCACCGCTCCGCCGACGACGACGCCGCCGACGACCGCTCCGCCGACCACGACGCCGCCGACGACCGCTCCGCCGACGACGACGCCGCCGACGACCGCTCCGCCGACCACGCCGCCGCCGGGTGACACCTGCCCGACGAAGCCGAAGCCCTCGGGCAAGGTCCTCCAGGGCTACTGGGAGAACTGGGACGGTGCCGCGAACGGCGTCCACCCGGGCATGGGCTGGGTGCCCATCACGGACAGCCGGATCGCCGCGCACGGCTACAACGTCATCAACGCCGCGTTCCCGGTGATCCTCTCGGACGGCACCGTCCTGTGGCAGGACGGCATGGACGCCGGCGTCAAGGTCTCGACCCCCGCCGAGATGTGCCAGGCCAAGGCCGCCGGCGCGACGCTCCTGATGTCGATCGGCGGCGCCGCCGCGGGCATCGACCTGAGCTCCAGCACCGTCGCCGACAAGTTCGTGGCGACCGTCGTGCCGATCCTCAAGAAGTACAACTTCGACGGCATCGACATCGACATCGAGACCGGTCTGTCCGGCAGCGGCAGCATCACCACGCTGTCCGCCTCCCAGTCCAACCTGATCCGCATCATCGACGGTGTGCTGGCGCAGATGCCCGCGGGCTTCGGCCTGACGATGGCCCCCGAGACCGCCTACGTGACCGGCGGAAGCGTCACCTACGGGTCGATCTGGGGCTCCTACCTGCCGATCATCAAGAAGTACGTCGACAACGGCCGCCTCTGGTGGCTGAACATGCAGTACTACAACGGCAGCATGTACGGCTGCTCCGGCGACTCCTACCAGGCGGGCACCGTCCAGGGCTTCACCGCGCAGACCACCTGCCTGAACAACGGCCTGACCATCCAGGGCACCACCATCAAGGTGCCCTACGACAAGCAGGTGCCCGGTCTGCCGGCCCAGCCCGGTGCGGGCGGCGGCTACATGGCGCCGGGCCTGGTCAGCCAGTCGTGGAACGCCTTCAACGGTTCGCTGAAGGGGCTCATGACGTGGTCGGTCAACTGGGACGGCTCGAAGGGCTGGAGCTTCGGCGACAACGTCAAGTCCCTCCAGGGGCGTTGATCACCGCCGATCCGCTGCTGACAGCCCGCTGACCGCACGCGGGACGGACCCGGGAGCGCCCCCTGCTCCCGGGTCCGACCGGTCCGAGCGGTCCGAAAGGCGCTTGTGGGGGCGCTGTTAGCCTGGTCCGCATGATCATCGGGAAGGGTTTCGGCCCACGGACGTCCACCGCGCCGGAGTCGAGCCGCCCGCAGCGCGCCCTCATCCTCGCGAGCTTCGTCAGCCGGGTGGGCAACGGGCTGTTCAACACCGCCGCGGTGCTCTACTTCACGCTGGTGGTCCACCTGCCCGCCGCCCAGGTCGGCGCCGGTCTCACGGTCGCCGGTCTGGTCGGGCTGCTGGCCGGGATCCCGGCCGGGAACCTGGCCGACCGGTACGGCCCGCGCACGGTCTGGCTGACGGCCCTCGCACTGCAGGCCGTGACGATGGCCGCCTTCGTGTTCATCCAGGACTGGGCCACCTTCACGCTCATCGCCACCCTGGACCGGCTGGCGGCAACCGCGGGCGGCGCCGCGGGCGGTGCGCTCATCGCCCGGACCGGCGGGGAACGCCCGGCCGCCTTCCGGGCGAGGCTCCGCACCTTCGTCAACCTCGGCGTGGTCCTGGGCACCCTGGGCGCGGCCTTCGCCGTGTCGGTCGACACCCGCGCGGCGTACACCGCGCTCATCCTCGCCAACGCCGCCAGCTTCGCCGGCGCCGGCCTCGTCGCCCTGGTCGGCGTCCCGAACTACCGGCCGCTGCCCCGGCCCGAGGAGCACCACCGCTGGGCCGTCCTGGCCGACCGCCCGTACGTGTCCTTCGTCGCGCTCTACGGTGCGATGGGCCTGCAGTACCAGACCGTCTCCCTGCTGCTTCCGATCTGGCTCTCCGCCCACACCGACGCGCCGCGCTGGACGGTGGCGGCGGTCTACGCGGCCAACAGCGGGGTGTGCGTGCTGCTCCAGAGCAGGATCGGCTCCCGGGTGGAGACGCCGCGCCAGGGCGGCCGGGCGTTCCGGCTGGCGGGGCTGCTCTTCCTGGTCAGCTGCCCCTTGATGGCCCTGACCGCGGACGTTCCGGTCTGGGTCGCGCCGGCGCTCGCCCTCCTCGCCGTCGCGGTGCACAGCCTCGGCGAGGTGTGGGAGTCCTCGGGCGGCTTCGCGCTCGGCTTCGGCCTGGCCCCCGACCACGCCCAGGGGCAGTACCAGGGCTTCCTCGGCATCGGCTTCGCCGCCGGGCAGGCGCTGGCTCCGCTGGTCCTGACGACCGCGGTCCTCGGCCTCGGGCACGCGGGCTGGCTGCTGCTCGGCGTGTTCTTCGCGGCCCTGGGCGCGGCGGGCCCGCCGGTGGCCGCCTGGGCCGAACGCACCCGCCGCCCGGCCCCCGACCCGGCCCACGCGACGCGGGACCGGCCCGAGGAGGCCGCGCTCCCGGACCCCGCCTGACGTCCTGCCGAGACCGTGCCGCAGACCGGGAGCGCGTGCCCCGGCGGGCATCTCGTGGCCCTCGGGACGCACCCGGGCGAACGAGGCCGTGACCGCCGGCAGTCATCGCGCCATCGGGCGGCGGTATCGGCGAAAAACAAGCAGGCATGATTGCTTTTTCTCCGTGCCGGTGCCACGCTGCTGCCCGACGGCAAGCGTGGCGAGTGCGGGGCCACCGGTAGGGGAGGCGCACCTGTGGGGTCGCGTTCGGTACTGCGGATCGGCAATGCCTCGGGCTTCTACGGGGACCGCTTCTCGGCGGTGCGCGAGATGCTCACGGGCGGGCCGCTGGACGTCCTGACCGGGGACTACCTGGCCGAGCTCACCATGCTCATCCTGGCCCGGGACCGGCTGAAGGACCCCTCGCTCGGCTACGCGAGGACGTTCCTGCGGCAGTTGGAGGAGTGCCTCGGCCTGGCGCTGGAGCGCGGGGTGCGGATCGTGGTCAACGCCGGTGGCCTCAATCCGGCCCGACTCGCGGACGCGGTCCGTGAACTGGCGCGGCGTCAGGGGCTCGATCCCGCCGTCGCCCATGTCGAGGGTGACGACCTGCTGCCCCGGCGGGCCGAACTCGGCCTCCCCGAAGGACTGCTGGCCGCCAACGCCTATCTCGGCGCCTTCGGGATCGCCGAGTGCCTGACCGCCGGGGCCGACCTGGTGGTCACCGGCCGGGTCACCGACGCGGCGCTGGTCGTCGGCCCGGCGATCGCCCGGTTCGGCTGGGGGCCGGGGGACCTGGACGAGCTGGCCGGCGCCGTGGTGGCCGGGCACGTGCTGGAGTGCGGGGCGCAGGCGACCGGCGGCAACTACGCGTTCTTCCGCGAGCACGACGTCACCCGGCCCGGCTTCCCGATCGCCGAGCTGGCGGCGGACGGCTCCAGCGTCATCACCAAGCATCCGGGCACCGGCGGCGCCGTCACCACCGGTACCGTCACCGCCCAACTCCTCTACGAGACGGGCGACGCGCGCTACCTGGGACCGGACGTCACGGCCCGGCTGGACACCGTGCGGCTCGCCGAGGAGGGGCCGGACCGGGTCCGGATCCACGGCGTGCGGGGCGAGGCGCCGCCGCCGACCCTCAAGGTCGGGCTGAACCGGCTCGGCGGCCACCGCAACGAGGTGGTGTTCGTCCTGACCGGCCTGGACATCGAGGCCAAGGCCGCCCTGGTCCAACGGCAGTTGGCCGAGGCCCTGCCGCCGGACGCCCGCCCCGCCGAACTCCGGTGGACGCTCGCCCGCACCGACCACCCCGACGCCGCCACCGAGGAGAGCGCCTCGGCGCTGCTGCGGCTCACCGCCCGGGACCGCGATCCGGCCAAGGTCGGGCGCGAACTCGGCAAGGCGGCCGTGGAGTTGGGGCTGGCCGGTTACCCCGGCTTCCATCTCACCGCGCTGCCCGGGGCGGGATCGCCGTACGGGGTCTTCACCGCCGCGTACGTCGACGCCAAGGCGGTGGAGCACACCGCGGTCCTGCCGGACGGGCGGCGGGTCGCCGTACCGCCCGCGCCGGTCACCGCCCCGGCGGAGCCGTCGACCCGGCCGTCGGAGCCGGGCCCGGACGTGCCGGAGCCACTGCCGCCCGGCCCGACCGTGCGGGCACCGCTCGGCCGGGTGGCCGGCGCCCGCAGCGGCGACAAGGGCGGCGACGCCAACCTCGGGGTCTGGGCCCGCGGCGCGGACGGCTGGCGCTGGCTCGCGCACATCCTCACCGTCGATCTGCTGCGCGAACTCCTGCCGGAGACGGCCGGGTTGCCGATCAGCCGACAGCTCCTCCCGCATCTTCGCGCGGTCAACTTCACCATCACCGGCCTGCTCGGCGAGGGCGTCGCCGCCCAGCACCGCTTCGACCCGCAGGCCAAGGCGCTGGGGGAGTGGCTGCGCTCCCGCCACCTCGACATCCCGGAGGCGCTGCTGTGACCGTCCTGCCCACCCGCCTCGACCCGGCCGGCGCCGACTACGCCGAGCACCGGGCCGCGATGCTCGCCAAGCTCACCGAACTGGACGCCGAACACGCCAAGGCACTGGCCGGCGGCGGCCCCAAGTACGTCGAACGCCACCGCGGCCGGGGCAAGTTGCTGCCGCGCGAGCGGATCGAGCTGCTGATCGACCAGGACTCGCCGTTCCTGGAGCTCTCCCCGCTCGCCGCCTGGGGCAGCGACTACCCGGTCGGCGCGGCGCTCGTCACCGGGATCGGAGTGATCGAGGGCGTCGAGTGCCTCATCACGGCCAACGACCCCACCGTACGTGGCGGGGCCAGCAACCCCTGGACGCTGCGCAAGGCCCTGCGCGCCAACGAGATCGCGCTGCGGAACCGGCTCCCGGTGGTCAACCTGGTCGAGTCCGGCGGCGCCGACCTGCCCAGCCAGAAGGAGATCTTCATCCCCGGGGGCGCGCTCTTCCGCGACCTCACCCGGCTCTCCGCGGCGGGCATCCCCACCGTGGCCGTGGTGTTCGGCAACTCCACGGCCGGCGGCGCCTACGTGCCGGGGATGTCCGACCACACCGTGATGGTGAAGGAGCGGGCCAAGGTCTTCCTGGGCGGCCCGCCACTGGTCAGGATGGCCACCGGCGAGGAGTCCGACGACGAGTCGCTCGGCGGCGCCGAGATGCACGCCCGCACCTCCGGCCTGGCCGACCACTTCGCGGTGGACGAACCGGACGCGCTGCGGCTGGCGCGGCGGATCGTCGCCCGGCTGAACCACCGCCGGCACGGCCCCGCCGCCGACCCGCTCGCCGAGCCGCCGAAGTACGCCGAGGAGGAACTGCTCGGCATCGTCCCGGGCGACCTCAAGATCCCGTTCGACCCGCGCGAGGTGATCGCCCGGATCGTCGACGGATCGGACTTCGACGAGTTCAAGCCGCTCTACGGCACCAGTCTCGCCACCGGCTGGGCCAGGCTGCACGGTTACCCGGTCGGCATCCTCGCCAACGCCCAGGGCGTGCTGTTCAGCCCGGAGTCGCAGAAGGCCGCCCAGTTCATCCAGTTGGCCAACCAGCGCGACATCCCGCTGGTGTTCCTGCACAACACCACCGGCTACATGGTCGGCAAGGACTACGAGCAGGGCGGCATCATCAAGCACGGCGCAATGATGATCAACGCCGTCGCCAACTCCACGGTTCCGCACCTGTCGGTGCTGATGGGCGCCTCCTACGGGGCCGGCCACTACGGCATGTGCGGGCGGGCCTACGAGCCGCGGTTCCTGTTCGCCTGGCCGAGCGCCAAGTCGGCCGTGATGGGACCGCAGCAGCTCGCCGGGGTGCTGTCGATCGTGGCCCGGCAGTCCGCGGCGGCCAAGGGGCAGCCCTACGACGAGGACGCGGACGCCGCGATCCGGGCGATGGTCGAGCAGCAGATCGAGGCGGAGTCGCTGCCCGCTTTCCTTTCCGGCCGGCTCTACGACGACGGGGTGATCGATCCCCGCGACACCCGGACCGTGCTCGGCCTGTGCCTCTCCGCGATCCACAACGCGCCCGTCGAGGGCGCGCGCGGCTACGGCGTCTTCCGCATGTGATCCGACTCTGAGAGGGACCGACGTGATCGCCAACCTGCTGGTCGCCAACCGGGGCGAGATCGCCCGCCGGGTGTTCCGCACCTGCCGGAGCCTAGGCATCGCCACCACCGCCGTCTACGCCGACCCGGACGCCGACGCCCCGCACACCCGGGAGGCCGACGCCGCCGTCCGGCTCCCCGGCGCGGCGCCCGCCGACACGTATCTGCGCGGCGACCTGATCGTCAAGGCCGCGCTGGCCGCCGGGGCCGACGCGGTCCACCCCGGCTACGGATTCCTCTCCGAGAACGAGGAGTTCGCGCAGGCGGTGCTCGACGCGGGCCTGACCTGGATCGGCCCGCCCCCGGCCGCGATCGCCGCGATGGGCTCCAAGACCGCCGCGAAGCGCCTGATGGCCGCCGCCGGCGTGCCCGTGCTGGAGGCCCTCACCGACCCCGCCGAGGCCGACCTGCCGCTGCTGGTCAAGGCGGCCGCGGGCGGCGGCGGGCGCGGCATGCGGGTGGTCCACCGGCTGGACGAACTCGCGCCCCGGCTGGCCGAGGCCCGCGCCGAGGCGGCCAGGAGCTTCGGCTCGGACGAGGTGTTCTGCGAGCGCTACCTGCCCACCGGGCGGCACGTCGAGGTCCAGCTGCTCGCCGACACGCACGGCACGGTGTGGGCGGTCGGCGAACGCGACTGCTCGCTGCAGCGCCGCCACCAGAAGGTCATCGAGGAGGCCCCGGCCCCCGGCCTCGACGAGGAGGTGCGCACCGCGCTGCACGCGGCCGCCGTCGCCGCCGCCCGGGCGATCGGCTACACCGGCGCCGGCACGGCGGAGTTCCTGCTCGCCCCCGACGGCCGGTTCCACTTCCTGGAGATGAACACCCGCCTCCAGGTCGAGCACCCCGTCACCGAGTGCGTCACCGGGCTCGACCTGGTCGCGCTCCAACTGCGCGTCGCCGAGGGCGAACCGCTGCCCGCCCCGGCGCCGCCCGCCCCGCGCGGCCACGCCATCGAGGCCCGCCTCTACGCCGAGGACCCGGCGCGCGACTGGCAGCCGCAGACCGGCACCCTGCACCGTCTCGAACTCCCCGGCACCACCGTCGAGTTCGCTACCGCCGACGGTGACACCGGGCTGCGCCTGGACTCCGGGGTGGCGGCCGGCAGCGTGATCGGCGCGCACTACGACCCGATGCTCGCCAAGGTCGTCGCCTGGGCGCCGACCAGGGCCGCCGCCGCCCGCCGGCTCGCCGACGCGCTCACCCGGGCCCGGATCCACGGGCCGGTCACCAACCGGGACCTGCTCGTCGCGGCGCTGCGCCACCCCGCCTTCCTGGCCGGCCGGGTGCACACCGCCTTCCTGGCCGAGCACGCCGCCGGTCTCACCCCCGCTCCCGGCGGGGACGCGGCGGCGGCCCTCGCCGCCGCGCTGGCCGACGCCGCCGAACGCCGCGTCGGCTCGGCGCTGCCCTCCGGCTGGCGCAACCTGCCCTCGCAGCCGCAGAGCAAGCGGTACGCCGCCGCCGACGCCACCGTGTACGAGGTCCGCTACCGGTTCGGCCGGGCCGGGCTGGTTGCCGAGGACCACCCGGGCACCACGCTCGTCTCGGCGACGCCCACCCGGGTGGTCCTGGAGACCGACGGCGTCCGCAGCGGCTACGACATCGCGCGCCACGGCGACCGGGTCCACCTGGACAGCCCGGCCGGCGCCACCGTGCTGACCGCGCTGGAGCGCTTCCCCGACCCGGCCGCGCAGGTCGATCCGGGGGCCCTGCTCGCCCCGATGCCCGGCACCGTGGCGCGCACCGCCGTCGCGGTCGGCGACACCGTCACCGCGGGCCAGCCGCTGCTCTGGCTGGAGGCGATGAAGATGGAGCACCGGGTCACCGCCCCCGCCGACGGCGTGCTCACCGAACTCCGGGCCGTTCCCGGCCAGCAGGTCGAACTCGGCGCCCTGCTCGCCGTCGTGCAGCCTGCGCCCTGAGGGAGCCTCCCGAGCCCGACTCCCCGAGACGGCACCCGAGACCCCCTGGGAGAGCACCGACTCCCACCCGATTCCCGTGCCAGCCCCGATCCGCCCGGAAGGACGACCGCATGTCCGCACCGCGCACCACCACCCCCGGCAGCCCGCTGATCGAGAGCCCCGAACGCCAGGCCCTGCGCCGCGCCGTGGCCGACCTCGGCAGCCGCTACGGCTCCGCGTACTACCTGGGCAAGGCCCGGGCCGGCCTGCCCGCCGACGAGCTCTGGGCCGAGGCCGGCAAGGCCGGCTACCTCGGGGTCAACCTGCCCGCCGAGTACGGCGGCGGAGGCGGCGGCATCGCCGACCTCTCCATCGTCCTGGAGGAACTCGGCACCGCCGGCTGCCCGTTGCTGATGCTGATCGTCTCCCCGGCGATCTGCGGCACGGTGATCGCCCGCTACGGCACCGAGCAGCAGAAGCGGCAGTGGCTGCCCGGCCTCGCCGACGGCACCCGGCGGATGGCCTTCGGCATCACCGAGCCGGACGCCGGCTCCAACTCCCACCGGATCTCCACCGTCGCCCGCCGCGACGGTGAGGACTGGCTGCTCACCGGCCGCAAGGTGTTCGTCTCCGGCATCGACCACAGCGACGCCGTGCTGTTCGTCGCCCGCACCGAGGACGCCCGGACCGGCAAGCTCAGGCCCGCGCTCTTCGTCGTCCCGCGCGAGACGGCCGGGTTCGAGTACCGCCCGATACCGATGGAACTCGTCTCCCCGGAGAAGCAGTTCCAGGTCTTCCTGGACGACGTCCGGCTGCCCGCCGACGCCCTGGTCGGCGACGAGAGCGCCGGGCTGCTGCAACTCTTCGCCGGCCTCAACCCCGAGCGGATCATGACCGCCGCCTTCTCGCTCGGTCTGGCCCGCCAGGCCCTCGGCCGGGCCGTCGAGTACGCCAAGGCCCGGACGGTCTGGTCGACCCCGATCGGCGCCCACCAGGGCCTGGCCCACCCGCTCGCCCAGTGCGCGGTGGAGATCGAACTCGCCCGGCTGATGACGCAGAAGGCCGCGCTGCTCTACGACGGGGGCGACGACCTCGCGGCGGGCGAGGCCGCCAACATGGCCAAGTACGCGGCCGGCGAGGCCGCCGCCCGCACCGTCGACCAGGCCGTCCAGACCCTGGGCGGCAACGGCCTGACCCAGGAGTACGGGCTCGGCGCGCTGCTCGCCGCCACCCGGGTCGGCCGGGTCGCCCCGGTCAGCCGGGAGATGGTGCTCAACTTCGTGGCCCAGCACACCCTCGGGCTGCCCAAGTCGTACTGACCCGGGGCCCGGGCGGGCGCCCGGCGGGAGCGCTCCGCCGCCGAACTCCAGCGCGACGCCGGCGGCGCGGGCCACCGTCTGTGCGAGGCGGCGGCCCGCCGCCGCCCGCCGCCCGGCACCCCGGCTCGGCGGGCCGCCCGGCGACGTGTGCCCTGGTCGGGAGCGGGCGAGCGGAGCGGACCGGGTGCGCCGGGCACGGCGATCGGCCGGCACGGGGCCCTGCCGCCCTTCGTCACAATGGAGCAACGCTCCGCCACTGTCCGTATGCTCCTGTGCGCGCGCTCGGCCGACCGGCGGGCCGGACCACTCGCCGATCCCCCCGACCGGGCGTCAACTACCCCTTTGGAGGCACGCCTTGGTGTTCCACAGCGAGTTCCCGGACGTCGGCATCGTCGATCTGCCGATCCACGAGGCGGTGCTCGGCTCCGCCGCCCGCTACGGCGACCGGCCGGCCCTGATCGACGGGATCACGGGGGAGTCGGTCAGCCACGCGCGGCTCGCCACGGCCGTCCGCCGGGCGGCCGCCGGGCTGGCCGAGGCCGGCGTGCGCCGGGGCGACGTGGTGGCACTGTTCAGTCCCAACACGATCGCGTACCCGATGGCCTTCTACGGCGCCACCCGGGCCGGGGCCACCGTCACCACGGTGTCCTCCCTCGCCACCCCGGGCGAGCTGGCCGGCCAGCTCGCCGACAGCGGCGCGCGCTGGCTGATCACCGTCTCGCCGTTCCTGGACACCGCCCGCCAGGCCGCCGGGAAGCTCGCCGCCGAGGGCCGGGCGCTCGCCGAGATCATCGTGCTGGACGGCGCCGAGGGCCACCGCTCGCTGGCCGACCTGCTCGCCTCCGGCGGCCCCGACCCCGAGCCGGCGATCGACCCCGGCAGCGACCTCGCCGTCCTCCCCTATTCCAGCGGCACCACCGGCCTGCCCAAGGGCGTGATGCTCACCCACCGCTCGATCGCCACCAACCTCGCCCAGACGGACGCCCTGTACCGGCCGCGGGAGGGGGAGCGGATCCTCGCCGTCCTCCCCTTCTTCCACATCTACGGCCTGGCCGCCCTGCTCAACCAGCCGCTGCGGTGCGGCGCCACCGTCGTCGTCCTGCCGCGCTTCGAGCTGGAGCAGTTCTGCCGCACCATCGAGGAGCAGCGCGTCCAGGCCCTGATCGTGGCACCGCCGATCGCGCTCGCCCTGGCCAGGCACCCGGTGGTCGACCGCTTCGACCTCTCCTCGGTGGAGTACCTGCTCTGCGCGGCCGCCCCGCTGGACCCGGACCTGGCCGCCGCCTGCGCCCGGCGGCTCGGCCTGCCGCACATCCTCCAGGGCTACGGCATGACCGAGCTGTCCCCGGTCTCGCACGTCGTCTCCCCGACCGAGACCGACCCCCCGGCGGGCTCGGTCGGCCGGATGGTGCCCTCGACCGAGCTGCGGGTGGTCGCCCTGGACGGCAGCGGAGCCGACCTCGGCCCCGGCGAGCCGGGCGAGCTGCTGCTCCGCGGCCCGCAGGTGATGGAGGGGTACTTCGGCCGGCCCTCCGACACCGCCGCCACCATCGACGCCGACGGCTGGCTGCACACCGGCGACGTCGGACACGTCGACGGGCGCGGCTACCTGTACGTCGTCGACCGGGTCAAGGAACTGATCAAGTACAAGGGGTACCAGGTCGCCCCCGCCGAGCTGGAGGCCCTGCTGCTCAGCCACCCGCAGATCGCCGACGCCGCGGTGATCGGCGTCGTGGACGCGGACGGCACCGAGTACCCCAAGGCCTTCGTGGTCCGCGCCCCCGGCAGCGCGCTCACCGAGCAGGACGTCACCTCCTTCGTGGCGGCCGAGGTCGCCCCCTACAAGAAGGTGCGGGCGGTGGAGTTCCTGGACGCCGTCCCCAAGTCCGCCGCCGGCAAGATCCTGCGCCGGGAGCTGCGGGCCCGCGAGGCCGCCCGCTGAGGCGGGCGGCGGATCTGCGAGGATCGACCCCGCCCGGACCCCCCACGGACAGGACCAGTCGCCGCCGATGACCGCCCACCCCGCCGCCCGTACCCCCCAGCAGGACCGCAGCCGCGCCACCCGGCAGCGGCTGCTGGCGGCGGCCGTCGACTGTCTGGCCGAGGTCGGCTGGAACGGCGCCACCGTCTCCGTGGTCGCCGAACGGGCCGGAGTCTCCCGCGGCGCCGCCCAGCACCACTTCCCCACCCGCGAGGACCTCTTCACCGCGGCCGTCGAGCACGTCACCGCCGAGCGGCTGGCAGCGGTCCGCGCCCACGCGGACGAGCTGCCGGCCGCCGGACCGGACCGCACCGTGGCCGTGGTCGACATGATCGTGCGCCTCTACACCGGTCCGCTGTTCCGCGCGGCCCTGCACCTGTGGGTCGCCGCCGCCACCGACGAACCGCTGCGTGCGCGGATCGTCGCACTTGAGGGCAGGGTCGGCCGCGAGGCCCACCGGGCCGCCGTCGAGTTCCTGGACGCCGACGAAAGCCGCCCCGGAGTGCGCGAGACGGTGCAGGCGACCCTCGACATGGCACGCGGTCTCGGACTGGCCGACCTGCTCTCCGACGACAGCGCCAGACGATCCGGAGTGATCCGGCAGTGGGCGGGCCTCCTGGAGGGTACGCTGCGGCCGGTACGCCCATGACGCCCGTACGACAGGCCCGTCCGAGGAACCTCTGACCAAGGGGTCGCCGGGCGGCCGATGTCCGTGCAGTCTGGAGAAGAACCCCGGCCGGCACGGACCACGAGGCCCCGCCCGGCCGGACACGAGCCGAACGCGGGGTGCTGGCTGATCATGCACGGACACGAATGGGACGAGACCGACGCCGCCGGCCCCGCACCGGGCGGAGCCTCCGTACGCCTGGACGGCCATCGCCTCGTCCCGCTCGCCACCGCGCTGCTCCAGGAGGACGGCCTCATCCTCCACTGGAGCGAGGACGCCGAGGCGCTGCTCGGCTTCTCCTCGGAGGAGGCCGTCGGCAGCTACGCCGCCCAGCTGCTCACCGGCCGCACCGACCGCCCCGAGGTGCTCGCCCTGTTCGAGCGCATCATGAGCGGCAAGGGCTGGTCCGGCGTCTTCCCGGTCCGCCACCGCGACGGCCACGTGGTCGAGCTGGAGTTCCGCACCTACCCGATAGCCGGCCCCGGCGGCACCCTGCTGCTGCTCGCCACCGCCTCGGACACCCAGGCCCTGCACCGGGTCGAGGCCGACCTCGCCGTCCTCGACGGGATCTTCGGCCAGTCCCCGATAGGCATGGCCGTCTACGACACCGACCTGCGCTACGTCCGGCTCAACCTGGCGCTGGCCCGGATGAACGGCGTCCCCGTCGAGGACCACCTCGGACGCCGGATCAGCGGCGTCCTGCCCGGCATCAACAGCGCCGAGATCGAACAGACCATGAGACAGGTGCTCACCACCGGCCGTCCCGTGGTCGACGCCCGCTCGCACGGCCGCGTTCCCGGCGACCCGCGCCGCGACCGGGCCTGGTCCGCCTCCTACTTCCGGCTGGAGGACTCCACCGGCCGGGTCTTCGGCGTCTGTTCGTCCATCATCGACGTCACCGAGCGGTTCCAGGCCGAGGCCCGCGCCGCCCGCGCGCAGGAACGCCTCACCACCATCGCCGAGGCCACCGCCCGGATCGGCACCACGCTCGACCTCCAGCGCACCGCGGAGGAGCTGATCGAGGCCGTCGTCCCCCGGTTCGCCGACTTCGCCACCGTCGACCTGCTGGAGCCGGTGCTGCGCGGCGCCGAGCCCGCCGCGATCCCCGAGGACCGCTCCGTCCAGCTGCGCGCCGTGGCCGTCGGCGAGTCCTACGAGTCCGGCCTGGCCCACGCCGTCGACACCGTCGGCGACGTCTCCGAGTACGCCCCCGACCGCAGCTACACCCAGTGCCTGCGCAGCGGCCGCCCGCTGCTGCGGGCCCAGGTGGACGAGGACGTGCTGCGCGGCCTGGTCGCCACCGAGGAGCGGGTCGCACCGGGCATCGGCGCCGGCATCCACTCGTACCTGATGGTGCCGCTGACCGCCCGGGGCATGGTGCTCGGCGGCTCCGAGTTCATCCGGATGCGCAACCCCGAGCCGTTCACCGACGCCGATGTCGCGCTCGCCGAGGAACTGGTCGCCCGCACCGCGATCGCGATCGACAACGCCCGGCTCTACCGGCGCGAGCGCGAGACCGCGCTGACCCTCCAGCGCAGCCTGCTGCCGCAGGAGATCCACCGCACGCTCGGCCTGGAGATCGCCTACCGGTACCTGCCCAGCAGCGTGACCAGCGAGGTCGGCGGCGACTGGTTCGACGTCGTCCCGCTCTCCTGCGGCCGGGTCGCGCTGGTGGTCGGCGACGTGATGGGCCACGGCATCCGGGCCGCCGCCACGATGGGTCAGCTGCGCACCGTCGCCCGGACCCTGGCCACCCTGGACATGCCGCCCGAGCAGGTGCTGACCCGGCTGGACGAGACCGCCTCGGGGATCGGCGAGGGCCAGTTCGCCACCTGCATCTGCGCCGTCTACGACCCGCTGGAGCGGACGGTGCAGGTGGCCTCGGCGGGCCATCTGCCCCCGGTCTCGGTCGCGCCGGACGGCACCGCCCGCCGGATCGACGTGCCGCCCGGTGCCCCGCTCGGGGTCGGCGGCGTGGCCTTCGAGTCGATCGGCTTCACCCTCCCCGAGGGCGGCCTGCTGGCCCTCTACACCGACGGCCTGGTCGAGCGGCGCGGCCGGGACCTCGACGACGGCATCGACCTGCTCGCCCGCACGCTCTCCGGCCCCGGCCGCACCCTGGAGGAGAACTGCGACGCCGTCCTCGGCGCGCTGGTCACCGACGGCACCGACGACGACATCGCGATGATCATGGCCCGGGTGCTGCCGCTGCCCTCGGACCGGATCGCCACCCTCTCGCTCACCGGCGGCGGCCGGCTGCCCGGCACGGCCCGCCGCTTCACCCGCGCGACCCTGGACGGCTGGGGCCTGTCCGCGCTCTCCGACTACGCCGAGCTGCTGGTCAGCGAGCTGGTCACGAACGCCCTGCTGTACTCCGACACCCCGCGCCGGCTCCGGCTCTTCCGCGACCGGGTGCTCACCCTGGAGGTCGCCGACTCCGGCGGCCAGACGCCGCAGCTGCGCCCGTTCGCCGAGCAGGACGAGGGCGGCCGCGGGATGTTCCTGGTCAACGAGCTGGCCCAGCGCTGGGGCAGCCGCCTGACCAGGGACGGCAAGGTGGTCTGGGCGGAGCTGGAGCTGCCGTTCGGCACCGGCTGAGCGCACCGACGCGCGGGACCTCGCACCCCGGGAGGAGGGGGGGGGGTCCCCGCTAGGGCAGAAGGGAAGACACAGGTCGAAGAG
>NZ_JBVHVO010000007.1:328499-340332 GCF_055564815.1 Kitasatospora sp. NPDC028961 | reverse complement strand
CCGCCGCGAACGGAGCGATCTTCGCCTCGGCCAGCGAACGCACCGCCTCACGCAGCATCTCGTGCTCCTCGGAGATCCGGAAGAGATCGAAGTCCGCCGACCCTGCGCTGCCCGCCATGATGCCTGCCTCGCCGCTCAGTTGTTAGTTACCGTTAAGTAGATCCTAGGGCTCCGACCTGCGGCTGCCTAGGTTCAGTCGACGTCGGACCCGAGGGTGTCGCCGGCCCGGTGCTCCCGGAAGTACTCCGGCATCCGGTCGTTGCGCATCGCCTCCCACAGCTGCGCCGCCGGACGCTCGTCCAGCAGCACGACGCTCTGGCCGTCGCGGGTGTCGAAGCCCCCGAACGGCGCGTTCATGAAGCGGACGTCGTCGGCGCGCAGCGAGCGCAGGCCCCAGGCGAGCTGGAAGAGGTCGGTGTTGGAGAGCCGGTCGTCCACGCTGACCACCTCGCCGACCGACTGCAGCAGGCCGCCGAGGCGGGACGGACTGGCCAGCGTGCCGGAGTCCATGACCCGGAGCATCAGCGCTCGCAGGAAGTTCTGCTGCCGCTTGGTGCGGTCGAGGTCCCCGCCGGGCAGGCCGTAGCGCTCACGGACGTACAGCAGCGCCTGGGCGCCGTCCATGTGATGGGTCCCGGCCTCCCAGGCGCGGGCCTCGCCGGCCGCCTCGATGGTGCGCGCAATGGTGATGTCCACGCCGCCGACGGCGTCGGTGAGGGCGCGGAAGCCGTTCCAGTCGACCACGGCGAGGTGGTCGATCCGAATGCCGGTGAGGTTCTGCACGGTCTCGGTCATCAGGGCCGGGCCGCCCCAGGAGTACGCGGCGTTCAGCTTGGCCTTGCCGTGCCCGGGGACGTCCACCCAGGTGTCGCGGGCCAGCGAGACCAGCGAGGCGCTGCGGCCGTCGTCGGACAGGTGCAGCAGCATCATGGTGTCGCTGCGGGCCGCGCCCTCCTGCCAGAGCGGGGCCTTCGCCCGGCTGCCGGTGGTCGGCACGTCGGAGCGGGCGTCCAGGCCGACCAGCAGCAGGTTGAGGCCGCTCGCCGGGACGGGCCTCGGCTGGGCGGACTCCGGCGCCGTCGGGAAGGCGTCCGGGATCCGGGTGACCGAGGAGGCGTAGTGCTCGGCCGCCCAGAAGAGCGCGCCGCCCGTACCGAGGACCACCACGAGCAGCGCGGAGAGCGTCCAAAGCAGGACGCGGCGGGTGCGACGGCGGCGGGCCGGCGGCTCGGGGCCCCGGTCCGGCCCGGCGGCCTCCTCGCCGTCGGCGCGCGGCTCGAAGAGGCTGAGCCCCTCCGCCGGCCCGCCGGACCCGTCGGGACGCGGTGGTTCTTCGGCGTGGGGCGCCTCGTCGGCGTGGGGCGGTTCTTCGGCGTGGGGTGGTTCTTCGGCGTGGGGCGCCTCGTCGGCGTGGGGCGGGCGCGGCGGTGCTTCGGCGTGGGGTGTGTCCGGTGTGTCCGTGCTCTCGGGCTTCGGATCCATGCGCGCATTGTGCCGCCGGTCACAGCACCCGCGTGGGGGTTCCGCCGGATCGCGCCCGGCGCACACCCGGCGCCCGGCGGCAGCGCCCGGGCGTCCGAAACATCGGCGCAGGCGGGACGGCCTGGGCCGGGTCCGGACGGGCGGATAGCATCGGTGCTCGCACGTCCTGCCCGTCCCACGGCAGGCAAGGTCGAGATTCCGCAAAGGGGAACCCGTGACCCTCCGCATCTCCGTGATCGGCACCGGCTATCTCGGTGCCACCCACGCCGCCGCCATGGCGGAGTTCGGCTTCGAGGTGCTGGGTCTGGACATCGACCCCGAGAAGATCGCCACGCTGACCGCCGGCCGGGTACCGATGTACGAGCCGGGCCTGTCCGAGCTGCTGCTCAAGCACGTGGCGGGCCACGAGGGTTCGACCGGCCGGCTGCGCTTCACCACCTCCGCCCAGGAGGCCGCGGAGTTCGGCGACGTGCACTTCGTCTGCGTCAACACCCCGCAGCGCAAGGGCGAGTTCGCCGCCGACATGTCCTACGTGGACGCCGCGATCGACGAGCTGGCCCCGCACCTGACCCGGCCGGTGCTGGTGGTCGGCAAGTCCACCGTGCCGGTCGGCTCCGCGAACCGGCTGGCCGAGCGGCTGGCCGCGCTGGCGCCGGTCGGCGAGGACGCCGAGCTCGCCTGGAACCCGGAGTTCCTGCGCGAGGGCTTCGCCGTCCAGGACACCCTGCGGCCGGACCGGATCGTGGTCGGCGCCCGCAGCGAGCGCGCCGAGCGGCTGCTGCGCGAGGTGTACGCCGAGCCGATCGCGGCCGGCGTGCCGTTCGTGGTCACCGACTTCGCCACCGCCGAGCTGGTCAAGGCCGCCGCCAACTCCTTCCTGGCCACCAAGATCTCGTTCATCAACGCGATGGCCGAGGTCTGCGAGGCGGCCGGCGCCGACGTCACCCTGCTCTCCACCGCGCTCGGCCACGACGACCGGATCGGCCGCAAGTTCCTCAACGCGGGCCTGGGCTTCGGCGGCGGCTGCCTGCCCAAGGACATCCGCGCGTTCATGGCCCGGGCCGGGGAGCTGGGCGCCGACCAGGCGCTGGCCTTCCTGCGCGAGGTCGACTCGATCAACATGCGGCGCCGCTCCCGGATGGTCGAGCTGGCCCGCGAGCAGTGCGGCGGCGGCTTCCTCGGCCGCCGGGTCGCCGTCCTCGGCGCCGCCTTCAAGCCCAACTCCGACGACATCCGGGACTCTCCGGCGCTCAACGTCGCCGCCCAGATCCAGCTCCAGGGCGCGCAGGTCACGGTGTACGACCCGAAGGCGATGGACAACGCCCGCAAGATGTTCCCGGGCCTGGCCTACGCGCAGTCCCCGCTGGAGGCCGCCGAGGGCGCGCACGTGGTCCTGCACCTCACCGAGTGGCAGGAGTTCCGCGACCTCGACCCGGCGGAGCTGGGCACGGTGGTCGCCGAGCGCCGCCTGCTGGACGGCCGCAACGCCCTGGACGCCGACGCCTGGCGCACGGCCGGCTGGACGTACCGGGCGCTGGGCCGCCCGAGCTGACGCGGCACGCGCCGAGGCCCGCCGGTCGTTCCGACGACCGGCGGGCCTCGTGCGTGCTAACCGGACCGCCCGCCGAGCCCGAGCCGGGGGATCTCGATGGCGGGGCACTTGTCCATCACCATCGCGAGACCGGCCGCGCGGGCCCGCTCGTAGGCGGCCTCGTCCACCACGTCGAGCTGGAACCAGACGCCCTTGGCGCCGATGGCCACGGCCTCGTCGGCCACCGCGCCGGCGAGGTCCGACCGGACGAAGGTGTCGACCACGTCGACCTCGAACGGGATGTCCGCCAGCGAGGCGTAGCCCTGCTCCCCGTGAACGGTCTCGGCCTTCGGGTGCACGGGCACGATCCGCTTCCCGAAGCGCTGCAGCACCTCGGCGACGCCGTACGCGGCGCGCCGGCGGTTGGACGACAGGCCGACCACGGCCCAGGTGTCGCCCAGCTCGGTAAGGATCTTGCGGACCGTCTCCGGGTCGCCGTGCATGCCCTGCCTCCTCGCAGCCGCGGACTCACCACTGGCAGCACCCCGGTCCGCCCGGCCATTCCCGGGCGGACCGGGCCGGGAACGGCCGGCCGCGCTGGTGCTCAGCCGTCGAGGCCGTGCTCAGCCGGCGAGGCCGTCGAGGCCGTGCTCAGCCGGCGAGGCCGTGCTCAGCCGGCGAGGCCGTCGAGGCCGTCGAGCTGCGCGAGGGTGGCGATGGACGGGCGGCGGGTGGTCCGCAGCTCACGCGCGACGGCCTCGGCGTCACGCAGCACGCGTACCGCGTTGTGCCAGGTGAGCTTCCCGAGGTCGGTCGGCGACCAGCCCCGGCCGAGCAGTTCGGCGATCAGGTTGGGGTAGCCGGCCACGTCGTCCAGCCCGGCCGGGAGGAACGCCGTGCCGTCGAAGTCGCCGCCGATGCCGATGTGGTCGATGCCGGCCACCTCGCGCATGTGGTCGAGGTGGTCGGCGACGGTGGCCGGGGTGGCGACCGGGCGCGGGGTGGCCTGCTCGAAGGCCCGCTGGCAGGCCATCCCGGCCGGGGTGGTGTCGAGGTGGTCGAAGCCGTGGGCGCGCATGTTCTCGTCCGCGGCGGCGGTCCACTCGATGGCGGCGGGCAGGATGAACTTCGGGACGAAGGTGGCCATCGCCACGCCGCCGTTGGCCGCCAGCCGGCCGAGCACGTCGTCCGGGACGTTGCGCGGGTGGTCGCAGACGGCGCGCGCCGAGGAGTGCGAGAAGAGCACCGGCGCCTCGCTGACCCGCAGCGCGTCGCGCATGGTGTCGGCGGAGACGTGCGAGAGGTCGACCAGCATGCCGAGCCGGTTCATCTCCCGGACGACCTCCTCGCCGAACCGGGTCAGGCCCCCGGCCGCCGGCTTGTCGGTCGCGGAGTCGGCCCACGGGGTGTTGTCGTTGTGGGTGAGCGTCAGGTACCGGACGCCGAGCTCGTACAGGGCGCGCAGGGTGGCCAGCGAGGAGTCGATGGAGTGGCCGCCCTCGGCGCCCATCAGGGAGGCGATCCGGCCGTCGGCGCGGGCGGCCTCCATGTCCTCGGCGGTGAACGCGAGGCGGAGCCGGTCGGGGAAGCGCGCGGCCAGGGCCCGGACGAAGTCGATCTGCTCCAGGGTGGCGCTGACGGCGTGGTCGCCGGCCAGCCGCGAGGGGACGTAGACGGACCAGAACTGCGCGCCGACCCCGCCCGCGGCGAGGCGGGCGAGGTCGGTGTGCAGCCGTGAACTCTGGTCGGCGGCCAGGTCGAGCGTGTCGAGGTCGTAGCCGACCTGCTCGCGCATCGCCCAGGGGAGGTCGTTGTGGCCGTCCACCACGGGGGTGTCGCGGAGGAGGGCGCGGGCACGGTCCAGCAGGGCGGCCGGGTCGGGCTGCTCAGCGGAGTCCAACAGCTCAGAGGTCATACGAGCTGTTGTATCCGATATGACTACTTTCCAAAGCCGAAGGAGGCGGAACCCGCCACCTTGGCCCGCAGCTTCTTCCCCTTCTCGGTGGCCTGGCTGTTCAGCTCGGCCTGGAAGTCGGTCATCTTCTCGGTCAGCTCCGGGTCGAACGCGGCCAGCATCCGCACCGCCAGCAGGCCCGCGTTGCGCGCACCCGCCACCGAGACGGTGGCCACCGGCACCCCGGCCGGCATCTGGACGATCGACAGCAGGCTGTCCATGCCGTCCAGGTAGCGCAGCGGCACCGGGACGCCGATGACCGGCAGCGGGGTGACCGAGGCGAGCATGCCCGGCAGGTGGGCGGCGCCGCCGGCGCCCGCGATGATCGCCTTCAGGCCGCGCCGGTGGGCCTCCTCGCCGTACGCGACCATCTCGCGCGGCATCCGGTGCGCGGAGACGACGTCCACCTCGTAGGGGATCTCGAACTCGTCGAGGGCCTGGGCCGCGGCCTCCATGACCGGCCAGTCGGAGTCCGAGCCCATCACGATGCCGACCAGGGGGCCGTGGGAAGAGGAGGTCATTCGGTGATCGTTCCTCGCAGGTAGGCGGCCGCGTGACGGGCGCGCTCGCGGACGTCGTCGAGGTCGTCCCCGAAGACGTTGACGTGACCGACCTTGCGGCCGGGCTTCACGTCCTTCCCGTACATGTGGATCCGCAGGCCGGGGTCACGGGCCATGCAGTGCAGGAAGGCGTGGTACATGTCCGGGTAGTCGCCGCCGAGCACGTTGACCATGACGGTCCACTTGGCGCGCGGCCGGGGGTCGCCGAGCGGCAGGTCGAGCACGGCCCGCAGGTGGTTCTCGAACTGCGAGGTGACGGCGCCGTCCTGGGACCAGTGCCCGGAGTTGTGCGGGCGCATGGCCAGCTCGTTGACCAGGATCCGGCCGTCCCGGGTCTGGAACAGCTCGACCGCCAGGTGGCCGGTGATGTCCAGCTCGCCGGCGATCCGCAGGGCCAGCTGCTGGGCCTCGTCGGACAGCGCCGGGTCGAGGTCCGGCGCCGGGGCGGTCACCTCGGCGCAGACGCCGTTCTCCTGGACGCTCTCCACCACCGGGTAGGCGACGGCCTGGCCGCTGGGCGAGCGGACCACGTTGGCGGCCAGCTCGCGGACGAAGTCCACCTTCTCCTCGGCCAGCACGGGGACGCCGGCCAGGAACGGCGCGTGCGCCTGCTCCTCGTCGTCGACGACCCAGACGCCCTTGCCGTCGTAGCCGCCGCGGACGGTCTTGAGGACGACCGGGTAGCCGGCACCCTCATCGGCGAAGGCCGTCACGTCGGCCGGGCCGGAGACGATCCGGTGCCGGGGGCAGGGCACCCCGATGGAGTCGAGCCTGGCCCGCATCACGCCCTTGTCCTGGGCGTTGACCAGCGCCTCCGGGCCGGGCCGGACGGCCACGCCGTCGGCCTGCAGGGCCCGCAGGTGCTCGGTCGGCACGTGCTCGTGGTCGAAGGTGATCACATCGCAGCCGGCCGCGAAGCGGCGCAGCGTGTCGAGGTCGCGGTAGTCGCCGAGGACGGTGTCGGAGACCACCTGCGCGGCGGAGTCCTGGGGCGTGTCGGCGAGGAGTTTGAACCGGACCCCGAGCGGGATGCCCGCCTGGTGTGCCATCCGGGCCAGCTGCCCGCCGCCGATCATGCCCACTACTGGAAAATTCGCATTGCCCGGGGAAGTCACCCCGCCAGGATATCCGGGCCGGTCGGGGGCCATGGAACCGCCATGGAACCGTACGGCCGGCGGCACCGTCCCAGGGAGCGAGGAGCCCTGGGGGCTGAGCCGATCGGCGGAACCGGGTAGCCTGGACCGCTAGGTCCTGGTACGCGTGGTCCGATCATGTGCGTGCACGCAGGGCTCAAGGGGCCAGCCGCGCATCCGCTCCGGGCCCCCTCGTCCGCAGCACATGGAGGCAGCCCGGTATGGCGACGACCGCAGCGTCGAACCCCCCGCTGACGCAGAGACTGCGCGGTCTGTCGGGCGAGGTGGTGAAGTTCGGCATCGTCGGCCTGAGCGGTGTGGTGGTCAACTTCGCCGTCTTCTGGATCTGCATCAACGGGTTCCACCTGGCCTCGCTGCGGTCCAACATCGCCGCCACCCTGGTGGCCATCGCGACCAACTACCTCGGCTACCGCTACTGGCTGTACCGGGACCGCGACGCCGCCTCGCGCAAGCGCGAGATCACGCTGTTCCTGCTGTTCAGCGGCGCCGGGATGCTGATCGAGACAGGGGTGCTGGGCTTCTCGGTCTACGTGCTCGGCCTGGACTCGCACTTCGAGCAGCTGGCCGCCAAGGTGGCCGGCCTCGCGGTGGCCACGGTGTTCCGCTTCGTCTCCTACCGGACGTGGGTCTTCACGGCCGTCCCGGAGACCGGCGCCGAGCCCGCCCCGGCGGCCGAGGTCGTCGCGCAGGCCGAGCTGGTGCTCGCCGCCGAGGAGATCCGGTACGCCAAGGCCGAATAGGCCCACCCCCTTGCCCCGCCCGCTCGGGCGGGAGGACAGTGGTGACCGAGGGCGAGCACGGCCGGCGAACGATCGAGGCCCGGGGGATCCCAGGAGGCTCGCCATGGCGTTCGTCCAGATCATCGACTGCAAGACCGACAAGGTGGACGACCTCAACCGGCTGATGGACAGCTGGGCCGAACAGACCGAGGGCCGGCGGACGGTCGGACACGCGATGGTCGGCGCCGACCGCGCGGACCCGCGGCACCTGGTGGAGATCGTCGAGTTCGCCTCCTACGAGGACGCGATGAAGAACTCCGCGCTGCCCGAGACCGACCGGATCTTCCGGGAGATGGTCGCGCTCTGCGACGAGCCGCCGACCTTCACCGACCTGGACGTGGTCCGCGACACCCGGTTCTGAGAGCACCGCACGGGCCGGACCGGGAGCGCCGCGCGAAGGACCTGCCGCTCAGGCCTCGCGCTGGCTGCGGCCCAGGAAGATGGCGAACACCGGCGGCTTCAGCGAGAGCAGTTCGAGCCGGCCGCCGTCCGCCTCCGCGAGGTCGCGGGCCACCGCCAGGCCGATCCCCGTCGAGTTGCGCCCGCTGACCGCCCGCTCGAAGACCCGGTTGCCCAGCTCCGGCGGCACCCCGGCGCCCTGGTCCTGCACCTCGACCACCACCGACGTCCCCGACGGCCGCACCCGCAGGGTGATCAGCCCGGCGCCGTGCATCAGCGAGTTCTCGATCAGGGTGGCCAGCACCTGGGCCACCGTGCCGGGGGTGCCGACGGCGGTGACCCCGTGCAGGCCCTCCACCTGGAGCACCCGCCCGGTGCCGCGCAGCGACGGGCCCCACTCCTCCACCTGCTGCTTGACCACGTCGTCCAGGTCGAAGGCGACGGCGGTGGGACTGCGCGGGTCCCGCTGGGTGGTGAGCAGCCGCTGGACGACGTCGGTGAGCCGCTCGACCTGCTGGAGGGCGATGGTCGCCTCCTCCTTGACGGTCTCCGGGTCCTCGGCGACCGCGGTGATCTCCTCCAGCCGCATGGAGAGCGCGGTGAGCGGGGTGCGCAGCTGGTGCGAGGCGTCGGCGGCGAGCCGCCGTTCGGCGGTGAGCATCCGGGCGATCCGCTCGGCGCTGACGTCCAGCACCTCGGCGACCCGGTCCAGCTCGGGCACCCCGTAGCGGCGGTCGCGCGGGCGCGGGTCGCCGGAGCCGAGCCGCTCGGCCGTCTCGGCGAGGTCGGTGAGCGGCCGGGCCAGCCGCTTGGCCTGCCAGACGGCCAGGGCGACGGCCGCCTGGACGGCGAGCAGCGCCACCACGCCGAGCAGCAGCAGCATGTTGGCGATCTCGTGGTCGACGCCGGCCCGGGACTGCTCGACGGTGACGGTCTCACCGCTGGCGCCCTGCTCGACGGACTTCAGCAGGTGGGTCCCGGCCGGCCGCTCGCCGCTGGAGACGACGGACTTGCCGGGGATGTCCACCTCGACGTACTGGCCGTCGGTGACCTGGTTGGCGAACTTGTCACCGGTGACCGGCTCGCCCGCAGAGAGCCGGTTCTCCACCAGGGCGAGCACCCGGACGGCGGCCGCGTCCACCCGGTCCTGCGCCGAGTTCACGATGGTGCGCTTCTCGACCAGAGCGAGCGGGACGCAGAACACCGCGACGACCACCAGGACGACGCCCAGCAGCGAGTTGATCATCCGGCGTTTCACGCTGCCGCTCCCCGTGGTGGTTCGTTCCCCTTACGGGGCCAGTTCTTCTTACAGGGGCTAGTTCTTCTCGAAGCGGAAGCCCACTCCGCGCACGGTGGCGATGTAGCGGGGGTTGGCCGCGTCGTCGCCGAGCTTCTTGCGCAGCCAGGAGATGTGCATGTCCAGCGTCTTGGTGGAGGTCCACCAGGTGGTGTCCCAGACCTGGCGCATGATCTCCTCCCGGGTGACCACCCGCCCGGCGTCCCGGACCAGCACCCGCAGCAGCTCGAACTCCTTGGCGGAGAGCGTCAGCTCCTCCTCGCCGAGCCAGGCGCGGTGGGACTCGATGTCGATCTTCACCCCGTGCGCGCCGGTGGTGAGCTGGTCCACGTTGCCGCGCCGGAGCAGGGCCCGGACGCGGGCGAGCAGTTCGGCGAGGCGGAAGGGCTTGGTGACGTAGTCGTCGGCACCGGCGTCCAGGCCGACCACGGTGTCCACCTCGTCCGCACGGGCGGTGAGGACGAGGACGGGGCAGCTCTTGCCGTCGGCCCGCAGGCGGCGGCAGACCTCCAGGCCGTCCATCTCGGGAAGACCGAGGTCAAGGACGACGAGGTCGACCTCCTCGGTGAGCCCGGCGGCCAGTGCGGCCGGACCGTCCTCGCGGACGAGCACCTCATAGCCCTCGCGTCGCAGGGCCCGGGCGAGCGGTTCGGAGATCGCCGGATCGTCCTCGGCGAGCAGCACACAGGTCATGTGGTGATGGTAGTCCGCCGGGGATAGGGGGCCTGCGCTGTGAGGTAGTTCACAGAGCGTGATCGTTATACGGAGCGCGATCACCGCTCAACGGACATGTCCCAACCGCCTGTTCGGCGAAGATTCCACGGGTGGATCTTGCATCCGAAGGAACATGTCCAGCCCTACCATGGATCTATCGATCAGATTGATCGCAGACTTTGCCATCGCCATACCTAATTGGCGTGTTTTGTCAGCTGATAACGCCAAATCTGGCCACGTACAGTGGTTTGGTCCACGTCCGCCGTACCCCCCTAGGCGGACGCTGTCAGCAAGGAACCACTACACATGGCGTCTACGACCCTGGAGTCCGGCATTCAGTCGGCCTCTCCCAGCGGCAAGACCTTCCTCGGGCACCCCCGTGGACTCGCCACGCTGTTCATGACCGAGATGTGGGAGCGCTTCAGCTTCTACGGCATGCGCGCCCTGCTGGTGCTCTACCTGGTCGCCGAGACCAAGAACGGCGGCCTCGGCTACTCGGCCGCCCTCGGCGCCGCGATCGTGGGCGTGTACAACGCCATGGTCTACCTGTTCGCCCTGCCCGGCGGCTGGATCGCGGACCGCTTCTGGGGCCCCCGCAAGACGGTGGCCGTCGGCGGCTGCGTCATCATGATCGGCCACTTCCTGCTGGCCGTCCCGGCCACGGCCTCGTTCTTCATCGGCATGGCCTTCATCGCCGTCGGATCCGGCCTGCTGAAGGCCAACATCTCGACGATGGTCGGCCACCTGTACGACGGTCCGAACGACCCGCGCCGTGACGGTGGCTTCACCATCTTCTACATGGGCATCAACCTCGGTGCCTTCGCGGCGCCGCTGGTGATCGGCACGGTCGGGCAGAAGGTCGACTGGCACCTGGGCTTCGCCCTCGCCGGCGTCGGCATGGCCCTCGGCCTGATCCAGTACCTGGTCGGCACCCGTCACCTCAGCGCCAAGAGCAACCTGGTGACCGCGCCGATCTCGGCCGCCGAGAAGAGCGCCGTCCTGCGCAAGGCCGGCCTCTGGCTCGCCGTCGCCGCGGTGTTCTACGCGGTGGTCGCGCTGACCGGCCACTTCACCATCCAGTGGGCGATCTGGCCGCTTTCCATCGCCGGCATCGCGATCCCGGCCGTGTACTTCACCCGGATGAAGCGCGACAAGGACCTCAGCCCGGACGAGAAGTCCAAGATGACCGGCTACATCTGGTTCTTCGTCGCCGCCGCCGTGTTCTGGATGATCTACGACCAGTCCAGCTCGACGCTGAGCATCTTCGCCGAGGAGAACACCTCCTCCACGCTGCTCGGCTTCGACTTCCCGACCAGCTGGTTCCAGTCGCTGAACCCGCTCTACATCATGGCGCTGGCCCCGGTCTTCGCCTGGCTCTGGGTGTGGCTCTCCAAGCGCGCCAAGAACCCCAGCACCACGATGAAGTTCGCCTTCGGTCTGCTGATGATCGGCGCCTCCTTCCTGGTCATGATGATGGCGATGGCCGCCGCCTCGGGCGGCACCAAGGTCACCCCGCTCTGGCTGGCCGTGGTCTACCTGGTGCAGACCGTCGGCGAGCTGACCGTCTCCCCGGTCGGCCTCTCCGTCACCACCAAGCTGGCCCCGGCCAAGTACGCCAGCCAGATGATGGGCCTGTGGTTCCTCGCCGTCACCGCGGGCGACTGCGTCGCCTCCGTCTTCCAGCTGATCCTGGGCGACTCGGTGGTCGGCTCCACCTGGTACTTCGCGGTCCAGGGCGCGATGGCGATCCTCGCCGGCATCGCCCTGGCGATGTACCGCAGGAGGGTCATCGCCCTGATGGGCGACGTCCACTGATCCCGAGGATCGAACAGCACGCCCGGAGGCCCGGGCGGTGGCCCTCGCCACCGCCCGGGCCTCCAGGGTTTCCTCGTTCAGCCCCGCGGGCCCCCGAAAAGGGACCAAACAAGGAAGGCCTTGACACCCAACGGGAGGAAGGGGGCGC
>NZ_JBVHVO010000007.1:325386-328489 GCF_055564815.1 Kitasatospora sp. NPDC028961 | reverse complement strand
CTGGGCAGTGAACAGAGGGGGGTTCGCCCCCTGGGGGGGTGCTTCCCGCGACCCCGGAGGATAAAACGCCACTCCTGGGGTCTTGGTTGTTGCCCCCCCCCCCCCCCCGGGCCTCCGGGCTTTCCGCGTCAGCCGCCGCGGACCTCGGACGAGGCGCCGACCAGGAACGACTTGAACCCGCAGCGGATCGAGGAGGTCTGCCCGGGCGAGACCCACGGCCCCCAGCAAGTGGACCGGACGACGCTCTCCCGGCTGCCCGTCACGACGTCACAGGTGATCTTCGCCCGGTGCGCGGCTCCCGACGGCAACCGGCCGGAGCAGGTGGACTCGGCGGTCGGCCGGCCGAGACCGTCCAGATGGGCCTTGGCGCTGCATCCACCGTCGATCGATCCGGCGGATGCCGCGGGCGCGGCGGCCAGGGCCATTCCCACGGCCGTGATTCCGACCAGTACGACAGCCTTGAACTTCATCATTCACTCCATCCCCGAAAAGGCATGACGATTCACCGCGGAGGCGTTTCCACGGAATCGGCATCGGCCCGCTTGAGCAGGCTCCGCCGGGAGTCCGGCGAACCCCGACCCGCCGGACCATATCGACTGACACCCCCTCCGACAACCCCCGCCGAGCAGCGGGTTTACACGGACATGGCAGATCGCCGACCATGGCCGAACGTGCTTGCGGAACACATCCTCCGGGCCACCGAACCGCCGCTCCGGAAAGTTTCGGTGGGAGCATTCCTGAATCCGTTCGTGTCATGACTTGATGGCCCGTCATGACCCCGAATCAGAACCGTTCGGGGTGAAGTTCCGGGCGCCCGGGCAGAAGAGGGGCAGCGGGCCGCAGGACCGACCGCCCCGAGGCGTGTCAGGGTGTCGGGCATGTCGAGTGAATCGCTGCCCCGTCAGCTCGCCCGTACCCGTCGGTTCTCCCTCGGGGTGCCCTCCCATCCGGTCGTCTGCGACGGCGGGCGGACGGTGCTGTTCCTGCGCAGCCGGGCCGGGGACGACCCGGTCGGCTGTCTCTGGGCGCTGGACGCCGACCGCGGCGAGGAGCGGCTGCTGGCCGATCCGGCCGGGCTGGGCGGCGAGGGCCGGGACGTCCCCGAGGCGGAGCGGATCCGCCGCGAGCGCTCCCGCGTGCACGCCACCGGAATCACTTCCTTCGCCGCCGACCGGGCGGGCCGGACGGTCGTCTTCGCCCTGGGCGGGGAGCTCTGGGTGGCGGACCCCGCCGAGGGCGGCGTCCGCCGGATACCGACCGCCACCGGCGTCTACGACCCGCGCCCGGACCCGACCGGCCGCCGGATCGCCTACGTCGGCGACGGGGCGCTGCGCGTCATCGGGGTGGACGGCACCGGGGACCGCGCACTGGCCGAGCCCGAGCACGCCGAGGTCGCGTACGGCGTCCCCGACCACGTCGCCGCCGAGTCCATGCACCGCACCCGGGCGTACTGGTGGTCGCCGGACGGCACCCGGCTGCTGGCCGCCCGGGTGGACAACGGCCCGCTCGCCCGCCTCCACCTCGCCGACCCGGCCGATCCGGCGCGGCCGCCGCGCGTCCTGCGCTACCCGCTGGCCGGCACCGCCAACGCCGCCGTCTCGCTCTGGCTGCTGGACCTCGACGGCGGCCGTACCGAGGCCCGCTGGGACCGCGCCGGGTTCGAGTACCTGACCGCCGCCGGCTGGGACGCCCACGGCCCCTTCGCCGCCGTGCAGAGCCGGGACCAGCGCACCGTCCGCACCCTCGCCGTGGACCCGGCCGACGGCGCCACCCGGACGCTCGCCGAGCAGCGGGACGAGCACTGGGTCGAACTCGTCCCCGGCCTGCCCGTCCGCACCACCGCCGGGGCCCTGGTCGACGCCGCGGACCTCGGCGACACCCGCCGGCTCACCGTGGGCGGCGAGCCCGTCACCCCGCCCGGTCTCCAACTGCGCTCGGTGCTCGGGACCGACGGCGAACAGGTCCTCTTCACCGCCTCCACCGAGCCGACCGAAACCCACCTCTGGTCGTACGACCCGGCCGAGGGCGCCGTACGGCTCAGCTCCGCGCCCGGCGCGCACACCGGCGTACGGAGCGACGGCACCCTCGTCCACACCGCGCGGACGCCCGGCGCGCCCGGCGGCCACACCACCGTCCACCGGAACGGGCGCCCCGCCGTCGACCTGCGCTCGCACGCGCAGCGCCCCGTCCTCACCGCCCGGCCCGAGCCGCTCCGGCTGGGCCCGCGCGAGCTGCGCGCCACGCTCTTCCGGCCCACCGGCCACCGCCCCGGCGACGGCCCGCTGCCCGTCCTGCTCGACCCCTACGGCGGGCCCGCGCTGCAGAAGGCCACCGCGGCCGGCGGCTGGCCCGACCTGGTCTCGCAGTGGTTCGCCGACCAGGGCTTCGCCGTCCTGGTGGTGGACGGGCGCGGCACCCCAGGCCGGGGCCCGCACTGGGAGAAGGCCGTGTTCGCCGACATCGCCACGCCGGTCCTGGACGACCAGGTCGAGGCCCTGCGGGAGGCCGCACTGGCCCGCCCGGGGCTGCTGGACCTCGACCGGGTCGCCGTCCGGGGCTGGTCCTTCGGCGGCTTCCTGGCCGCCCTGGCCGTGCTGCGCCGCCCGGACGTCTTCCACGCCGCGGTGGCCGGGGCCGCGCCCACCGACCACCGGCTGTACGACACCCACTGGAAGGAGCGCTTCCTCGGCCACCCGGACGAGCACCCGGAGCGCTACGACGCCTGCTCGCTGATCCCCGACGCCGCCGGCCTGCGCCGGCCGCTGCTGCTGGTGCACGGCCTGGCCGACGACAACGTGCTGCCCGCGCACACGCTGCGGCTCTCCGCCGCCCTGCTCGCCGCCGGCCGCCCGCACGAGCTGCTGCCGCTCAGCGGGGCCACCCACTCCCCCAGCGACGAGACGGTGGCGGAGAACCTGCTGCTGCACCAGCTGGACTTCCTGCGCCGCGGCCTCGCCGCGCGGGGCCGGTAACGGCCCGGGGGGGGGAGGGGGGGGGCGTCGCCCCCCCGCCCCCCAACAATGGAGGGTGGGACGCGGCGGACACTACCCCCCCAAACCCCGCCGCTGATGGGGGGGGGTGTCGGGGCGCGGGGGGGGAGTGG
>NZ_JBVHVO010000007.1:146809-325376 GCF_055564815.1 Kitasatospora sp. NPDC028961 | reverse complement strand
TCCCCCACCGCAGAGACGGTGACGGAAAATCGGTTGCTCCACGATATGGACTCCCTACGCCGTGGTCCCTCACCGCGGGGCCGGGAACGGCCTGGGGGGCGGTGGCCCCCCCCCCCCCCCCCCGGCCCCGAAGCCGTGAAGGTCAGACCTCGCGGACCCCGGCCCGCCAGACCGCCGCCGTCAGCGGGACGCCCGGCCGGTACGCGAGGTGGACGTGCGAGGGCGCCTCCAGCAGCTGGAGGTCGGCCCGGGCGCCGACCGTCACCGCCCCGACGTCGGTGCGCCGCAGCGCCCGGGCGCCGCCCGCGGTGGCGGCCCAGACCGCCTCGTCCGGCGTCATCCCCATCTCCCGGACCGCGACCGCGAGGCAGAACGCCATCGAACTGGTGAAGCTGGAGCCCGGGTTGCAGTCCGTGGAGAGCGCGACGACGGCGCCCGCGGCGAGCAGCCGGCGCGCGTCCGGATAGGCGGCGCGGGTGGAGAACTCCGCGCCCGGCAGCAGCGTCGCCACCGTCTCCGAGCCGGCCAGCGCGGCCACGTCCTCGTCGGTGAGGTGGGTGCAGTGGTCGGCCGAGGCCGCCCCCAGCTCGACGGCGAGCTGGACGCCCGGGCCGTAGGAGAGCTGGTTGGCGTGCACCCGGGGGGTGAGACCGCGCTCGATCCCGGCGGTCAGGATCGCCCGGGCCTGGTCCCCGTCGAAGGCGCCGTTCTCGCAGAAGACGTCCACCCAGCGGGCGTAGGGCGCGCAGGCGTCCAGCATGTCGCCGGTGACCAGGTCCACGTAGCCCGCCGGGTCGTCGGCGTACTCGGGGGCGACCACGTGGGCGCCCAGGTAGGTGGTCTCGGAGGTGTACGAGGAGGCGATCCGCAGCGCCCGGGCCTCGTCGACGACGGTCAGCCCGTAGCCGGACTTGCACTCGATCGCGGTCGTCCCCTGCCGCAGCGCCTCGCGCACGAACCGGGCCAGGTTGGCGTCGAGTTCGGCGTCGCTCGCGGCCCGGGTGGCGGCCACCGTCGTCCGGATCCCGCCCGCGGTGTACGACTGGCCGGACATCCGGGCGTTGAACTCCGCGGTGCGGTCCCCGGCGAACACCAGGTGGGCGTGCGAGTCGACGAAGCCGGGCAGCAGCGCCCGGCCGGCCGCGTCGAACCGCTCGTCCGCGGCGGGCGCCTCGGCCGCCGGCCCGACCCAGGCGACCGTGCCGCCGTCCACCACCACGGCCGCGTCGGTGAGCAGGCCGAGCGGCCCGGTCCCGTACGCGGGGTCGTTGGTGACCAGGCTGCCGATCCCGGTGATCAGGGTGCTCGGCATGCCCTGGCTCTGCGGGCTGCTCGGGGTGCTCACATCAGGCCTTTCGGGGCTGGACCCGGGGGCGGGCGGGGTCGGCCCCCGCCCGCCCCCGGGAGGTACGGGAACTCAGCAGCTCAGCGCGGCGATCGAGGACCGCAGCGCGCCCGGGACGTCGGGCACCAGCTGGTGGACGCCGTCCCGGACGATCTGCCGTCCGCCGACCACCACGTGCCGCACGTCGGCGGCCGAGGCGGCGAACACCGCGATCTCGGCGCCGAGCCGGCTCGGCGGCCCGGCGGTGCGCACCGAGTCCAGGGCGATCACGGTGAAGTCGGCCAGGGCGCCGGCCTCGATCCGCCCGGCCTCCGGCCAGCCGAGCGAGGCGTGCCCGTCCTCGGTGCCCGCCCGCAGCAGCGAGTTGGCCGTCCAGTGGCCCCGGGTCCTGGTCCGCAGCCGCTCGTCCAGCTCCAGCGCGCGGGCCTCCTCGAACGGGTCGATGACGGCGTGGCTGTCACTGCCCAGGGTGATCGGGCAGCCCGCCGAGGCGAGCCGGCGGGCCGGACCGATGCCGTCGGCGAGGTCCCGTTCGGTGGTGGGGCACATGCAGATGGCGGTCGAGGAGTCGCTGAGGAGCTTGATGTCCTCGTCGGTGAGGTGGGTGGCGTGCACCGCCGAGGTGCGCGGGCCGAGCGCGCCGTGGTCGGCGAGCAGCCTGGTCGGGGTGACGCCGTGCGCGGTGAGGCAGGCGTCGTTCTCGGCGGTCTGCTCGGAGAGGTGGACGTGCAGCGGGGCCCGGCGGCCGTCCGTCCACCGCGCGACGGTGCCGAGCTGCTCGGCCGGTACCGCCCGCACCGAGTGGATCGCGGCGCCGATCCGGGCGTGCTCGCGCGGCTTGAGCGCCTCCACCCGCTCGGCCCAGGCGTCGGCGTCGCCGTCGCTGAACCGGAGCTGCGGCCTGGTCGGCTCGGCGCCGAAGCCGGCCGACAGGTAGCAGGTGTCCAGCAGGGTGATCCGGATCCCGGCCCGGGCGGCGGCCTCGATCAGCGCCTCGCCCATCGCGTTCGGATCGTCGTAGCGGCTCCCGCCGGGCGCGTGGTGCAGGTAGTGGAACTCCCCCACCGCGGTGATCCCGGCCAGCGCCATCTCGGCGTAGACGGCGGTGGCGAGCGCCAGGTAGCTGTCCGGGTCGAGCGCCCCGGCGAACCGGTACATGGTGTCGCGCCAGGTCCAGAAGGTGCCGGAGCCGACCTGCACGTGGCCGCGCAGCGCCCGGTGGAAGGCGTGCGAGTGCGCGTTGGCCTGGCCCGGCAGCAGCAGCCCGGCCAGCCGGACGGCGCCGGGCGGGCAGGGCCCGCTGTCCGGCGTCACCGCGGTGATCCGGCCGCCGGGGCCGGTGGCGATCAGCACGTCCTGCTCGACCACCGGCCCGTTGGCGTGCGGCAGCCAGGCGTGCTCCGCCCAGTAAGTCGTCATTTGCGCGCCTCCGGCACGGCCTACTGACACGCCAGGTCCTCCAGTACGTCGGCGAGGGCGGTCACGCCGGCCAGGCAGTCGGCCGTCTCCGCGTGCTCGGCCGGGGAGTGCGAGACCCCGCTCGGGTTACGTACGAACAGCATGGCGGTCGGGATCGCCGAAGCCAGGATTCCGGCGTCGTGTCCCGCGCCGGTGGGCAGGATGGGCACGCCGTCGGGCTCGCCCGCCGCGTTGAGCCGCCGGGCGAGCCGGTCGCGCAGCGGGCCGTCGAACTCCACCACCGGGGTGTAGGACTCGCGGGTCAGTTCGACCCGGACGCCGTCGCGGTCGCCGCGCTCGTACGCCGCCCGCTCGATCTCCTCGACCAGGGCGGTGAGCGTCTGCTCGTCGGCGGCCCGGGAGTCCAGCCAGCCGCGCACCAGGGAGGCGATCGCGTTGGTGCCGTTGGGCTCGACCGCGACCTTGCCGAAGGTGGCCAGCGCCCCTGCCGTCCGCGCCTTCTTCCGCGCCGCGAGCACGGTGTTGGCGTAGGTGAGCATCGGGTCGCGGCGGTCCTCGATCCGGGTGGTGCCGGCGTGGTTCGCCTCCCCGTGGAAGTCGAACCGCCAGCGGCCGTGCGGCCAGATCGCGCCGGCCACGCCGACCGGCTGGTCCTCGGCGAGGTAGCGGCCCTGCTCGACGTGGAGTTCGACGAAGGCGCCGATCCGGGCCAGCCGGTCGCCGTCCGCGCCGATCCCGGCCGGGTCGTAGCCGGCCTTCTCCATCGCGTCGGGCAGCCGGACGCCGTCGGCGTCGCGCAGCTCGTACGCCTGGTCGCGGCCGAGCACGCCCGCGCTCAGCCGGGAGCCGATGCAGGCCACGCCGAACCGGGCGCCCTCCTCGTCACCGAAGTTGACGATGGCCAGCGGCCGGTCGAACTCGGCTCCCCGCCCGCGGAGTTCGTCCAGCGCGGCGAAGGAGGAGACCACCCCGAGCGGGCCGTCGAAGGCGCCGCCGTCGGGGACGGAGTCCAGGTGCGAGCCGGTGACGATCGCGCCCTCGCCCGCCGGGTCGCCCAGCCAGGCCCACTGGTTGCCGTTGCGGTCCAGCTCGTAGGTCAGCCCGCGGCCGCGGGCCTGCTCCTCGAACCAGGACCGGCACTCGGCGTCGGCGGAGTTCCAGGCGAAGCGGCGGTAGCCGCCGGAGGAGGCGGAGCGGCCCACCGGGAGCAGCTCCGCCCACATCTCTTCGAAGGTCACAGCTCACCCATCGGGCTGTGCTCGTTCATCGGGACGCGGACGCCGCGCTCGGCGGCGACCTCGTCGGCCCGGTCGTAGCCGGCGTCGACGTGGCGGATCACGCCCATGCCCGGGTCGTTGGTGAGCACCCGGCGGATCTTCTCGCCGGCCAGCGCGGTGCCGTCGGCCACCGTGACCTGGCCCGCGTGGATCGAGCGGCCGATGCCGACGCCGCCGCCGTGGTGGATGGAGACCCAGGACGCGCCGGAGGCGACGTTGACCATGGCGTTGAGCAGCGGCCAGTCGGCGATCGCGTCGGAGCCGTCCAGCATCGCCTCGGTCTCCCGGTACGGGGAGGCGACCGAGCCGCAGTCCAGGTGGTCGCGGCCGATCACGATCGGCGCGGACAGCTCGCCGGAGGCGACCATGTCGTTGAACCGCTCGCCGGCCTTGTCGCGCTCGCCGTAGCCGAGCCAGCAGATCCGCGCCGGCAGGCCCTGGAAGTGCACCTTCTCCTGGGCCATCTTGATCCAGCGGTGCAGCGACTCGTTCTCCGGGAAGAGGTCGAGCACGGCCTTGTCGGTCTTGGCGATGTCCTGCGGGTCGCCGGAGAGCGCCGCCCAGCGGAACGGGCCCTTGCCCTCGCAGAACAGCGGCCGAATGTAGGCCGGGACGAAGCCCGGGAAGGCGAACGCGCGGTCGTAGCCGGCCAGCTGGGCCTCACCGCGGATCGAGTTGCCGTAGTCGAACACCTCGGCGCCGGCGTCCATGAAGCCGACCATCGCCTCGACGTGCCGGGCCATCGACTCGCGCGAGCGCTGGGTGAACTCGGCGGGCTTCTCGGCCGCGTAGGTCGCCATGTCGTCGAAGGCGACGCCGACCGGCAGGTAGCTCAGCGGGTCGTGGGCGCTGGTCTGGTCGGTGACGATGTCGATCGGCGCGTCCATCGAGAGCAGCTGCGGGAACACCTCGGCGGCGTTGCCCAGCAGGCCGATGGAGAGAGGCTCGCGGCGGTCGCGGGCGGCGGTGGCCAGCTCCAGGGCGTGCGCGAGGTTCTTGGCCTCGACGTCCAGGTAGCGGTGCTCGATCCGGCGGGAGATCCGGGACGGGTCGCAGTCGACGCAGATCGCCACGCCGCCGTTCATCGTCACGGCCAGCGGCTGGGCGCCGCCCATGCCGCCGAGGCCGGCGGTGAGGGTGATCGTCCCCGCCAGGGTGCCGTCGAACCGCTTGTTGGCGACGGCGGCGAAGGTCTCGTAGGTGCCCTGGAGGATGCCCTGGGTGCCGATGTAGATCCACGATCCGGCGGTCATCTGGCCGTACATGGTGAGGCCGAGGCTCTCCAGCCGCCGGAACTCCTCCCAGTTCGCCCAGTCGCCGACCAGGTTGGAGTTGGCGATCAGCACGCGCGGCGCCCACTCGTGCGTCTGCATGACGCCGACCGGCCGCCCGGACTGGACCAGCATGGTCTCGTCCTGCTTCAGCGTCTCCAGCGTGCGCACCATGGCGTCGAACGAGCGCCAGTCCCGCGCCGCCTTGCCGGTGCCGCCGTAGACGACGAGCTTCGACGGGTGCTCGGCCACCTCGGGGTCGAGGTTGTTCATCAGCATCCGCAGGGCAGCCTCCTGCTGCCACCCCTGCGCCGTCAGCCCCGTACCGCGCGCCGCCCGCACCTCGCGCGGCCCGCTCGCCTGCTGCTGCACCATGTCCCGGCTCCCTACGGATGAATTCATTCAAGCTCGACTTGGCTGAATATATCCAATCATTGAGTCTCCGGCCAGACCTGAGCGCATCCGATCAGCCGGCATCGCGACATCCCCGCCGCGCTACCCCGAGTCGGGCGAACACCAGCCACTCGGCCCAGGCGCCGCCGGGTGGAGGGCATGGCGACGCGCCCCGCCGTACGCCCCGGGCGGCCCCGCGACGGCCGCGCGACGGCCGCCGCGGAGTCCGGGCGAGGCACGGGCCGGCGCGCGCGGGATCGTCGCAGGGGCCGCCCGGCCCTGCGCGGCGGGCGCGCGAGGCGGACGGCCGACCCGACCCGGCGTCAGGCCGCCGCGTCGCCGTCCCAGTCGATGCCGATCTCGGCGAGCCAGCGGCGGTCGTCGGCGTCGGGGTCCGCGGGCGCGGCCGCGGCGGCCGGGCGCGGCGGGCGGGGGATCTCCTGGACGGGGCCGAGGCCGTACTTGTCGGCGGCCGCCGAGGCGCGGCCGTCGGGCTCGATGACGCCGACGTGGACGGCGCTCTCGTCACCGGCGTCGAGGACGACGAGTTCGGGTTCGGGCAGCCGCCGCAGGGTGACGCGGCGTCCGCAGGCCGGGCAGGACCATTCGTCGGCGCCCGAGGCGAGTCGGCCGACGAACTTCATCTCGTGGATCACGCGCATCACAGGCTCCCCCTGCCGGTCGGCCCTGCTCCGGGGCCTGTTGACAGGATTCCCGCCCCGGGTAGGGTCCTACTCCAAAAACAGCCCACGAGCCGTCGCGGACTGCTCGATCGACTCCAACCGGGCCTCGGCGCCGGGGAGTTCGTCGCACATGGTCTGGAGCAGCACCCGGCCGAGCATCATCGGCGCGCACGCGGTGTCGAAGACCAGGCCGGTGCCGACGGCGGCCGGCAGCATCAGGTCGGAGAGCTTGGCGACCGGCGCGAAGGCACTGTCGGCGACGGTCAGCACCGTCAGACCGCAGTCCCGGGCCACCGTCAGGGCGTCCATCAGCTCGCGCGGGTAGCGCGGCAGGGCGAAGCAGAGCAGCGCGGAGGCGCCGGCGGCGGCGGCCTGTTCCAGGCGGTCGGCGAGCATGCTGCCGCCCTCGTCGAGCAGCCGGATGTCCGGGTGCACCTTGGCCGCGAAGTAGGCGAAGCCGCGGGCCTGCGCGGAGGCGGCCCGCAGGCCGAGGACGGGCAGCGGGCGGGAGGCGGCGAGCAGCCGGGCGGCGCGGATGATCGGCTCGGGGTCGGCGAGCAGCTCGGCGAGCAGCCGCAGGTGCTCGATCTCGGCGAGGACGGCCTGCTGGTGCTCGTTGCGCACCACGTCGTCCGGGGTCTCCGGGGCGCTCGGTTCCCCCGCGCCCAGCTCGCGCAGCTGCTTGCGCAGCGCCGGGTAGCCGTCGTAGCCGAGGGCCACCGCGAAGCGGGTGACCGAGGGCTGGCTGACGCCGGCCAGTTCGGCGACCTCGACGCTGGAGAGGAACGGCGCCTCGGTGGCGTGGCGGACGAGCGAGTGGGCGATCCGGCGCTGGGTGGGGGTGAGCCGGTGGCCCTCGAAGAGCTGGAGGAGTCGGGCGGAGGGGCCTACCGTGCCGGTGTCGTCGGTGGCGGTCATCAGCGGTACCTCCGGGTGCGAGCTGTTCGGACGACGACTGTGCAGCAGCGGACTGCCGCTGGCAAAGACGTCTCGTACGCCGGGACGCCCGATGAGACCCCCCGACGGTGCGGATCACCCCTGAGGGTGACCCTGATTTCCCCCTGATCCGCCCCGATCCCGGCGCGAACCGATGGACTGGAGCCCCGGCGCTGCACCAGGCTGAGCGCCATGGACACACGCCAGGACGAACTGCGACGCGACCTCGACGCGGCTCTGCAGACCCGCAAGGAGCTGGGCGAGGAGTACGAGTCGGAGATCGTCGACTCGTTCCTCGCCCGGCTGGACGCCCGGTTGGACGCCCGCCTCGACGCCCGGGTGGAGCGCCGGGTGGCGGAGCGGCTCGACGGCTACGGCCCGGCGGAGCACCTGCGCCGGCGTTCCTTCGGCCGTTCCGGCTCGAAGCTGCCGCTGATCTCGCTGGTCCTCGGCATCCCGCTGACCGGCATCGCGACCAGCGGCTCGAACGGTTTCATGGGCCTGCTGGTCTGCTGGGCCGGCATCGTCGGCGTCAACTACGCCGCCATCGCCGCCGACCGGCGCGAGGAGAAGCGCGCCCGGCCGCCGCGGGGCGAGTGGGACTGACTCCCGCCCGCCCCGGGCGGCGGCGGCCTCGTCAGGCCAGCGGCCCGGTGACCTTCTCGACGGCCCGCACCAGCTCGCCGGAGGCGACCAGCGCGGCGGCGGCCTCCAGGTCCGGCGAGAGGAAGCGGTCGCGGCCGGCGCCGCCGACCCCGGCCTCCCGGGCGACGGCCAGCGCGGCGAGGGTCGCCGGCGAGGGCGTGCCGCTGGCGTCGGCCTGCCGGCGGATCTCCAGCGCGCGGGAGGCGGCGGTCAGCTCGACGGCCAGGATCCGGCCGAGGTTCTCGACGGACTGGCGCAGCTTGCGGGCGGCCGACCAGCCCATCGAGACGTGGTCCTCCTGCATCGCGGAGGACGGGATCGAGTCGACCGAGGCCGGCACTGCGAGCCGCTTGTTCTCGCTGACCAGGGCCGCCTGGGTGTACTGGGCGATCATCAGACCGGAGTCCACGCCCGGGTCGTCGGCGAGGAAGGCCGGCAGGCCGTGCGAGCGGGCCTTGTCCAGCAGCCGGTCGGTACGGCGCTCGGAGATCGAGCCGAGGTCGGCGGCCGCGATGGCGAGGAAGTCCAGCACGTAGGCGACCGGGGCGCCGTGGAAGTTGCCGTTGGACTCGACCCGGCCGTCCGGCAGCACCACCGGGTTGTCGACCGAGGCGGCCAGCTCGCGGGAGGCGACCAGGGCGGCGTGGGCCACCGTGTCGCGGCCGGCGCCGGCGACCTGGGGGGCGCAGCGGATCGAGTAGGCGTCCTGGACGCGCGGGGCGTCGTCCTGGTGGTGGCCGGTGAGGCCGGAGCCCTTGAGGACGGCCAGCATGTTGGCGGCGCTCAGCGCCTGGCCGGGGTGCGGGCGGATCGGGGCGTGCAGCTCGGGGGCGAGCACCTTGTCGGTGCCGAGCAGCGCCTCCAGGGTCATCGCGGCGGTGATGTCGGCGGTGGTGAACAGGCGCTGGAGGTCGGCGATGGCCATCACCAGCATGCCGAGCATGCCGTCGGTGCCGTTGATGAGGGCCAGGCCCTCCTTCTCCAGCAGCTCGACCGGCTCGATGCCGGCCGCGGCGAGCAGCTCGCCGGAGGGCTTGTCGACGCCGTCCGGGCCGGTCGCCACGCCCTCGCCCATCAGGACCAGCGCACAGTGCGAGAGCGGGGCGAGGTCGCCGGAGCAGCCGAGCGAGCCGAACTCGCGGACCACCGGCGTGATGCCGGCGTTCAGGATGGCCGCCATGGTCTGGGCGACCACCGGGCGCACGCCGGTCCGGCCGGAGGCCAGCGTCTTCATCCGCAGGAACATCAGCGCGCGGACCACCTCGCGCTCCACCGCCGGGCCCATCCCGGCGGCGTGCGAACGCACCAGCGAGCGCTGCAGCTGGGCGCGGAGCTCGGGGCTGATGTGCCGGACGGCGAGCGCGCCGAAGCCGGTGGAGACGCCGTAGACGGGGCGCGGCTCGGCCGCGAGGGCCTCGATCCGGGCCCGCGCGGTCGCCATCTCGGCGAGCGCGTCCGGACCGATCTCTACCCGGGCGTTGCCCCGGGCGACGGCCAGCACGTCCTCGGCGCTGACGTCGGCCTTGCCGACCTGGACGAGGGGCGCATCGGGGGCCACAGCACTGTGCATATCCATATGCATCATCACACCAGCTGAATGAAGATATGACAACCAGTGGATCCCACCTGGCGGACTCCCGCCCGCCGGACGGAGCCGGCCGCGGCCGCCCTCCGCGTCCCGCCGGAGGGCGCGCCGGCGCCGACGGCCCCGGCCGGGACCTCCACGCCACCCTCGCCGACGGCGGGCGCCGGCCGCCTCACGGCATCGCCAATCAGGTGACGGGCGCCCGCCCACGAGTCGCCCCCACCGGCGCCCGGCCACCGGCCCCACCCCGATTTCCGAAGCGCCACCCCGATACCGCACGCTGGGGTCGACGGACGGCACGGAGGCGGAGGACCGATGACGCGGGCGACGGCACGGCGGCGAGTGGTGCGGCTGCACGGGGACGGCCGCAGCACGCGACCGGACGCCCTCGCGGCGGAGGAGCCGCTGGAGATCCGGGTCGGCGGCGAGCCGCTGACGGTGACCATGCGCACGCCCGGCCAGGACTTCGACCTGGTGGCCGGCTTCCTGGTCGGCGAGGGGCTGGTGCACACGGCCGAGGACCTCGCGGCCCTGCGCTACTGCGCCGGGACGGACGAGGACGGCGCGAACACCTACAACGTGGTGGACGCGGCCCTGCGCGGCGCCCGCGCCCTCCCGCTCTCCGCCCACCGCAACCTGCTCACCACCAGCGCCTGCGGCCTCTGCGGCCGCGACACGGTGGACGCCGTCCGCACCCACGTCCGCCACCCCGTCGGGGACGACCCGCTGACCGTCCCCCCGGCCCTGCTGTACGGGCTGGCGGACCGGCTCCGGGCCACCCAGCGGACCTTCGACTCGACCGGCGGCCTGCACGCGGCCGGGCTGTTCGACGGGACGAGCGGCGCGCTGCTCTGCGCCCGCGAGGACGTCGGCCGGCACAACGCGGTGGACAAGGTGGTCGGCTGGGCGCTGCGCGCGGGCCGGCTGCCGCTGACCGGGCACGTCCTGCTGGTCAGCGGTCGCGCCTCGTTCGAGCTGACCCAGAAGGCCGCGCTGGCGGGCGTCCCCCTGCTGGCCGCCGTCTCCGCGCCGTCCTCCCTCGCGGTGGACCTCGCCGAGGAGCTGGGCCTGACCCTGGTCGGCTTCCTGCGCGGCGAACGCGCCAACGTCTACACCCGCCCGGACCGGATCAGCGGCTGACCGGCCGGCCACCGCCCGCCCCACCGGCGACCCGACCCGCCCCGGAGCGCGCGGGCTCGGTCCGATCTTCAGCAAGACTCTTCCAGCAAGACGAGACGTCTCGTTTCGCCAGCGCCCTAGAATGGGCCCATGACCCGCAGCAGCTCTCCCGATCCCGCCCGCCGCAGCGAGCGCTCCCGCCAGGCCGTCCTCACCGCCGCCGCCGAACTGGTGGCCGAGGTGGGCTTCGGCAAGCTGACCATCGAGGCGATCGCCGCCCGGGCCGGCGTTGGCAAGCAGACCATCTACCGCTGGTGGCCCTCCAAGGGCGCGGTGGTCTTCGACGCCTTCCAGGCCGCCAACGAGAACACCTCCGGCAGTCTGGCGCTGCCCGACACCGGCGACCTCGCCGCCGATCTGCGCGCCGTCCTGCGGCCGACGGCCGACCAGCTGGCCGACCCGGGCTTCGACAACACCGGACGCGGCCTGGTCTCCGAGCACCAGCGCGACCCGGCCCTGCTGCGGGAGTACCGCGAGCGCCTGCTGGACCCTCTGCTGGAGGTCACCCGGGAGCGCCTGCGCACCGCCCGCGAGGCCGGGCAGATCGCCGCCGACGCCGACCTCGACCTCGCCGTCGAACTGCTCTACGGCCCGATGTACTACCGCTGGCTGCACGGCCTCGGCCCGCTCGACCACGCCTACGCGGACCGTCTGGTGGCGGGCGTCCTGCGCGCCCTGCGGCCGTGACCGGTCCGGCGGCCGGCCCGTGGACCCGCCGGGTCCACGGGCCCGCGCGGTCTACTGCCGGTTGCGGCGGCGGAGCATCACGACCACCGCGATGATCACGGCGATCACGATCAGCACCACCACGATGCCGATCACCACACCGATGATCTTGCCGAAGAAGCCCTTCTTCTTCTTCTTCGACTTCGACTTGGACTTGTCCTTGGACCCGGCCAGCCGGGTGCCGTCCTGCTGCCCGGCCACGGCCGGGGCCGCCTGGGCCGCCTGGACGGCGCTCCCCGCGGCGGAAGAACCGGCGGCGGAACCGGCGGCGGTGCCGACCGCGGCGGCGCGCGGCGCGGCCTCGGCCGCCGGGGCGGCTGCCAGCGTGGCACCGCCCAGCGCCAGCACCGCGGAGAGGACAAGGCTCGTCAGACGAGCGCGCATGGGTTTCGACCCCCGTTCCGGCCCGGCCCCCGTGGCCCGCCGACGGCGGATACCATCCCACGTCCGGGGCGCGCCGCCCAGCCCCGCGGCAGCCTCCGCACCGGACCGCGACCGGCTCGGAACAGGCCGGTCACCGAACCGGCACAAGCCTGTCGCCCGGTCCGTCCACGAACCGGGCCCGCCTCAGCCCGGCGGCGGGGAGGCCGGGCCGGAGAGCGCCACGGCGACCAGGGCCCGCATCGCGCTGGCGACCTGTCCGAGCGGCAGCGTCGCGTCGTCGGCGAACAGTTCCACCAGCCAGCCGCCGGCCGGGTTCTGGCCGCCCGCCGCGACCATCCCCCGGTAGCCGCTGACCACCAGCATGGCCTCCTCGGACGGGTCGTTCCCGGCCGCGCCCGCGCGCAGCGCGAAGGACCCGCCGCGCACCGCCTGCCGGGTCATCGGGTAGTGCCGCAGGTCGAAGACGGCGTCCGGGGCCTCGATCTGGGCCCGCTGGGTCTCCGCCCGCGAGCTGCTCGGTCCGCTGGTCATCCGGTACACGGCGTGCTGGGCGGTGCGCATCAGGTGCGAGCCGGGCGGCACGTAGGAGACCCACCAGCCGACCGCGTCGAGCAGCCGGGAGGCCGTCTCCGCGACCACCGCCAGCTTGCCGATGGTGTCGGCGGGGTGGACCGAGCGGGTGACCCCGCGCTGGTCCAGGGCGGCGAGCACGGCGGTGAGCAGCTGTCCCGGGTCGGCGCTGTGCGCGGCGCCGCGGAACCGCCGCCGGTCGCCGGCGCCCGGCCGGCCGGGGACGCGCCCCCGGCCGTCGGCCCGGTGGTGCGGATCGGCGGCGTCGGCCAGCAGCACCGTCGGGTCCGGCGACAGGCCGGGGCCGTGGCTGCGGCCGGCCACCACCGGGTGTGCGGCGCGGGCGGCCTTGGCCCGGTACTGCGCGGCGTCGGCGAGCCGGAACAGCCGGTCGGGCGTGGTGACCGGGCCGATCGAGTCCCCGGTGGAGGCGACCCCGCAGGCGACGCCCTCGCCCTCGGCCAGCGCCAGGGCCCGCGCGCACAGCTCCTCGGCGACGGCGACCACCTCGTCCGCCTTCTGGCCCTCCACCAGCAGGCAGAACTCGTCGCCGCCGAGACGGGCGGCGAGGCTGCCGGGCAGCCTGGCGGCGGCCAGCGACAGCTGGTGGGCGAAGCGCTCCAGCAGCCGGTCGCCCATCTCGTGTCCGAGCTGGTCGTTGACCCGCTTCAGGCCGTTGACGTCGCAGACCACCAGCGAGACCACCGTGCCGTCGCGGTTGTGCGCCTCCAGCGCGCTCTCCAGCCGGGCGTCCACCGCCCGCCGGTTGGCCAGCCCGGTCAGCGGGTCGGAGAAGGCGAGCTTGCGCAGGTCGGCGAGGCGTTCGGTCTGCGCGAGCCCGGCCGAGATCTGGGCGGCGAGCAGAGTGGCGTACTCGGCGTCGCCCTCGGTGAACTCCGCCGCCCCGGTGGACCTGGCCAGGTAGAGCTCCCCCCAGGCCTGTCCGTGCAGCACGATCGGGGCGACCACGCAGCAGCCACGGCCGCGCCGGCGCAGCGCGGCGGCCCGCTCCTGGCAGTAGGCCCCGGCGGTGGGGTGGGCGTGCCCGGCGTGGAGTTCGGTGTTCTCGGCGCTCTGCAGCCAGGCGCGGGGCAGCCGGCCGGTGGTCCAGCGCTCCTCCAGGTAGGTGACGATCTCGGGGAAGTCCGCCACCGGGTAGGACTCGTCCTCCGGCAGCTCCTCCTCGCCCGGCGCCAGCTCCCCGTAGTTGACCAGGACCCGCAGCCGGCCGGACTCCCGGTCCCAGACCGAGACGGCCGCCATGGTGGCGCCGAGGGCCTCGGTGGCGCGGACGGCGGCCGCGCGGACCGCCTCCAGCGGGGTGAGCGCCCCCGCCATGTCCTGGGCGAGCTCCACCACGGACGTCAGCCGCGGGTCGGGGGCGGCCGGCAGCTCCGGGCGGTCGCACACGCAACCGCGGTCCGTCGTGATCGCCTCACTGCCCACCGGCTCGCCCCGTTCCCTGTGCTCGGTCCCGTCCGGCGCGGTGGCTCACCCACCGCGAACCGGACCCGTCCGCCTGCACCAAGACTAGGGCGGTTTCGCTCGGTTATGCCCCGTTTGCCCGCACGGATCCGCCCGGCCGGACCGGTTTCAGCCGTACGGCTTTCGGACGACGGCCACCGGCCCCGCCGGGTGACCGTGCCGCCGGCCCGGACTCCGCCGCGCCCTGCCCGGACGTCGGCCTACCCCGTGGGCGGCCGGGTACTCCCCGCGGCCTCCGGGAGCCCGGCGGTACGGGGCGGCGCCCGCTACTCGCCGCGCGGCCGCCGCGACAGCAGCCACGGCTCGACCAGCCCCAGCCCGCGCACCGGCCGGCGCCACATCGGCTGGAGGCTGAACCGGCGCCCCGCGTCCGGCGCCGGCACCGGGAGCCCGGAGGCGGGCAGTCCGGAGGCGGCCGACAGCGCCTCGGCCAGCCCCGGCCCGTCCGCGTCGGCCGGGGCGACACTGCCGTTCTGCTCCAGCGCGGCCGCGAACTCGCCGTCGATCAGCACCGCGTCCTTCGGGGCGATCGAGGTGAGCCGGCTGGCCAGGTTGACCGTGGTGCCGAAGACGTCGCCCATCCGCGAGGTGACGGTGCCGAAGGCCATGCCGACCCGCAGCGCGGGGATGGTGTCGTCCTCGGCCAGCGCCTCGATCAGGCTGAACGCGATCTCGGCGGCCGTCCCCGGGTCCTCGGAGACGTACAGGATCTCGTCGCCGAGGGTCTTGATCACCCGGCCGCCCTGGCCGGCGATCAGGTCGGAGCAGGTGTTCTCGAAGGTCTCGACCAGCTCGCCGAGCTCCTCCTCCTCCAGCCGGCGCGAGAGCCGGGTGAAGCCGACCAGGTCGGCGAAGCCGACGGCCAGCCGGCCGCTGGTGATCTCGGTGTCCTCGGCGGCCTGCACCACCCGGCCGGTGACGGCGGCCAGCTGGCGGCGCCAGACGTACACCAGGAACTGCTCCAGCTCCGGCAGCAGCAGCTCGACCAGCGGGTAGGCCACGTCGGCGCGGGTCAGCCCGGGCTCGACGGACTGGGTGAGGTTCTCCAGGAAGGTGTCCATCTGCCAGCCGGCCAGCCGGGCGGTGGTCTGCCCGGTCGAGCGGGCGACCTGGATCGCCATCGGCTCGCTGAGCAGGCCCGACTCCACCAGACCGGCGAGCCGGCGCAGCGCGATCACGTCGCCGTCGGTGAGCGCCCGGGACTGCCCGATGTCCGGGAAGCCCATGGCCCGCCAGAAGCGGGTGGCCAGCTCCATCGGGACGTCGGCGGCCCGCGCGGCCTGGTACGGGGTGTAGCGGCGTGGCGCGTCCAGGATCAGGCGTTCCAGGTCGAGCGCGACCGTCTGGTCGTCGGAGCCCGCCGTACCGCCGTTGCCGCCGTCCTCTGCCACCGGTCCGTCCCCGTGCGGTCGCCGCACTTGCCTCGTGTCCTGCCTGTCCGAACGCGCCCGCCACCCGCCGGGCAGTGGCGCGCCTCACACTGCTGCCAGGTGGAATGTTCGCACGGAATCCCGCGATCCGGAGCATCCGCCCGGGTCAAGGAGAGGTGAAGAGTGCCGCTCAGCGCGGCTCGGGGCGCACGTGGACGACGTCTCCCGCGCCCACCGGACGCCGTGCACCGTCGGGGGTGCGGACCACCAACCGGCCGTCGCCGTCGATCGCCACCGCCTCGCCGACGAGTTCGCGGTCGCCCGGCAGGTGGACCTTGACGGGACGGCCGAGCGTGGTGCACCGGTCCGCGTAGGCGGCCAGCAGACCGCTGGCGTGCGGGTCGCCGGCCGCGGCCGTCCACTCGGTGTAGAGGACGGCGAACTCGCGCAGCAGCGCGCGGAGCAGGGTGGACCGGTCGGTCACCGCGGCACCGGCCAGCAGCAGCGAGGCGGCGGTCGGGACGGGCAGCTCGCCCTCGCGCAGCGACACGTTGAGGCCGAGGCCGGCCACCACCGCCCCGCCGCTGAGCTCGGTGAGGATGCCGCCGAGCTTGCGCTCCGCGCCGTCGACGGTGACCTGGAGGTCGTTGGGCCACTTCAGGCCGACCTCGACCTCGGCGACCCGGCTCAGCGTGGCGGCCGCGGCGACCCCGACCAGGATCGGCAACCAGCCGTACCGCTCGACGGGTACCTCGTCCGGGCGAAGCAGGACCGAGAGGAAGAGCCCCGACCGGGGCGGCGCCGTCCACTGCCGCTCCAGCCGCCCGCGCCCGGCGCTCTGCGCCTCGGCGACCAGCACGGCGCCCTGCGGCGCGCCGGCCCCGGCCCGGGCGGCGAGGTCGCTGTTGGTGGAACCGGTCTCGGTGACGACGTCCAGCGCGGTCCAGAACCCGCCCGGCCGGACGAGGTCGCGGCGCAGCGCCTCGGCGTCCAGCGGCGGCCGGTCCAGATCGGTCCAGGGCGACGGCCCGGCGTGGCCGAAGCCGCGCAGTCCACTGCGGCGGGGGGTGTCGGAGTCGGTCATGACCACGAGACTAGGGGTTCCGCCCCGCCCGCCGCGCGGTGGCCGTAGGCCGCCATATCGTCCCGCAGAACGGGCGTTGACACACTGTGTCGCTGGCCATAACCGGAAAGCCCCGGCGCTGGCTACGCTACTCGACGGTAGTTCGTTGCGCCGCCCTGCCCTCATGCGCGTGTCCCCGCCCAGACGCGCGTACCACCGAACAGGCCGCGGCCCATGGATCAGGGAGAGCCCACCCGATGACCGAGGCCCCGTACGACCCCCACACCACCGCCGGCAAGCTCGCCGACCTGCGGCGCAGGATCGACGAGGCGGTGCACTCCGGCTCCGCCAAGGCCGTGGAGAAGCAGCACGCCAAGGGGAAGCTGACCGCGCGTGAGCGCGTCGTCGAGCTGATGGACGAGGGCTCCTTCGTGGAGTTCGACGAGTTCGCCCGGCACCGCTCGACCAACTTCGGCCAGGAGAAGAACCGCCCGTACGGCGACGGCGTGGTGACCGGCTACGGCACCGTCGACGGCCGTCAGGTCGCCGTCTTCGCGCAGGACTTCACCGTCTTCGGCGGCTCGCTCGGCGAGGTGTTCGGCGAGAAGATCGTCAAGGTGATGGACTTCGCGCTGAAGACCGGCTGCCCGGTCATCGGCATCAACGACTCCGGCGGCGCCCGGATCCAGGAGGGCGTGGTCTCGCTCGGCCTGTACGGCGAGATCTTCCGCCGCAACGTGCACGCCTCCGGGGTCGTCCCGCAGATCTCGCTGATCATGGGCCCCTGCGCGGGCGGCGCGGTGTACTCGCCCGCGATCACCGACTTCGTGGTGATGGCCGATCAGACCTCGCACATGTTCATCACCGGCCCGGACGTGATCAAGACCGTCACCGGTGAGGACGTCGGCATGGAGGAGCTGGGCGGCGCGCGCACCCACAACACCAAGTCCGGCAACGCGCACTACCTGGCCGCGGACGAGAAGGAGGCGATCGAGTACGTCAAGAGCCTGCTCTCGTACCTGCCCTCCAACAACCTCTCCGACCCGCCGGCCTTCCCCGAGGAGGCGGACCTCTCCGTCACCGACGAGGACCTCGAACTCGACACCCTCGTGCCGGACTCGGCGAACCAGCCGTACGACATGCACACGGTGATCGAGCACGTCCTGGACGACGGCGAGTTCCTGGAGACCCAGGCGCTGTACGCGGGCAACATCATCACCGGCTTCGGCCGGGTCGAGGGCCACCCGGTCGGCATCGTCGGCAACCAGCCGATGGACCTGGCCGGCTGCCTGGACATCAACGCCAGCGAGAAGGCCGCCCGGTTCATCCGGACCTGCGACAGCTTCAACATCCCGGTGATCACCTTCGTGGACGTGCCCGGCTTCCTGCCCGGCACCGAGCAGGAGTGGGACGGCATCATCCGCCGCGGCGCCAAGCTGATCTACGCCTACGCCGAGGCCACCGTGCCGATGATCACCGTGATCACCCGCAAGGCCTTCGGCGGCGCGTACGACGTCATGGGCTCCAAGCACCTGGGCGCCGACCTCAACCTGGCCTGGCCGACCGCGCAGATCGCGGTGATGGGCGCGCAGGGCGCGGCCAACATCGTCTACCGGCGCGAGCTGGCCGAGGCCGCCGCCGCGGGCGCCGACGTCGACGCCCGCCGGGCCGAGCTGGTCTCCGCGTACGAGGACACCCTGCTCAACCCGTACCTGGCCGCCGAGCGCGGCTACGTGGACGCCGTCATCGCGCCGAGCGACACCCGCCGGCACATCGTCCGCGGGCTGCGCGCGCTGCGCGGCAAGCGTGAGGTGCTGCCGCCGAAGAAGCACGGAAACATCCCCCTGTAAGCGCTGCCGCGAGAGGATTGAGCCATGGCCCCGATCCACGTGCTACACGGGCAGCCGACCCCCGAGGAGCTGGCCACCGTCCTGGCGGTGGTCCAGTCCCGGGCCGCCGCCGCGCAGGCGGCCGCCGAGGCGGCCCGCCGGGCCGGCGCCGGCCCGGACTCCGCCTGGAACGACCGCGCCCGCCGGCTGCGCGCCACCCCCCGCCCGGGCGTCAACGCCTGGCGCACCTCGGGCTGGGCCGGCTAGCACCGCCGGGAGGGGGTGGGAGGCCGGCCCGTCCGGCGTCCCACCCCCTTCGCGCGCCCGGATTGCCCCGAAAGCTGAGTACGCGTACTCAGGCGTCACCGCGGCGGCGCGACGCACCCTGGACAGGTGCTCTGGTCCGACCCCCGCGACGAGCCCTCCCCGGAGGCCCGCCGACTGCAGGAGAGGCTCCGCCGCGCCGGCCATGTGCTCGCGGCCTGCCTCCTGCTGATCGCCGTCCTGCTGATGGTCTGACCGGTGATGGTCTGACCGGCGCCCGAACCGGCCCCCGGCCTCCGGCGGGCGGGCGGAGCGACGGCGGCCACCCCCTACCCTGGTGGGCATGACCGACCGCCGCGCCCTCGTCCTCGCCTCCGCCTCCCCCGCCCGCCTCGGGCTGCTGCGCCAGGCGGGCCTCGACCCGCGCGTGGTGGTCAGCGGCGTCGACGAGGACGCGATCACCGCCGCGAGCCCCGCCGAGCTCGCCCTCGTCCTCGCCGAGGCCAAGGCCAAGGCGGTCGCCGCCGAGCTGACCGGCGGCGAGCTGGTGATCGGCTGCGACTCGGTGCTGGAGCTGGACGGGCAGGCGCTCGGCAAGCCCGCCGACGCCGCCGAGGCCCTCGTCCGCTGGCAGGCGATGCGCGGCCGGTCCGGGGTGCTGCGCACCGGGCACTGCGTGATCGACACCGCCACCGGCGAGCAGTCCTCGGCCACCGCCTCCACCACCGTCCGCTTCGGCACCCCGGACGACGACGAGGTCGCCGCCTACATCGCCTCCGGCGAGCCGCTGCACGTGGCCGGCGCGTTCACCCTGGACGGCCGCTCGGCGCCGTTCGTCGAGGGCATCGACGGCGACCCGGGCAACGTCATCGGCCTCTCCCTGCCGCTGCTCCGCCGGCTGCTCGCCGACCTCGGCGTCCGGATCACCGACCTCTGGGCCTGATCCGCCGCCGGCACCCGCCACGAGGACCGACCGGTCCCCTCACCGGCCGTCCCCGTGGCCCTCGCGGGAGCCCGCTAGGCTGACCGCCGCCGTTCGAACGGGGAGGGGACAGGCCGATGACCGACAGTCTGCTCAACGTGCTGCTGGGGCTGGTGGCGAGCGCGATCAGTGCCGCGCTCGCCTGGCTCGCGCAGAACCTGCGCCGCCGCCGGCGGCTGGAGCGGGTCCGCGCCTTCTTCGGCCTGCCGGCCGGCAGCGAGTGCCTGATCGTGGTGAACCGCAGCGTCGGGGTCGGGGCGCACGCCCGGACGGTCACCCGGCGCGACGCCTACGCGCTGATGGAGCTGGCCGCCCTGGTGAAGGAGTGCGACGCGCGGACCGACCTGGTCGCGCACGACGCCGTCCACCGCGGCCTGGGCACCAAGACCGAGTTCTGCTTCGGCGGCCCCAGCAGCAACGAGCGGATGGCCGCCCACCTGGCCTGGGGGCTGCCCGGAGTGACGGTCACCAACGGCTCGGAGGGCCCGAACAACGTCATCGTGGTGGGCGACCGGACCTTCACCGTCGACTGGGACACCGAGGTCTACGCCCTGCTGGCGCGCCTCGCCACCCCCGAGGGCGGACGCCCGGTCTTCCTGATATCCGGCCAGACCGGCATCGCCAACCACGCCGGCGTCCGCTACCTCGTCGCCAACCACCGCCGGCTCGCCCGCCGGTACGGTGAGGACGGTTCGTTCGCCCTGGTCCTGAAGGTCGTCAACCCGAAGGCCTACGGCCCCGATGTGGTGGAACTGGCCGCCGACATCACCGCGCCGGCCCGCGAGCGGGCCGCCTCCGCGGCCCCCGCGGGGTGAGTGTGGCCAAGGCCACCGCGTCGCCGCGCCGCCCCGTCACCGTCCGCACGGGACGGCTCCCGGCGACGGCACCGGCACCCACCTGGGAAGACCCCGACCGGGTCACGGATCGGGTCCCCGAACGCATCACCCTCCGTGTGGGATAGTTCACAACCTGGGGCTACTCGCCGGTACCACCCAGAAATCCATAAACTCGACCAGGTTCAAGAAGGGAGCCACAGTGCGCAAGGTGCTCATCGCCAACCGCGGAGAAATCGCCGTCCGCGTCGCCCGGGCCTGCTCGGACGCCGGTATCGCCAGCGTCGCCGTCTACGCCGAGCCGGACCGGGATGCGCTGCACGTCCGCGCGGCCGACGAGGCTTACGCGCTGGGCGGCGACACCCCCGGTACCAGCTACCTCGACATCGCGAAGGTCCTGAAGGCCGCCGCCGACTCGGGGGCGGACGCCGTCCACCCCGGCTACGGCTTCCTGTCGGAGAACGCCGAGTTCGCCCAGGCCGTCCTCGACGCGGGCCTGACCTGGATCGGCCCGCCCCCGCAGGCCATCCGCGACCTCGGTGACAAGGTCACCGCCCGGCACGTGGCGCAGCGCGCCGGTGCCCCACTGGTCGCCGGCACGCCGGACCCGGTCTCGGGCGCCGACGAGGTCGTCGTCTTCGCCCAGGAGCACGGCCTCCCGGTCGCCATCAAGGCGGCGTTCGGCGGTGGCGGCCGCGGCCTCAAGGTCGCCCGCACGCTGGAGGAGATCCCGGAGCTCTACGAGTCCGCGGTTCGCGAGGCGGTCGCCGCCTTCGGTCGCGGCGAGTGTTTCGTCGAGCGGTACCTGGACAACCCCCGGCACGTCGAGACCCAGTGCCTGGCCGACCAGCACGGCAACGTGGTGGTCGTCTCCACCCGTGACTGCTCGCTGCAGCGCCGGCACCAGAAGCTCGTCGAGGAGGCGCCCGCGCCGTTCCTCACCCCCGAGCAGAACGCCGAGCTGTACCGGGCCTCCAAGGCCATCCTCAAGGAGGCCGGCTACGTCGGCGCCGGGACCTGCGAGTTCCTGGTCTCCCAGGACGGGCTGATCTCCTTCCTGGAGGTCAACACCCGCCTCCAGGTCGAGCACCCGGTCTCCGAGGAGGTCACCGGGATCGACCTGGTCCGCGAGATGTTCCGGATCGCCGACGGCGAGGAGCTCGGGTACGACGACCCGGAGGTGCGGGGTCACTCGATCGAGTTCCGCATCAACGGCGAGGACCCGGGCCGCGGCTTCCTGCCCGCGCCCGGCACGGTGACGCTGTTCGCGCCGCCGTCCGGCCCCGGCGTCCGGCTGGACGCGGGCGTCGAGACCGGCTCGGTCATCGGCCCCGCCTGGGACTCGCTGCTCGCCAAGCTGATCGTCACCGGCACCACCCGCAAGCAGGCGCTGCAGCGCGCCGCCCGGGCGCTGGCCGAGTTCAAGGTCGAGGGCATGGCCACGGCCATCCCGTTCCACCGCGCGGTCGTGACGGACCCGGCGTTCGCGCCCGAGGTGCACGGCGGCGACGGACCGTTCACGGTCTTCACCCGGTGGATCGAGACCGAGTTCCAGAACACCATCCCCGCGTTCGCCGGTGCGCCCGGCGAGGGCGAGGAGGCCGAGGGCCGCGAGACCGTGGTGGTCGAGGTGGGCGGCAAGCGGATCGAGGTCTCGCTGCCGTCCTCGCTGGGCGTCGCGTCCCCGGCGGCCGCCACCGGCGGTGCGGCCAAGGCCAAGCGCCGGGTCGGTGCCAAGAAGGCCGGCTCGGCGGTCAGCGGTGACACCCTGGCCTCGCCGATGCAGGGCACCATCGTCAAGGTCGCCGTCGAGGAGGGCCAGGTCGTCGCCGAGGGCGAGCTGATCGTCGTCCTGGAGGCGATGAAGATGGAGCAGCCGCTGAACGCCCACAAGGCGGGCACCGTGGTCGGCCTCAAGGCCGAGGTCGGCGGCAGCGTCAGCAGCGGCGCCGCGCTCTGCGAGATCAAGGACTGACGGCTCAGGCCGCCGGACCGGTCCGTACGCCCCTCGGGGTGTGCGGACCGGTTCCGTTTCCGGCCCCGCGACGGCGGTACCGGTCGGCGCCGCCACCGGCACGGCGCCCGCCCGGTGGCGGCGTCAGCGCCCGCGCGGGACGGCCCCCAGCTCGGCGAGCCGGGCCGGCATGGGGCCGCCCGGCCCACCGGGGCCGCCGTGCGCGCCGGGGCGACGCTGACCGGGCAGCGGGGCACCGCCGGGCGGCGGGGCCGCGCGCCGGGCCAGCGGGCCGGGCTGGGTCTGGTGGACGGGCCCGCTGCCGGTGCCGTGCACGGGGGCGTCCCCGGTCGGCGCCGCGCTGAGCGGCGCCAGGTCGATCTGCACCCCGCAGTCGGCGAGCGCGTCCAGCTCGCGGGCGGTGGTGTCGTCGGCGGCGGCGTGCTCGTCGGTGACCAGCCGGGTGATGGTCTCGGTCGGGACGGTCTGGAACATGGTGTCCGCGCCGAGCTTGGTGTGGTCGGCGAGGACGATGACCTCGGCAGCCGACTGCACCAGAGCCCGGTCCACGCTCGCGGAGAGCATGTTCGTGGTCGACAGTCCGCGCTCGGCGGTCAGTCCACTGCCGGAGATGAACGCCTTGGAGACCCGCAGCCCGTGCAGCGACTGCTCGGCGCCACTGCCCACCAGGGCGTAGTTGGAACCCCGCAGGGTGCCGCCGGTCATCACCACCTCCACCCGGTTGGCGTGCGCCAGCGCCTGCGCGACCAGCAGGGAGTTGGTGACCACCGTCAGCCCGGGCACCCGGGCCAGTCGGCGGGCCAGCTCCTGCGTGGTGGTACCGGCGCCGACCACCACCGCGTCACCCTCCTCCACCAGGCCCGCGGCGAGATCGGCGATGGCGCTCTTCTCGGCCGCGGAGAGGTGGGTCTTCTGCGGATAGCCGGGTTCGCGGCTGAAGCCGCCGGGGAGCACCGCGCCGCCGTGCCGGCGGTCGAGGAGCCCTTCTGCCTCGAGTGCCCGTACGTCACGACGTACGGTCACTTCGGAGGTCTGGACGACGCGGGCCAGTTCGCGGAGCGACACAGCTCCGTTGGCGCGCACCATTTCGAGGATCAACTGGCGACGTTCTGCTGCAAACACAGAACCGACGGTAACCTGCGTGACCGTCTGCTTTCAGGCGTTTGCAGCTAGTAGCGGGAATTGCTCACGCACGAGCGGCGCGTGACCGTACAATACGCGCCGTCAGCAACCCGGGACTGCGCCCGCCGTCCGGGTGACGGACCCGCCCGCGCGAAGGGCGGCCGCCGACCGGCAGCCGCCCCCAACTGCGCGTCCGGTGCTCAGGATTCGCCGTCGGCCCGCTTGCGGATGTGCAGCTGCCGGGCGGCCTCGGCGGTCGAGCCGGAGACGGACGGGTAGACGGTGAAGGCGCTGGCCACCTGTTCGACCGTCAGATTGGCGTCCACCGCGAGCGCGATCGGGTGGATCAGCTCGCTGGCGCGCGGGGCGACCACCACGCCGCCGACCACGATGCCGGTGCCCGGGCGGCAGAACAGCTTCACGAAGCCGTCCCGGATGCCCTGCATCTTGGCCCGCGGGTTGCCCCGCAGCGGCAGCTTGACCTCGACCGCGTCCATCTTGCCGCAACTCACGTCGGCGGCGGTGTAGCCGACGGTGGCGATCTCCGGGTCGGTGAAGACGTTGGAGGCCACGGTCTTCAGGTTCAGCGGCTGCACCGCGTCGCCGAGCGCGTGGTACATCGCGATCCGGCCCTGCATGGCCGCCACCGAGGCGAGCATGAAGACGCCGGTGCAGTCACCGGCCGCGTACACGCCGGGGGCACTGGTGCGGGAGACCCGGTCGACCTTGATCTGACCCCAGTCGTTGAGCTTCACCCCCGCCTCCTCCAGGCCCATCTCGGCGGTGTTGGGGATCGAGCCGACCGCCATCAGGCAGTGCGTGCCCCTGATCACCTTGCCGTCGGAGAGCGTCACCTCGACGTGGTCGCCGACCCGCTTGACCGTCTCGGCCCGGCTGCGGCCCATCACGTTCATGCCGCGGCGGCGGAAGACCTCCTCCAGCACCTCGGCGGCGTCCGGGTCCTCGCCCGGCAGCACCCGGTCGCGGCTCGACACCAGGGTGACCTTGGAACCGAGCGCCTGGTAGGCGCCGGCGAACTCGGCACCGGTCACGCCGGAGCCGACCACGATCAGCTCGGCCGGCAGCTCCTCCAGGTCGTACACCTGGGTCCAGGTCAGGATCCGCTCGCCGTCCGGCTGGGCGTCCGGCAGCTCGCGCGGGTGCGCGCCGGTGGCGATCAGCACCGCGTCGGCGTGCAGCGACTGGACGCTGCCGTCGGGCGCGTCCACCAGCACCTCGCGGGAGCCGTCCGCGGCCTGCCCGCCGCCGCCGAGCCGGCCCCGGCCGCGCAGCACGGTGACCCCGGCCCGGGTCACCGACTGGGTGATGTCATGGGACTGCGCGATGGCGAGGCGCTTGACGCGTCGGTTGACCTTGCCGAGGTCCACGCCGACCACCCGGGCCTGCCGCTCCAGCGGTGGGGTGTCGTCGGCGACGATGATGCCCAGCTCTTCGTACGAGCTGTCGAAGGTCGTCATCACCTCCGCGGTCGCGATCAGGGTCTTCGACGGCACGCAGTCCGTGAGCACCGCCGATCCGCCCAGACCGTCGCGGTCGACGACGGTCACCTCCGCGCCGAGCTGGGAGGCGACGAGCGCCGCCTCGTAGCCGCCGGGTCCGCCACCGATGATCACGATCCGAGTCACGTCCACCATTGTCCCGTATGCCGAGCGCGCTGCCACGCCGGGGTCGGGGCTTCTGTCCGATCGCCCAGTCGCCGTAGGCTGCACCCCATGCCCCTCTACGCCGCGTATGCCACCAACCTCGATGCTCGGCAGATGACCCGCCGCGCTCCGCACTCCCCGCTGCGCGGTACCGGGTGGCTGGACGGCTGGCGGCTCACCTTCGGCGGCGAGCAGCTCGGCTGGGAGGGCTCGCTGGCCACCGTGGTCGAGGACGAGAAGGAGCAGGTCTTCGTCTCGCTCTACGACGTCGCGCCGATGGACGAGGAGGGCCTGGACCGCTGGGAGGGCGTCCAGCTCGGCATCTACCGCAAGATCAAGCTGCGCGCGCACACCCTGGACGGCGACATCCCGGTCTGGACGTACGTGCTCAACGACTACGAGGGCGGCCTGCCCGCCGCCCGCTACCTGGGCCTGGTCGCCGACGCGGCGGAGAGCGCCGGGGCGCCGCACGACTACGTCCTGGACCTGCGCCGCCGCCCCTGCTGACCTCCGGGCCCGCGCGGCACCGCCGCACCCCCGACTCCCCCCGGCCCGCGCCGCCGCCCCGGGCCGGCGCGCGGCTCGGCGCCCGCCCGGCCCGGCGGCGGCCGCGCGGCGCCGGACGGCTGTAGCTTGCTCCCACCCGGGCCGCCGTAAGCAGGCCTGCGAGCTGTACTTTCACGCCACCCGGGTAACGATCCGGCACGTCGTACCGGGATCTTCTACGCGCGTAGCCGATTCCCGTCTATCCTCGGACCTGTGAACGCATCTCCTCAGTCGGTCGTCTCCGCCGACCCCTACGCCGCCGCCCAGGCCGCCGCCGAGCGCCTGCGCGAGCTGACCGGCGCCGAGCGCCACGACGTCGCCCTGGTGATGGGCTCCGGCTGGGTGCCGGCCGCCGACGCCCTCGGTGAGACCGTGGCGGAGTTCCCGGTCACCGACCTCCCGGGCTTCCCCGCCCCCGCCGTGGCCGGCCACGCCGGCACGATCCGCTCGGTGAAGATCGGCGACAAGCGCGCCCTGATCTTCCTGGGCCGCAACCACTACTACGAGGGCCACGGCGTGGCCACGGTGGTCCACGGCGTGCGCACCGCCGCCGCCGCCGGCTGCGGCATCATCGTGCTGACCAACGGCTGCGGCGGTCTGCGCGACGGCTGGGTCCCCGGCCAGCCGGTCCTGATCAGCGACCACATCAACCTGACCGCGGACTCCCCGATCGTCGGCGCCAACTTCGTCGACCTGACGGACCTCTACTCCAAGCGGCTGCGCGAGCTCTGCCGCGAGGTGGACTCCACCCTCGACGAGGCCGTCTACGTGCAGTTCCGCGGCCCGCACTACGAGACCCCGGCCGAGGTCCACATGGCCCGGGTGATCGGTGGCGAGCTGGTCGGCATGTCCACCACGCTGGAGGCCATCGCCGCCCGCGAGGCCGGCGCCGAGGTGCTCGGCATCTCGCTGGTCACCAACCTGGCGGCCGGCATCACCGGTGAGCCGCTCAACCACGCCGAGGTGCTGGAGGCCGGCAAGGCCTCCGCCGAGCGCATGGGCGCGCTGCTCGCGAAGGTCCTTGAGCGGATCTGATCCGGCTCTGACGCACAATCGTGAGCGACGGGGTTCGCGGGCGGCTGTGATCCGCTGATCACACCCGCCCGCGGGCCCCGTCCGCATGCGCGCCCCACTCTCGCGGAACCCTCCGGCCGACCGAACCGACGCACTTCCCCATGGAGTCGCAGCCATGACGCAGGCACCCACCACCGATCTCCTCGCCCGGGCCCGGACCTGGCTGGCCGAGGACCCCGACCCGCAGACCCGCGAGGAGCTGGCCGCGCTGCTGGCCGCGGCCGAGGGCCCGGACGCCGAGTCGGACAGCAAGCTCGCCTGGTCGCGACTGGCCGAGCGGTTCTCCGACCGCCTCCAGTTCGGCACCGCCGGCCTGCGCGGCGAGCTGGGCGCGGGCCCGATGCGGATGAACCGCGCCGTGGTGATCCGGGCCGCCGCCGGCCTGGTGGCGTACGTGAAGAAGGAGAACCTGGGCGACCTCGTCGTCATCGGCTACGACGCCCGGCACAAGTCCTTCGACTTCGCCCGGGACACCGCCGCCGTGGTGGTCGGCGCCGGCCTGCGGGCCGCCCTGCTGCCGCGCGCGCTGCCCACCCCGGTGCTCGCCTTCGCGGTCCGCCACCTCGGCGCGGCCGCCGGCGTCACCGTGACCGCCAGCCACAACCCGCCGCAGGACAACGGCTACAAGGTCTACCTGGGCGACGGCTCGCAGATCGTCCCGCCGGCCGACGCCGGGATCGCCGCCGAGATCGACGCGATCGGCTCGCTCGCCGAGGTCCCGCTCGCCGAGGACGGCTGGGACGTCGTCGGCGAGGACGTCGTGGACGCCTACCTGGCCCGCGCCGTGTCCATCGTGGACCCGCACAGCCCGCGCGACCTGGCCGTCGTCTACACCCCGATGCACGGCGTCGGCCGGGACACCCTGGTCGCCGCCTTCGACCGGGCCGGCTTCCCCGCGCCCACCGTGGTCGCCGAACAGGCCGAGCCCGACCCGGACTTCCCGACCGTGGCCTTCCCCAACCCGGAGGAGCCGGGGGCGATGGACCTCGCCTTCCGCACCGCCGCCGCGGTCGGCCCGGACATCGTCATCGCCAACGACCCGGACGCCGACCGCTGCGCGGTGGCCGTCCCGGCCAACGGCACCGCCGACGGCGACGGCACCGGCTGGCGCATGCTGCGCGGCGACGACGTGGGCGCGCTGCTGGGCGCCGCGCTGGTCGCCAAGCGGGCCACCGGCACCTTCGCCACCACCATCGTCTCCTCCACCCTGCTCGGCCGGATCGCCGAGGCGGCCGGGCTGGGCTACGCCGAGACGCTGACCGGCTTCAAGTGGATCGCCCGCGCCGACGGCCTGCGCTACGGCTTCGAGGAGGCGCTGGGCTACTGCGTCGACCCGCAGGGCGTGCGCGACAAGGACGGCATCACCGCCGCCCTGCTGGTCGCCGAGCTGGCCGCGACCCTCAAGCGGTCCGGCCGCACCCTGGCCGACCTGCTGGACGACCTGGCGCTGGAGCACGGCCTGCACGCCACCGACCAGCTCTCCGTCCGGGTGGAGGACCTCGCGCTGATCGCGGAGGCGATGCAGCGCCTGCGCGAGCGGCCGCCGACCGTGCTGGCCGGCCTGACGGTCACCCGGGCCGACGACCTGACCGCCGGCTCCGCCGACCTGCCGCCCACCGACGGCCTGCGCTACTACCTGGCCGGCGAGGGCGTCCGCTCGGCCCGGATCGTGGTCCGGCCGTCCGGCACCGAGCCCAAGCTGAAGTGCTACCTGGAGGTCGTCCTCCCGGTCGGTTCGGCCGCCGACCTGGCCCCCGCCCGGGAGCGCGCCGCCGAGCTGCTGGGCGCGATCAAGCGCGACCTGGCCGCGGCCGCCGGCATCGACGCCTGATCCACCCGCGCATGCCGAAGGGGCCCGCCGTTCCCGGCGGGCCCCTTCGGCGTGCTCCTCGGCGTGCTCAGGCGACGATCGCGGCGATCAGCGCGACCAGACCGAGCAGGGTCGGCGCGATGATCCACCAGCACCACCGCACGACCAGCGGGCCTGCCGCGTCGGGGCGGCCCGCGTTCCGCTCGGCGGTCTCCTGGAGGATCGCGACCACCTGGTCGGACCAGGCCCGGTTCGGGTCCGGCGCGCCCTCGACCACCGACGGCGCCGGCCGCCCGAAGGCCGTGCCCAGCCGGGAGGCGTGCTGCTGCCCGCCGCCGCGCTGCTGGATCCGGTTGGCCCGCTTGCGCTGGCGCAGCGACACCGGCACGGCCCACACCTGGTACTTGTGGCCCCCGGCCAGCAGCTCCACCGAGTACCCCGCGCGCAGGGCGTCCACGGCCGCCCACGGCGCGGTGATCGTCCGCAGCGGGTTGCGCACGACCAGCCGGCGGTCGTTCACCCGCACGGCCGGCCGCAGCGTGTAGGCGATCACCGGGAAGGCGAACACCGGTACCGCGGCCAGCGCGACGTACGGGGTCCTGCCCGTCCCGTTCAGCACCGCGTCCCCGATCAGCCACCCGGCCACGGCCAGCAGGAGCACACCGGAGATCACACCGGGAATGGAGCGGTACACGCGGTCGGCGTACACGGGCTCCCCGTCGGAGCCGGCCGAGCCCTGGTGGGGCTTGCCGTCGGATTCGGTCATGGCGACGATTCTGCCCCATGCACCCCGTGATCTACAGGGGTGGCGATCACCGTGGTGGCCCCGGCCGTCGCCCCCGGCCCGGCGGCGGGCCCCGCCGCTTCCCGTCGTTCCCCCGCCGTTTCTCCCGCCACTCCCCGGCCACTCCCCCGCCGCGAGCCGCTCCCGGGCCGGGCCCACCGGGCCGAGATCTCGGTCCGGCATCGAAAAGCGGGCCCCCTAGCGGTTGGCTACGCGCGTAGATATGCTGGTGTGGTGACTATGTCCACTCTTGCAGCCAATGCCCCCGGCGCTGCGGGCAGCGGTCTTGAGGACGTTGCGGCGTCCGAGGCCTCGCTCCGCCGCTTCCTGCACGGCCTGCCCGGCGTCGACCAGGTCGGCCTGGAGGCGCGCGCCGCCACTCTCGGTACCCGCTCGATCAAGACCTCGGCGAAGGCGTACGCCATCGACCTGGCCATCTCGATGATCGACCTGACCACCCTCGAAGGCGCGGACACCGCCGGCAAGGTGCGCGCGCTGTGCGCCAAGGGCCGGACCCCGGATCCGTCCGACCCGGCCACCCCGCGCGTCGCCGCCATCTGTGTCTATCCGGACATGGTCGCCACCGCGAAGGACGCCCTGCGCGGCACCGACATCCAGGTCGCCTCCGTCGCCACCGCCTTCCCCGCCGGGCGCGCCGCGCTCCCGGTCAAGCTCGCCGACACCGCCGACGCGGTCGCGGCCGGCGCCGACGAGATCGACATGGTGATCGACCGGGGTGCCTTCCTCTCCGGCCGCTACCTGGACGTCTTCAACGAGATCGTCGCCGTCAAGGAGGCGTGCAAGCGCCCCGACGGCACCGCCGCCCACCTCAAGGTGATCTTCGAGACCGGCGAGCTGCAGACGTACGACAACGTGCGCCGCGTCTCCTGGCTGGCGATGCTGGCCGGCGCCGACTTCATCAAGACCTCCACCGGCAAGGTCGCCGTCAACGCGACCCCGCCGGTCACCCTGCTGATGCTGGAGGCCGTCCGCGACTTCAAGGCGCAGACCGGCGTCCAGGTCGGCGTGAAGCCCGCCGGTGGCATCAAGACCACCAAGGACGCCATGAAGTACCTGGTGATGGTCAACGAGACCCTCGGCGACGACTGGCTGACCCCGCACTGGTTCCGCTTCGGCGCCTCCAGCCTGCTCAACGATCTGCTGATGCAGCGTCAGAAGCTGACCACCGGACGGTACTCCGGCCCCGACTACGTGACGGTGGACTGATCACCATGGCCAAGAAGAAGAACATCGAGGAGCCCGCGGCCCAGCCGACCGGCGGCCTCTTCAGCTACGCCCCGGCGCCCGAGTCCCCCGCCGCCGCGGGTGACATCGCCACCTCGTACGGCCACTTCATCGGCGGCGAGTTCGTCGACTCCTCCGGCAGCGAGGCCCTGAAGACGGTCAACCCGGCCACCGAGCAGGTGCTCGCCGAGTTCGCCCAGGGCACCGAGGAGGACGTCGACCGCGCGGTCGCCGCCGCCCGCAGGGCCTTCACCGACTGGTCGGCGCTGCCCGGCAGCGAGCGCGCCAAGTACCTGTTCCGGATCGCCCGGATCATCCAGGAGCGCAGCCGCGAGCTGGCCGTGCTGGAGTCGATCGACAACGGCAAGCCGATCCGCGAGACCCGCGACGTCGACCTGCCGCTGGTCGCCGCGCACTTCTTCTACTACGCGGGCTGGGCCGACAAGCTCGACTTCGCCGGCTACGGCGCGAACCCGCGCCCGCTGGGCGTGGCCGGCCAGGTCATCCCCTGGAACTTCCCGCTGCTGATGCTGGCGTGGAAGATCGCCCCGGCGCTGGCCACCGGCAACACCGTGGTGCTGAAGCCGGCCGAGACCACCCCGCTGACCGCGCTGCGCTTCGCCGAGATCTGCCGCCAGGCGGGCCTGCCGAAGGGTGTCGTCAACATCGTCACCGGTGACGGCCGCACCGGCGCCGCGCTCACCTCGCACCCGGACGTCAACAAGGTCGCCTTCACCGGCTCCACCCCGGTCGGCCGGGCGATCGCCAAGCAGATCGCGGGCACCCGCAAGAAGCTCTCGCTGGAGCTCGGCGGCAAGGCCGCGAACATCGTCTTCGACGACGCGCCGATCGACCAGGCGGTCGAGGGCATCGTCAACGGCATCTTCTTCAACCAGGGCCACGTCTGCTGCGCGGGTTCGCGCCTGCTGGTCCAGGAGTCGATCCACGACGAGCTGCTGGACGCCCTGAAGCGCCGGATGGGCACCCTGCGGGTCGGCGACCCGCTGGACAAGAACACCGACATCGGCGCCATCAACTCGGCCGCCCAGCTGGCCCGGATCACCGCGCTGACCGACGCCGGCGAGGCCGAGGGCGCCGAGCGCTGGTCGCCCGCCTGCGAGCTGCCCGGCACCGGCTTCTGGTTCAGGCCGACCGTCTTCACCGGCGTCAGCCAGGCCCACCGGATCGCCCAGGAGGAGATCTTCGGGCCGGTCCTGTCGGTGCTGACCTTCCGCACCCCGGCCGAGGCGGTCGACAAGGCCAACAACACCCCGTACGGCCTCTCCGCCGGCATCTGGACGGAGAAGGGCTCGCGCATCCTCTGGACCGCCAACAGGCTCAAGGCCGGCGTGGTCTGGGCCAACACCTTCAACAAGTTCGACCCGACCTCGCCGTTCGGCGGCTACAAGGAGTCGGGTTACGGCCGCGAAGGTGGCCGCCACGGTCTGGAGGCCTACCTCGATGTCTGATGTCGTGAGCCGTCTTGATGTCCTCAAGACCTACAAGCTGTACGTCGGCGGGAAGTTCCCGCGCTCCGAGAGCGGGCGGGTGTACGAGGTGACGGACTCGAAGGGCGAGTGGCTGGCCAACGCCCCGCTCGGCACCCGCAAGGACGCCCGGGACGCCGTGCTGGCGGCCCGCGCGGCCGTCAAGGGCTGGGCCGGCACCACCGCGTACAACCGCGGCCAGGTGCTGTACCGCGTCGCCGAGATGCTGCAGGGCCGGCGCGAGCAGTTCGCCGCCGAGGTGGCGCTCTCCGAGGGCGTCGGCCCGAAGAAGGCCGCCGCCCTGGTGGACGCCGCCATCGACCGCTGGGTCTGGTACGCGGGCTGGACCGACAAGGTCGCCCAGATCGCGGGCGGCGCCAACCCGGTCGCCGGGCCGTTCTTCAACCTCTCCACCCCGGAGCCGACCGGTGTGGTCGGGATCGTCGCCCCGCAGGCCGGTTACGGGCACTCGCTGCTCGGCCTGGTCTCGGTGATCGCGCCCGCCATCGCCACGGGCAACACCGTGGTGGTCGCGGCGGCCGCGGACGCCCCGCTGCCGGCCCTGTCGCTGGGCGAGGTGCTGGCCACCTCGGACGTCCCCGGCGGCGTGGTCAACATCATCTCGGGCCGGACCGCCGACATCGCGCCCACCCTGGCCTCGCACCAGGACGTCAACGCGGTGGACCTCACCGGCGCCATCGCCGCCGACGGTCCCGGCGCGGCGGGCGCGCTGGAAGCCGCCGCCGCGGATACCCTGAAGAGGGTGGTCCGTCCGGAGCTGGACCCGTTCGCCCAGGACTGGACCAATGCTCCCGGTACCGACCGGCTACTCTCGTTCCTGGAGACGAAGACGGTCTGGCACCCGATGGGGATCTGACCTCCTCGTCACCCCCGGGCCCGATGGGCCCACCGAGTAACAACTCCACAAGCTGGCCGTCCCCAGTGCCCTCACCCCCCCAGGGCCCGGACGGTCATTGGACGGACCCGCGCCTCTCCCCCCCTGGCGCGGGTCCGTCGACTTTCCGCCCGGCCCCCGCTGCGGATCCGTCGACTTTCGTCGCCGGCCCGCCATCCTTTCGGCGCTCCCGGCCGGCCCCCGCCCCCGCACAGACTGGGGCGACACCGCACACCGAGGGGGCACCGCGTGGGAGAGATCGCCGGCGAGCTGATGGCACTGTTCGCGGACGGGTTCGTCCGCAGGCTGTTCGTGGCCCGCACCCGGCGCCGGCTGGCCGCCGGCAAGCCGGTCCGGATCCCCTGCTCGGCCCGCTCCGACGGCCCCGGCTGGCCGCCGCGCTACGTCAACGGGGGGATCCGCGTCACACCGGGCGCCGCGAGCGCCGAGTTCGGCTCGCGCGAGCTCGACGGCGCCGGCCCGGTCGTACTGGCCGCCGGCGGGGCCTTCCGGGCCCCCGAGCCGGACACCTGGCACGACCACGACTGGGCCGCCACCGCCTACCTGGCACCCGGCGCCGGGCAGCCGGTCTTCCTCCAGGTCGACAGCCGGTACCTGCCGCTGCTGCACCACGCCCTCACCGCACCGGAGTCGCCGCACAAGGTGTGACCCGACGGGTTTCGGCATCCGGCCCCGATGCGTCAGACTGGTGTCCCGTGAGTGACTCCCCGCTGAATGCCGCGCCGATAGCCCGTGCCCGAGTGGTCCTGCTGTCCGGGCCCTCCGGATCGGGGAAGTCCTCACTGGCGGAGCGGAGCGGCCTGCCGGTGCTCCAGCTCGACGACTTCTACAAGGACGGGGACGACCCCACCCTGCCGCTGCTGGACGACGGCGCGGTCGACTGGGACTCCCCGCTCGCCTGGCACCGTGACGAGGCCCTGGCGGCGATCCGCGGCCTCCACGAGAGCGGCCGCGCCGAAGTCCCGGTGTACTCGATCCCGGCCAACGGCCGCGTCTCCACCCAGGTGCTGGACCTCGCCGGGGCGCCCGCGTTCATCGCCGAGGGCATCTTCGCCGCCGAGATCGCCGGCGCCTGCGCCGCCGAGGGCCTGCTGGGCGACGCCCTGTGCCTGCGCAACGGCGCGCTCACCACCGCCTGGCGGCGGCTGCGCCGGGACGTCCGGGAGAGCCGCAAGTCGCTGCCCGTCCTGGTGCGCCGCGGCTGGCGGCTGATGCGGGCCGAGCGCTCGATCGTCGGCCGGCAGGTCGAACTGGGCGCCCACCCCTGCACCGGCCCGGAGGCGGACCGGCGGATCCGCGCGGCGGCCGGACGGCAGCTCTCCGCGGTCTGAGCTCCACCGGGGGGCCGCCACGCACGCACGCCCTCCGCACGCGCCCGCACGCCCGCACACACGCACTCACGCACGAAGAACGGCGGGCCCGGTGCGTCTCCCCCGCACCGGGCCCGCCGCTTTCCCGGACGGTCATCGGGCTCCCCCGGTTACGCCGCTCCCCCGAGCCGGCGCTGCCAGTTTCCCTGACCGTCCTCACCCGTCCCCCGACGGGAGTCCCTCGCCCCTCGCGGGGCCGTTCTCAGGCGACCAGCTCGCCGAACGCCCGGGCGGTGTCGCCCGACTTGTTCAGGTGCTCGTCGTCGCGCAGGCGGCGCAGCGCGCGCCAGATGCTGCTCTTGACCGTGCCGACGCTGATGCCGAGCACGTCGGCGATCTCCGGGTCGGTCTTGCCCTCGTAGTAGCGCAGCACCAGCATGGTGCGCTGGTTCTCCGGCAGCTTGGCCAGCGCCTGCCAGAGCACGGCGCGCAGCTCGGTGCCGCCCATCGCGTCGGTGTCGCCGACCGTCTCCGGCAGCTCCTCGGTCGGGTACTCGTTGACCTTGCGGCGCCGCCAGGCGGAGATGTGCAGGTTGGTCATGGTGCGGCGGAGGTAGCCCCCCACCGCGGCCTTGTCGGTGATCCGGCCCCAGGCCCGGTAGGTGCTGAAGAGCGCGCTCTGCAGCAGGTCCTCGGCCTCGAAGCGGTCACCGGTCAGGTGGTACGCCGTGGCGTACAGGGAGGCGCGGCGCTCGCGCACGTACGCGGTGAACTCCGTGGTGTAGTCCTCCGCGACGGCCGGGTGCTCCCCCTGCGCGTCTCCCTGTCCCGCCTCGGCGGTGCGGGTCGCCGCGGGGTTCAGCCGCAGCAGCGTCGCACCCGCGGCCCCGCGGCCGGCCGACTCCCCCGAGTCGACCTTCCGCAGCCCGCTCCCCCCGATCCCCCGGGTTCCCCCGTTCCCCCCCAGGGTGTCCTTGCCCTCGACGCGGACGGGGAGGATCCCCCGCAGCGTCAGGGTGTTGGCGGAGTCGGCCACGTTCCCCCGGTGGCCGATCCCGTACAGCTCCCCCTGCCTGCCGCCGCCGCTCACCCGGCGGGCGACAGTGTTTCCACCGGCGCTGTGCGCGCACCCCCGCACGGTCACGGCACCGGAGGTCTCGTCGGTCCTGACCTCGTACCGGGTCCGGTGGGTGGCCGATGACGAACGCGCGGTGCGGTCAGCCGGGTTGGTCCGGGTCTGCAGCCTGGCGTTCATCGTGCGCCCCCTTGGTCGGTACGAGCGGTTCCTGTTGCCACCGTTCAGCCGGCCAGTTGGCCCGCTGTCCTGCGGCGACATGGAAAATCTTGCCCGCCGGTTGTGATGACGCTGTCCGTCGACTGTCACAGGGCTGTCACAGGGGCGGGGCTTTCGTCCCGCATCGCCTCCCGCCGTGACGGACGCCGGTGGCTCGGGTTCCGGTTCCCACCCGGTCGGTGACCGGTGCCGGGGGGTGATTCGGCGCTCCGGGTGAGCCAGAATGAGGCCGTGCCTTTCCTCCTACTGATCGAGGACGACGACGCCATCCGTACCGGCCTCGAACTCGCTCTCACCCGCCAGGGCCACAAAGTGGCCACCGCCGCCTCCGGCGAGGACGGTCTGAGGCTCTTCAAGGAGCAGCGGCCGGACCTCATCGTGCTGGACGTCATGCTGCCCGGAATCGACGGCTTCGAGGTCTGCCGCCGGATCCGCCGCACCGACCAGCTTCCGATCATCCTGCTCACCGCCCGGTCCGACGACATCGATGTCGTCGTCGGCCTGGAGTCCGGCGCGGACGACTACGTCGTCAAGCCGGTGCAGCCGCGCGTCCTGGACGCCCGGATCCGGGCCGTGCTGCGGCGCGGTGAGCGGGAGAGCTCGGACTCCTCCGCGTACGGGACCGTGGTGATCGACCGCGCGGCGATGACCGTCACCAAGGACGGCGAGGACCTCCAGCTCACGCCGACCGAGCTGCGGCTGCTGCTGGAGCTCAGCCGCCGGCCCGGGCAGGCCCTCTCCCGCCAGCAACTGCTGCGCCTGGTCTGGGAACACGACTACCTCGGCGACTCCCGGCTGGTGGACGCGTGCGTCCAGCGGCTGCGGGCGAAGGTCGAGGACGTGCCCTCGGCGCCCACCCTGATCCGCACGGTGCGCGGGGTCGGCTACCGTCTGGACCCGCCGGCGTGACCGCGCCCGGCAGCGCCCCGCCGCTGATATCCCGCCTCTCCTGATCTTCCGCAACGACAGGCTCCCGTGACTGACCTTCAGACGACGACCAGCCGCTTCTCCTCGGGCCCGTGGCGACGGCTGCGTTCCCTGCGGGTGCGGCTGATCGCGGTGTTCGCCGCGGTCGCGCTGCTCGCCGCCGTCTCGGCCTCCGGCATCGCGTACTGGCTCAACCGGGACGCGGTGCTCAAGCGCGCCCAGAACACCGCGCTCAACGACTTCCGGGTCTCGCTCACCCGCAACGTCTCCGAGCTGCCGCTGAACGCCACCTGCGCCGAGCTGAACCAGCTCGCCGCCAGCGTCGCCAGCTCCGGGCTCAGCTACGAGGTGGTGGTCTCCGACCCCGCCCGCCCGGACTGCCTCGCCTCCTCGGCCCCGCTGACCTACACGCTCGCCGACGTCCCGGCCAAGCTGCGGGACACCGTCGCGAAGCCGCGCGAGCTCACCGAGAACAACCCGTACGCGTTCCACCTGTACTGGCAGCGGCAGAACCTGGAGGGGCGGCCGTTCGTGATCGGCGGCACCAAGGTGGTGCCGACCGGGCCGACGGCCTACATGTTCAAGTCGCTGGAGAACGAGCGGGCCGACCTGAGCACGCTCGGCTGGTCGCTGGCGATCGCCACGCTGCTGGCGCTGATCGGCTCGGCGCTGCTCGCCCAGGCCGCGTCGGCGACGGTGCTGCGCCCGGTCAAGCGGCTCGGCGAGGCCGCCCGGCGGCTCGGCGAGGGCCATCTGGACACCCGGCTCGAAGTCGAGGGCTCGGACGAACTCGCCGATCTGGCGCGGACGTTCAACCGCACCGCGGAGTCGCTGCACGAGCAGGTCGAGGAGCTGAGCGCGCGGGAGGCGCAGAGCCGGCGGTTCGTCGCCGACATGTCGCACGAGCTGCGGACGCCGCTGACCGCGATGACCGCCGTGACGGACATCCTGGAGGACGAGGCCGAGTCGCTGGACCCGATGATCGAGCCGGCCGTGCGGCTGGTGGTCAACGAGACGCGCCGGCTCTCCGACCTGGTGGAGAACCTGATGGAGGTGACCCGCTTCGACGCCGGTACGGCCAAGCTGGTCGCCGACGAGGTGGACATCGCCGACCTGATCATGTCCTGCATCGACGGCCGGGCCTGGTACGACGCGGTGGAGCTGGACGCGCCGCGCGGTGTCCGGGCCGTGGTCGACCCGCGCCGGCTGGACGTCGTCTTCGCCAACCTGATCGGCAACGCGCTCAAGCACGGCGGCTCGCCGGTGCGGGTGACGGTCCGGGAGGAGGGCCCCGCGCAGGCTCCGGCGGACGGCCCGGCCGACGGCCCGGCGGACGGCCGGGAGGATGACGGCCCGGTGGTCGGCCCGGCGGTCGGAACGGTGATCGTCGAGGTCTCGGACAGCGGCCCCGGCATCCCCGAGGACGTGCTGCCGCACGTCTTCGACCGGTTCTACAAGGCGGACAAGGGGCGGGCGCGTTCGGAGGGCAGCGGTCTGGGCCTGTCGATCGCGATGGCCAACGCGCAGATCCACGGGGGGACGATCACGGCCGCGAACGGGGAGGTGGGGGCGGTGTTCACGCTGACGCTGCCGCGGACCCAGCCGCCGCCGTCGGCCGACGACTCCGAGGAGAGTGCGCTGTGACCTCCCGCCCGTCCGTTCCCGCGGGTCCGGCCGACCGGGCCCGCGCCGTCCGCGGTTCCGGCCCGGGCCGCGGTTCCCGCCCGGACCGCGGTTCCCGCCCGGGCCGGGTGTTCGGCGCCGCCGCCCTGGTCGCGCTGGCCGCCCTCGCCGCCGGGTGCGGCATCCGCCCGACCGCCGTCCCGGTGGACGCCGGCGCGCCCGCCAGCCGGACGGCCTGCCCGACCGCGCCGCAGATACCGACGGCGCCGGCCGCACCGTCACCGGTCGGCCCGACTCCGCCCGCCGCGCACTCCTCGGCGAAGTTCTTCGGGAGCCCGTCCCCGTCGGTCACCCGGGTGACCCCGGGGCCGTCCACCCCGCCGGCGGACAACGTGTTCACCGCGGTGGCGACGCCGTCGCCGACGGCGTCGGCCACCTGCCGCTGATCGACTCCGTGGGATCCGGGCCGCATCTCGACCGGATCGGGTCCCAACGGGACCGCTCCGGGCCGTTTCGGTCCGCTCCGGGCGTGCGGCGGAATGTTCACGCCGGGCGTGGAACCGCCGCGCCACCGGCTCACGTCCTTCCCCGCGTGCAGCGAGATGGCACCAGGGCACGCGACGAGCGTTCCGGCGTGCGGACCGAGACCGGGCCGGCGGCGGCCGTCCACCGTCCCCTACGGCTGGTCGGCCTCGTCGGCCTCACCCTCCACCTGGCCCTGGCGGGCTGGCTGGTGCTGAGACCGTTGCCGGTGGCCTGGGTCTACGACGCCAACCTGACGCCGCTGGCCTCGCTCCGCTCCTCCACCGCCTGGCAGGTCCTCGGCGAACTGCTGCTGCTGGCCCCGCTCGGCGTCCTGCTCCCGCTCGCGGGCGGCCGCCTGCGAGCCCCCTGGCTCCCGTCCTTCCTCCGCACCACCGGCGCCTCCGCCCTGCTGGCCACCGCCCTGGAGTTCCTCTCCTCCTGGGCCCCGGGCCACATCCTGAACGTGGACCACATACTGTTCGCCGTCGTCGGCGTGGCGATCGTCCACCTGGCCCTGGTGCCCGGCTGCCGGTCCCTGCTGCTCCGGCCCCGCCGCGCGGGCACCGCCCGCCCGGCGCCCGCCCGGGCCCCCGTGCCGGTCCATACGCCGACTCGCACGCCGACTCGCACGCCGGTCCACGCTCCGACCCACGCTCCCGTCTACGCGGAGCCCTTCTCCTCCCACGGCCGCTGAGGCGGCTCGCTGCTCGCCGGGCAGGAAGAGCAGCCGGGAGCCGCCACCGCGCACTGGCCCGGGTCGAGCAGCCGCCCGTCGTCGGGGGCGTCCCGCCCGCACGCCCGGCAACGCACCGTGACCCGCCCGCCCGCCGCCCGCAGGCGGGCCACCGCGACGTCGAGGTCCCGCAGGTTTCCGTCCCGCACGGGTGCGGGCAGGTCGTCCAGGAGCACGTTGCCGTGCCAGAGGCTCGGCCCGGTCACGGCGCGGAGGGCGCGGAGGGCGCGGAGCAGCTCGATCCGCCGCTCCCCCACGCCGGTCAGCTCGGCGACGAACTCCGGTTCCTCCATCCGCCCGGCCCTCCCCGGCCCGCCCGCTCCGACCGGCCTGCCCGCTCCGGCTCGCTCCGACCGGCCGGACGTACCCGGCGGGCGGTCAGCGGCCAGCGGGCGGACGTACCCGGCGGGCGGTCAGCGGCCGGCGGGCGGACGTGCCCGGCGGGCGGTCAGCGGCCGGCGGGCGGACGTGCCCGGCGGGCGGTCAGCGGCCGGGGCGCTGCGTGCGCTGCGTGCGCTGTCGGCGGCGCAGCACCACCAGGGCACCCAGCCCCATCGCGATCGCCATGCCGCCGGTGATCGCCATCGGCGCGGAGGAGGACCCGCCGCCCGTCGACGCCAGCCCGGAGGCCTGGTCCGGCACGGGGACGGGCACCGGCACCGGAGCGGCCGTGGTCGCCGGGCCGTTCGGCGCCGAGGCGGTGACCTGCGCGACGACCACCGCGGCCGCCGACGGCGCGGTCGGCACCGGAGCGGGGCTCGCCGGAGCGCTCGCCGTCCCGGTGGCGGTCGCGGTGGCGGAGGGCGTCGCAGACGCCGTGGCGGACGGCGTACCGGCGCCGCCCGGCGCCGCGATGCCGAACGGGACCGCCCGGCTGGACGTCGTGACGCCGAGCCCGCTGACCTCCGGCATGCTGTGCCCGGTGAGCAGCACGGACGCGGCACCGACCGGGGCGTCCTTGGCGAAGGCCAGCCGGACGTTGATCGTGCGGGACTCACCGTCGTGCAGCTTCACGAGGTCGGCGTCCTTGCTGCCCGACGGGAGCCCCAGGACCAGCCTGCTCGTCGCCGGCTCCGGGAGGGGCCTGGCGGCCAGCCACTCGCCCTCCGGGGTCTGGAACTCGAACCGGACCGCGTCGGCGGGCAGCGTGCTCCCGGCCTGGAGGGTGACCTCGGGGAGGACGCGGATGTCCTTGCCGCTGTGGTTGGCGAGGACCAGCTTGAAGGCCTTCGCCTCGCCGCCCGTGGTGAAGGAGGCGGGGACGCCCTCGACGCTCGGCTCGGCCGGGCCGGGAGCGGTCACCGGCGGGGTGCTGGGGCCGCCCACCGGGGCGATGGTGAAACGTCCGAACTCGCTGGCGGGGGTGGAGATCCGCTGCTCCGGGGGCAGCGTCGGGTCCGACACCACGGCCCGGAACCCGGCCGTGGCCGTGCCGCCGACGGCGCCGGCGGTGACGGCGAGACGCAGCCGGTAGGTGACCGAAGCCCCGGCCGGCACGCTGATCCTGGTGGCGAAGGTGTCCAGCTCCCACACCGCGCCGACCGTCTGGCCGGGGCTGAGCAGGGCGTTCTTCCACTGCGTGCCGCCGGGCGACTGGAACTCCAGCTTGAGCTGGGTCTCCTTGATGCCGGAGTTGACGTCGGCCAGGGTGAAGCCGGTCGTGGCGTCGACCGCGTGGTCGGCGGAGTTCTTCAGGGTCGCGGTGAACTCGACCGGCGCCGCACCGGCGGTGAAGGTGCCGGGCAGGCCGCTCAGCGTGATCGACACGGGCCCGTTCTGGGCCTGGGCGCCCAGGGTGCCCTGGGTGTGCCGGGTGATCGAGGGGGCGGCGAGCGCCGCCGGGGCGGTGGCGACGGCGGTGCCGGAGACCAGGGTGGCTGTGGCCGCCAGAGCGAGGAGACTGCGGTGCTGAGTGCGCAAGGGGACCTCACGGAGGAGAGCGGGCCGAGCCCGGCAGACGATGGGTCGCCTGGACTGAGAGGGAACCTCGTCGCAGGCCATGTCCGTCCCGCTGATTCGCCCCCAAACCTCCAGCAACGGCGGCATCATATCCGAACGTGTGGACCATTCGTGAAGGAGTATCGGTCGCCGGGACGAACGCCGGGTGACGGCTGTCACGCCGCTCGCCGCACCCGGCCGCCGACCTCGATCAGGCCGCCGGGCCGGACGCCGGTGACGAGCTGGGAGCCGACGCCTTGAGTGATGGTCAGGTCGCGCTCGAGCTCGGCCGTGAGCAGGATCGCGGCGGCGCCCGTGGCCTCGTCCTCGTCGATCCCGTCACCCCGGCCGGGGAAGGCGCGCGCCCGTACCGTACCCGCCCGCTCGTCCTGCCAGGCCCAGGCGTAGATCCACTCCCCCGGCGGCGGGACGTCCAGCGCGTCCACCTCGGCGGCGGACCCGTACCGCCTCAGCGTGCGGCCCGGCGCCCAGGCGGCGCGGCCCTCGATCCGGGTGAACTCGCCGTCGCGGCGCACCCCGACGGCGCCGGCGGCGGTCACCAGCCGGTCCACGCCCAGCAGCCAGGCCGCACCGACGCAGGGGTGCCCGGCGAAGGGCAGGCGAAGGCTCGGCGTGTAGATGTCGATCACACCGCGCTCGGCGTCGTCGACGAAGACGGTCTCGCTGAAACCGAGCTGCCGGGCGACGGCCAGCCGGTCGGCCGCACCGGGAACGGCGGCGCCGTCGCGGACCACGCCGAGCGGGTTCCCGTGGCCACCGTCGGGACCGCAAAAGACCCGAAGAACCACATAGTCAGTCATTCACCCACCCAACCACGGGTGGGGGCGCCGCCGGTATACGAGTTCGTGACGAAAACGTGGCGGCGATTGTCCGCGGGGTCCAGTACTGTGCCCACTCGTCCCCAAGGATTTCTTTCTCTCACCTCCCACAGGAATTGACTCCGTGAATCTCGACTTCACCGTTGACCCGCTTTTCTCCTGGTACGTCGTGCTGCTGGCCATCAGCGGCATCGCCATGGTCGTGCTCGGCGCCGTCAACATCGGCGGCGGCCTGAGCGGCGGCTGGCGGGTCATCAACGTGATCGCCGGCATCGCGTTCGCCGGCTACGCGTACTACCTCGCGTTCGTCTTCGAGGGCGGTGAGTACCGGATGTTCTTCCAGGCGTTCATCCTCCCCGTGCTGCTGATCGCCAACGCCGTGAAGGCCCTGGTCGCCCGCAGCAACGCCCCGGCGGTCCCGCAGCCGGCGGCCTACCAGGCCCCGTACGACCCGAACGCCCAGTACAACCCGAACGCGGCGCAGAACCCCTACGCCCAGCCCGCCCCGGCCCCGCAGACGGCCCCGGTCGCCCAGCCGCCGGCCCCGCAGGCTCCCCCGGCCGGCTGACCGGCTCACACCCCCACGCCGTCCGCCGGGCACCCACCCGGCGGACGGCGGCGAGCGAGAGCAGCATTCACGGGCGGGGAATCTGCTGGCGCAGATTCCCCGCCCGTCACACCAGCGCCTCCATCGCCGCACCGATCAGGGCCCGGGCCTGCTCACCGTGGAGGGCCTGGTCGGCCAGCTCGGCGAAGGCCTGGGCGTAGAGGGCGATCTCGCTGGGCTGGGTGATGGTGAGGTAGCCGGAGACCAGTTCCACGTTGACCTGGGCGGTGTCGTAGATCCAGAAGCCCTCGACCGGCATCCGGGAGCGGCCCGGCCCCATCGGGACGATGCCGAGACTGACATGGGGCAGCGCGCCCACGGTCAGCAGGTGCGCCAGTTGTTCGCGCTGAACATCCCGGCTACCGGGGCCCGACCGCAGGACGGACTCCTCCAGGAGAACGGCGAACCGCCGGCCACCTTCGCGGAGGATCCGCTGCCGCTCCATCCGGACTTCCACGGCGGCGTCCACATCGTCCACCACGACCCGGCGCCGCTGCACGGCCCGCAGCACCGCGTCGGTGTAGGCCCGCGTCTGGAGCAATCCGGTCACCAGCCACGACGAATACGCCCGGAAGCGGCGCGTGCGCTCGTAGCGCGGTAGGACGGACTCCTGCGCGCGCTTCAACCCGTCGCGCTCGATGTGACGCCATTCGACGAACAAGTCCTCGACAGCGCGCAACGAGGCAATGAGGTCCTGCGATTGGTCTTCGGCCTCGCACGCCCGGCACCAGAGCAGCACATCCTCGGGCGAAGGCACCGCCTGGGCATTCTCGATCCTGGAGATCTTGGACGAATGCCAGCCACAGAGCCGGGCGAGTTCACGTCCGGCGAGCCCCGCTTCGCGCCGAATCCCACTGAGGCGGTCGGCGATATCCCGGCGGGCCTGCTGGACACTCGACGATGCGGATACAGGCATGGCGGCCTCTCAACGCGGGTGGTAGTCCTCGTGGGGGACGGCTCGCTGCCAGACGGATTCGAAGGCCGATCCGCACAGTTTCGCCAGATCGGGATCGGTCACGTACTCGCGGCCGTCGGTGTCGAGTTGGCCGTCACCGGTGAAGTGGTGAAAGAGCACCGTCTCGTCGTCGAAGACCCAGAAGTCGGGCCCCGGCATGGCGAGGTCACGGGTCTGGCGCCTGGGCAGCCAGCGGACCAGCTCCCCGGCGGCACGGTTGGCGAACGTCTCGTCGTACTCGTAGCGGATGTAGTCGCTGATCGGTTCGGAGACGACGCGGGCCCGTCGGACCACCACGCCCCGGGCGACCGCCGCGCTGACCACCTCGTGCCAGGACCCCCACCAGGACGCCCGGTAGGCGTGATCCGTCCGGTGCCCGCGCTGCCAGGCGAGGAAGGCCGGATCGTCCCGCATGTAGCTGTCGCGCATCTCCAGGTGCACGGCCGAGTGCCGGGCCGCGGCCAGTGCCTCACGTGCCGGTGGTTTCACGGTTCCCCCCGAAGCATCAGCAGGCGATGTTCCGCCGCCAGCCTTCTCCCGGGGTCCCGACCCGGTCAAGAAGAGCCGCCCCGGCGCCCGGAGGCGCAGGGACGGCGCAGGGGCGCACCGGTAACTGGGCGATCGCGGCGCTCGCTACTCAGATGAAGTGGTCGAACTCGCCGGCCTTGACCCCGAGGATGAACGCCCGGAGCTTGGCCACGTCGGTCGTGACGACGACATCGGGCTCGTCCGACTCGCGCAGGTGGCGCAGGTCGCCGGTGCCGGTGGCCAGTTCGAGGCAGTTGTTGGAGCCTTCCCCTTCGCTGTAAGAGGATCTCTGCCAGCGGACTTCTGACATCTCACACCTTTCAGACTTGGATCGGGCAGCGAACGTGCTGAGCGAGTGAGCCGTATCGGACCACCAATAGAATGGTCGCGCGTGCGCTCACCGGCGCCCCACACCCGAGCTGTTCTCACTCACACCAGGCAGCATGGCTATCTCCCTCTGCACTCCTCAGAGCAGGTGATCGAACTCGCCGGCCTTGACCCCGAGGATGAACGCCCGGAGCTTGGCCACATCGGTCGTGACGACGACATCGGGCTCGTCCGACTCGCGCAGATGACGCAGGTCGCCGGCGCCGGGGGCCAGTTCGAGGCATGAATTGCCCGCGTCCCCGCCACTGAACGACGACTTCTGCCAGGCGATTTCGGACATCACAGGCCTTTCAGACTCCGTTAGACCAACACGACAGGATGGTCGGGCAGGCCCACTCGTATACATGGCACCAGCAGGCTTGCCGCGCAGCGTCAACGTCCTACGGTCTACCCGGCCAGGGCAGCTGCCAGCTCCCTCGTCCGAGCTGTCCCCGCTTGGATCGGGCAGGGCGGCCATTCCCACCTCTGCACTCCTCAGAGCAGGTGGTCGAACTCGCCGGCCTTGACCCCGAGGATGAACGCCCGGAGCTTGGCCACATCGGTCGTGACGACGACATCGGGGTCGTCCGACTCGCGCAGGTGACGCAGGTCGCCGGTGCCGGTGGCCAGTTCGAGGCAGTTGTTCGAGGCGTCTCCTCCGCTGAATGACGACTTCTGCCACAGGACTTCTGACATCACAGGCCTTTCAGACTTGGATCAGGTAGAGAAGGTGGTGGAGGAGGCCCCAGGAGTCACGGAAGGCCGCCCCACGCCGAGGCTCGGCCGTGCTGACAGCAGGAAGGGCCAGATCCCTCAACTGATCGAACATCTGGCGGTAGGCCGCGATGCTCTCCGGATCACCATAATGCTCGGCACGACCAGGGGCATCAACGATGATCGTGGAAAGGTCGATAGAGGCAGGCTCGCAAAACAGGAACGAGTTGGGACTCGGCGGCTTCTCAGCCGCCGTGAACGGCATCACCTGCACGGTGATGTTCGGGCGCTCTGCCATGTCGAGCACATGAAGCAACTGGGCCCTCATGACTGCATCGCCGGGGAAGCGCATTCGCAGTGCGGCCTCATGAATGACGAAGTGGAACTCCCTGTCCTCCTCAAGGACTCGTTGGCGGTCCATTCGGAACTGGACCGCGTCCGCATTGCTCCACTTCCCGTCACCGTAGGGACCTCCGAAGATCGCCTCGGCATACGCCTGAAGTTGAAGTGGCCCCGGAATGTAGAGCATCTCGTAGTTGGCCAGTCGCACGGACCGGTCCTCGGCCTCCGCCAGGTCCAGAGCGAGCGGAGGCACCTTGCCCTCGTACTCGCTCCACCAGCCCTTGCCCGTGCTCCGGCCCATCTCCGCAAGCGTGGACCTGTACGCGACATCGGTGCAGCCGTAGGCGTCGAGCCAGACTTCGAGTCGCTCCGCGTTCAGGGTGATCCGACCGGCCTCGGTGTGGCTCACCGCCGGGCCGCCCATCCCCACCAGCGCTCCGGCCTCCGCTGCCGACAACCCTGCTGCCATGCGCAGCCGTTGCAGCTCTTCGCCGAATCGGCGCTGCCGCTGGCTGATCGGCCCCTTGTATCCCACGGCTGTCCTTCCCTGTCTGCGCAGTCTCGCGCACAACTCACCTACGACGCCACCAAGGAGTGACGCAACCCTGAGACCCGACGAATGGCTTGCAAGTCTGCCATCGATCCCCCTACTCTCAGTGTTGCACCGATCACACGGCGGAGCGTCAGTAATGCCCTGTCCGGGCGCCGCAGAGCAGCCGTCACAGCCTGGCTCACGGTCTCGCCTCCGTCGCGAACTCCTTCTCCTCTCCCGGAGGTTCTTCGTGCGTACCCTCAACCCTCCCGACTGGTCCGCCGCCCGGCACGAACTGCGTGCGGCCCTCGCCTCCTCCGGGTGGCCGCCGGACCCCATCGCCGACGCCGAACTCGCCCTCCACGAGCTCTTCGTCAACGCCTGGCGCCACGCGGGCAGTCAGGCGCCCCTCGTGGTCGTCGTCCTCGCGAACCGCACCCTCCGGGTCTCGGTCGCCGACGACAGCCCCACCCTCCCCGAGCAGCGCGCCTCCGCCGACCCCTACGAACTCTCGGGCCGCGGCATCCACTTGGTCCGCTCCCTCACCCACCGCTTCGGCGCCGACGCCCGCAAGGACGGCAAGGTCGTCTGGTTCGAGCTGGACGCCGCCGCATGACCCACCACGCCCCCCTCGCACCGGACGACCCCCGGATGCGTGACTACACCGAACCCGAGGTCACCGCTCTGCTCGCCGAACTCCACGAGCGCGGGCGCCCGTTCGGCATCGCCTGGGGCTCGGCCGCCACCAACGGCAGCGTCGACGGTCGCGTCCTCATCGGCTTCGGCAACGCCCCCGTCGCCACCCTCCTCAACCTCCTCGGCCTCCTGCGCGCCGCCGCGAGCGCCGCCGAACGGGGTGACCCGTGGGCGTCCTGATCCCGCTCCTCACCCAGGCGATCCACACCGAGCGCACCACCGTCGCCTACCTCGCCGTGGAGACCGTTCCCGACGCCGCGCTCCAACTCCGCGTCGCCGTCGACCTCGACGTCAACGCCGGCCCCGGCGAGCACCTCGCCCTCCCGCTCACCCGCGACCAGGCCGACGAACTGCTCCACGCACTCGCCGCCCGTCTCGGCCGCCGCGTCATCGGCGTCCGGCGGTGAGGGCCGGCGGCACCGCCGACTTCCTCGTCGCCACCGCCTTCGTGCTCCTCCTCGCCCTCGCGCTCCTCACTGTCGTACTCGGCGTGATCACCGCGCTGAGCGTGAACCGGCGCACCGAGGACCACTCCGAACGCGAGCGGCTGCCCCGCTGACCCACCCCGCCCGGCGGCTGCCGCCCCAGCCGCCGCGCCCCCCACACGCAGGAAGTCGGCCCGTCCGACTTTCCACTCCATTGCAGAGTTGCCACCTCATCCGGGCAAACGGAAGGCAGGGCCCCACGAGGGAGGCCCTGCCCGACAACCGCACCCCACGCCGGCTCAGCGCACGCGACGCACCCACAGCGCGCAGAAGACCAGCAGCGCCGCCGTGGCCAGCAGGCTCAGCCCGGTCTGCGTCCAGTGCATCATCCACTCGTCGGCCGGCGGGTGGTAGAGCGTGTAGGCCCGGTCGATGACGTCGTAGTGGGCCTTGCAGGCATCGGTGGGGCAGACGGCCGTCCCGTCCGGCAGGGTGCCGATCCAGTCGCTGTCGGTCGGGATCCGCAGGCCGTCACGCGTCAGGAGACCGTTCTCCACGATGTGCGATTCCAGCGGCGAGGACGTCGACACCCGACCGCTCTGGACCACGGACATCCGGTCGACCGCATCGGGCGAGGCCATCCGGATGCTCGCCAACGCCTCCCGCGCCGGCGTCAGCAGGTACCGCCCGGAGTCCACCGCGAACCGTACGGCGACGGTCAGCACCGCCGTGACCACGATCGAGGCCACCACCCGCCGCACCACCAGTCCGACGGCGGCCCCGAGCGCGACGGAGAGCAGGCAGGACGCGACCAGCGACGGCCCGGAGGCACTGCGGCTCATCCAGCTGAACCAGTGGTACAGGCCGGGGAGGGAGAACCGCCCCTCGACCTGGTGGACGAACCGGGTCGAGACGACCGCGAGCAGGCTCGACCCCACCAGGGTCAGCAGCAGCGGCACGCCCAGCCGGGCCGCCAGCCAGCGCTGCCGCGACACGGACTGCGTCCAGGCCAGCGCGTACGTCCCGGTCTCGAACTCCCTCGCCAGCAAGGGCGCCGCGTAGAAGACGCCGAACGCGACCGGCAGGATCACCAGCAGCCAGCCGGTGATCATCACGGCGACGCCCCAGTGCCCGTCCAGCGCGATCGCCTGACTGCCCTCGCACTCCGCCGGGAAGTAGACGACGTTGCAGCCCTGGAGGCGCCATTCGACTATCTGGTCGGCGATCCGGCTGTGCAGGTAGACCATCCAGCCGCAGAGCAGCACCAGGACGGAGCCGGCGATCAGGAGCGGCGTGCGGTCCTGGCGCAGGCCCAGCCAGGTGGTGCCGCTCAGCAGGCGACGCCCGGACGGGCGGCTCCGCGGCATGGTGGCGAGGTCGGCGGTGCTCATCGGGCCGCCACCTCCTCGCGCCCGGCGGTGTGCGCGCCGACCGGGGGCCGGCCCTGTGGGGCGGCGGTACGCAGATAGGCGATCAGAATCTCCTCCAGGTTCGGCCGGCTGACGTCCCAGCGCGGGTCGATCTCTCCGTGCGGCCTGAGCAGCGCGGTCGCCTGGCGGCCGGTGCGGCGCAGCTCGACGATCTCGTGGCGCGCCAGCTCGGCCGGGGTGCCGTCGGTGCCCTCGGTGGCGCCGACCACCAGGCGGTGGTCGTCCAGCAGGTCGTCGACGTCACCGCTGAGCCGGATCCGCCCGTCGCGCAGCACGGTGACGTGGTCGCAGACGCCGTCCAGCTCGGCGAGGACGTGCGAGGAGATGAGGATGGTCGTCCCGTGCTCCGCCGCCTCGGCCATCAGGATTCCGGTGAGCTCCTGGCGGGCCACCGGGTCGACGTCGGCGAGCGGCTCGTCGAGCATCAGCAGGTCGGGGCGCTTGCCGAGGACGAGCGCGAGGGCGACCCGGGTGCGCTGGCCGGCGGTGAGCGTGCCCACCCTGGCGTTCTGCGGGAGGTCGCCCAGCCGGACGATCCGCTCCGCGATCTCCTGATCCCAGCCCGGGTTGAGCTCCCGGCCGGCGCGCAGGGTCTCCGCGACGGTGAACCGCGGGTAGAGCGGCTTGTCCTGCCGCAGGTAGGCGGTGCGCCGCAGGGCGGCGGCCCCGCCCGGTCCGGTCCCGAACACCGCGACCGTTCCCTCGGTCGGCGCGAGGAGTCCGGCGGCGAGCGCCATCAGGGTGCTCTTGCCGGCGCCGTTCGGGCCGACGAGCGCGCAGACGCGGCCGGCCGGAAGCCGGAGTTCGCAGCCACGAAGGGCCCAGCGCGATCGGTACTTCAGACCGAGGCCGGTCGCCTCCAGGGCGGGGACGTCCTCGGTGGGTCGGTGCTCTGCTGCGGGGTGGTTCACCCGGACTCCTCGGGGGCCTCGGTGCTGGTGGGGTAGGCGCGGTCGAGGGCGGTGTCGACGAGAGCGGCGACGTCCTCGCGTTCCAGGCCCGCGTCCCGCGCCCGGCCGATCCAGTCGGCGAGGTCGACGCGCAGGGCCGAGTCCTCGACGGTCGGCGGTTTGGCGAGGGACTTCCGGACGAAGGTCCCGACTCCCCTCCGGCTCTCGACCAGGCCCTCGCGTTCGAGCTCGCGGTAGGCCTTGAGCACGGTGTTCGGATTGATCGCCGTCGCCTCCACCACCTCGCGGGCGGTGGGGAGTTGGTCACCGGGTTGGAGCACTCCGAGCCGCAGTGCCCGCTTCGTCTGCTCGATGATCTGCAGATACGGCGAGAGGCCGCCGCGACGGTCGATGAGGTACTCGACGATGACATCCACCTTTCCACTAGTTAACTAGTGGAATAGTGCACCGGAGATGATCGGCCGTCAACTCCGGACTCAGCCGTCGCCTCCACGGGGGCCGCCCCCGGCCACCCGCACCGGAGGTCGGCCCGCCCGACTTCCCACTCCTGCGCAGGCGAACCTCCGGGGCACCCCCGAGACAAACCCCGAGGTCGGGTCCTCCTCACCGGGGACAAAGGCCAGGGTCGGGATCGCCGCCGAGGCTGAGGATCCGGGGGCGGAGGCGGCGGAGGATGGAAGCACGCCCTCCGGAGAGCCCGGACCGGGCGCCAGGAACACGGAGACCGCCATGAGCCGCCTCGCCCGCCCCCGCCACAACCGCGTCATCGCCGGCGTCTGCGCCGGGATCGCCGAGCGCTTCGGCCTGACCCCGTGGACCGTCCGGATCATCTTCCTCGCGTCCTGCCTGCTCCCCGGCCCGCAGTTCCTGATCTACCTGGCGCTCTGGCTGCTCCTCCCCCAGGAGTCGTGAGCCCCGGCGCCCCCACGCCCCCTACGCCTCTGGCGCCCAGCACCCACGCACCCTCACGCACCCACGCACCTGGGTCCGAACGCCGAAACGGGCCGCCCGCGCCCCGGGATCACCGGGGTGCGGGCGGCCCGTCGGCCGTGGCGGGAGCGTCAGCCGCCGAGGCCGGGCAGCGGGAGGGCCTGGGTCAGGCCACCGACCGGGGTGCTGCCGAGGCCCGGGATGCTCGGCACGCCGGCGCGGGGGGCGGCGTCCGCGGCCGGGGCCACCGCCTGGCCGGCGCTCGGGGCCAGGGTGCCGAGGGTGCCGGCGACCTTGTCACCGCCGGGCAGCTTGCTCGCGGTGTCGGTGACCGCACCGGTCACGGCGGGGTTGGTCACGGCGCCGGTGGGAAGCCCGAGGCCACCCGCGGCGACCGGGTCGGCGGACGCGCTGCCGGCGCCGACCGCCGCGATGGCGAGCCCGAGCACGGCGGTGCCGGCGGCCTTGAGAGTGGCCTGCTTCATGTTCGTCCCCTTGGATCCTCGTCGGTGGCCGACATTCACGGCGGGGCAGCGGGTTCCGCCACCTCCGCCGGTCGGCGTTGACTGCCACACCGTAGTGATCGGATCGCACGGGGACCAAAGGCCGTTAACCCACACGAGTGGGTAGTCAGATGAACGCCAACACCCAGGGGTGACCAGGGCGTTCATCCGACCGATCGCACCGCCTCAGGAGGTCGCGCTGAACAGCCACTCCGCCTTGAGCTCGGCGTAGCCCGGCTTGATCACGTCGTTGATCATCGCCAGCCGCTCGTCGAACGGCAGGAACGCCGACTTCATCGCGTTCACGGTGAACCACTCCATGTCGCCCAGCGTGTAGCCGAACGCCTCCACCAGGTGCCCGAACTCGCGGCTCATGCTGGTGCCGCTCATCAGCCGGTTGTCGGTGTTGACCGTGACCCGGAACTTCAGCCGGCTCAGCAGCCCGATCGGGTGCTCGGCGTACGACGTGGCGGCCGCCGTCTGCAGGTTGGAGGTCGGGCACATCTCCAGCGGGACGCGCTTGTCGCGCACGTACGCGGCCAGCCGGCCCAGCTCGACGCTGCCGTCCTCGTTCACCGTGATGTCGTCGACGATCCGCACGCCGTGGCCGAGCCGGTCGGCGCCGCAGCACTGCAGGGCCTCCCAGATCGACGGCAGGCCGAAGGCCTCGCCCGCGTGGATGGTGAAGTGGTTGTTCTCGCCCTTGAGGTAGTCGAAGGCGGCCTGGTGGCGGGTGGGGGGGTACCCCGCCTCGGCACCGGCGATGTCGAAGCCGACCACGCCGCGGTCGCGGTGGCGGTTGGCCAGCTCGGCGATCTCCGAGGAGCGGGCCGCGTGCCGCATCGCGGTGATCAGGGTGCCGACGCGGATCCGGTGACCGGCCGCGCGGGCGTTCGCCTCGCCGAGGCGGAAGCCCTCGTTGACGGCGTCGACGACCTCGTCGAGGGTGAGGCCGGCCTCCAGGTGCTGCTCGGGGGCGTAGCGGACCTCGGCGTACACGACGCCGTCGGCGGCCAGGTCCTCGGCGCAGTCCGCGGCGACCTTGATCAGGGCCTCGCGGGTCTGCATCACGGCACAGGTGTGCGCGAAGGTCTCCAGGTAGCGGACCAGCGAGCCGGAGTCGGCGGCCTCGCGGAACCACTCGCCGAGTTCCTTCGGGTCGGTGGTGGGGAGGCCCTCGTAGCCGACCGCGGCGGCCAGCTCGACGATGGTCTCGGGCCGCAGCCCGCCGTCGAGGTGGTCGTGCAGGAGCACCTTCGGGGCGCGGGCGATCTGGTCGGGGGTGGGGATCCGGGGGCCGGTGCCCGCGGTGGTGACAGGGGTCTGGTTCTCCATTGCGGGAGTGTAGCTCCTACGCGCGTAGACAGGCCACACCCGCGCGGCCGGTTCGGCCAATGTGCACCGGGAATTCCTCCGAAGGGCCGAGCGCGGCGTCCGGGCGCGCGGCGCGCCGGGTCAGTCGTGCTGCAGCAGCCGCCCCCGGCGGGCCAGCACGAAGTCGCGGAACGCCGCCACCGGCGGGGTCGGCGGCCGGCCCGCCGCCCAGGCCAGGCCGATCGCCCGCCGGGTGCGCGGCGCCGTCACCTCCAGCTCGACCACCCCCGGCCGGGGCACCAGCGCGGGCGGCAGCAGCGCCACCCCGAGCCCGGCCGCGACCAGGCCGCGCAGCGTCTCGGCGTCCTCGCCCTCGAAGGCGAGCCGCGGCACGAACCCGGCCTCGGCGCAGAAGCCGTCGGTGATCGCGCGCAGCCCGTAGCCGCGCTCCAGCCCGACGAACGGGTCCCGGGCCACCTCGGCCAGCCGGATCCGGCGCCGCCCGGCCAGCCGGTGGTCGGCCGGCACCGCCAGGTGCAGCCGCTGCTCGTCCAGCGGCCGGGCCACCAGCGCCGGGTGGTCCGGCACCGGCGAGACCAGGCAGAGGTCCAGCTCGCCGGCCAGCAGCCGCTCCAGCATCGCGCCGACGTAGTCCTGCACCAGCTGGAACCGCACCTGCGGGTGCGCCGCCCGGAACCCGCGCAGCAGCGCCGGCACCGCGTCCGTCCCCATGGTGTGCAGGAAGCCGAAGACCACCCGCCCGGCCGCCGGGTCCGCCTCCGCCCGGGCCGCCTCCGCACCGCGTTCGACCTCGGCCAGCGCCCGCTCCACCGAGACCAGCAGCAGCCGGCCGGCCCTGGTCAGCCGGACGGTGCGGCCCTGACGGGCCAGCAGGTCCACGCCCAGCTCGGCCTCCAGCCGGGCCACCGCCCGAGACAGCGTCGGCTGCGGCACACCCAGCAGCGCGGCCGCCTGCGTCATGTGCTCCAGCCGGGCCACCGCCGCGAACTGCGCGAGCCGGGGCGCGAGTTGGACGGCCGGCAACTCCGGCCCCAGCTCCGCCGGCCGGTGCGGGCGATCGGCCTCGTCCGTGCTCTCCGCCACTCCCGCGCCATCCTCACCGCTTCGACCTGCACTCATACCCCTGCGCATCGATTCTCCCCCATTCATGCATTGGACGCATCAGAGCGGCCGGTCCTAACGTCGACGACATGCAGCCCGCCAGTACCGGGGCGTCCGCGACCGTGCCGGATGCCCTCACCAAGCCGTCCCCGCTCGCCACCGACGACGCCCGCCACCGCCCCGGGCAGCGCGCCTTCCGCCGCGCCAACCTGGCCCTCTTCGCCGCCGGCATCGCGACGTTCGTCCTCCTCTACTCCACCCAGGGCCTGCTGCCGGTCCTCTCGGCCGACCTCGACCTCACCCCCGGCCAGGCCAGCTGGACGGCCTCCGCCGCCACCCTCGGCCTCGCCCTCGCCCTGCTCCCGGCCAGCGCCCTCTCCGACCGGTACGGACGCACCGCGGTGATGACGGCCTCCGTGCTCGCCGCCTCCGCGCTCGCCCTGGCCCTGCCCTTCGCGCCGGACCTCACCACCCTGGTCGTGCTGCGCGTCCTCCAGGGCGCCGCCCTCGCCGGGCTCCCCGCCACCGCGATGGCGTACCTCGCCGAGGAGATCCACCCCAGCGCACTGGCCTCCGCGATGGGGCTGTACGTGGCGGGCAACAGCATCGGCGGCATGGGCGGGCGGCTGATCTCCGGCTGGACGGCCGCCGGCTTCGGCTGGCGCTGGGGCCTGGCCGCCTCCGCCGCCCTCGCGCTGCTGGCCGCGCTCGCCTTCCGGCTGCTGATCCCGCCCGCCCGCCACTTCACACCCGCCCCGGTGGACGCCCGCGCGCTGGCCCGCACCGTCGGCCGCCACCTGGGCAACCCGCTGCTGGTCCGGCTGTACGCGCTCGGGCTGCTCTTCATGGCGGTGTTCGGCGCGGTCTACAACACCGTCGGCTACCGCCTGATCTCCGCGCCCTTCCACCTGCCGGAGTCGGTGGCGGCCTCGATCTTCGTCGTCTACCTGGTCGGCACCGGCACCTCGGCCGCCGCCGGACGGCTCTCCGGCCGCCTCGGCCGACGCGGCGCGCTGTACGTGGCGATCGGCGTGACCACCGCCGGCCTGCTGCTCTCGCTCGCCGACTCGCTGCTCTGCGCGCTGCTCGGCCTGGTGCTGATCACCGCCGGCTTCTTCGCCGGCCACGCCACCGCGTCCTCCGCCGTCGGCCGCACCGCCACCGAGGGCCGCGCCCAGGCCTCCGCGCTGTACCTGATCGCCTACTACCTGGGCAACAGCCTCGGCGGCACCATCGGCGCCGACGCCTACCACTCCACCGGCTGGCCCGGCGCGGCCGCCGTCGGCCTCACCGCGATGACCCTCGCCGCCGGCGTCACCCTCTACGCCACCCGCCGCGCCCACACCACCCGCCGTGCGGCCGTCCCGGTGGGGCGCTGACGATCGGCTTCTCCCCGGCGGATACCTGACACAGGGTGTCGGGTATCCGCCGTAGCCTCCTCTCGTCGCCCAGCCCGTTCGACCGTCGACCGATGGACCAGAGGAAGAAGACGCCATGGCCACCTACGTACTCGTCCCCGGCATGCTGCACGGCGCCTGGTGGTACCGGCCGCTCACCGAGGGGCTCCGCGCCGCCGGGCACGAGGTGTACCCGGTGACGCTGACCGGGGTCTCCGAGCGCGGGCACCTGAACAACGCGGTGGTCGACCTGGACACCCACGTCCAGGACGTGGTCGGGCTGCTGGAGGCGGAGCGGCTCACCGACGTGGTGCTGGTCGGGCACAGCTACGGCGGGATGGTCCTCTCCGGGGTCGCCGACCGGGTGCCGGAGCGGGTCGGGGCGCTGGTGTACGCGGACGCCTTCGTCCCCCGCGACGGCGAGTCGGCCTACCGGATCGTCAACGAGGTCTGGAAGCAGCGCTACCTGGCCGGCGCCGCGACGGGCGGCGGTGTCACCGTGGTCGGCTCGAACCCCGCCCTCGACCCGCGCGCCACCGTCCACCCGGTGGCCAGCCTCCTCCAGCCGATCGCCCTCACCGGCGCGGCCGACGCCGTCACCCGCCGGGTCTACATCCACGCCGAGCGCTTCGAGGACAGCCCGCTGCTGGAGACCTTCGACCGCCTGCGCGACGACCCGGCCTGGACCGTGCACACCCTCCCGGTCGGCCACGACGTGATCCACGAAGCCCCCGAGGAGTTCCTGAAGATCGCCCTCACGGCAGCCGGCTGACCGCCGTCCGGGCGTCCGCGGTCGCCGATAAACATGGGCATCCCGCTCCACCTGCTGGTCGACCCCCGCAAGGGCACCGGGATCGTCCACGACGGGCCCGGCTACCCGTCCCGCAGGGAGTTCGCCTTCGGCGACACCGTCACCGTCGGCCCGTGGACGCTGGACACCGGCGTCCTGCGCACGTACGCCTGAGCGGCCGCACGTGCGCAGGACGGCGGGTCACGCGATGCGGTCCAGCACGATCGGGTTCGGGGTGAACGCGGTGCCCGCCGGGGCGACCTCGATGCCGCCGGCCAGCGCCTCGATCGCGTACTCGTAGCGCTCGGGGGTGTCGGTGTGCAGGGTCAGCAGCGGCTGGCCGGCCACCACGGTGTCACCGGGCTTGGCGTGCATCTCGACGCCGGCGCCGGCCTGCACCGGGTCCTCCTTGCGGGCCCGGCCGGCGCCCAGGCGCCAGGCGCAGACGCCCACCGCGTAGGCGTCCAGCGCGGTGAGCACGCCCGAGGCCGGGGCCGGGATGACGTGCTGCTCGCGGGCGACCGGCAGCGGGGCGTCGACGTCGCCGCCCTGGGCGGAGATCATGCGGCGCCAGTGGTCCATCGCGGAGCCGTCGCGCAGCGCGTCGGCCGGGTCCTTGCCGTGCACGCCGGCCGCGGCGAGCATCTCGCGGGCCAGCGCCAGGGTGAGCTCGACGACGTCGGCCGGGCCGCCGCCGGCCAGCACCTCGACCGACTCGCGGACCTCCAGCGCGTTGCCGGCGGTGAGGCCGAGCGGGGTCGACATGTCGGTCAGCAGCGCGACGGTGTTGACGCCGGCCGCGGTGCCCAGGCCGACCATGGTGCGGGCCAGCTCGCGGGCGTTGTCCAGGTTCTTCATGAAGGCGCCGGAGCCGACCTTCACGTCCAGGACGAGGGCGCCGGTGCCCTCGGCGATCTTCTTGGACATGATCGAGGAGGCGATCAGCGGGATGGCCTCGACGGTGCCGGTGACGTCGCGCAGCGCGTACAGCTTCTTGTCGGCGGGGGCCAGACCGTCACCGGCGGCGCAGATGACGGCGCCGGCGTCGTGCAGCACCTTCATCATCTCGTCGTTGGAGAGCAGGGCGCGCCAGCCGGGGATCGACTCCAGCTTGTCCAGGGTGCCGCCGGTGTGGCCGAGGCCGCGGCCGGAGAGCTGCGGGACGGCGGCGCCGCAGGCGGCGACCAGCGGGGCGAGCGGCAGGGTGATCTTGTCGCCGACGCCACCGGTGGAGTGCTTGTCGCTGGTGGGCTGCGCGAGGGAGGAGAAGTCCATCCGGACGCCGGAGCGGATCATCGCGTCGGTCCAGCGGCTGATCTCGCGCGGGTTCATGCCGTTCAGCAGGATCGCCATGGCGAGGGCGGACATCTGCTCGTCGGCGACGTCGCCGCGGGTGTAGGCGTCGATGACCCAGTCGATCTGAGCGTCGCTCAGCTCTCCGCGGTCGCGCTTGGTCCTGATGACGGAGATGGCGTCCATGGCTGCTCCAAGAGGGGTTCAAAATGCGAAGAGTGTCGCGAGCTGGCCGGATTGCGGCCCCACTCGCGACACTCTACGCGCGTAACAGAAACAAAGACTAGAGCCGCTCCGGCCCGAACGCGTCGGGCAGGACCTCGCTCATCGGCTTCACGCCGGACGGCAGCTCGACCAGCAGATCGGGCCCGCCGTGCTCGTACAGCAGCTGGCGGCAGCGGCCGCACGGCATCAGCAGACCGCCGCTGCCGTCCACACAGGTGAACGCGGTCAGCCGGCCGCCACCGGTCGCGTGGAGCATGGAGACCAGGCCGCACTCGGCGCACAGCGCGAGTCCGTACGAGGCGTTCTCCACGTTGCAGCCGGTGACCACCCGACCGTCGTCCACCAGCGCGGCCGCGCCGACCGGGAACCTGCTGTACGGGGCGTAGGCGTGGGTCATCGCCTCGCGCGCCGCCGCCCGCAGTGCCTCCCAGTCGACCGCCGCCGCGGGGGCCGTCACTTGCCCTGGCCCTTGCGGTAGATCTGGCCGTCGGCCTTCGGCGGCCGCAGCCGCTGCGAGGCCAGCGAGAGCACCACCAGGGTGATCACGTACGGCGTCGCCACGATCAGCGGACGCTGCACCTCCTCGGTGGTGGCGTACCAGACCGCCAGGCCGCCGGCCACCACGAAGGTGATCAGCGCGGCCGGGATCTTGCGGCGGTACAGGTTCCAGAGCGCCAGCAGGAACATCGCGATGGCGACCACCAGGATCAGCACGTGCACCGACTCCGGGTCACGCAGCTGGAGGCTGTCGGTGAAGCCGAACAGACCGGCGCCCATGGCGAGGCCGCCCGGCATCCAGTTGCCGAAGATCATCGCCGCGAGGCCGATGAAGCCTCGGCCGTTGGTCTGGCCGTCCTTGTAGAAGTGCGCCGCGACCAGCGAGAGGTACGCGCCGCCGAGGCCCGCGAAGGCGCCGGAGGTGATGACCGCGAGGTACTTGTACTTGTAGACGTTGACGCCCAGCGACTCCGCCGCCGTCGGGTTCTCGCCGCAGGAGCGCAGGCGCAGGCCGAACACCGTGCGCCAGAGGGCGAAGTAGCTGACCACGATCAGCGCGCCGGCCAGCAGCACGACCACCGAGATGTTGGTGACCAGACCGCCGAGCACGCCCGCGACGTCGGACACCAGGAACCAGTGGTGGGTCTCGATGTCCTTCAGCCCGGAGGAGAGCCCGGGGATGGTGATGTACGGCAGCGGATCGGCCGGCGGGGACTGGTTCGCCCCGGCGCCGACGGAGATGTAGTCCTTGTAGTAGATCCGGTTGACGTACGCGCAGATGCCGGGGATCAGCAGGTTGACGCCGACACCGGAGACGATGTGGTCGACGCCGAAGGTCACCGTGATGACGGCGTGCAGCAGACCGCCGAGCGCACCGCCGAGCATGCCGGCCACCAGGCCGAACCAGGGGTTGACCAGGTAGCCGCCCCAGGCGCCGCAGAAGGTGCCGGCGACCATCATGCCTTCGAGGCCGATGTTGACCACGCCGGCCCGCTCGGACCAGAGACCGCCCAGACCGGCCATGCCGATCGGCACGGCGGCGCTGAGCGCGGCGGTGACCTGGCCGGAGGAGGTCAGCGAGTGGTTGCCGGTGGCCATGCCCACGGCGGAGAAGAGGACCAGGGCGCCCGCGATCAGCAGCAGCACCACCGGCCAGGACAACTTGCGCTTCTTGGCGGGAGCGCCCGGCGCCTTCGCGCGGGCAGCGGTGGCCGTGCTCATGCGGACACCTCCTTCTTCTCGTTGGCGGCAGCCTGGGCCGCGAGCTCGGCGCCGACCTTCTGCTGCTGGCGCTTGAGGCCGTAGCGCCGCACCAGCTCGTAGGCGACGACGACGCAGATGACGATGGTGCCCTGCATGACCGGGACGATCTCGAACGGGAAGCCGCCCTGGAGGGGCAGCTGCGAGCCGGTGGCGTCCAGGAAGGCGAACAGCAGCGCGGCGAAGGCCATGCCGATCGGGCTGTTGCGGCCGAGCAGGGCGACCGAGATGCCGAGGAAGCCGAGGCCGCCCTGGAAGCTCTGACCGAAGTTGTACGAGTTCTGCAGCAGCTCGGGCATGCCGATCAGGCCGGCCAGCGCACCGGAGACCACCATCGAGGTGACGACCATGCGCTTGACGTTCACGCCGGAGGCGGTCGCGGCGGTCTCGGAGCGGCCGGTGGCGCGCAGGTCGAAGCCGAAGCGGGTGCGGGTCAGGGTGAACTGGAAGGCCACGCCGACCAGGATCGCGATGAAGAGGAAGCCGTAGAGCGGCCCGCCGTCGGTGTTGATCGCGAAGAAGTGGCTGGACTCCGAGACCGGGCTGGTCTGGATGGAGTTGCTGGTCGAGCTCTTCTCCGGCGCGAAGATGCCGGGGACGAGCAGCAGACCGACGATCGCCACCGCGATGGCGTTCAGCATGATGGTCGAGATGACCTCGCTGACGCCGCGGAAGACCTTCAGCAGACCGGCGATGCTCGCGTACAGGCCACCGACCAGCATGGCGGTGATCAGCAGCAGCGGGATCTGGATGAACGACGGCAGGTCGAGCCGGCTGCCGACGAACGCCGCGAACAGCGCCGCGACCTTGTACTGGCCCTCGACACCGATGTTGAAGAGGTTCATCCGGAAGCCGAAGGCGGCGGCCGCGGCGGCCAGGTAGTACGTGGTGGACCGGTTGAGGATGGCCACCTGGCCGTCCGACTTGGTGGCGTACGTGATCATCACGTTCCAGGCGTCGAACGGGTTCTTGCCCGAGGTCGCCAGGAGCACCGAACAGATCGCGACGGAGAGCAGCACGGCGAGCACCGGCGCTGCGAGGGCGAGCACGATCTTCTCGCCGTCGAACCGCTGCGCCAGCTTGCTCTTGGCCGCGGGGTTGGGACTGGTCATGTGGCTACTCCCCCGCCTGCGGGTCGGCGGTGTCGGTGGGGGTGTCGGACGAGGTGGCGTCCTGGGCGGCGGCGTCCTCGGTGGAGCCGGTCCCGGCGGCCTCGGCCTCGGTGCCCTCCGCGGTGACCGCGTGGAACTCCTCGACGGCCTCGGGCTCGGACTCGATGTGGCCGCGGGCGGCACCGGTCATCGCGGTACCCAGGTCCTCGGCGGTGACCGTGGCCGGGTCGGCGTCGGCCACCAGACGGCCGCGGTAGATCACCCGGATGGTGTCGGAGAGGCCGATCAGCTCGTCCAGGTCGGCGGAGATCAGCAGCACCGCGAGACCGGCCCGCTGGGCGGTCCGGATGTGCTCCCAGATCTGCGCCTGCGCGCCGACGTCCACCCCGCGGGTGGGGTGGGCGGCGATCAGCAGCTTGGGGTCGTGGCTCATCTCGCGGCCGATGATCAGCTTCTGCTGGTTGCCGCCGGAGAGCGACGCCGCGGTGACCTCGATGCCGGGGGTGCGGACGTCGTACTCGTCGACGATCCGCTGGGTGTCCTTGCGGGCACCGGCCGGGTCGAGCAGCAGGCCCTTGGAGTTCGGGCTCTCGGTGACGTGACCGAGAATCCGGTTCTCCCAGAGCGGGGCCTCCAGCAGCAGGCCGTGGCGGTGGCGGTCCTCGGGGATGTAGCCGATGCCGGCCTCGCGGCGGCTGCGGGTGAGCGAGCCGGAGAGGTCCTTGCCGTCCAGCGTGACGGCGCCGCCGTCCAGCGGCAGCATGCCCATGATGGCCTCGACCAGCTCGGCCTGGCCGTTGCCCTCGACACCGGCGATGCCGAGGATCTCGCCCTTGTGGATCCGCAGCGAGATGTCGTCGAGCACCACGCGCTCGATGCCCTCGGCGTCGGTCTTGGCGATCCGCAGGTCCCGGACGTCGAGCATCTCGGTGGTGGTGACGGTCGACTCGCGGCTCGCCGGGGAGGGCAGCTCGGCGCCGACCATCAGCTCGGCCAGCTGGCGCGCGGTGACGTTCGCCGGGTCGGCGTCGCCGACCGTGGTGCCGCGCCGGATGACGCTGATCGCGTCCGCCACCGACAGCACCTCGTGCAGCTTGTGCGAGATGAAGATGACGGTGACGCCCTCGGCCTTGAGCTCGCGCAGGTTGCCGAAGAGCGCCTCGACCTCCTGCGGGACGAGCACCGCGGTGGGCTCGTCGAGGATCAGGATCTTGGCGCCGCGGTAGAGCACCTTGAGGATCTCGACCCGCTGGCGGTCGGCCACGCCGAGGTCCTCGACCAGCGCGTCCGGGCGCACGCCCAGGCCGTACTGGTCGGAGATCTCCTTGATCTTCGCCTTCGCCTTGGCCCCGATGCCGTGGAGCTTCTCGCCGCCGAGGACGACGTTCTCCCAGACGGTGAGGTTGTCGGCGAGCATGAAGTGCTGGTGCACCATGCCGATGCCGCGCGAGATGGCGTCACCCGGGGTGTTGAACTCGCACTGCTCGCCGTTGATCGCGATGGTGCCCTCGTCCGGCTTCTGCATGCCGTAGAGGATCTTCATCAGCGTCGACTTGCCGGCGCCGTTCTCACCCATGAGGGCGTGCACGGTGCCGGTGCGGACGGTGAGGTTGATGTCGTGGTTGGCCACGACGCCGGGGAAGCGCTTGGTGATGCCGCGCAGTTCGACGGCCGGTGTCGCCGTCCCCGCGCTGGGGGTACCGCCCTTGCTGAGGGCGGGGTCGGATGCGGTGATGGCGATCTCCTGGTGGTCTGGAGGCGCGTCGTTGCGCTGGAGGGCCAAGAAAAACGGTGGGGTACGGGACGGGGCCCGGGGGTACGCACTGAGCGCACCCTTCCGGGCCCCTCCCTGATGCTGCGTCAATCATTGCGCTGCCGGGCAGGCGGCAGCGGCAGCGACGTCCGGGCGCGCCTTACGGAGCGGTCGGGACGGTGGTGGCGCCGCTCTTGATGGCGGTGGCGGCGTCGTTGAGCTTGCCCTGGATGTCGTCGATCTTGCCGCCGGTGGTGGCGAGCGAGACGCCGTCGGCCTTCAGGTCGAAGTTCTTCACGCCGGTGAAGGGGGAGCCCTTCTTGGCGGAGTCGATGTAGGCGAAGACGGCCTTGTCGACGTTCTTCACCATCGAGGTGAGGATGCTGGCCTTGTACTTCGCCAGGGCGGGCTGGGCGGCCTGGTCGGAGTCGACGCCGATCGCCAGCTTGCCGGCGTTGGCGACGGCCTCGATGGCACCGTTGCCGGAGGAGCCGGCGGCGGTGTAGATGACGTCCGCGCCCTTGTCCAGCTGACCCTGCGCGGCCTCCTTGCCCTTGTCGGGCGAGTTGAAGCCGGAGAAGTCCGGGGGGGTGGTCAGGTAGGTGGTCTCGACCGCCATGCTCGGGTCGACGGACTTCACACCCGCCTTGTAACCGGCCTCGAACTTCTTGATCAGCTCGGACTGCACACCGCCGATGAAGCCGACGTGCTTGGTCTTCGTCTTGAGGGCGGCGGCCACACCGGCCAGGTACGAACCCTCCTGCTCCGAGAACGTCAGCGAGGTGACGTTGCTCGGCTGGGTGTCGGACGCCGAGTCGATGATCGCGAACTTGGTGTTCGGGTTGTCCTTGGCGACCTTCTCGACGGCGCCCTGGTACACGAAGCCGACCGCGATGATCGGGTTGTAGCCGGCGGTGACCAGGTTCTTGAGCCGGGTCTCCTTGTCGGCCTCGGCCTCACCGGTCTTGGCGTCGGCCTCGGTGACGGCGACGCCCAGGTCGGCCTTGGCCTTGTCGAGACCGCGGGCGGCGGAGTCGTTGAACGACTGGTCGCCACGACCACCGATGTCGTAGGCCATACCGACCTTCAGGCCGCCCTCGGACGAGCCGGAGGAAGCGGTGGTGTCGTTGCTCTTTGCGCCGCAAGCGGCGAGCGAGGCGATGCCCAGGGAACCCGAGAGCACAACCGCAGCGAGCTTAGTAGAACGGCGCAAGGGAGTATCTCCTTCTCACACGCACCCGTTTAGCGTGGTCGGACGCCACCGTAACGCGCGTAGAACACGGTTGGGTCACAGGTCGCCGGAGCATTCGGGTTGTTATCAAACCGTGGTCTGACAGTCTTCCCGGAGCCCCTTTCCCGTACGCGGAGGGTGATCGGAACTGGCGCTGCCCAGTGTACGTAACCGGATAAAAAGCCAGGAAGCAGGCAACTCGGGCGTTGCTCGATCGAGGCCCCGCCCGGTGAACCGACGACGGGCCCGGTCCGTTGCGGACCGGGCCCGGAACGCCCACCGGGGAGCGGACTACGCCCCCTCGGTCTCCAGCGCCAGCGCCGCGAACAGCTCCACGCCGATCCCGATCGCCCGCTCGTCCGCGTCGAAACGGCCCTGGTGAAGGTCACGGACCGTGCTGTCGCCGGGTGTGCGGACGCCGAGCCGGGCCAGCGCGCCCGGGGCGTGCTCCAGGTACCAGGAGAAGTCCTCACCGCCGAGGCTCTGCTCGGTGTCCTCCACCACCTGGTCGGCGGCCGCCGTGGCGCGCCCCTCGTCCCGGTGCCCGAAACGGGCCGTCATCGCGGCCTCCAGCAGGCCCACCGAGACGGCCTCGTTGACCACCGGCGGCACCCCGCGGTGGTAGTCGAGCGTCCACTTCGCCCGGTAGGTCTCGGCCAGCTTGGCGATCAGCTCGTGCAGCAGGTCCGGCGCCTCGCGCCAGCCCTCCAGCTCCAGGCAGCGGACGGTGCCCTCCAGCTCGGCGTGCTGCGGGATGACGTTGGGGGCCGAGCCCGAGGCGATCCGGCCCCAGACCAGGCTGACGCCCCAGCGCGGGTCCATCCGGCGGGACAGCGCGGCCGGCAGGTCGGCGGCCATCCGGGCGATCGCGGTCACCAGGTCGGTGGTCAGGTGCGGGCGGGCGGTGTGGCCGCCGGGGCCGTCCAGGTGCAGCACCAGGCGGTCGCAGGCCGAGGTGATGGCCCCGGTGCGCAGCGCGATCCGGCCGGCCTCCACCTTCGGGTCGCAGTGCACCGCGAAGATCCGGCCGACGCGGTCCATCCCGCCGGCGGCGATCACGTCCAGCGCGCCGCCGGGCATCAGCTCCTCGGCGGGCTGGAAGATCAGCCGGACCGGGCGGCGCAGCTCGCCGGACCGGGCCGCCTCGGCGAGCACCAGGGCGGTGCCCAGCACGACGGAGGTGTGCACGTCGTGGCCGCAGGCGTGGGCCCGGCCGGCGACGGTCGACCGGTACGGCACGTCCGTCTTGGCGTCGTCGATGGGCAGCGCGTCGATGTCGGCGCGGAAGGCCAGGAACTCGGCGCCGCGCGGGGCACCCTCCGGGACGATGTCGACGATCATCCCGGTGCCGCCGGGCAGCACCCGGGGGGCCAGACCGGCGGCCGTCAGCCGGTCGCGCAGCAGGGCGGTGGTGCGGAACTCCTGGCGGCCCAGCTCCGGGTGGCGGTGCAGATCGCGGCGGAACGCGATCAGCTCCGGCTCCAGCGCCGCGACACGGTCGCGCAGGGCGGCGACGGGGCGGGCAGCGGTGGGCATGACGGCCGGCTGGGCGGACTCAGGACGGTTCATCTCAACAAGGGTAGGCCTGTTGGGGGGATTTGGCCCGACTTCCCGAAAAGAAGTCCCCGTATGGGCGCATAGGGGCTGAGCAGGTGGGTATGACATCTCGTTTCAGTCGCCTTCCCCGGGTTGCGTGCCCTGTGCAACGACGACCCGCACCGGCGGTCACGGGGCCACTCCGACGGGGGATTGACGCCGTTCGGGACGGCTGGAGGACCCACCGGGGTGGACGTCCCCCACCGCGGCGCGGGCCCGGTCGGCGTCATTGAGATGATCGGACGAGCGACCGACGTACTTCCCCCGACCAACGCGTTCCTCCAGGGAGTGGCAATGACCGAGCAGAAGGTGGCCGTGGTCACCGGAGCCAGCAGTGGAATCGGCGCGGCGACCGCCCGCCGGCTCGCGGCCGAGGGCTTCGAGGTGGTGCTGACCGCCCGCCGCACCGAGCGGATCGAGGAGCTCGCCAAGGAGCTCGGCGGCCGCGCCCACACCCTGGACGTCACCGACCGGGCGGCCGTGGACGCCTTCGCGGCCGAGGTCGGCCGGGTGGACGTCCTGGTCAACAACGCCGGCGGGGCGATCGGCGCGGAGCCGGTCGAGACCGCCGACCCGGCCGACTGGCTGGCGATGTACCAGGTGAACGTGCTCGGCGTGCTGCACATGACGCAGGCCCTGCTGCCCGCGCTGCGGGCGAGCGGCGACGGCACCGTGCTGGTGCTCTCCTCCACCGCGGCGCTGGCCGCCTACGAGGGCGGCGGCGGCTACGTGGCGGCCAAGCACGCGGCCCACACCATCGCGGCCACCCTGCGGCTGGAGCTGTGCGGGGAGCCGATCCGGGTGATCGAGATCGCCCCCGGCATGGTCAAGTCCGAGGGCTTCGCCGTCACCCGCTTCCGGGGCGACGAGGAGAAGGCCGCGGCCGTGTACGCGGGCGTCGCCGAGCCGCTGACCTCGGACGACGTCGCGGACACCGTCGCCTGGGCGGTGACCCGGCCCCCGCACGTCAACATCGACCTGCTGGTCGTCCGCCCACGCGCCCAGGCCGCCAACCACAAGGTGCACCGGGTCTGACGGCCGGGCGGCGCGGGCGGGCGGTCCGACGCCGGGGCCATGATCCACGCGGTCACCCGGCAGTGATACATACGTGCGATGAGATCTCTTCGGGCCGCCCGCCCGCGCTTTCTGCTGACCGCTTTCGCGGCCGGCACCCTGCTTCTCGGCTCCGCCTGCAACGACAGCACCAAGCCCGCCCAGGACGGGGCCGCCGCGGCCCCGTCGGCCGCCCCGGCCACCCCGACGCCGACCGCCAAGCCCACCGGCGCCGACGACCCCGCGCTCAAGCCGTTCTACGGCCAGCAGATCGCCTGGGCCGCCTGCCCGGCCGACCCGCAGGCCGCCCGGGCCAAGATCGACATATCCGCGATGCTCTGCGGCCGGCTGCACGTCCCGCTCGACTACACCGCCCCCGCCGCCGACGCCCTCGACCTCGCGCTGATCAAGCTGCCCGCCGCCCGGCCGGACCAGCGGCTCGGCTCGCTCATGGTCAACCCGGGCGGCCCGGGCGCCTCCGGCGTCGAGATGGTCAAGTACGGCGCCACGGAGTACGACGGGACCCTGCACGACCGCTTCGACGTGGTCGGCTTCGACCCGCGCGGCACCGGCGAGAGCTCCCCGGTGGTCTGCTACGACGACAAGCAGCACGACGAGGTCAACCAGCGTGACACCCCGCTGGAGCCGGCCGCCCGCACCGCCGACCGGGTCAGGAACGCCACCGACCACGCCGCCGCCTGCCAGGCGAAGTCCGGCCGGCTGCTGCCCTTCGTCGGCACCCGCGACACCGCCCGCGACCTGGACGTGCTGCGCGCCGCCGTCGGCGACCGGAAGCTCAACTACCTCGGCATCTCCTACGGCACCTACCTCGGCGCGCTCTACGCCGAGGAGTTCCCGCAGAACACCGGCCGGCTGATCCTGGACGGCGCCGTCGACCCCGCCCAGGACCGGCTGGACCACGGCGTCGACCAGCAGATCGGCTTCGAGAAGTCCTTCGAGCGCTTCGCCGCCGACTGCGTGAAGAACCACGCGGCCGAGTGCCCGCTCGGCAAGGACCCGGCCAAGGCCGCCCAGAAGGCCGCCGACTTCCTGGACGGCCTGTACGGCCACCCGATGACCGCGTCCGACGGCCGGAAGGTCGGCCGCGACCTCGCCTGGACGGGCGTCATCAGCGCGCTCTACGGCGACGAGAAGACGTCCTGGACGTACCTGCGCAACGCGCTGGGCTGGGCCATGGTCGGCCACAAGGTGGACCCGCTGCTCGCCTCCGCCGACGGCTACGACGGCCGCGACGAGAAGGGCCACTTCAGCCCGATGGAGGAGGCGAACCGCGCGATCAGCTGCGCCGACGCCGCCCCGCCGGCGCCCACCGCGGAGCGCGCCCAGCAGGCGGTGGCCAGGCTCCTGGCCGAGGCCCCGCTGGTCTCCAAGGGCGTCACGGTGGAGGACTACAGCGAGGCCGGCTGCGCCCGCTGGCCGTTCCGGACGACGGAGCGGCCGCACGCCGTCCGCGCGGAGGGCAGCGCGCCGATCCTGGTGGTCGGCACCACCGGCGACCCGGCCACCCCGTACGCCTCCGCCGAGGCGCTCGCCAAGGGCTTCGCCGACGCCACCCTGCTGACCCGGGTCGGCGAGGGGCACGGCGCCTTCGGCAAGGGCAACGGCTGCGTCGACGCCGCGCTGACCGCGTACCTCGTCGAGGGGACGATGCCGGCGCCGGGGACGCGCTGCTCCTGAGGGAGCCGGCGGCCGAAAGGCCTGGACGACTAGCAGATGTGAACGGGGAGGGCGCTGACACCGAGGTGTCAACGTCACAACTTGATAGCTCGATCGGATGAATTCCGCGTGCGCTCTCCCCAACTGATGACTGCTCAACTACCGTTGAGCCGCTGCCCGGCGGGTCTCGAACACCGCCCCGCGGCCTCATACTTCACCTGCTTCACCACCCCCTTTCACCGGCACCTTCCCGCCCTCACGAGGAGGACCCGCTGGCCAGCGACATCCCGTCACCGCGGCTCGATCCCAGCTCCGAGCCGACCCTCCTCGGGTTGCACCGCTTCAACGAGGCCGACGCCGGCGCGGCCGAGGAGGCCCTCCTGGCCTGCTGCGGCAGCCACCGCTGGGCCCTGCGGCTCACCGCCCACCGGCCCTACCCCGACATAGAGTCCCTGCTGGCCGCGGCCAGCGAGGCCTCCTACGACCTGCGACCGGCCGACCTGGCCGAGGCGCTGGCGGACGAGAGCTGGATGCCGCAGCCGCTCCTGGGCATGCGCGCACCCGGCAGCCAGGCGGCGCACACCGCCCTTCGCGCCGCCCACGCCGCGTACGAGGCCCGGTTCGGGCACGTCTTCGTGGTCTGCCTGGAAGGCGTGGCCCCCGAGGAGATGCTCGACACCGTGCTCAGCTCGATCCGCACCCGGCTGGCGCACGACCCGGACGAGGAACGACTGATCGCCTCGGACGAGCTCCGCCGGATCGCCCTGACCCGGCTGGAGCACCTGGTCGCCACCCACTCCGAGGCCGGAGCCCGCTGAGCCGGGCCCGCCCTCACCCGTGCGCCTGCGCGGCGCGGAGCTTCGCCACCTGCTGCCGGACGATCCGCTCGTCCGGTACGGGGGCGGGCTCCGCGCCGACGCCGACGGTGGTGAGCACCGCCAGCACCGGTCCGACCCGGGCCACCACGGCACGCTGGGCGAGCACCACGCTGCCCGACTCACTCGTCAGGGTGAACCCGGTCACCGCGTCGGCTCCCCCGGGCGTGGGCGTGTCGTCCCGGATCAACCGGTGCCTGGTCCGCACCGGCTTGCGGCTCTTCTCCGCCGGCGGCGGCGGCGCGCTGGAGGCGAACGAGGCGCACGGGCCGAACAGCTTCTCCAACTCCGACTGCAGCTGCGCCGCCCGCCCGGCCCGGTAGCCGAGCAGTCCTCCGTACACGCCCCCCTGGGGATCGGCCGCCCGGGCCACGCTCAGATCGGTCTCCGCGTACGGATCCCCCGGGCCCGGCGAGGCGGTGGCGCCGCCCGCCGCCACCGCCGGGGTCACCGCGTCCAGCAGCGGCTGGCAGGCGGGCAGGTCGGAGACCTCCCGGCCGCCGCCCGAGCCGGTCTCGCCGTGACCGGGCGTCATCACCGTCACCGTGTACCCGGCCCCCAGGTCGCCGTCGGCCACCGCGGCCGCCCGCAGCTCGGCGGCGGACAGCTCGCGGGCCGGCGCGGCCCGGTCGGCGGAGCCGCCGACCGTGGTGCAGCCCGCGGCGAGCAGCAGGGCGCAGACCGCGACGGCGGGGGACGGGTGGCGGGGCGGGCTGAGCGGCACGGGGGCCTCGGCAGAGTGTCGGCGACGGAAGCGGCGGCCACCGTAACGCAGTCGAACGGTCACGCTGCGTGGCCGTTGGGCCTCCTGAGCCGCCCGGGTTCCCGCCGCACTAGGCCAGTCGTGCCTGATTGATCACACCTCGGGCCCCCGGAGGCGGTTCGCAATAACGCGTCGATAGGATGCTGGCGGCCGGTGGACCGTACCCGGCCGGGCTGACCGACACCGAAGCCGGCCGAGCCCCCAATCGCTTCCGGAGGGTTTTTCCGTGCCGGCTGGAACGCTGTACCGCGGCCGGGAAGGCATGTGGAGCTGGGTGGCTCATCGAGTCACCGGCGTCCTCATCTTCTTCTTCCTGTTCGCTCATGTCCTGGACACCGCACTGGTGCGAGTGTCGCCCGAGGCGTACGACTCTGTGATTCAGACGTACAAGACGCCCCTGGTGAACCTGATGGAGTACGGCCTGGTGGCCGCCATCCTGTTCCACGCCCTCAACGGCCTGCGGGTCGTCGCCGTCGACTTCTGGTCGAAGGGTCCGAAGTTCCAGAAGCAGATGCTCTGGACCGTGGTCGGGGTGTGGGTCGTCCTGATGGCGGGCGCCTTCTACCCGATCCTTCAGCACACGCTGACCACCTGGTTCGGGAAGTGATCTGAGACATGTCCACGGAAATCTCCGACGCCCTGGTGGTCCCCTCCGCCCACGCGCACACCGGCAAGGGCCTCGGCACCGGCAACCCCGCCGACGCCTTCGTGGTCGAGCCGGCCCGCCAGCGGACCAAGAAGACCCCGCGCCGCACCCGGACCAACTTCGAGATGCTGGCGTGGCTCTTCATGCGCCTGTCCGGCATCGTCCTGGTGGTCCTGATCCTCGGCCACCTGCTGATCATGCTGGTGCTCGACGGTGGCGTCTCCAAGATCGGCTTCGCCTTCGTGGCCGGCCGCTGGGCCTCGCCGTTCTGGCAGGGCTGGGACCTCCTGATGCTCTGGCTCGCCATGCTGCACGGCGCCAACGGCATGCGGACGGTCATCAACGACTACGCCGAGAAGGACTCCACCCGGCTCTGGCTGAAGGGCCTCATGGGCGCCGCAACGGTCTTCACCGTGCTGCTCGGCACCCTGGTCATCTTCACCTTCGACCCGAACATCTAATCGGCAGAGGCCAGAGGCGAGTTAGAACCCCCATGCAGATTCACCAGTACGACACCGTCATCGTCGGCGCCGGCGGCGCCGGCATGCGCGCGGCCATCGAGTCGACCCAGCGCAGCCGCACCGCGGTGCTCACCAAGCTCTACCCCACCCGGTCCCACACCGGCGCGGCCCAGGGCGGCATGTGCGCCGCCCTCGCCAACGTCGAGGAGGACAACTGGGAGTGGCACACCTTCGACACGGTCAAGGGCGGTGACTACCTGGTCGACCAGGACGCCGCCGAGATCATGTGCAAGGAGGCCATCGACGCCGTCCTCGACCTGGAGAAGATGGGCCTGCCCTTCTCCCGCACCGAGCAGGGCCGGATCGACCAGCGCCGCTTCGGCGGTCACTCCCGCAACCACGGCGAGGCCCCGGTCCGCCGGTCCTGCTACGCGGCGGACCGCACCGGCCACATGATCCTCCAGACGCTGTTCCAGAACTGCGTCAAGCACGGTGTCGAGTTCTTCAACGAGTTCTACGTCCTCGACCTGCTGATCAACGAGGGCAAGACGGCCGGCGTCGTCGCCTACGAGCTGGCCACCGGCGAGATCCACGTCTTCCAGGCCAAGTCGGTCGTGTTCGCCTCCGGCGGCACCGGCAAGTTCTTCAAGGTCTCCTCCAACGCCCACACCCTCACCGGTGACGGCCAGGCCCTGGTGTACCGCCGCGGCCTGCCGCTGGAGGACATGGAGTTCTTCCAGTTCCACCCGACGGGCATCTGGCGCATGGGCATCCTCCTCACCGAGGGCGCCCGCGGCGAGGGCGGCATCCTGCGCAACAAGGACGGCGAGCGCTTCATGGAGCGCTACGCCCCCGTCATGAAGGACCTCGCGTCCCGTGACGTCTGCTCCCGCGCGATCTACACCGAGATCCGCGAAGGCCGCGGCTGCGGTCCGGACGGCGACCACGTCTACCTGGACCTCACCCACCTGCCGCCGGAGCAGCTGGACGCCAAGCTCCCGGACATCACCGAGTTCGCGCGCACCTACCTCGGCATCGAGCCCTACACGGACCCGATCCCGATCCAGCCCACCGCGCACTACGCGATGGGCGGCATCCCGACCAACGTCGCCGGTGAGGTGCTGCGCAACAACACCGACGTCGTCCCGGGCCTGTACGCGGCCGGCGAGGTCGCCTGCGTCTCGGTGCACGGCGCCAACCGCCTGGGCACCAACTCGCTGCTGGACATCAACGTGTTCGGCAAGCGCGCGGGCATCGCCGCCGCCGACTACGCGCAGACGGTGGACTACACCGAGCTGCCCGAGAACCCGGCCGAGAAGGTGCAGGCGCTGGTCGAGGGCCTGCGCGAGTCCACCGGCACCGAGTCCGTGGCGCAGATCCGCAAGGAGCTGCAGGAGACCATGGACACCAACGCCATGGTCTACCGCACCGGAGCGACGCTGAAGCAGGCGGTCGAGGACATCGCCGCGCTGCGCGAGCGCTACAAGAACGTCTCCATCCAGGACAAGGGCTTCCGTTACAACACGGACCTCCTGGAGGCCGTCGAGCTGGGCAACCTGCTCGACCTGGCCGAGGTGCTGGCCGTCTCCGCGCTCGCCCGCGAGGAGTCGCGCGGCGGTCACTACCGCGAGGACTTCCCGACCCGTGACGACGTGAAGTTCATGCAGCACACCATGGCGTACCAGGAGGTCGCCGAGGACGGCACCACCTCCATCCGCCTCGACTACAAGCCGGTCGTCACGACCCGGTACCAGCCGATGGAGCGTAAGTACTGATGAGCACTCCTACTGCGGAGAAGCACTCGGCCGCTCTGGACGCGGCCGAGGCGGGCGGCGTCCAGCTGATCACCGTCACCTTCCGGATCCGCCGGTTCAACCCGGAGGAGCACCCGGACCCGGTGTGGGTCGACTACCAGCTGACCCTGGACCCGAAGGAGCGCGTCCTGGACGCGCTCAACAAGATCAAGTGGGAGCAGGACGGCACCCTCACCTACCGCCGCTCCTGCGCGCACGGCATCTGCGGCTCCGACGCGATGCGGATCAACGGGCGCAACCGGCTGGCGTGCAAGACCCTGATCAAGGACGTCAACCCGGAGAAGCCGATCACGATCGAGGCCATCAAGGGCCTCACGGTCCTCAAGGACCTGGTCGTGGACATGGACCCGTTCTTCCAGGCGTACAAGGACGTCATGCCGTTCCTCATCACCAAGGGGAACGACCCGACCCGCGAGCGCCTGCAGTCCGCCGAGGACCGCGAGCGGTTCGACGACACCACCAAGTGCATCCTGTGCGCCGCGTGCACGTCGTCCTGCCCGGTCTTCTGGAACGACGGCCAGTACTTCGGCCCGGCCGCGATCGTCAACGCGCACCGCTTCATCTTCGACTCGCGCGACGAGGGTGCGGAGCAGCGGCTGGAGATCCTGAACGACCGTGAGGGCGTCTGGCGCTGCCGGACCACCTTCAACTGCTCGGAGGCCTGCCCCCGCGGCATCGAGGTCACCAAGGCGATCCAGGAAGTGAAGCGGGCCCTGGTCACCCGCCGCTTCTAGTTCCTGCCCGAGCTCGCCGAGGCCCCGTCCGATCACCCGATCGGACGGGGCCTCGGCGTTGCGGCTACTCGGCGGCGGGCTCGCGGCGGGTGGCGCGGAGGCCGCGGAGACCGATGGCGCCGACGGCGACGCCGAGGGCGAAGGAGGTCACGGCGAGCAGGAGGTGGATCCAGAAGAACGCGGTCGGCTGGGAGTGGTCGCCGTCGGTGAAGGCCTGGCCGCCGGAGTCCTTCCAGAGGTTCTTGACGAAGGTGATCCAGATGATCATGGACCAGACGCCGAAGGCGGTCAGGAACCAGGAGGTGCGGCGGCTGAGCTTCATGGAGCGTCCTCGGCGGCTGAGGTGAAGATGGTGTGCGGTTCCAGTATGCGCAGGCGGCCGTTCGGCGTACGGTGGCCCCCTCCTGTGGAGGACGGGCCCGAAGGGGCGGACGGCGGCGGCCCCGACTGGGTACGGTCTGCTGGTGCCCACACGCCGTAAGCTCGCACACCTGCTCGTCGCGTACGCCGCGGCGCTCCCCGTCCTCCTCGCCGCCCCGGTGGCCGTCGCGGCCCCGCACGAGCCGCCGCCCCCGCCTGGCGCGATCGGGGGCGAGAGACTGGGGCTCTCCGGTGCCCAGGTGGCACCCCTGCCCGGCGCCCCGGCCCTGCCGGGGGACCTCACCGGGCGGTCCTGGATAGTCGCCGACGCGACGTCAGGAGAGGTGCTGGCGGCCAGCAACCCCCATCTGCGGCTCGCCCCGGCCAGCACCCTGAAGATCCTCTTCGCGGACACCGTGCTGCCGAAGTTCGACCGCAACCTGGTGCACCGGGTCGAGGACGCGGAGATCCAGGGGATCGGCGCCGGCAGCAGCCTGGTCGGCATCAAGGAGAACCTGGACTACCGGGTCGAGGACCTCTGGCGCGGGGTCTTCCTCAGCTCGGGCAACGACGCGGTGCACGTCCTGGCGCACATGAACGGCGGGGTCCAGCAGACCGTCGCCGAGATGCAGGCCCGCGCGGACGCGCTGCAGGCCCGGGACACCCGGGTGATCTCCCCGGACGGCTACGACATGGACGGCCAGCTCTCCTCGGCCTACGACCTGACCCTGTTCGCCCGGGCCGGGCTGCGCAATCCCGACTTCCGGATGTACTGCGCCACCCGGGACGCGCAGTTCCCCGGCGCGGTGGACAAGAACACCGGGCAGCGGGGCAGCTTCGGGATCGCCAACACCGACCGGCTGCTCGGCAAGTACCCGGGCCTGATCGGCGTGAAGAACGGTTTCACCACCGAGGCCGGCTCGACCTTCGTCGGCGCCGCCGAACGGAACGGCCGCACCCTGCTGGTGACGGTGATGCACCCCTCGACGTACCAGAAGGTCTACGACGAGACGGCGGCGCTGCTGGACTGGGGGTTCGCGGCGGCCGACAAGGTCACCCCGGTCGGCAGGCTGGTGGACGAGGTGCCGGCCGGCGGGGAGCCGACCGGACAGGCGGGTGGCACCGCCGGTGCGCCCGCGCCGCCGCCGCACCCCTCGCCGAGCGCCTCCCCGACCGCGCCGGCGGCCGCCGCGGCCGGTGGTGACGGGGGCTCGGGCCCCGGCCCGGTCGGCTGGGTGGGGATCGCGCTGGCCCTCGCGGCGGGCGGCGCCGGTGCGCTGTTCCTGCTGCGGCGGCGCCGCGGCCCCGCCGCCGACTGACGGCGGTGCCGTCGGGGGCCCGGTCTCACTCCTGGGGCCGGGCCTTCGGCGTGCCGTCCCCGCCGTCCCCGTCACCCTCACCGTCCCCGTCACCCCCGGCCGTCCTTGCCGTCCTTGCCGTGCTTGCCTTCCTTGCCCGCGGTGGCGGCGTCGTCCCGCTCGGCCGCCTCCGCCTCGTTCGCGGCCTTCAGCATGGCCCCGGCGCGCTCGCGGGCCCGGTCGCGGGCGGCGGCCGGGTCGGCCAGCGCCGTCCAGGCGACGCAGTACATCAGCAGCCGGGAGACGAAGTTGATCCAGAGCAGCAGCGCCACCGGCACCCCGAAGGCCCCGTAGAGGCTCTTGCCCGCGACCGAGCCCAGGTAGGAGGCGAGCAGGATCTTCAGCAGCTCGAAGCCGACCCCGCCGATCAGCGCGCCCTGCACCACGTCCCACCGGTGCTGGCCGCCGATCCGGGGGAAGGGCGCCAGCAGGTAGGCGAAGAGCACCATGTCGGAGGCGACGGCGATCAGCAGGCCGACGCCGGTCAGCAGGTAGCCGCCGGGCCCGTCCGTCCCCAGGCCGATCCAGCCGGCGATCCGGCCGGCCAGCGTCGTTCCGGCGGCCGAGGCCGCCAGCGAGAACAGCGAGACCAGGCCCAGGCCGCCCAGCACCAGGCAGTCCCAGGCCTTGCGCAGGATCGGGTTGCCCTCCTCCTCCGGGAGCTGCCAGACGTCCCGGATCGAGGTGCGCATGGTGTCGACCCAGCCGAGGCCGGAGATCAGCAGCAGCACGCCGCTGACCAGTCCGACGGCGCCCGCGTTGGCCACCAGCGAGTTGAGGTTGAGCGCGTCCGAGATCCCCGGCAGCTGGTCGGAGATGTGCTTCTGGATCTCGTCGACCCGGGAGTCGGTCAGGGTCGCGACCGCGATCGCCAGCGCCACGGTGAGCAGCGGGAAGAGCGCCAGGAAGCCGAAGAAGGTGACCGCGCCCGCCAGCCGGTTGCCGCGCGCGGCGGTGAAGTGCTCGTACACGCGGTACGGGTGGCTGCGCAGGACCCGCGCCACGAGCGGGCCGATGACCGGGAGCCGGGTGAGGAAGTCCACCTGTCCGGTTATACCGGCCGTTCGCCCGAACGGCCGTCAGGCTCGGCGAGCGGCAAGGGGTTCGACGGGCACCGCGGCCACCGGGGTCAGCGCTTCAGCAGACGGCGGGCCCCGGCCAGCACCCGGACCGTGCGGTAGGCGCCGTACCGGCCGTGGCTCAGCAGCTCGGTGCGCACCCCCGCCACCCCGGCGGGCGGCGTGTAGCCGGCCGGGCGCAGCCGGGCGCAGTGCTCGGCTGCCCGGCGGAAGTACTCGCGGCGGTCGCGGGGCGGGACCCGGCCGGGCTTGGAGACCACGGTGTTCAGGTGGTGCAGCATCCGGCCGTAGACCACCGGGCGCCAGCGGTCGAGGTCCGGGCGGCCGTCCAGGAAGGCGAAGACCAGGTCGTACTGGGCGAAGACGTCGAAGTGCTTGCGCGAGGCGGTGGCGAGGATGTTGCCGCCCTCCTGGCGCTGGCGGTAGTGCACGCCGACCTGGTCGAGCAGGGTGATGCTCCCGGCGGCGAGCAGCGCCGGGTAGGTCCAGGGGGTGTCCTCGTAGTACCCGGCGGGGAAGGTGAGGCCCTGCTCGGCGACGAAGCCGCGGCGGTAGGCCTTGTTCCAGACCACCTGGAGGAGGTCCAGCAGGTCGGGGCGGCGGTCGAGGTCGAAGACGTCCGGGGAGTCGGCGCCGAAGACGTGCGCCGAGGCGGCCTTGGTGATCCGGCCGTCGGCGTAGGTGCGGGCGTAGTCGTAGACCAGGACGTCCGGGTCGCCGCCGGCCGCCAGCCGGTCGTCGACGGCCTTGAGCAGGCCGGGGGTGAGCGTGTCGTCGCTGTCCAGGAAGATCACGTAGTCGCCGGTGGCGACCGCCAGGCCGGCGTTGCGGGCCCGGCCGAGGCCGACGTTCTCCGCCAGGTGCAGCACCCGCACGCGCGGGTCGCGGGCGGCGGCCTCGTCGAGGATCGCGCCGCAGCCGTCCGGGGAGCGGTCGTCCACCGCGATCAGTTCGAAGTCCGGACCGCCCTGGCCGAGCACCGAGTCGAGGCACTCGGGAAGGTACTCCTCGACCTTGTGGACGGGGACGATGACGCTGAAGCGGGGCATGGCCACAGAGTAGTGGCCCCCCGGACGGCCGGACCCACCGCGCCCGGGCACCCGGTCCGCCCGCGGGCGGACCGAAGGCCCCGGAGGGTCCCCGGGACCGGACGGTAGGATCGGTGGGCACGTACGCACCGGTTCAAAGTGCGGCCAGACCCCGACCGGGCTGCCACGCTCCTTCCCAAGAAAGGCCTGCGTAGCCGATGGCTCCCCGCCTCTCCATCGTCGTTCCGATCTACAACGTCGAGCGCTACCTCGTGGAATGCCTCGACTCGATCGCCGCCCAGACCTTCACGGACTTCGAGTGCGTCATGGTCGACGACGGTTCGAAGGACGGCAGCGCGGCACTCGCCGAGGCGTACGCCGCCAAGGACTCCCGGTTCCGGCTGGTCCGCCAGGTGAACAAGGGCCTCGGCGCGGCCCGCAACACCGGCATCCGCCACATCGACCCGGACGGCGAGTTCCTCTGCTTCGTCGACTCCGACGACTCGATGCCGCCGAGCGCCTACGAGCTGATGATCAACACGCTCGACGAGACCGGCTCGGACTTCGCCACCGGCAACGTGCTGCGGTTCCGCGCGGTGGGCTACTACCAGTCCGGCGGGCACTCGCGGCCGTTCAAGGAGACCAGGCTCAAGACCCACATCACCGAGATCCCCGCGCTGGTCACCGACCGCACGGCGTGGAACAAGGTGTACCGCCGCTCCTTCTTCGACGCGGCCGGCATCCTCTACCCCGAGGGCATCCTGTACGAGGACGCCCCGGTCAGCGTGCCGCACCACTACCTCGCCACGAGCGTGGACGTGCTCTCCGAGCCGATCTACCACTGGCGCGAGCGCGAGGTCGGCGAGATGTCGATCACACAGATGCGGACCAACCCCAAGGGCCTGGTCGACCGTGTCACCTCGGTGGAGCTGGTCCGCACGTGGCTGAAGAAGCAGACCGACCCGCGCTTCGCCGAGTACCTGCGCTCCTACGACGAGAACACCCTCGTCGAGGAGATCCCGATGTTCTTCTGGTCCGTCGTGGACGGCGACAAGGAGTACCGGGACGCCTACCAGAAGAACGTCGGCCGGCTGCTCCGGTCGATCGGCCCCGAGCAGGTCCGCAAGCTGCGCGCGCCGCTGCGGCTGAAGTACCACCTGACCCTGGCGGGCCGGATCGACGAGTTCGTCGAGCAGATCAAGTACGAGGGCGAGAGCAACGGCGGCGTCGCCGCGCGCGGCCTGCTGCGCCCGTACGCCGACTACCCGTTCCTGCGCGGCGGCCGCAAGAGCGTGCCGGCCGGCGTCCTCAAGCTGGACAACTCGCTGGTGATGCGCAGCCGGCTGTACGAGTCGGCCTGGGAGGGCGGCAAGCTGCAGCTGACCGGGCACGCGTACCCGGAGCAGCTGGGCGCCGAGAACCGGCACGACATGGTCCGGGTGCTGGTGCTCCGCGAGACCAAGGGCCGGCGCGTGCTGGCCGTGCCCACCAGGACGCAGTACAGCCCGGAGGCGACCGCCAGCTGCCACCACGACCTGTACAACTGCGACTGGGCCGGCTTCACCGCCGCCATCGACCCCAAGCGGCTCAAGCACCGGGGCCAGTGGAAGGACGGCAACTGGCGCGTCCTGGTGGCCGGCGCCGGCAAGGGCGGCGTCTACAAGGGCCGGATCTCGGCGGGCTGGAGCGACACCGCCCAGTACCTCCCCGCGCACTGGGTCGAGCCGGACGTGCGGATCGTGCCGTGGGTCCGCGACGGCAGCGTCTACCTGCGGGTGGAGACGGTCCGGACCAGGGTGACCGGGCTCGCCGTGCGGGACGGCCGGCTGGAGATCTCCGGCGCCGCCCGCTCCGGCCCGAACCTCGCCGGGGCCCGCTTCAAGCTGACCCACGTCGAGTCGGACCGCGAGGTGGTCTACCCGCTGGAGCTCACCGCCCCGGTCGGCACCCTCCAGCCGTTCACCGTCACCGCCCCGGTCGAGGAGCTGACCGCCGTCCGCGAGGCCTGGGCCGAGCTGGACCCGGTCGCCCCGGAGCGGGCCCGGGACCGCTGGGACACCGCCATACTGCTCGCCGACGGCAGCACCGTGCCGGTGGCCTGGGACGACCGCAACGCACCCGAGCAGCTGCACCTGCCGCTGAACCCGGACGCCCCGGTCGACGAGCGCCGCGCGCTCTACTCGAAGCCCTCCCCCGGCGGCTACCTCCAGCTCTCCGACCAGCTGCTGCAGCCGGTGGTGACCGAGGTCGCCTCGCGCGGCGCGGACGGCTACCTGCTCAGCGGCACCTTCCCGCTGCCCGGCACGCACCGCTGGGAGCTCGTCGTGCGGCACAACTGGCGCGAGGAGGAGCACGTCTACCCCGTGGAGATCGCGGACGGCGGGTTCCGGGCCGCGCTGCCTGCGGTGCCGACGGCCTCCTTCGCCGGCCGGGTGCCGCTCGCGCAGGGCACCTGGGACGTCTTCTTCCGCCCGCTCGACGAGCCGGTCGAGACCCTGGCGACCCGCTACGCGCTGATCGCCCCGGAGTGCTTCGCCACCCTGCCGCTGGAGGTGGAGTCGCGCGGCAAGCGGATCGTGCTGGAGCGCCGCCACTACGACGGCCTCTCGCTGGAGTCGCACTCCGCGCTGCTGCCCGAGGAGCGCAGCGGCTTCCGGCAGCGCCAGCTGCGCACCACCGACTACCCGTCGGCCCGCCGGCTCCCGCTGCGCGACACCGTGCTCTACAACGTCGCGCTGGGCGGCCTCTACGCGGACTCGCCGCGGGCGATCCACGAGGAGCTGGTCCGCCGCGGCCTGCCGCTGGAGCACCTCTGGGGCAGCGACGACCTGCAGGCCGAACTGCCGCAGACGGCGGGCGCGATCCGGCTCTGGAGCCCCGAGTGGTTCGAGACGCTGGCCACCGCCAAGTACATCGTCACCAGCGCGCACCTGCCGGACTTCTTCGTCCGGCGCCCCGGCCAGGTGGTCGTGCAGACCTGGCACGGCACCCCGCTGAAGCAGATCGGGTACGACTTCGAGAAGGTCTGGTTCACCGACGCCAACTACCTGAAGGGCGTCGTCAAGGAGGTCCCGAACTGGAGCATGCTGGTGGCCGGCAACAGCTGGTCGGCTCCGGTGCTGCGCCGCGCGTTCGATTTCAAGGGCGAGATCCTGGAGAGCGGCGCGCCGCGCAACGACCTGCTGTTCGCCCCCGACCGGGAGAAGACCGCCGAGCAGGTCCGCGAGCGGCTCGGGCTGCCCGAGGGCAAGAAGGTCGTGCTCTACGCGCCGACCTTCCGTGAGGACCGCCGCCGCCCGAACGGCGGCTACCAGATCGACCTGCGGATCGACCTGGAGGCGGCCAAGGCGGCGCTCGGCGACGACCAGGTGCTGCTGGTCCGCCGGCACAGCGTGATGTGCGGTCAGATCCCCGGCGCCGGCAACGGCTACATCTGGGACGTCGGCAGCTACCCCGACATGGCCGAGCTGCTGCTGATCGCGGACGTCCTGGTCACCGACTACTCGGCGACGGTGTTCGACTTCGCCACCACCGGCAAGCCGGTCCTGTTCTTCACGCACGACCTGGAGCACTACCGCGACAACCTGCGCGGCTTCAGCCTCGACTACGAGGCGGAGATGCCCGGCCCGCTGCTGGCCACCTCCGAGGAGCTGGTCGCGGCGCTGGGCCGGGTGGACGAGCTGACGGGTGAGTACGCCGAGAAGTACACGGCGTTCCGCGAGGCGTACTGCGACCTGGACGACGGCCAGGCCGCGGCCCGCGTGGTGGACGGCATGCTCCGCCAGCAGTAACCGGTACCGCCCCGGGGGGGGGGGGGGGGGGGGGGGGGGGGGGGGGGGGGGGGGGGGTGGGGTGGGGGGGGGGGGGGGGTGTGGGGGGGGGGGGGGGGGGTGGCCCCCCCCCCCCCCCCCCCCCCCCCCCCCGCGCCCGCGCCGAACCCCGAGCCCGGGTCACCCGTGGCGGCGCTCAGCCGGAGGGGCGCCGGGCCCGGGTGGGCGGCGCCGGGGAAGACCTCGCAGCCCTCGGCCGGCAGCTCCTCGATCGCCTCGTTGGCGGCCGAGGGCACCCCGAGCCACCGGACGCCCGCCGCGACCGCCGCCCGCGCCTGACGCAGCCCCGGTTCACCCCAGCCGAGCAGCTCGACCGCGAGACCGGGCGCGACGAGCAGCCGCCGGTAGTGCCGCCCCGACGCCGGGTCCGCCGCGCTGGGACCGACGGCCCGCAACGCGGCCGCCATCCGGACCCGGGCGCACTCGTGGCCACCGTTCGCCGAGCCGACCCGGTCGTAGAGGTAGCCGAGGTAGTGGGGCGTGCCGATCACCGCCTGGGCCTCCTCGGCCGCCTCGCGGGCCAGGGCGGAGCCCGGGTCGCCGTCGTCCTCGGGCTCCAGCGAACCGCCGGGGAGCGAGACGATGCCGTCCTTGGGGTTGACCAGGGTGAGCACCCGGCCGTCGGGCGCGAAGAGCCAGCCCCACGACTGCTTCACCGACAGCCCGGCCGGCACCCGCTCGCCCGGCCGCCACGGCCAGCCCGCCGTGGGACGCCGCCGCACCTTGCCCAGAAGCTCGGCGATCTCCGCGCTGTACTCGATCCGGCTCATGCGTCCCCCTTTCGGTGTCGGGCTCGCCGGACCGACGGTGCGCGGGGAGGACCTGCGTGCGCGGTACAGGGCGGAGCGGCGGAGGCGGCGGTGTGGGGCACCGCGCGCTTCTCCTGTTGATCTTCCCCGAAATCTTCCCCGAACAGGCGGTCGATGAACAGTCCCCAGCGCCGCTTGGTGGACACGGAGGCCTCACCCGGGTGGTCAGCCCAGCGGCCCACCCCCCTCCGGACCCCGGTCGCCGGGGTCCGACACCCCGCCGGGCCACGGCGGCGCGCCGGAGGGCGGCGCGGCCCCCGGCGGCGGCGCGGCGGGCAGCGGGAAGCCGGGCAGCGGTACGGCTCCGGGCGGGAACGGCACCCCCAGCGCGGCATCGTCGGCGAGCGCGTCGACCACCTCCCGGGCGGTCATCGGCCTCAGCCGGCCGGCCGCCAGGGCCCAGCCGCGCACCACCGGACCACCGGGCGCCGCAGGGTCCCCGTGCAGCAGGAGGGCGCCCGCGCCGCCGAGTGCCACCCCCGCCGCCAGGGTGGCGCAGAACGCCTCGGCGTCCCGGCCGCCGAGGAGGACCCGCCCGCCGTCGCCGCGCACGTCCGCCGCGGCGGTGAGGTGCTCGCCGTCCTCCGGGCCGTGGCAGCGCAGGGTCAGCAGGTGGCCGCCCTCCCCGGCGCCCTCGGCCAGCGCCAGGTACACCCCGGTGACGTGGTGCATCACCGCCACCAGCCGCGACTGCCCGGACGGGCCGTCGCCGACCGCGTCCAGCAAAGCGGCGCAGGCGATCGAGATCCGCACCCGGGCCAGGTGGTCGTCGACCAGGACCGGGAGCAGCTCGGTCAGCTGCTCGCCGCCGTAGACGAAGGGCTCGCCGGCCAGCTCGGGGTCGGCCGCGTAGGCGACGCGTGCCGCCGCCGATCCGGGGTCGAGGCCGAAGGCCTCGCAGTAGTCCCGGTAGTCGGCCGGCTCGAACACCCTCAGGTGCACCTCGATGCCCTGCCCGCGCAGGGCCCGGAGCCGGGCCTGCGTCCGCCAGAGGTAGTCCCGGAAGCCGAGCGGGCCGAACAGCCCGAGCCGGGCCAGCTCGGCGAAGTCGGCGGCGTGGACGGCCAGCGCCAGCGCCACCGGCTGCGGCGGCACACCGCGCGAGCCGCCCCGCTGCCGCGCCCGGACGCCGGGGCCGCCCGGCCCGGCCCCGCCTCCCCCACCGGCCGCCCGACCCCCCGGGCCGCGGCCACCGCGCCGGCCGCCCGACGAGGGGCCACCCGGCGGGCCGCCGGAGGGACCACCGGGCGGGCCGCCGGCGAACGGGCCGCCCGGCCCCGGCCCGGACCGAACCCGCGCCGGCGGCGGCGCTCCCGCAACCGCCACGCGCCGCATCGCGCGCCGGGCGCGCCCACCGGCCGCCGGGCGCCCGGGCCGGTCCCGCCCGACCGGCTCAGGCACGGCGGACGCCGACACGACGGGCACGGGCACGGACCCGGGCACGACGGACCCGGCCGCGCGGCGGCCGTCGACATTCGGGGACTGCACGGACATGGGCCCTCCCAGGGGCTCGTGCCGCCGCCCCGGGCTCGGAGCGGCCGGCGGTCGAGAACACCGTCACTGACAACGCACCCTGAGCGATCGGCCGGAGCCCCCGAGGACGGATGTGACGTCCGATCCGGCCCGCGTTGTCAGTGCCGGACGTTATGGTCGGGGACCATGCGACTGCTGCATACCTCCGACTGGCATCTCGGGCGCTCCTTCCACCGGGAGAGCCTGCACGACGCCCAGCGCGCCTTCCTGGACCACCTCGTGGCGGCGGTCCGGGCCGAGCGCGTCGACGCCGTGCTCGTCGCCGGCGACGTGTACGACCGCGCGCTGCCCGGTCTGGAGGCGGTCGCCCTGTTCGACGACGTGCTGCACCGGCTGGCCGACCTGGGCGTGCCGACGGTGTTCATCAGCGGCAACCACGACTCGGCCCGCCGGCTCGGGGTGGGCGCGGGCCTGATCGGCCGGGCCGGCGTCCACCTGCGGACCGACCCGGGCGAGTGCGCGGTGCCGGTCCTGCTGGCCGACGAGCACGGGCCGGTCGCCGTCTACGGGCTGCCCTACCTGGAGCCGACGCTGGTCCGGGAGCGCTTCGGGCTGGCGCGCGGCGGCCACGCGGCGGTGCTCGGCGCGGCGATGGACGCCGTCCGGGCCGACCTCGCGAGCCGCCCCGCGGGCACCAGGTCGGTGGTGCTGGCACACGCCTTCGTCACCGGCGGCGCACCCAGCGACAGCGAGCGGGACATCGCGGTCGGCGGAGTCGCCTCCGTCCCCGCGTCCGTCTTCGACGGGGTGGACTACGCCGCGCTGGGCCACCTGCACGGCTGCCAGACGCTCGCCCCGCACCTGCGCTACAGCGGCTCGCCGCTCGCCTACTCCTTCTCCGAGGCCACCCACCGCAAGACCATGTGGCTGGTCGACCTCGCGGCGGACGGCTCGGTCGCCGCCGAGCGGATCGACTGCCCGCGGCCGCGGCCGCTGGCCCGCCTGCGCGGCCGCCTCGACCAGCTGCTGACCGCCCCGGAGCACGCCGAGCACGAGCGGTCCTGGGTCCAGGCCACCCTGACCGACCCCGGCCGCCCGGCCGAGCCGATGGAGCAGCTGCGCCGGCGCTTCCCGCACACCCTGCAGCTGCTCTTCGATCCCGAGGAGAGCGAGGCCACCGCCTCCCCCTCGTACGCAGCCCGGGTCAGCGGCCGGGCGGACCTGGAGATCGCCGAGGGCTTCCTGCGGCACGTGCGCCCCGGCGCCGAGCCGGACGCGGACGAGCTCGGCTGGCTGCGCGAGGGCTTCGAGACCGTCCGGGAGAGCGACGACCGCAAGGCGGAGCTGCCCCGATGAGACTCCACAGCCTCACCGTCACCGCCTTCGGACCGTTCGCCGGCACCGAGGCGGTGGACTTCGACGCGCTCGCCTCCGGCGGGCTCTTCCTGCTGCGCGGGGCCACCGGCGCGGGCAAGAGCAGTGTGCTGGACGCCGTCTGCTTCGCCCTCTACGGCGAGGTGCCCGGCGCCAGGCGGGCCAGCCGGCTGCGCAGCGACCACGCCGAACCTCTGCGGCTCACCCAGGTCCGGCTGGAGCTGACGCTCGGCGGGCGGCGGTTGGAGATCACCCGGCTGCCCGAGCAACTGCGCCCCAAGAAGGTCGGCCGGGGGACGACCGTCGAACGCGCCCAGACGCTGCTGCGCGAGTGGGCCGCCGACAGCGGCGACGGCACGCCGGGCTGGCGGGCGGTCAGCAAGTCGCACCAGGAGGCCGGGGAGGAGATCCACCGGCTGATCGGGATGAGCCGGGAGCAGTTCTGCCAGGTGGTGCTGCTCCCGCAGGGGGACTTCGCCCGCTTCCTGCGCGGCGACTCCGAGGAGCGCGGCAAGCTGCTCAGGCGACTGTTCGACACCGAGCGGTTCCAGCACGTCGAGGCCTGGCTGGCCGAGCAGCGGCGCTCCCAGGAGGCCGCCGTCCAGACCGGCCGCCGGCGCCTGCGGGACTTGGCCAGCAAGGCCGAGCAGGCGGCCGGTCCGCAGGCCGAGCCCGCCGCCGGCTGGGTGCCCACCGAGGAGGAGTCGGCGCACCCCGCCGCGGACCTCACCGCCGGGGTGCTCGGCTGGGCCGCGATCCTGCGCGGCGGCGCCGCCGAGCAGCTCGCCGTCGCCGAGTCCGCGCTGGCCGGCGCCGAGGCCGGCCATCGCCGGGCCCAGGCGGACCGCGGGAACGCGGAGGAGCTGGCCGGCCGGCAGCGCCGCCACCGGGAGGCCGCCCTGGAGGCGGCCCGCCTCGCCGAGGGCGCACCGGCGATGGAGCGTGACTCCGCCAGGCTGACGGCCGCCCGGGCGGCCGTCGGGGTGGAGTCGCTGCTGCACCTGCGCGAGGCCGCAGAGGCCGCCCACCGGGCGGCCCACGAGGAGGAGCGCCGCCAGCGCGCCGCGCTGGCCGGCGCCCCGGACGGCGAGGGCCCGGCGCTGGCCCGCGCGGAGGCCGAGGAGCTGGCGGCGGCCGAGCACCGGCTGCGGGCCGAGGTGGTCCGGCTGGAGACGGCCCGGGCCGAGGAGCGGCGCTGCGCGGAGTTCCGCCGCGAGCAGGCGTCGCTGGAGGCCGACCGGCGGCGCGCCGAGGAGCTGGCCGAGGAGGCCGCCGACTGGCTGGCCGACTTCGACGGCCGGCTCGCCACGCTCCAGGAGGAGCAGTCCGCCGCCCGGGCCGCCGGTACCCGGGTCGAGCAGTTGGACGTCCGGCAGGCCGAGCTGGCCGGGCGGCTGGCCGCCGCCCGCCGCCGGGACGAGCTGCGGGCATCGATCGCCGTGGCCGAGCCCCGGGCGCTCACCCTGCGCACCGAGGCGCTCGACGCCCGCGAGCACAGCCAGGACGTCCGCGAGCGCCGACTGACCGGCATGGCCGCCGAGCTGGCGGCGCAGCTGCGGTCGGGCGAGGCCTGCCGGGTCTGCGGATCGCCCGAGCACCCGGAGCCGGCCCTCCCGGCGAGCGGCCAGGTCGGCGCGGAGGAGGAGGACGCCGCCCGGGCCGCCCAGGCGCGGGCCGAGCAGGCGGCCGACACCGCCGAGCGGGAGCTGGCGGGCCTGCGGGTGAGCGAGGCGACCGCCGCCGGGGCGGCCGGGCCGGAGAGCGTCGCGGCCCTGGCCGAGGCGCTGGGCGCGCTGGAGCGCGAGCACCGCGAGGCGCTGCGGGCCGCGGAGGGCGTCGACCCGGTCACCCGGGAGCTGGAACGCCTGGCCCGGGACCAGGCCCGCCAGCTCGCCGCACTGCGCGACGCCGGTGAGCGCACCGCCGCGCTGACCGCCCGGATCCAGACCCTCGGCAGCGAGCAGGAGGAGCTGACCCGCCGGGTGACCGCGGCCCGGGGCGACGCGGCATCGGTGTCCGCCCGGGCAGCGGCGCTGGCCGGCCTCGCCGGGAGCGTGGCGGCACTCGCCGGAGCGGCCCGGGCCTGCACGGACGCGGCGCTGCAACGGAAGAAGGCCGAGGACGAGCTGGCCAGGGCAGCCGTCGCGGCCGGGTTCCCGAGCCCGGAGGAGGCGACGGCCGTCCTGCTGCCCCGGGAGGAACGCGAGCGGCTGGAGGCCCGGCTGACCCGGCACCGCTCGGCGCTGGCCGCGGCGGAGCGGGAGCTGGCCCGGCCCGAGCTGGCCGAGGCCGCCGGCCGCCCGCCGGCCGATCTGCCCGGCACCCAGGCCGACCTCCTGGCGGCCACCGACCGGCTCCGCCGGGCGCACGCCGGCCACGAGGCGGCGCAGGCGCGCTGCACGGCACTGGCCGGGATCGGGCGGCAGCTGGCGGAGCTGGCCGCGTCACTGGCCCCGGCCCTGGACCGGTACGCCCGGATCAACCGGCTGGCCTCCGTCGCCGCCGGCACCTCCACCGAGAACCGGCTGCGGATGCGGCTGGAGTCGTACGTCCTGGCGGCCCGGCTGGAGCAGGTGGCGGCGGCGGCGAGCGCCCGCCTGGTACGGATGTCGGGCGGCCGGTACACCCTGGTCCACAGCGACGGCCGGGGCACCGGCAACAAACGCTCGGGCCTCGCACTGCGGGTGGTGGACGCCTGGACCGGCACCGAGCGGGACACCTCGACGCTCTCCGGCGGCGAGAGCTTCTTCGCCTCGCTCGCCCTGGCGCTCGGTCTCGCCGACGTGGTCACCGACGAGGCCGGTGGCATGCCGCTGGACACGCTCTTCATCGACGAGGGCTTCGGCACGCTGGACGAGCAGGCACTGGAAGAGGTGATGGACGTCCTCGACGGCCTGCGCGAGCGGGACCGCGCGGTCGGCATCGTCAGTCACGTCGCCGATCTGAGGAGCCGGATCCCGGCGCAGCTGATGGTCCGCAAGGGCCGCCGGGGCTCCACGCTCGCGCTCGCCGGGCGGGAGGACGCCTGAGGGGAGGCCCGCGGACCGCGGGGCCCGGGGCGCCACGGCCGCGCCGGGCCCGGTCGGGTGCGCTCCGTCAGCCGGAGCAGGCGATCCGCTGCGCCTGCTGCCAGGTGCAGACCGGGCAGAGCGTGGCACCGGGGTGGTCGGCGGGCAGTTCGGTCGGCTCCCCGCACAGCACGCAGTCCGCGCGCGGCCTGGTCAGCTCCGGGTCGTGCGTCAGGGCGGCCTCCGGCCCGGCGCCACCGGGGGCGAGTGCGCAGACCGGGTCCGTTTCGTTCTTCACCGCTTCGCTCATGCCGCCTTGATACTCCGCGCCCCCACCCCTCGGCAAGGCCGGCCCCGGCCGGACGGGCCCGGAGCGCTGGGCGGACGGCCCCGCCGGCGAGGCCGAGGCACCGGCGGCCGGGCGGGCGGAGCTACCGAGCCAGTACCCGCGCCCCCAGGCCCGGCCGGACGGGCCCGAGGCGCCGCGAGTGCTACGACGGGCGACCCGTCCGCCCACCCCCACCCCCCGTCCCGACGCCTGGGTCCGGTTACCGTGAGCCCCATGCCCGCCTCCTCCGCCTCCCCCGCCTCGCTCCACTGGCGGTTGCTCGCCGCTCGCGCCGCCGCCCCGACCTACCCGGAGGTGGGCGCCACCCGCGAGGCCCGGCTCCCCGAGGGCTACGCCCAGCTGCGGCGGCGGATCCACCTCGGGCACGGTCCCGACGTCCTGGAGCGGGCCGGGCGGTACGTGCTCGGCTGGGGCAGCCAGCTGGGCAGCGGCTTCGCCGTCCATCCGTACGCGCCGGCCGAGGAGGGCGCGACCGTCCTGCTGCGGCTGAGCCTGCCCGGGCTGCGGCGGCCCCGGCTGGTGATTCCCTGCCGGGTGGTGTGGACGGTGGACGAGCCGGACCGGATCGGCTTCGCCTACGGCACCCTTCCCGGGCACCCGGAGTGCGGCGAGGAGGCGTTCCTGGTGACCATGGACGCCGCGGGCGAGGTCTGGTTCGAGGTGACCGCGTTCGCCCGGCTCGCCTCCTGGTACGCGCGGCTCGGCCGCCCGGTGGCGGTGCTCTGCCAGTACCTGGCCATCGAGCGCTACCTCGCCGCCGTCGCCACGGCGGCCTCCCCCACCGGGGCGGCCACCCCACTGGAAGCGACGCCACAGGCCCCCGGCAGGGCGGCCGGGCCGACGGCCGCACCGATCCTCCCCGCACCCGGCCGGACCGACGGCCGCACAGCCACCCGATAAGCGACCCGCCGACCACGACCGCAGCCGGCCACCCCGCCGGAGGCCACGCCACAGGCCCCCGGCGGGACGGGCCGGGCCGGGGTGCGGGCCGGTCAGCCCAGGAAGGAGAGCCGGACCGTCCGGCGCGGGTTGTCTCGGTTGGTGTCGATCAGGACGACGGACTGCCAGACGCCGAGCGCCAGTTGGCCGCCGATCACGGGCAGGGTGGCGTGCGGGGCGACCAGGCCCGGGACGACGTGGTCGCGGCCGTGACCCGGACTGCCGTGCCGGTGACGCCAGCGGTCGTCGGCGGGCAGCAGTTCGCGCAGCGTCGTGAGGAGGTCGTCGTCGCTGCCCGAGCCGGTCTCCAGCACGGCGATTCCGGCCGTGGCGTGCGGCACGAAGACGTTGAGCAGGCCGTCACGGCCGGCTGCCCGGTCGTTCAGGAACTCGGCGCAGCGGTCGGTGATGTCGAGGGCGACCTCGTGGCTGCCCGTGGTGATCTCGAAGGTGGTGGTGTGGAAGGGCGTGGAGTGGATGTTGTCCGCCATGAACGCCATCCTCACGTACCGCCGGGGGCACCGGGGCCCGCCTCGCCGACTCGCCGTGCTGGTGGGGGCAGGGGGCCGCACGGTGGACGGTTCGGGCTGCTCCCGGCCGGGCGGCCGGCCGGGACCGGTGAGGGCCCAAGGGCTTGGGCCCACGGAGCCCGAGGTCGGCCCAAGGGCCCCGGGTACGCCGAAGACCCGACGGTCCCTGAGGTCCGCCGGGTCGGATGCCGGTGGGCGCGAGGGCTTGAGGCCCTAGCCGCGACCGCCGAACAGGCTCCGCCGCAGCCGGCGCAGCGGCGCCAGCAGCGACACCCGCGCATGGCGACGCGGCTCGGTCGGGGCACTGGAGCCGCGCGGCGTCAGTTCCCTTATCAACCCGAGTGCCTCGGCGGTGTCCACCGCCGGGAGTGCGGGCGCGCCGAGCACTGCCAGGTGACGCTCGATCCGACGGCCGGTCGCGCCGACGCCGCACTGGATCGCCGGCACGCGGGGCCGGGACCGCACTTGCATGTGTTCCATCAGTTTTTCCCACCCCTACGAGGCGCCAGGGCCGTGAGGCGAAGACTATCCGTGACAGACGGCCTTCGCGCAACCGTCCTGGTGTGCTGCCACCGTATCGTGCGGCGTCAACTGACGCCGCACCAGGGGCTCCCGGAGCGGTTACGACTGAGCATCAATGATGGTGCACGACCGGCCGCGCGTCACGGGTGCCTCGGGGGTACGCGCCCGGCGCTTGCCGGGGAGGTACGCGCCGGGCGTGCGGGATCACCGTCGATCACGACCGGTGGGGCCCGGACGCGACCGGCGGTCGCCCCGCACGCCATGGGAGGGCCACCGACCACTCGGACGAGACAGTTCAGAAAGTGAACACAATCGAGGGATTGACGTGGGGGAAACCTCCAAGCAATATCTTCATCGACCGCGCGAACACGGATCCCGCTCAAGCACCGCTCAATCGTGCGTTCGACTGATGAAGAATTCCGGCTCCCCCGAGCCACTGCCCGGCCACCTCGACGCTGCGGTGGCCAGGCCCGGGAGGCGCTGGGACGGGCGGCCGGCCGTGAGGGTCGGCCGGGCCGCCACCAGGCTGCCGGTGCCGCCCCGTACGGGGCCCGGCACCGGCGGTTCCGGGTCCGCGGACGGCCTCCGGTACGGCCCGGTACCGAGGCACCGGACCGGACCCGCCGCCACGCTCCCGCGACGCATCTCACACCCCCGCACCGCGCCCCCGCCCGGCACCGCGCAGCGCACCTCCACCCCGTGCCCCGACCCCGCGCGAATCCGCTCCCCGGCGGCGCTCGGTAGACTCGGCCAGCGTGCCAGTCCTCCTCAGCATCGTGCTCCCGGTCCACGGAGTCGAGCGCTACCTGCCCCGCTGCCTCGACTCGATCCTGGAAGCCACTCCCCTCGGGGAGTCGCGCTTCGAGGTGATCGCGGTCGACGACCTCTCCCCCGATCGCTGCGGCGCGATCCTGGACGAGTACGCCGCCCGCGACCCGCGGTTGCGCGTGCTGCACCTCACCGAGAACCAGGGTCTCGGCGGCGCCCGGACCGCCGCCCTCCCCGAGGTCCGCGGCGAGTACGTCTGGTTCGTCGACAGCGACGACTGGCTGCCGGACGGCACCGTCTCCGCGCTCCTCGACGAGCTCGCGCAGGAACGCGCCCGCGAGACCCCGGCCGACGTCCTGCTCACCGACTTCACCCACGTCTACCCCGACGGCGGGACCGAGCCGAACCCCTGGCGCCACGTCCTGGTCGGCTCGCCGCTGGTCGACGGCTGCACCCTCGCCGAGCACCCCGCGCTGTTCCGGACCGTGATGTCGGTGTGGAACAAGGTCTTCCGCCGCGACTTCCTGCTCGGCCTCGGCGTCTCCTTCGGGCGCGGCTTCTACGAGGACATCTCGGTCACCTACCCGGCCCTGCTGGCCGCCGGACGGCTGCGCTACCTCGACCGGGTCTGCTACTTCTACCGGCGCGGCCGCCCCGGCGCGATCACCAGCACCGCCTCCCCCAAGCACGCCGACGCCTTCGCCCAGTACGACGCGATCTTCGCGTTCCTGGACCGCCCGGACCGGCCCGGCCGCCCGGTGCCGGACACCCTGCGCACCCTCGTCTTCGAGCGGACCGTCCAGCAGGCGCTGACCGTCCACGACACCCCCGGGCTGGTCCCGGCCGGGCTGCGCAAGGACTTCTTCCGGCGGATCGCCGAGCACTTCGCACGCCACCGCCCGGCCGGCTACCAGTTCCCCGGCGGCCTGCGCGGCGTGCAGTACCGCCTGGCGGCGCGCGGCGCCCGGGTCGCCTACGCGGAACTGCGCCGCACCGGCCGGCTGCCGCGCGAACTCAAGCGGGGGGCGCGGGCCGTCGCCCCGGCGGTGAAGAAGGGGGTGCGCAGCGGCGCCCGCTTCACCGCGTACAACGCGTTCCGCCGGCTCCCGCTGGACGAGCACCTGGCGGTCTACGCGGCGTACTGGCACCGGGGTTACGCGTGCAGCCCGGCGGCGATCTACGAGAAGGCCAGGGAACTCGCCCCGGACGTACGGGGCGTGTGGGTGGTGGAGAACCGGAAGCAGGCGGCCACGCTGCCGGCCGGGGTGCCCTACGTGATCGTCAACACACCGGCCTACCTGAAGGCGATGGCGACCGCCAAGTACTTCGTGAACAACGTCAACTTCCCGCGCACGATGGTGAAGCGTCCGGGGACGGTGCACGTCCAGACGCAGCACGGCACGCCGCTGAAGGCGATGGGGATGGATCTCCGGGACCACCCGGTGGCTGCCGACGGGATGGACTTCGACCGGCTGCTGGAGGCCGTCGACCGCTGGGACTTCCTGGTCTCCTCCAACCCGCACACCAGCGAGCACTTCGCCCGGGCCTTCCCCGGCCGCTACGAGATGCTGGACACCGGCTACCCGCGCAACGACCGGCTGGCCGTCAGCACGCCGGCCGAAGTGGCGGCGATGCGCGAGCGGTTCGGGCTGGCACCGGACACCACGGCGGTGCTGTACGCGCCGACGCACCGCGAGGGCCGGGGCGGGTACGTCCCGCTGCTGGACGTCCGCGAGCTGGCCCGGCGGCTGGGCCCCGGCTTCACGCTGCTGGTGCGCACGCACTACTTCCACACCGGGGGCCCGGGCGAGTTGGCGGCGGGTGAGGACGCGGCCGCGATCGTGGACGTCTCGGCGCACCCGACCGTGGAGGACCTCTACCTGGCGGCGGACGTCCTGGTCACCGACTACTCCTCGATGATGTTCGACTACGCCGTGCTGGACCGGCCGATCGTGGTCTTCGCGCCGGACTGGGAGGAGTACCGGCGGGTGCGCGGGGTCTACTTCGACCTCTTCGCGGAGCCGCCGGGCGCGGTGACGGTGGATGCCGACGGGCTGGCCGCGGCGCTGCTGGCCGGCGACCCGGAGCCGGCGGCGCGGGCGAAGTTCCGCGAACGGTTCTGCCCGTGGGACGACGGCGGGGCGAGCGAGCGGGTGGTCCGCCGGGTGTTCCCGACCCGGGCCTGAGCAGGCGCCGGCCGGGCCGCCCGGAGGGCCGGACCGACCGGCCCGGGAACGCGGCGGGCGGGACCCCGGGAATCCCGGAGCCCCGCCCGATGCGGGCTCGGCGCGGTACGGACTCGGCCCTGAACGGGCTCGGCCCGGTACCGGCTTCGGCCCGACGCCGGCTCAGCCCTGACGCGCGGCGAGGAACTCGTCGAAGGTCAGCTCGCCGTCGTGGTTGGTGTCCATCTGCTTGATGATGGCCTCGGCCATCGAGATCGACGTGGTCAGGTCGCCGAGCTCGCGGGCGACCTTCGCGTACTCGACGGCGGTGATCCGGCCGTTGCCGTTCACGTCGTACTTGTCGAACGCCGCGCGGATGGTGTCGACGTCTGCCATGGGTGGCCCCTCCTGAGGAACTGCATGCCTGCGATGATCCGCATGACTGCTGATGTGCGTTTCCGACGGCCGTACCCTACCCGGCCGTGGTGAGCGCCACGGTTGCCGGGAGTGGACGGGCTCGGGGGTGGGTGTCGTAGTCTGCGGGTCTGATCCCGGCCCGGCCGGGGAACGAACGCCGATCGTCGTCTGTTCAGGCCCGGGCTCGTCTCGGGCGTGCTCGTCCTGGGAGGGACCATGCTCGATCTCGTCACCAAGCTGGTGCTGAAACCGCTCGCGCGGGGGATCTGGCGGCCGACCATCGAGGGCCTGGAGAACGTGCCGCGCAAGGGCGGCGTGATCCTGGCCAGCAATCACCTCTCCTTCATCGACAGCGTGGTGATCCCGCTGACCGCGCCGCGCCGGGTGCACTTCCTGGCCAAGGCCGAGTACTTCACCGGTACCGGGATGAAGGGCGCGCTCTCCAAGGGCTTCTTCGAGGCGATCGGCGCGGTGCCCGTCGAGCGCGGCACCTACCGCTCCGCGCAGGCCTCGCTGGAGTCGGCCCTGGAGATCCTGGAGGACGGCAAGGCCTTCGGCATCTACCCCGAGGGCACCCGCTCGCTCGACGGCCGCCTCTACCGCGGCAAGACCGGCGTGGCCTGGCTGGCCCTCACCGCCGGCGTCCCGGTGGTGCCGGTGGCGCTGGAGGGACCCGACCAGATCCTGCCGATCGGCAAGCGCGTCCCGCGCCTGCGCAAGGTGACGGTACGCTTCGGCGAGCCGCTGCACTTCGACGAACTGCACGGGCAGGCCCGGTCGCTCAAGGCCCGCCGGCAGGTCACCGACGAGGTGATGCGGGCGATCCAGCAGCTCTCCGGCCAGGAGATCGCGGAGACCTACAACGAGATCCCCAAGGCCGCCTGACCGTCACCCGAGCCCGCGCCGCGGACCGGCCGCCCCGGCGGCTACCGCTTTTCGAGCACCGGGACCGGCGCCTCACGGCGCAGCAGGGCCGCGTACCGGCCGTCGGCCTCGACCAGTTCGTCGTGGGTGCCCTGTTCGACGACCTCGCCCCGGTCCAGCACGACGATCCGGTCGGCGGCCCGGACGGTGGAGAGCCGGTGGGCGATGGTGATGGTGGTGCGGTCGGCCGCGAGGGTGTCGATGGCCTGCTGGACGGCCTGCTCGGTGCGGTTGTCCAGCGCGCTGGTGGCCTCGTCCAGGATCAGCACGGGCGGGTTGCGCAGCACGGTCCGGGCCAGCGCGAGACGCTGCTTCTCCCCTCCCGAGAAGCGGTAGCCGCGCTCCCCGACCAGGGTCGCGTAGCCGTCCGGGAGTCCGGCGATGGTGTCGTGGATCTGCGCGGCCCGGGCGGCGGCGACGAGTTCCTCGTCGGTCGCGTCCGGCTTGGCGAAGCGCAGGTTGTCGGCGACCGAGGCGTGGAAGAGGTACGTCTCCTGGGAGACCACGCCGACCGCCCGTGACAGCGAGTCGAAGGAGAGCTCGCGGACGTCCACCCCGTCGATCGTCACCCGGCCGCCGGTGACGTCGTAGAGGCGGGGGACGAGGTAGCTGAGCGTGGTCTTGCCGGAGCCGGTCTCGCCGACCACGGCGAGCGAGCTGCCGGCCGGGACCTTGAGCTCCACCCCGGCGAGCGTGGGCCGCTCCTGCTCGGGGTCGTAGCGGAACTCGACGCCCTCGAAGCGGACCTCGCCGCGGATCTTCTCCAAGGCGGTCGGCCGCTCGGGCTCGGCGATCTCCACCGGGAGGTCGAGGTACTCGAAGATCCGCTGGAACAGCGCCAGCGAGGTCTGCACCTGGACACCGGTGGAGAGCAGGCTGATGGTCGGGCGGAACAGGCCCTGCTGGAGCGAGACGAAGGCGACCAGGGTGCCGACCGAGACGATCGGCGAACCGCCGGCCGAGGCCAGTCCGGCCGCCCAGTAGATCACCGCGGGCATCGCGGCCATCACGATCTGGATGGTGTTCATCCGCCAGCGCCCGGCCATGCTGGAGCGCACCTCCAGCTCGGCCAGCCGGTCGGACTGCCCGGTGAAGTCCGCGGCGAGCGAGTCGGAGCGGCCCATGGTGCGGCCGAGCAGGATGCCGCTGACCGAGAGGGACTCCTGCACGGCCGAGCTCATCGCGGCGAGCTGCTTCTGCCGCTCACCGGTGATCTTCTTGCGCTCGTTGCCGACCCGGCGGCTGATCCAGACGAAGACCGGCAGGAGCAGCAGCGAGACGACGGTGAGCCGCCAGTCCAGCGCGACCATCGCGACCACCGAGGCGATCACGCTGGTGAAGTTGGAGACCAGCGAGGTGGCGGTGGAGGTCACGGTGGACTGCATGCCGCCGATGTCGTTGGCGATCCTGGACTGCACCTCGCCGGTGCGGGTGCGGGTGAAGAACGCCAGCGACATCCGCTGGAGGTGGCCGTAGACGGCGGTGCGCAGGTCGTGCATCACGCGCTGGCCGACGGTGGTGGAGATCAGCGTCTGCAGCACGTTGAAGATGCTGTTGACCACGGCGGCGGCGATCATGCCGAGCGCGAGCAGGCTGAGCAGGCCGGTCCGGCCCTGCGGGATGGCGGTGTCCAGCACGGCCTTCAGCAGGAACGGCGTGACCACCGAGACGACCGCGGAGGCCGCCACCAGCACACCGACCACGGTGAGCCGGCCGGAGTACGGGCGGAACAGCGCGAGGATGCGGCGCCACTGGGCCGGCGGGCGGGGCTCTCCCTCGGCCTGGGCGGGCGGGGTCCAGCTGATGCCGTCGGGCCTCAAGGGCGGGCCTCCTGGGGTCGGACGCGCGGGCGCGCGGCGGGCACGGCGCCGCAGGGGGCTGCGGCGGGCGTGGCGGGCGTGGTGGACACGGCGGTCGGGCGGCCACCGGCATAGCGAGGATAGCTCATAGTTAGCTAAGCTAATAGTGAGACTGTTCCTATTCCCATGGCCGCCCCTGGGGGACCGGCACCGCCCGACCCCGCCCGCCGAACCGGTACGTCAGTCGGTCCGGTACGTCCGGGCCGCCTTCGAGGAGACCCCGCCGAGCTTGCCCGACGGCAGCACCCGGGCGATCGCGACCGCGAGCTTGTAGCGCTTGCTCGGCACGGACAGCGAGCGGCCGCGCGCCAGGTCCCGCATCGCCTCGGCGACCACCCGCTCGGCGGACAGCCAGCCCCAGGAGGGGATGTTGCCGGTGCCCATGCCGGCCCGCTCGTGGAACTCGGTGTGGGTGAAGCCCGGGCAGAGCGCCATCAGCCGCACGCCGGTGCCGCCGAGGTCGCGCATCACGCCCTGGGTGAAGCTCACCACCCACGCCTTGCTGGCCCCGTACGTGCCGCGCGGCAGGAACGCCGCCACCGAGGCGACGTTGACGATCGCGCCGCGGCCGCGCTCGCGCATGCCGGGCAGCGCCGCCGTGGTGAGCCGCAGGATCGCCTCGACGTGCACCTTCAGCATGTCCAGCTCGTCCTGGAGCGGGACGGTCAGGAAGGCGCCCTTGTTGCCGAAACCGGCGTTGTTCACGAGCAGGTCCACCGGGTGGGCCGGGTCGGCCAGCCGGGTCTCGACGGCCGCGATACCGGCCTCGGTGGCGAGGTCGGCGGTGAGCACCTCGGTGTCGACGCCGAACTTCGCCCGCAGGTCGGCGGCCGCGCGCTCCAGCCGCTCGGTGTCCCGGGCCACCAGGACGAGGCGGTAGCCGCTCCGGGCGAGCCGGCGGGCGAACGCGGCTCCGATGCCGGCGGTCGCGCCGGTGATCAAGGCAGTGGTCATGCAGCGACCGTATCTACTCGCGGGTATCCGCGACACCCCGGGCGCTCTCGCTGCGCGCCGGTGAGGTACCTCTCGGTGACGATGGTCACGGAGCGTACTGCGGTGGCGCCGGATGGTTCGTGCTCCTATTGTCGATTGAAGGGGGGCATCGCCGGACCAGGCGATGGAACTTCGATGAGGAGGCACTCAGATGCTTACTCAGACCACGCGGACGACGCTCGCCACCCAGGCCGAGCTCGACGCACTAGGCATGTTGATCACGGAGGACGAGGCGACCGTCAGCGACGCGCCCACGTACCGCCCCGAAGCCGCCGCCCTGCTGCTCCTGGCAGGAGCGCTGCTGCTGTCGCCGAAGCCGCCGAAGGAGAAGACCCGGTAATTCGGGACCGACGGCACCCGGCACCGCGCGGAGTCCGCGGGCGCACAGCGGCCCCGTGACACCGCGAAGCCCTCTTCAAGGAGAAGTACGCACCATGCCAACCGCCGATCTCTCGCTCCGCGACGAATACGCCGCAGCGGTGGAGCGGCTGGCAGGTCGCACCCTCGACGCCCTCCGTGGCGTCGAGGGCGCGGTCGCGCCCGCCGCGCCCGACACCGGCCCCGCGCCGCGTCCGGTCCTCGCCGCCGCCCGGGTGCTCGGGCCGGACGTGCTCGCACCGCAGGTGCTGGGCGTGGCCGGCGCCGACGAACAGGCCGTCCTGCTGCTGACCGAAGCCCACCGGGCCTTCCCCCTCGCCGGCTTTCCGGCGCCCACCGAACCGGGATCCCCCGTCCCCGCCCGGTCCGCCGACGACGACCGGGCGGCCGGTGCCGTCCTCGTCGCCGCGTGGCGGGACTGGGCCACCACCGTGCTGCTCGCCCGGGCGCCCGGACCCGCCGCCGACCTCCTGTTCCCCGAACCGGCCGGCGACACGACGCACGACCGCGGCGTGCCCCACCCCGGTCACGCCCCGCGGCCGGAGCCCCACGCCTGGCAGGCCTGGTCGGTCCGGATGGCCCAGCTGTCCGCCCTCGCCCTCCCCGGCCTCGACGGCCCCGTGCACGACGCGGCCCGCGAGCACGGTCTCGCCCTGGCCCGCGGCGCCGTCCGTTCGCTGCTGCGCTGCGACTACCGGGTCGCCGCCCGGCTGACCAGATGGCTCGCCTGGCTCGCCGCCGACGGACGGCCGCTGCCCCTGGAGGTCGAACCCATGCTGGACCGGATCCGGGCCGTGGGTGACGGCAGTGCGCGCACCGCACTCGAACTCGCTGTGGCCGAACACCTGCTGAGCGGAGCGGCGTCATGACCGACAACCAGCTCCTGTCCTCCGCACAGCAGTTGGGATCGCGCGCGATGGCCTGGCTGCACGACTGCCACGAGCGCGGCTTCGGCCGGCTCCCCGACGACGTCACCATCGACCTGGCCGATCCGAACAACGCCTACAAGCCGCTCGCCGAGTCCGCCCTCGCCGCGTCACTCGTCCTGCGGGACGGCGTCACCGGCCCCCACGACGCCCGCATCGCCCGCGAACTCCTGGACTTCGGCTGGTCCCAACTGCGGGAGGGGAACCTCCTGTACGAGCGGCTGCTGCGCTACCCCGTGATGACCGACCCGCTGGAGACGTACGTCCACTTCGCCCGGTCCGGCTACCGGCACGCCCCGCTGGAGGAGCTCCTGGAGTCCCTGACGAAGGTCCGCGGGATCCAGGCCATCGAGATGATGCCCAACCGGCGGCTCGCCCTCGCCAACGCGCGCCGGGTGATCGGACTGCGCAATCAGCCCGACGACTGGGACGCCCTCACCTCCCGGACCTGGCTCGGCGCGACACCGGAACCCTGGGCCATCGACTGGCTGACCGGCTACCACATCACCCACGCCGTCTTCCACCTCACCGACTGGGGCGCCCGGCCCGAGGACATGCCCGAACCGATGCGCGACTACGTCCGCAACTGGCTGCCGGTCTGGGTCGACACCTGGCTGGAGGTCGGCCAGTGGGACCTCGTCGGCGAACTCCTGGTGGTCGACTCGTGCATCGGGGAGCCCGTCACCGGCACGCAGGGCTGGGAGGCGCTGGCCGCGATCCAGCGCGAGGACGGGCTGATCCCGCGCGAGAGCGCCGAGCCGGTCTCGGACGACCCCGAGCAGGCCTTCCGCGACCACGAGCACACCGCCGTCGTCGCCGTGGTGGCCGGCACCGTCACCCTGTCGCGGGCCCTCGGCGGCGCCGCGGTCGCGGCCTGAACGCGATGACCGACCCGGACACGATGACCGACCCGCCCTCCGTCGCCCGCCGGGCGACGGAGGGCGGCCTGCACGGCTTCAGCGGCCCGGGTGCGGACCAGGTCCCCGCCCTCGTCCGGGCCGCCGCGCCGTACGCCACCGCCGTGACGCTGGCCGTGGCCCGCGGGGACCGGACCGCCGTCCACTGCCACGGCCGGACCGCCCTCGACGGGGAGCCCTGCACACCCGAGACCGTCTACGAACTCGGCTCCGTCACCAAGACGTTCACCGCCCTGCTGCTCGCCGTCATGACCGCACGGGGCGAAGTCGCCCTGGACGACCCGCTGCAGCGGCACCTCCCAGCGGACTGGTGCCCGCCGGACGTCCGGCACGGCGGCCCGATCCGGCTGCTGCACCTGGCCACCCACACCTCGGGCCTGCCCAAGCTCCCGCCCGGACTGCTCGCGACCGCCCTCCCCAGCTGGGCCCGCAATCCGTACGCGGGCTTCGACGACCGACGGCTGCGCGCCGGCGTGGCCCGAACCAGCGTGCGCCACGCGCCCGGTACGCGCTACGGGTACTCCAACTACGGGGTCGGCCTGCTCGGCCGGCTGCTCGCCGAGGCGGGCGGCACCGGCTACGCCGAGCTGCTCGCCGACCGCCTCTGCCGCCCCCTCGGCCTGCGCACCGCCACCTGCTCCCCCGACGCCCCGCACCGCGCCACCGGTCACCGGCGCGGTCGCCCGATCCCGCCGTGGCTCATCCCCGGGCTGCCGGGCGCCGGCGCCGTCCGGGCCGGCGGCGCCGATGTGCTGCGCTTCCTCCGCGCCCACCTGTCGCCGGAGGAAGGCGAGTTGGGGCACGCGCTGCGCGACGTCCAGCGCCCGCGGCTTCGACTGTCTCGATCGGACGACCGGATCGGCCTGGTCTGGAACCTGCGCAGGACGCCGGACGGCCGCGATCTCTACTTCCACTCCGGCGCCACCCGCGGGTTCACCGTCGTCGTCGGCTTCTGCCCGCAGACCGCGACGGCGGTCGCCGCCCTCACCAACACCGGTCCGGCGCTCGACGGGCGCTTCGTGCAGTCGGCGTACGACACTCTGAAACAGCTCGCGAAGCCGGCGAACTGAGCGGTGCCCCGGCCCGGCCGGCCCTGCGGGACGGGGCCGGCCGGGCCCGGCGGTCAGGGCTTCTCGGGGTGCGCGGCGCTGTCCGCGGCGCCGCCGGCGCCGACCGGGCGGAGGCGGGAGGCCGCGGTGGCGGCCAGCTGCGGGGCGAGCCGGGCGATGTCGCGGGAGCCGACGGCGGCGATCAGCGAGGGCAGGATCCAGCGGACCGGCTGCATGCCGCGCAGCCAGGGCTGGGCGTAGACGTGGGCGGAGCGGCGGGCGATGCCGGCGACCAGGCGGTCCACGGCCGGGCCGAGCGGGTACGTCTTGTTGGCCGGCCAGGGCAGGCGGTCGCGCATCTGCTTGAGGACGGCGTCCTGGTCGGCGCCGCGGACCATGTCGGTGTCGGTCCAACTCAGGTAGCCGACACCCACCTTGACGCCCTGGTGGGCGACCTCGGCGCGGATCGAGTGGGCGAAGGCCTCGACGCCGGACTTGCTGGCGCAGTACGCGCTCATCAGCGGGGCGGGCGTGAGCGCGGCGAGCGAGGCGATCTGGAGCAGGTAGCCGCGGCTCTCGGCGAGGGCCGGCAGGAAGGCCCGCGCGGTGGCCACGCTGCCGAGCAGGTTCACCTCGATCACCCGGCTGAACGCCCGGTGGTCGCTGTCGAGCAGCGGGCCGCCGATGGCGATGCCCGCGTTGGCGACCACCACGTCGATCCGGCCGTAGTGCTCCTTGATCCGGCGGGCGGTCTCGGTGAGCGCGTCGATGTCGGTGACGTCGGCCTCCCAGGCGGTGGCGCCCGGGCCGCAGAGTGCGGCGACCTCCTTGAGCTCGGCCGGTTCCAGCCCGAGCAGCGCCACCTTGGCGCCCTGCAGGGTGAGCTTGCGGGCCAGGGCGGCGCCGACCCCGCGCGCGGCACCCGTGACGACGACGACCTGTGCGGACAGCGGCAACGTGGCACTCATGCGGTCAGGCTCCTCTGGGGGGAAGGACGGTGGACGGCGGGCAGGTGGGCGGTCGCGAGCCGCTCGATCTCGGCGGCGACCTCGGCGGGCCGCTCGATCGGCACCATGTGGCCGGCCCCGGGCAGCAGGAGCAGCCCCTGCGGGTCGGGCAGCGCGGCGACGATGCGGTGCGCGTGCGCCGGCGGGGTCAGCCGGTCGTCGGTGCCGACCACGACGGCGGTCGGCACGGTGAGCCGGGCCAGCCCGGCGCGGACGTCGAGCGAGTCCAGGACGCCGGCCCAGCGGGCCCGGACGACGGTCGGACAGGCGTGCACCACCCGGGCCGTCGCCTCGACCCGGTCGGCGGGCGAACCCGCCCCCATGGTGACGTACTTGAGCGCCGCGCGGCTGACCGGGCCGACCGGACCGAGCGGCAGCCGGGAGCGCAGGCCCTGCCGGTGCAGGAAGCGCCGCAGCCGTGCCGGGCGCACCGCCTCCGGCAGCACGAGCAGCTCGGTCACCAGGTCGGCCGGGCCGGTGGAGACCAGCACCGCGGCGGCGGTCCGCTCGGCGACCTCGGGGCGGCCGGCGGCGGCCATCACGGTCATACCGCCCATGCTGTGGCCGACCAGGACGGCCCGCTCCCCCGCCGGGACGGTCCGGGTGAGCACGGCGGAGAGGTCCTCGGCGAGCGCCCGGGTGGAGTAGCGGAGCCGGCTGGGCGGGACCTCGCTGCGGCCGTGGCCGCGCTGGTCGTAGGCCACCACCCGGTAGCGGTCGGCGAGCCGGTGGATCACCGGCGCCCAGAAGACGGTCGAGCAGGTCCAGCCGTGGGCGAGCACCACGGTCGGGGCGCCGGGCTGCCCGTGGATCTCGGCGTGCAGCCGGCTCCCGTCGGCCGAGCGGATCACCAACTCCTCGGCGGGGGCGGGCGGGACGCAGTCGGCGGGGATCGCGGGGCTCATGCCAGCACCTCCTCGGGCGTCCCGGCGCTCCGGCCGGCCGGCACGGTCCGCATGATCAGCTCGTACTCGGCGAGGTCGACCTTGCGGGTGGCCCGGCGGAAGGAGGTGGTGGAGCCGGGCCAGAGCACGGTGTTCTTGCCGCTGCTGTCCAGGTACCAGCTGCGGCAGCCGCCGGTGGTCCAGACGGTCCGGTCCATCCGGTGCTGGAGTTCGAGGTTCCAGTGCCGCTGGGCGCGGGCGGTCGGCTGCATCGCGGTGGCGCCGACCGAGCCGAGCGTGGTGAGGGCGTCGACCAGGTAGTTGAGCTGGGACTCGATCATCAGGATCATCGAACTGTTGCCGAGGCCGGTGTTGGGGCCGATCACGAAGAACAGGTTCGGGAAGCCGTGCACGGTGGAGCCGCGCAGCGCCTCCATGCCGTCCTTCCACTCCTCCGCCAGGCTGGTGCCGTTGGCCCCGAACACCCGGGCGCCGATGGGCATGTCGGTGACGTGGAAGCCGGTGCCGAAGACGATCGCGTCGACCTCGTGCTCGCTGCCGTCGGAGGCGACCAGGGTCGAGCCGCGCACCTCGCGCAGGCCGGCGGCGACCACCTCGGTGTTGGCGGCGGCCAGCGCCGGGTAGTACGTGTTGCTGAGCAGGATGCGCTTGCAGCCGATCCGGTAGTCCGGCGTGAGCTTGGCGCGCAGCGCCGGATCGGTGACGCTCTGGGCGATGTGCCGCTCGGCGAGCTGCTGGACGAGCTTCAGCAGGCCGGGCCGGCGGACGAACGCGTCCACCTGGAGCTCGCGGAGCGCGAAGAGGGTGCCCCGGCGGAGCTTGGCGGTGAGGGGCAGCCGGGTGTGCAGCCACTTCTCGGCGTCGGTGATCGCGCGGTCGCGGCGCGGCAGGACCCAGGCCGGGGTGCGCTGGAAGACGGTCAGTCGGCCGACCTCGGGCTGGATGTTGGGGATGATCTGGGCGGCGGAGGCGCCGGTGCCGACCATCGCGACCCGCTTGCCGGCGAGGTCGAAGTCGTGGTCCCAGCGGGAGGAGTGGAACACCTTGCCGGTGAAGGAGTCCAGGCCCGGCAGGTCGGGGATCTGCGGGTCGGCGAGCGGCCCGGCGGCGGAGACCACGGCGTCGGCCGTCCACTGGCCGGCCGTGGTGGTGATCCGCCAGCGGGTCCGGTCGGCCTCCCAGCGGGCCTCGGTGACCTCGGCGTTGAACCGCAGGTGCGGGCGGATGCCGAAGACGTCGGTGACCTTCTCCAGGTAGGCGCGGATGTCGGGCTGGCCGGAGAAGCTGCGCGGCCAGTCGGGGTTGGGCGCGAAGGAGAAGGAGTACAGGTGGGAGGGGACGTCGCAGGCGCAACCGGGGTAGCTGTTGTCCCGCCAGGTGCCGCCGACCGAGTCGGCGCGCTCCAGGATGACGAAGTCGGTGATCCCGGCGCGGCGCAGCCGGACGCCGGCGCCGATGCCGCCGAAGCCGGAGCCGATGACGGCCACCCGGACGTGCGGGGCGTCGGGTGCGGCCGGGGCGGCTTCCGGGGCCGGGGTGGTGTCCGGGGCGGTGTCGGCCGGGCCGGTCGAGGCGTCGAGCGGGGCCCGGTCGGACGCGTCGGGGCGGGGGCGCTTCGTGCTGGATGCCATGCGGCGTCCTCCTGAGGGTGGGGGCCGTGAGGTGCGCACTGCCGCGACGTGCCGTCGTGCGTCCTGCCATCGTGCCGTCATGCCGTCGCGATAACCATGCCAGCAATCACTGGCACGATTGGCAGAGTAGCCCCTGTCGCCGGCGGGGGGAAGAAGCCCGGCCACGTCACTTCGGCGATCGCCGGTCCTATGCTGAGCGCCGTGGACAAGGTCAGAGCGGGTGCGGGCGACGGACGACGCGAGTACCGGGTGGAGGAGCTGGCCGAGGCGGCCGGCATCACCATCCGGACGCTGCGTTTCTACCGCGAGCGCAAGCTGCTCCAGCCGCCGCGCAAGGAGGGCCGGATCGCCTGGTACGGCGAGGCCCATCTGCACCGGCTGGGAGTGATCGCCGAACTGCTGGAGCGCGGCCACACCCTGGGCGGCATCGCCGAGCTGATCGGCGCCGGGGAGAGCGGCCGGGACGTCGCCGAGCTGATCGGCCTGGAGGCCGCGATCATCGCGCCCTGGTCGGACGAGACGCCCGTCCACCTCGACTGGGACGAGCTGAAGACCGCCTTCGGCGACCAGCTCACCGAGGAGAACACCGCCGAGTCCGTCGCCCAGGGCTACATCTCGGTCGAGGAGGACGGGATCACCCACGTCAGCCGGCGGCTGATGGACGCCACCACGGCCCTGGTCGCCGAAGGCGTGCCGCTCGCGGTCGTGCTGGAGGCCAGCCGCCGCGCCCAGGAGCACGTGGACGCGATCGCCGAGATCTTCACCGCGCTGGCCCGCGACCAGCTCCTGGGCCCGCTCGCCGCCGACACCCCGCTGCCCCCCGGTGAGGCGGCCCGCCTCACCGAGCAGATCCTCCGGGTGCGGCCACTGGCCCGGACGGTCACGGACGCCCAGTTCGCGCTGGCCATGGACCGGCGGGTGCACGCCGAGTACGACGGGCTGCTGCGCCAGCGCCGGGAGCAGCGGGAGGACGGCGGAGCGGACGACCGGCAGGACGGCGGAGCGGACGACCGGCGGGACGCGGACGGCCAGGGCGACCCCGGCACGCCCCGCCCGCAGGCGTAGCCGCACCCTCCCGCGGGCAGGGATCCGGGCGCCGCGCCGCCTTCCGGATCGGAGTCGCCCGATGCTCCCCGCGCTCACCCGCCGCACCGTGCTCACCCTCGCCTCCGGGCTCGCACTCGCCGCCTGCGGCTCGACCGGCAGCGGCTCGACCGACGGCGACTCCGGGGCCACGGCGGCCGCCACCCGGGTCGTGCGGCACGCGCGCGGCGAGAGCACCGTGCCGCAGCGCGCCGCCCGGGTGGTCGTCCTGGACACCGACGCCCTGGACTCCGTCGTCACCCTCGGCCTCACCCCGGTCGGCGCCACCACCGCCGCCGAGGGCGCGCCGTTCTCCGGCTACCTCCCGGCGGACCGGCTGGCCGGGACGAAGGCCGTCGGCACCATCGGCCAGCCCAGCCTGGAGAGCATCGCGGCGCTCGGACCGGACCTCATCCTGAGCAACCAGGTCCGCGACGACAAGCGGTACGACGAACTGTCGAAGATCGCGCCGACCGTCCTGACCAAGACCACCGGACCCGCCTGGAAGGAGAACGCCCGGCTGCACGCCGAGGCGCTCGGCCGCCGGGCCGAGGCCGAGGCGGCCGAGGCGGCGTACCGGGCCAAGGTGACCGACCTGGTCACCGCCCTCGGCGGCCCGGCGAGGGTCGCGGCCACCCGGGTGGAGATGGCCCGCTTCCTGGCCGGCGCGCCCACCCGGCTCTACCTCAACGACACCTTCGTCGGCTCGCTCTTCAAGGACCTCGGCCTGGGCCGCCCGGCCAACCAGGACAAGCCCGGCTTCTCGATCGAGATCAGCCCCGAGCAGGTCGACCAGGCGGCCGCCGACGTCATCTTCTACTCGGTGTACGGCGACGCGGCCAAGTCGGACCGGGCGAGGATCGTCGACGGCTCGCTCTGGAAGAACCTGGACGCGGTACGCGCCGGGCGGGTCTACCAGGTGGACGACGGCCTCTGGATGCTCGGCATCGGCTACACGGGCGCGGGGCAGATCCTGGACCGGATCCGCGCCGCGCTGGTCGGCTGAGCCGGTCCGGCCGCACCACGGTCCGGCCACCCTCGGACCCGCCCTCGACCGCCCTCGGACCCGGCGTACCGAACCGGGCGGGTCGCGCCGCTCCGGGCGACCCTCCGGCCGCCCTTGGGCGGTCCTCCAAGGTGACCGAACGCTCCGACCCGACTGCGCTGGGTGATCGTACGGTTACCGGGTGATCGTCCAGGTCGTATGGTCGGAGCTCACCCGCGGGCCGCCGGTACCGGCTCGGGCCGGTGGTGGGAGGCGGGCGCCCACCCCGGCTCCGCGTGGGGGGTGCAGCACGATGTCCGTGGTCACGAGGTTCCGTTCGGCGGCGCAGCTGACGGGTGGTGGGGTGCTGCTCTGGTCGCTGCTCGGCCGGCTGCCGAACGCGATGTGCCCGATCGGCACCCTGCTGCTGGTCACCCGGAACACCGGCAGCGTCTGGCGCGGCTCGGTGGTGGCCGGGGCGCTGGCCCTCGGTCAGGCGGTCGGTGGGCCGCTGGTCGGCCGGCTCGCGGACCGGCGCGGGCAGCGCACCGTCGGCCTGGTCACCGCGCTCGTCAACACGGTCGCGGTGCTCGCCCTGGTGGCCGCGTCCGAGGGCGGTCTGCCGCTCGCCGCGCAGATCACGCCGGCCGCGCTGATCGGCCTCTCGGTCCCGCTGGTCGGGCCGCTGTCACGCAGCCGCTGGGTCCGGCTGGCGGGCGGGGACGCGGAGTTGACGTCCTCGATGCTCTCGCTGGACGGCATCGTGGACGAGGTCAGCTTCACCACCGGCCCGGCCCTGGTCGGTCTGCTCGCCACCCTGGTCTCCCCCGCCGCCGGGCTGCTCACCGCGGCGGCGCTGGTCGGCGTCGGCGCCACCCTGTTCGCGCTGCACCCGACCGCGCCGCCCGGTACCGGGCCGGACGCCCGGCGGCGCTCCGCCGAGCCCCTGATGAGCCCTCCGTACGTGCTGCTGCTCGCCGGGATGGCGCTGCTGGGCGCCTGCTTCGGCTCGGTGCAGGTCGGGGTCACCGCCACCACGGACGCGCTGGGCCGGCCCGGGGCGGCGGGGTTGATCTACGGCTTCATGGGATTCACCAGTGCCTTCGCGGGCATCGCCACCGCCGCGCTGCCGGCCCGTTGGGAGCTGGCGGCCCGGTTGCGGGCCGGGACGGTCCTGCTGTTCGCCACCTCCGTCCTGCTGCTCTTCTCCGGCGGCGGCGTACTCGCCCTGGCCGGGGCCGTCGGGTGCCTGGGCATGGCCGTCGCACCTCAGATGATCACCATGTTCGGCCTGGTGGAGCGGACCGTGCCGACGGCGCGGCTCGGCGAGGCGATGGCGGCGCTGGTCAGTGCGATCATCCTGGCCCAGTCGGCGGGGACGTTCCTCGGCGGCTGGGCGGCCGGCCACCTCGCGCCCGAGGCGCCGTTCCGGATCACCGTCGTCGCCGCGGCGGCCGCCCTGCTGCTCGCCGCCGCGACGGCCACCGACCGCCGCTACCCGCCCCGTTCGGCGCTGCCGGTACCACTGCCGGCACCGGTACCGGTGAAGACGGACATCCTGGACCCGGCGGTCGAGCCGGTCCCGGCCCGTGGGGTGAAGACCGCACAGAAGGCCCCGAATGTGCGGCCGTTGCGGGCCGGCCGTGAAGAAAGCGAGGAGCCGATCCGGCCCTCCCGGGCGTAATACCCTATCCCCCACCACAGGTTAGGCTCTCTCCCCGGTGTCCGCGCCGTACCGTCGCGCGGGCACCGGTGGCAGGTGGACCGACGGACCGGAAGACGGGGGAACGGGGAAGCATGAGCGACGGAGCAGCGCCGGGCGGCGGCGGGGACGGATACGGCGTCAGCGTGGCCGGTCTGAGCGGCGTCACGGACCAACTGAACAAGACGGCGACGGACATCGCCGCGGCCAAGACCGCCTACGCGGGCTCGGTCTGCTACGCGGCCACCGCCTTCGGCGAGTTCGGCATGGACAGCGCGTGGTCCTCCTTCGACAGCGCCTGGTCGAAGGAGATCACCGTCACCCAGCGCGCGCTGGACGAGCTGTCCCAGAAGATGTCGACCACCACGGCCAACTACCGCAACGCGGAGAAGGCCATCACGGCCTCGCTGGTGCCGGCGGGCGGCGGCCGGTGAGCAAGGTCAAGGATCTGGAGAAGGCGCGGCACACCATCGAGAAGGTGAACTTCATGTTCGCCAACCTCCACCTGCTGGAGGGGATCGACCAGGCGCTGGCCGTGCCGGAGCCGGTCGGCGACGTGAGCGCCGTGCAGGCCCGCGCCAAGGACTACGGACAGGCGGCCGCCTCCTTCGGCCAGGCCTCGCAGGACCTCTCCGGGATCGCCACCAACCAGCTGCCCGCGGTCTGGAGCGGCTCGGTGGCCGAGCACGCGACGCAGGCGATCCACGCGATGTCGGAGGAGACCACCACCTCCCAGCAGACCCTCGCCCAGGCCGCCGTCCTGCTGGACACCTGGGCGAGCGAGCTGGACTGGGCGAAGAAGACCGACACCCAGGGCCGCGAACAGCTGCAGGCCGCCGGTGAGCGGGCCCGCCAGGACCCGGGCGGCTTCGACCAGGACGCGATGGCGACCGCACTGGCCGGCGTCGACGCCCGGCTCGCGGCGGCCCGGCGGGTGGAGAGCACCGGCACCAGCACCGCCAGCAAGCTGAACCAGCTGGCCTCCGCGGCGCGCGCCTCGCGCGCCGGGATGGGCTCGATCGACCCGCTGGCCGCGGTGGTCCTGGCCACCGAGAAGAACCCCGGCGCGGGCGAGGACGGCGGCTACATCCTCACGCCCAACCAGCTCGACCGGGCCAACCAGACCCTCGGTGTGATGACCGGCGCCGACCAGGCGGCGTTCCGCGCGTTGCTGTCCGGCGCGAAGTCCCCCGAGGAGGCGGCCTACCTCTGGAAGGCGCTGGCGGCCGGGCACTCGGTGTCCGACATCCAGCAGTTCGACGCCCAGATCCACCCGCACGGCGACGACCCGGCCTGGCTCGCCAAGCACCTCGTGCCGGCCACCAGCACCGGCGACACCGGCCGGGAGTCCTCGGACAACCTCGACGTGACCTACGGCGGCCAGAACGTCAACATCGACGGCTACGGCCTCTATTCGCAGCGCAACGTCGGCGACTGCGTGGCGGCCTCCACCGTGATCGCCCAGGCCAAGCTGGACCCGCTGATGATGTTCCAGCTGACCACCGGGGGCACCCCGGACGCCCCCGGCGCCGACTCCCCGGAGAACTTCGAGAAGCGGCTGCAGGACACGTACCTCAACGAGTACAAGGACGGCCAGCGGGTCGACGGGAACAAGAAGGTCTACCCGCAGGTGGACAGCGGGCTCGGGCCGAAGGCCCAGACCTACCTGGCCGACAAGGACCTCGGCAAGGCCACCGGCGCCGACTACGAGCACGTCGAGCTGGAGAGCGACGAGGACCGGCGGGCGGCGCTGGCGCGGATCGAGAAGTCCGTCGACGAGGGCCTGCCCGTCCCGATCACCGTGCGGAACGACGACTCGGGTCACCAGATGATGATCATCGGGCGGGACGGTGACAAGCTGCAGGTCTACAACCCCTGGGGCTTCACCTCCTGGGTGACCGAGGAGCAGTTCGTCAACAGCCAGCTCGGCGGGCTGACCCCCGGTGAACACCCCCTCAACAAGTCGACCGCGCTGGAGCTGCCGAAATGACGAACGTCCGCCCCGACGCCGAACTGGCGGACCTCGACGTCGCCGCCGCCATCACCCGTGGCCTGCTGCTCACCGGGGGCCCGCGCCAGGCCCTGTTCACCGAGGCCGCCATCGCGGCCGCCCACCGCGCCGAGTCGGCGGGCATCGGCGCGTACCCGCTGGGCTTCCTGGCCCAGCACGTCCGCGCCGGCGGCTTCGCGGCGGCCCTCGCGCTGCCCGAGCCGGTCATCGGCGAGCCGGGCCGGACCGTCGTCCGCGAGTGGCTGCAGGCCGCCGCCGCGAGCGGCGCCGACCTCGGGCGCGAGCACCTGTTCGCGCGCTGGCTGGCGGAGGTCGCGGCGCTGATCGAGCTGCGGCGCAACGCCCGGGAGGCGGACGCCCGGTGACCGCCCGATCCCCGCGCCGCCCGCTCGCCCTCGCGGCCGCCGCCCTGCTGGCCCTGGCGCCGGTGGCCGGCTGTTCCTCCTCCGGCGGGCCGTCGTCGGACGAGCGGCCGGACACCGTGCTCGCCCTGCCCGCCGACCTGGAGGCCGAGGCCGTGGCCGGCGGCAAGCCGGCCTTCGAACCGGCCGACGTCCACCTGGCCGTCGGCCGCTCGGTCGGCGTCAGCCTGACCTCCGCCCCGCTGCCGCACGGCTGGCAGCTGACCGGCGAGGGCGACCGGGCCGTCCTGCACCGGGACGCGGACGCCAAGTTGAGCAGCTGCCCGCCCGACTCCGCGGGCTGCGGCCACACCGTCCGCCAGACCTGGACCGCGACCGCCGCCGGCAGCACCACGCTCACCTGGCACTACGTCGACCGCGCCACCTGCCGCGAGCCGGGCGACGCCGCCTCCTGCAAGGTGCTGGCGGTCAAGGACGTCCGGGTCACCGTCGGCTGACCGCCGCCGGGGCCCGGGGAGGCCGGCCGGGCCGCCGAGGGCGGGGCGAGTCGGGAGCAACGGCGCTCATGGAGTGGGAAGTCGGCCGGGCCGACTTCCCACTCCGGCGGCGACGCCCGGACCCGGCTGGCGGGGTCAGGCGCCCCAGGTCCGGCTGCAGAGCACCAGCCGGTAGCCGTCCGGGTCGGCGACGGTCACGCCGTACTCGTCCCAGTACGGGTTGTGCGCGGCGACCCGGGTGCCGCCGGCGGCCTCCAGCCTGGCCACGGCGGCCTCGTCGACCGGCGCGCCCAGGTAGACGACGAAGAGGTCGTCCACGGTCGGCGTCGGCTCCAGCGGGTGCTCCGGGTCGCGGGTGAGCTCGAAGTGCCAGCTGCCGCCGGCCGGGCCGACCATGATCAGGTCGTGCTCGCCGGACACCCGCTCGGTGGTGCGCCAGAGGACGTCGAGCCCCAGGCCGTCGACGTAGAACCGCTCGGCGGCGGCGAGGTCCCGGGAGGGGCGGGCGACCCGCACCCGCATCGTCGAATCGATCATCGGGCGAGCCTATCCGGGCACCTGATGCCCCCTCGGCCCGGGGGCCGGGGGCGCCCGCCTCAGAGCCGCCGCAGCCGCTCCTCGTCCGGCGTCCGGGGGCAGGTGATACAGGCGGAGTCCGGCCGGATCGCGTAGTAGAGGCAGCAGCCGAGCCGGGTGCGGGTCGGGTGGCCGCGCCCGTCCTCGCCGCGCAGGAGGCGGAAGTCGGCGGCGCCGAGCAGCGGCTGGGTGCCGCCGGGCAGCACCGCTCCGGCGGCCGCGACGGCGGCGGACTCCTCGCCGAGCATCCGGCCGAGGTACCAGACGGCGGAGGCCAGATCGTCCGTCACCATGCCCCACAGGGCGCGGGTGCCGCGCCGGGTGGCACCCGAGAAGGCGGTGAGCAGCGGCTCGACGTGGGTGACGACGGAGGCGCGCAGTTCGGCGCGCAGCTCGTCGTCGCCCGGGAGCGTGCTGTGGGCGCGTGGACGAAGTGCGAAGTCACCCGTGGGGGCGTGCATCCAGAGGTCCGCGCCGTCGATGACGGGGACCCGGCGGGCGAGGTGCCAGGGGCCGGCGATCAGGACGCAGACCGACCAGAGGTAGTGGTGCAGCAGCCGGGAGGCGGTGACATGGGGGCGCGGGGCCTTGCCGTGCTCGGCGGCGATCCGGGCCTCCTCACCGGCCAGCGCGGCGGCCAGCGCGGTCGGATCCGCCGCCAGTTCGACGGCGGAGTACCAGCCCTGAGCACGGGTGGGCGCGGCCTCGCCCGCGCCGAGCACGTCGACCCGCAGGGCCGGGGCGAGGTCCAGCAGCCGCCGGTAGTCCGCGTAGAGAGGACAAGGGGCGCATGGGGCGGCGGGCACGGGTGTGACCCCCAAGATCATCGGCACTCCCCGAGATCGGCTAAGGTGAGCCTCACCTTATACGCGGTACGCACGCCATGGGGGCCGAACTCGGCCCGGTCCGTACCAAGTCGCCAGGACTTGACGAGATAAGGATTGCCTAACCTAAGATCTCGCCCTGTGCTGAGAACCGACCCGCCGGCCGCCACGGCCCCGGCGGTCCCCCGACACCCGACGCCACGGCGGCCGCTCCTGCTGGCCGCCGGCGTCTGCGCGCTCGTGCTGTGCGCCGCGCTGAGCCTCGCTCTCGGCTCCCGCTCCATCCCGCTCTCCACCGTGATCGACGCTCTGACCGGCGCCGGGCACGGCGGCGACGCCGACGTGGTGACGGGCCTTCGGGTCCCCCGGACGGTCATCGGGCTGGCGATCGGGGCGGCGCTCGGCGCCGCCGGCGCGGTCGCCCAGGGCGTCACCCGCAACCCGCTCGCCTCACCCGTCACGCTGGGGATCAACGCGGGCGCGGGCTTCGCCGTGGTCGCCGCGATCTACGCCCTCGGCCTCACCCGGCCGGTCGAGTACCTCTGGTTCGCCTTCGCCGGCGCGGCCGTCGCCGCGGTGGCCGCCTACGCGATGTCCCGCCGGGGCGGCGACCTCGACCCCGTCCGGCTGGCCCTCGGCGGCACCGTGCTCACCGTGGTGCTCACCTCCTGGACCTCGGCACTGATGCTGGCCAGTCACCGCACGCTGGACGAGGCGCGGTTCTGGCTGGCCGGCTCCATCGCCGGGCGGCACCTGGACACCCTGACGCCCCTGCTGCCGTTCCTGGCGCTCGGGCTGGTCGGCGCCTTCGCCGTGGCCCCCTCGCTCAACGCGCTCGCCCTCGGCGACGAGAGCGCCCAGGCGCTCGGCGTGCCGGTGGCCCGGATCCGGGTGCTCGGCGGTCTGACCGTCGTCCTGCTGGCCGGCAGCGCCGTCGCCGTCGCCGGACCGATCGCCTTCGTCGGGCTGGCGGCGCCGCACCTGGTCCGGCCGCTGCTCGGAAACGACCACCGCTGGCTGCTGCCGGGCTGCCTGATCACCGGTCCGCTGCTGCTGCTCGCGGCCGACGTGCTGGGCCGGCTGGTGGCCCGGCCGTCCGAGATCGAGGTCGGCATCGTGACGGCCTTCCTCGGCGCGCCGCTGCTCGCCGTGCTGGCCCGGAAGGTGGCCCGATGAGCGTCCTGACCCCGGCGGTGCCCGCCACCGCCGTCGGCACGGCGGCCCGGCGCCGGGCCCGCACCGCCGCCTGGTCGCTGCTCGCCGCCGCCCTGCTGGTCCTGCTGACCGGGATCGCGCTCGGCACCGGCCAGGTCGAGATGTCGGTGTGGGAGGCGCTGCGCGCCCTGGTCGGGCTCGGCGACGCCGGGAACGTGCTGGTGGTGCAGGAGTTCCGGGCACCCCGGGTGGTCTCCGCCCTGATCGCGGGCGCCGCGCTGGCGGTGGCCGGCTCGATGCTGCAACGGCTCTTCCGCAACCCCCTGGCCTCCCCCGACACCATCGGCGTCACCGGCGGCGCGTCGTTCGGCGCGGTGCTGATGCTCGCTACCGGCGCCTCGCAGGAGCTGATCCCGCTCGCCGCGCTCGGCGGCGGGCTGCTCGCCGCCCTGCTGCTCGGCGGCTTCGCCTGGCGGTCGCGGATGGCCGTCACCCGGCTGGTGCTGGTCGGCCTGGCGGTCCAGCAGGGCCTGGCCGCGGCGGTGAACCTGATGATCGTCCGGTTCCCCGCCGAGCTGGCCTCCTCGGCGATGCAGTGGACCACCGGCTCGCTCTACGGGCGGGACTGGACCGAGGTGTGGATCGGCGGCACCGCCATCGCGCTCACCGTCGTCGCCGTGGTGCTCAGCCAGCGCCGGGTCGCCGTGCTCGACCTCGGCGACGACTCGGCCGGCGGCCTCGGCCTGAACCCGAACCGCGACCGGCTCGTCCTGCTGCTGCTCTCCATCGCGCTGGCCTCGCTGGCCGCCGCGCTCACCGGACCGGTCGCCTTCGTGGCGCTCGCCGTCCCGCACCTGGTCCGCCTGCTGGCCGGGCCGCCCACCCTCGGCACGCTCGGCCTCACCGCGCTCGCCGGCGCCGTGCTGCTGCTCTCCGCCGACCTGCTGGTGCTCCACGTGATCCCCGTCCACGGCCTGCCGGTCGGTGCCGTCACCGCCACCCTCGGCGCGCCCTGGCTCCTGGCGCTGATGATCCGCCAGGGCCGGCTTCCCCAGAGGAGCGACCGATGACCCCCGACGTGGCGACCCCCTCCACGGCCCTCTACCCGGCGGGCAACCGCCTCGCCGCCCACGGCCTGCACCTGCGCTACGGCAACCGGGTGATCGTCGACGGCCTCGACCTGGAGCTGCCCGGCGGCGCCGTCACCGCGATCGTGGGCCCGAACGCCTGCGGCAAGTCGACCCTGCTGCGCGGCCTGGTCCGACTGCTCGGCCCGGCCGCCGGCACCGTCACCCTGGACGGCTCGGACATCCACCGGATGTCCGCCCGGGCGCTCGCCAAGCGGATGGGCCTGCTCCCGCAGCAGCCCGTCACCCCCGAGGCGATCACCGTCGAGGCGCTGGTCCGGCTCGGCCGCTTCCCGCACCAGCGGATGCTCACCCCCTGGTCCAAGGCCGACCAGGCCGCCGTCGAGGACGCGCTGGCCCGCACCGGCACCACCGACCTGCGCGACCAGCAGGTGGACCGGCTCTCCGGCGGCCAGCGCCAGCGCGCCTGGATCGCGCTCGCGCTCGCCCAGGACACCGACCTGCTGCTGCTCGACGAGCCCACCACCTTCCTGGACCTCCGACACCAGCTGGACGTCCTCGACCTGGTCGCCGACCTGCACGCCGAGGCCGGCCGCACCGTCGTCATGGTGCTGCACGACCTCGGGCAGGCCGCCCGCTACGCGGACCACCTGGTCGTCCTCAAGGACGGCCGGCTGGCCGCCGCCGGACCGCCCGCCGAGGTGCTGACCGCCGACCTGGTGGAGGCCGTCTTCCAGGTGCCGTGCCAAGTCGTGCCCGACCCGGAGACCGGCACCCCGCTGGTCGTCCCGCGAGCCCGGACCGGGCGGGCCGCCGCCCGCTGACCCGCCCGACCACCCCGCGGCCGGCCCCGCTCACCCGCGGGCCGCGCCGCCCCCGCCCTGCCCAGCCGTCCGGCACCCCCGCCCCCCCCCCCGCACCAGAGACAAGGACCCGTCATGACCCGCTCCGCCCGCGCCCGCAGAGTCCCCGCCGCGCTCCTCGCCGCCGCGCTCTCCACCACGCTGCTCGCCGCCTGCGACAGCACCGGCGGAGACAGCGCCGAGCCCGCCGGGGACGCCGCCTCCGCCCCCGCCGCGGCGGGCTTCCCGCGCAGCGTCACGCACGCCGCCGGGACGGCCGAGATCAAGGCCCGGCCCAAGCGCGTCGTGGTGCTGGACAGCGGCGAGCTGGACGACGTCACCCTGCTCGGCATCACCCCGGTCGGCGCGGTGTCCCCGCACATGAAGACCGAGGGCGGCTTCCCGAACTACCTCAAGGACAAGATCAAGGACACCAAGGACGTCGGTCCGATGGCCGAGCCGAACCTGGAGCTGATCGCCTCCCTCAAGCCCGACCTGATCCTCTCCTCGAAGGTCCGGCACGCCAAGGTCTACGACAAGCTCAACGCCATCGCGCCGACCGTGCTCGCCGAGACCACCGGCTTCCCCTGGAAGGAGAACCTCGCCCTCTACGCCCAGGCCCTCGGCAAGGAGGCCGAGGCCAAGAAGGCGCTGACCGACTACGAGGCCCGCGCGGCCAGGCTCGGCGAGGCCATCAAGGCCAAGAACGGCGGCACCGAGCCGACCGCCTCGGTGGTCCGCTTCGTGGCCGGCCCGACCCGCCTCTACGCCAAGGCCTCCTACAGCGGCGTGGTGCTGAAGGACGTCGGCCTGGGCCGCCCGGCCGCCCAGGACGTGGACCAGAACATCATCGAGGTGAGCGCCGAGCAGATCAACCAGGCCGACGCCGACCTGGTCTTCGTCACCGTCGCCGACGACCCGACCAAGACCAAGCAGAGCGAGGTCCAGGGCACGCCGGTCTGGCAGGGCCTGAACGCCGTCAAGAACGCCAAGGTGTTCAACGTGCCGGACGAGACCTGGATGTCCGGCATCGGCGTCCAGGCCGCCGAGGCCATGCTCGGTGACATCGCCAAGGCCGCCGGCGTCGACGCGCCCAAGTAGCCGCCCGCCCCGGGTGCGCGGGGCGGGGGCCCACCAACCCGCCCCGCGCCCCGCGCCCCGCGTGGCCGCCCGCCCGGCCTCCCGGCCCCAGCCCTCGCCCCTCGCCCCTCGCCCCCGTCACGGAGAGACCCGACATGCGGCTCTACCTGCTCGCCCTCAACCCCACCGACTCGGTCACCCAGGGCTTCCTCCCGGCCGCCGCACGGCTCGGGCTCGACGTCACGGTGCTCACCGACCACGCCGAGCCGCACCGGAACGCCTACGCCGCGCTGGCGTCCGCGCCGGAGGTGGTGGAGTGCGACGTCCGGGACTTCCGCGAGGTGATCGGGCTGATCTCCCGGCGGGAGGCCCCCGACGCGGTGTTCAGCAACAGCGACCACCTGCAGACCCAGACCGCCCTGGCCGCCGAGTACTTCGGGCTGCCGGCCAAGGACTGGAAGGCGACCCTGCGGGCCAAGAACAAGGGCGAGCTGCGCCGCCACCTGACCGCCGCCGGCCTGGACGCCGTCCGCTCCTTCGAGCTCGACCCCGGCCAGGACCCCTCCGCGCTGCGGGAGTTCGACGTCCCCTTCCCGGCCGTGGTGAAACCGCGCGAGGGCGTCGCCAGCGAGGACGTCTCGCTGGTCGGCGACCGCGCGGAGCTGGAGCTGCGCTGCGCCGAGATCCAGCGGCGGCGGCCCGGCGCGGCGCTGGTCGTCGAGGAGTTCCTGGAGGGGCAGTTGTGCACCCTGGAGACACTCGGCGACGGGAAGCGGCGGCACGTCCTCGGCGGGCTGCGGACCAGACTCTCCGCTCCCCCGCACTTCATCGAGGAGATGCTGGAGTTCGTCCCCGACCACCCGCGGCCGGTGGTCGAGCAGATCCTCGCGCAGCTGGACGCCGTCGGCGTCGGACTCGGCGCCTGCCACACCGAGTTCGTCGTGCAGCCGGACGGCCGGGCGCGCATCATCGAGGTCAACTACCGTGCCATCGGCGACCAGTGCGACCTGATGCTCGCCGAGATCCTCGACATCCCGCTGTTCGAGCACATCCTCGCCGCGCACCTCGGCCGTGAGCTGCCCGAAGGCCTCACGGAGCACTGCGCGGCCACCACGAAGCGGGCCCGCAACGAGGCGGTCTGCGCGGACCGGGCCGGCACCCTCACCGCCGCGCCCGGCCCGCACCACGAGGAGCGCGACGGCGTCCGGCTCAGCTACCAGCCGGTCCGCCCGCTCGGTGAGCGCCACGAGCTCCACCACACCAACCGGGACTACCTCGGCGTGATCTGGGCCGTCGGCACCGACCAGCAGGCCGTGGACGCCGCCGTCGCCCGCTTCGTCGCGGCCAACCGCTGGGAGATCACCCCGTGAGCGCCGCCACCCGCCCCGCCCCGCCGCGCGACGCCGGGCCCGGCACCCCCACCGCCGCCGAGCAGTTGGCGCTGCGGGTACTCTCCGCGCTGCTGCGCGAGGACGTGCTCGGGCTGCGGACCCGCAGCACCCCGCAGGACCGCGCGGACGGCCGCTGGCTGCTGCTGGCCCCGGCCGGCCTCGCCCTGCCGGTGGTCGCCGAGGGCTTCCAGAGCGAGTACGCGGCCCGGCTCCCGCTGCTGGAGCTGGACGGCGCCCCGCTGACCGGGCTGGAGGCCGTCCTGGCGGTCCTGACCGGCCTCGCCGAGGCGGCGGACCGGCCCGGCTGGGCGGCGTTCACCGAGGAGTGCCGGCAGACCCTCGCCACCATGGAGCTGCACGAGCGCACCCGGGCCGAGGTGCACAGCGCCCTCACCGACCTCTACGGCGCGGACCCGGCCCGCTGGAGCGGCCCCGCCGCCGCCCTGGGGTACGACGCCCTGGCCGCCCACCTCGACCACCCGGTCTACCCCACCGCCCGCGGCCGCTCCGGTCTCACCGAGCCCCAGCTGCGCGCCTACGCACCGGAGTTCCACCCGGCCTTCGAACTGCGCTGGCTCGCCGTCCCGGCCGGTGCCCTCACCGTGCACGGCGACCGGCCGCTGCCCAGCTGGTGGCCAACCCCGAGCTGGCTCGGCCTCGACCTGGCGGGCGGTGACGACGCCTGGACCACCCTGCCCGTGCACCCGCTCACGGTGGGCGGGCCGCTCGCCGAGGCACTGCGGGCGGCCGGCCTCGACGGCCGCGCGGTCCTCGCCGACCGGCCTTACCTGACCGTCGTGCCCACCCTCTCCATGCGCACCGTGGCCGTCGCCGACGACCCCGGCCACCACCTCAAACTCCCGCTCGCCACCGCCACCCTGGGCCGGCTCAACCGCCGCACCATCAAGCCGGGGACGCTGGTCGACGGCGCCGCCGGGCAGCGGCTGATCGAGGCCGTGCTGGCTCGCGAACCCCGCTTCGCCGACCGGATCCTGCACGCCGACGAGCAGAGCTGGGCCCACGCCGGCCACGAACTGCTCGCCGTCCTGCTCCGCCGCTACCCCGCCGACGCCGGCCTGGACCGCGCCGTGACCGTCCCGCTGGCCGCCCTGCTGGCCCCCGCCCCCGGCGGACGCCTGGTGATCGACCACCTGGCCGACCGCTTCCACGGCGGCGACCCGGTCGCCCTCTACGACGCCCTGCTGGACCTGCTGCTCGACTGGCAGGCCACGCTCTTCGGCTACGGCATCGCGCTGGAGTCCCACCAGCAGAACACCTCGGTGGTGTTCGACGAGGACGGCGGCCTGCGGCTGCTCTACAAGGACGACGACGGGCCGCGGATCCACACCGGCCGGCTCGCCGCCACGCTGGGCGAACACGCCCCCGGCCGGGCGGAGTTCGACGACGCCCGGATCTTCGGCGACGGCGACCGGCCGCTGACCGACCTCTTCGCCACCATCACCGGCCACCTCTGCACCGGCTCCCTGGCGTTCGGCCTCGCCGCCCACGGCCGCGCCGAACTGGGCGACCTGCTCGACCTGTTGCGCAAACGGCTGGCGGAGGCCACCGAACGGATCGGGGCGGCCGGTGCACCGCTGCGCGCCGCCCTGCTGGACGCCGAGCGACTGCCGGTCAAGGCGATGGTGACCGCCGGGACCCTGCTCACCAAGCAGCGCTCGGGCGCCGCAGACATCAACAAGCACTACACCGACGGGCCCAACTACCTCCGCCCGGACGCCGCCGCGGCAGCACGGGCGGGCGGCGCCGGGGCCACCCGATGAGCGTCGACACCCTGCCACAGCACCCCGGCAGCACCGCCCGCCCCGAGGGGCTCGGCCGGCGCCAGGTGCACGCGGTGGCCGCCTGCTACTTCGTCGCCTCCTTCGCCGCCCTCGGCCTGCCGCCCTACCTGACGGCCATCCTCCCGGCCCTCGGCGACCCGCAGGGCCGCTGGGCGGGCGTGCTCTACATCGTCCCGACCGTGTTCAGCGCCCTCGGTGCCCCGCTCTGGGGCCGGCTCGCCGACCGGTTCGGCCGCAAGCGGCTGCTGCTCCGCGCCCAACTCGGCCTCACCGTCTCGTTCCTGCTGGCCGGAGCCGCCGACAGCCTGCCCGCGTTCACGCTCGCGCTCGTCCTCCAGGGCTTCCTCGGCGGCACCTTCGCCGCCACCAACGGTTACCTGGCGGCCGCCCTGGACGGCTCGAAGCTCTCCCTCGCGCTGACCCTGATGCAGGGCAGCGCCCGGGCCGCACTGGTCGCCGCGCCGATCCTGGTCGGCGCGCTCTCCCCGTGGATCGATCCGCACCGGCAGTACCTGCTGATGGCCGTCCTGCCGCTGACCGCGGCCCTGTTCCTGTCGCTCCTGCCGGAGCCCGACCCGGCCGCCCGGGGCGGCGGCGGCCTGGCCACCGACACCGGTACCGACACCGGCGGCGGCCCCGGCACCGAACGGGCCCCCAGCGCCGCGGCCGCCCGACCCGCCCCGATCGGCCTGCTCTACACCTTCGAGTTCGTGTTCGTCTTCGCCACCATCATCTCGTTCCCCTATCTGATATCCCTGGCGCAGGAGCAGCTGCCCGGGGTCTCGGGCACGACGACCGGCATCCTGTTCGCCCTGCCGCACCTGTGCTACCTGGCGTTCGCCGCCCGTACGCACACCGCCTTCCTCGCCCGCCCGCACGCCGGCATCGCGCTGGGCTTCGGCTTCGTCGCGCTCGGCCTCGCCGGGCACGCCGCCGCGCACTCGCTGGTGGCGTTCGTCGCCGTCCGGCTGCTGCTCGGGGCCGGGCTCACCCTCGGCCTGGTCTGCCTCTCCGTGCTGGCCGCCGAGGCCGCCCGCGGCCGGGCACCGGGGCGGATGTTCGGCACCCTCGAATTCGTCTCCAAGGGCGGCGCGGTGGCCGCCGGCGCCGTCGCCGCGCTGGCCAACGGCCGCTTCGGCGCCGCCGCCCCCGTGCTGGTCGGCACCGCCGCCGCACTGCTGGCCGCCACCGCGGCCGCCACACTCGTCTTCCCGACCCGCATCCGCTGGAGTAGTCGCCGATGACACACGACCTGACCGACCACGAACTGCCCACCCCCGACGACGCGGTCGCCCACACCCTGCTCAACTGCCTGCTGCGGGAGGTCTCGGGACCGGAACACCAGACCGCGGTCACCGACGGTCGGCTGCTGCTGCGCCTGCCCCGCCGGGGCGTCCTGCTCCGGGTCGCGCTGCGCCGCACCTCCCTGCTCGGCGCGCACCGCTTCACCGGCCCGGTCGAGGAGGAACGGGCCGCGGGCTGGGTCCCGTTGGCCTGGCGGGAGCTCGCCAGACACGTCCAGGACGAGCTGGAGCTGCGCACCGGCACGGTGAACGAGGAGTTCCTCGACCAGCTGACGTCCAGTCACGCGGGCGTGCGCGCCGGACTGGAGAACCGTCCGGCCCCGGGACCGGACCGCTACCTGGAGTCCGAGCAGGCGCTGCTGTTCGGCCACCGCTTCCACCCCGCGCCCAAGTCCCGCTCGGCCGAGCGCGGCGACTGGCGCGCCTACGCCCCCGAGTCGCGCGCCGCGTTCCGGCTGCGGCACCTCGCCGTGCGACGGGAGCTGATCGCGGAGTCCTCGCTGGACGCCTCGGCGACGGCGCTCCTGGACGGCCTGGGCCGGGCCCCGGTCGGCTACCGGCTGCTGCCCGTCCACCCCTGGCAGTACGAACTCCTCGCCGACCACCCGCTGCTGCGCGGCGCCCTGGAGCGCGGGGACGTCGTGGACCTCGGGCCCGGCGGTGAGCCCTTCGCCGCGACCGCCTCGGTGCGCACGCTGCACGGCGCGGGCGCGTTCCTGAAGTTCAGCCTCAACGTGCGGATCACCAACTGCCTGCGCAAGAACGCGGCGTACGAGCTGACCGGCGCCGTCGCGCTGACCCGGCTGCTGGCCCCCGCGCTGGGCGACCTCGCCGAGCGGTACCCGAACGCCGCGATGCTGCGCGAACCGGCCTTCCGCACGCTGGCCCTGCCGGGCGCGGACGGCCTCCCCGACCGGTCCCTGTACGAGGGCTTCGGCCTGATCGTCCGCGAGGGCTTCGCCGGGGTGCTGCGGCCCGGCGTCACCCCGCTGCTGGCCGCCGCCGTCGCCGACGAGCACCCCACCAGCTCCGCGCACATCTCGCGGCTGCTCGGCGAGGACGCCGACGCCGGCGAGGCGCTCGCCTGGTGGACGGACTACCTGCGGCTGCTCGTCCCGCCGGTGCTCGCCGCCTACTTCGACCACGGCGTGGTGCTGGAACCGCACCTGCAGAACGTGCTGATCGGCGTCGACGCCGCCGGGCGGCCCGCCCAGGTGCTCTTCCGCGACCTGGAGGGCACCAAGCTCGTGCCCGACCGCAACGCCGCGCTGCTCGCCGCGCTGCCGCCGGAGGTGGCCGGCCCGATGGCCTACGACGCCGAGCGCGGCTGGGACCGGGTGGTCTACTGCCTGCTGGTCAACCACGTCGCCGAGCTGCTGGCCGCGCTCGCCGACCGCCACCCGGAGGCGGAGGGCGCCCTGTGGGAGGCCGTCCGGGACACCCTGCAGGAGTACGCCGACGCGCACGGCCGCCCGCCCCGGCTGCGTGCCCTGCTGGCCGGGGTGCCGCTGCCCGCCAAGGCGAATCTGCTCACCCGCTGGGAGCGCCGGCCCGACCGCGAGGCGGGCTACGTCCGGCTGCCCTCGCCGCTGGCCGGCTCCGTCCTGGCGGAGGCCGCGCGGCTGCGCCTGCCGGCCGCCCGCACGCCGGCCTGGAGCAGCCGGTGAGCCCCGCCCGCCGCCCGACCGCCGACCGGGTACGGCGGAGCCCCGCCCGCCGCCCGACCGCCGCCGCCCTCCCCACCTGGAGTCACCGATGACCGACGCCGTCCGCCGGCACGTCGCCGCGCTCGCCCCGGAGGCGCTGCCCGCGTACGTCTACGACCTGGCGGCGCTGCGTGCGCACGCCGCCGCCGTCCGGGCCGCGCTGCCCGCCCGTGTCGAGCTGTACTACGCCGCCAAGGCCAACCCGGAGGCGCCGGTGCTGGCCGCGCTGCGGGCCGCCGTCGACGGCTACGAGGTCTCCAGCGGCGGCGAGCTGGCCCACGTGCGGCAGGCCGTCCCGGACGCGCCGCTGGCCTTCGGCGGACCGGGCAAGACGCCCGCCGAGATCGTGGCCGCCCTGGACGCCGGGGTGCACCGCTGGCACGTCGAGAGCGAGCAGGAGCTGTACCGGCTCGCCGCCGCCCTGTCCGACCGGCCGGACGCCGCGGTGGACGTCCTGCTGCGGGTCAACCTGCCGGTGGGCGCGGGCGCGCTGGACACGGTGGCGCTCGCGATGGGCGGCCGCCCGACCCCGTTCGGGCTGGACCCGGACCGCGCCGAGGCCTGCGCCCGGCTGCTGACCGACCCGCTCGGGCCCTTCGGCCCGCTGCTCCCCCGGCTGAGGCTGCGCGGCGTGCACGCCCACCTGGCGAGCGGGCTGGCGGCGGCGGAGCAGCTCGCCGTCGCCGGGCAGATCGTCGAGTGGTCGGCCCGCACGGCCCGGCGGCACGGCTTCGCGCTGGCGGAGGTCAACGTGGGCGGCGGCATGGCCGTCGACTACGCGGACCCCCGGGCCCGCTTCGACTGGACGGCCTTCGGCGAGGGCCTGGCGAAGCTGCTGGAGCGCCACCCGGGGCCGACCCTGCGGATCGAGCCGGGCCGCGCGCTGACCGCGTACTGCGGCTGGTACGCCACCGAGGTGCTGGACGTGAAGCAGAGCCACGGCGAGGACTTCGCGGTGGTCCGCGGCGGCACCCACCACCTGCGCACCCCGGCCACCCGGGGGCACGACCAGCCGTTCGCCGTGCTGCCGGTCGACGCCTGGCCGCACCCGTGGCCGCGCCCGGCCGTCACCACCGGCCGGGCCACCCTGGCCGGGCAGCTCTGCACCCCGAAGGACGTCCTCGCGCACGCCGCCCCGGCGGCGCGGGGCCTGCGGACGGCGGACCGGGTGCTCTTCGCGATGGCCGGCGCCTACGCGTGGAACATCTCGCACCACGAGTTCCTGATGCACCCGCGCCCGGGCTTCCACTACCTGGGCGAGGACGGCTGACGGCGGCCGGGCGGCGGACCGGGAGCGCGTCCCCCGGCCCGCCGCCCGGCGCCCGCGACGGGCGCTCCGGGGGCTGGCGAAGGTCAACACCGCACTGACGTGCGAAAGTGGTAGCCAGCGAAGGGAGCGCGCAACGTGCTGATGGACAGGGTGGCGGAGATTCTCGCCGAGGCGTGCGCCGAGGTGGTGGAGCCGCGGTTCCGCGCGCTGGCAGCCGGCGAGGTCATGGAGAAGGCCCCCGGCGAGGTCGTGACGATCGCCGACCGTGAGGCCGAGGTGATCATCGAACGGCGGCTGCGCGAGCTGCTGCCCGTCCCGGTGGTCGGCGAGGAGGCCGTGTCCGCCGATCCGTCGCTCGCGCTGGCCCTGCACACGGAGCCCGCCGCCTGGCTGGTCGACCCGGTCGACGGCACCTCGAACTTCATCGCCGGCCGCCCCGACTACGCCGTGATGGCCTCGCTGGTCCGGTCCGGGCAGACCGTCGCCTCCTGGATCTGGCAGCCGGCCACCGCCACCTGCTACACCGCCGAGCTCGGCTCCGGCGCCTGGTGCAACGGCGAGCGGCTGACCAGGCCCCTTGCGGCCGGCCCGCCGACCGAGTGGCGCGGCTCGCTGAAGAGCCGCTTCCTGGAACCGGAGCTGCGCCGGACGCTGGAGGCGAATGCCGCGGCCGGCTTCGGCGAGATCACCCCGGGCCGCAACGCGGCCGGGATCGAGTACCCGGACCTCGTCGACGGCGCGCTGGACTTCATCCTCTACTGGCGCACCCTGCCGTGGGACCACGCGCCCGGTTCGCTGCTGGTCACCGAGGCCGGCGGGGTCTCCGCCCGGCTCGACGGCAAGCCCTACCGGCCGGAGGCCCCGGGCGGCGAGGAGGGCCTGCTGGTCGCCGCCGACCCGGAGTGCTGGGAGCGCGTCCGCGCCGTCCTGTTCGGCCGGTAGGGGCCAGGAGCTGGCCGGGCCTCCGGGCCGCACGACCGCCGGGCCGCACCGCCGGCCCGGCCGGCACCGGCTACCAGAGCACCGGGAGCCGCTCCGGCAGGCGCTTGATGAAACCGGGCCGCCACGCCAGCTGCTCGACCGGCAGGGCCAGCCGCAGGCCCGGCAGGCGCTCGACCAGCGCCGTGATCGCGATCTCGGCGTGCGTGCGGCCGAGTGCCGAGGCGGGGCAGAAGTGCCGGCCCGCGCCGAAGGCCAGGTGCGGGTTGTCGACCCGGTCGAAGTCGATCCGCTCCGGGTCCGGGAAGACGGCCGGGTCGTAGTTCGCCCCCTCGACCAGGACCAGCACCAGCTCCCCCGCCTTCACCAGCACCTCACCGACCCGGACGTCCGCCAGCGCGATCCGGGGCAGCGCGTCGCCGATCGACAGGTTGACCCGCAGCAGCTCGTCCACCGCCCGGCCGATCAGCGCGGGCTCCCGGCGCAGCCGCTCGGCCAGCTCGGGCTGCCGGGCCAGGTAGATGACGGCGTGCAGCAGGAACGAGGAGGTGGAGACGGCGCCCGCGCCGAACAGCGAGAGCGCGACGGTGGCCAGCAGCTCGTCGTCGACCCGGTCCGCGGCGTCCGGCGAGCGCCGCAGTTCGGCGAACCGGCCCAGCAGGCCCTCGGTGGGCGCCGGCTCCGCCGCGAGCCGCTCCCGCACGTAGCCGAGGTCCTTGTACCAGTTGGGCGCGGAGCCCTCGAACGGCACCGGGCTGGTGAGGAAGGCGACGTCGATGCCCGCCATCAGCCGCCGCCAGTCCTCGACGGGCAGGCCGAGCAGCCGGCAGTGCAGGGCGGCGGAGTAGGGCTCGGCGAAGCCGTCCCGCAGGTCGGCCGGGGCGCCCTGGCCGATCAGGGCGTCGATCAACCGGTGCGCCTCGGCCTGCAGCCAGCCGTCCAGCTCCTTGTCCGCGCGCGGCGAGAGGGTCTTCATGACGGCGTTGCGCAGGCCGGCGCCGTTGATCTTGCCCATGTTGTCGACCACCTCGGGCGGGATGGTCAGCGCGTACTGGCGGGGGGCGCCGGGGTTGGCGGTGTCCTTGAGGCTGAAGCGCTCGTCCTCCAGCACCTGCTTGGCCAGCGGGTAGCTGCTGACCAGCCAGGCCGGGTCGCCGGTCATGGTGCGGACCGGGGCGACGGGCTGCTCGGCGCGCAGCCGGTTCGCCTCCTCGGGCAGGACGTCGCCCCGGCGGGAGAGCGGGAAGGTGAGGTCGGTCATGGGTGTACTCCCTGGGATCGGGCAGCGGGTACGGGGGCGTCCCCACGACGGCGGGGCGGGTGTGCGGGCACCGGTCGGGGCACGGGCGCGCGGGCGTCGGCCGGGCGGGGCGCGGAGCGGGTACGTGCGGGGTGCGGGTACGTGCGGGGCGGGGCGCGGCGCGGGTACGCGCGGGCGCGGCCGGGTCGGGCCGCACGGGTCAGGTCGAGTGCGGTCAGGTCGAGTGCGGTCAGGTCGGGTGCGGTCAGGTCGGGTGCGGTCAGGTCGCGCGGTCAGGCCGCGCGGGTCCCGGCGACGGCGCCCGCGGCGGCCGTCGGCGCGGCCGGGCGGACCACCGCGTAGCCCTGGCCGGGCGCCGCCCGCAGACCCTCCGAGCGGCCGAACAGCACTGGGGTGAGCGGGAGTTGGAGGTGGTAGCAGCTCACCGAGGAGGGCACGCCGAGCAGCGCCGGAGTGTCCAGGAAGAACGGCAGCTCGGCGGCTATGTAGCGGAGCCCGGCAGCCAGTTGGGGCTCGTTCGGCGACAGCCCCTCGTCCAGCCGGGCGGCCAGGAAGCCGCGCGCCATCGCCTCGGCGGCCGCGCCGAAGTCCCGGTCGGCGCGGAGTGCGTCGAGGGCCTCCCGGTGCAACCGCCGGTAGACGGGGTGGCCGGCGAACTCGGAGAGCGCGTGCGCCCGGACGGCGTCGCGGTGGCCGGCCTCCTCGACGCCGCGGGCGATCCGGCGGGCGGTGGCCTTGACCTCCTTGGCGGCCCGCCGGTGCGCGTGTTCGGGGGTGTAACCGAAGGTCTCGTACTGCGCCTCGACATGCAGATCGGCGTGGACGATGTCGATCCGCTCGAAGAACTCCAGCCCCCACCCGATGAGTTCGGCGATTCGGCGGTGACTGAAATAGCTGTTCCCCGGACTGACACCGATGAGCAGGTGCTCACCGCGGCGCCAGATCTCGCGGCAGCGGTCGGAGAACGGAAGGGCCTCGTACCCGGTCGTATCGATGGGTGTGGCACGTTCACCCGGGAGGGTTTCGCGCATGCCTTGCCTCCGCTTCGCAGGAATGGTCACAGGACTGGCTTCAGGTGGTTCACGCGGTTTTACCGGGGATTCACAGAAGTGCATGACGGCAGCCGGAGTTCACCCGGAGTCGGGGGTGGGGGTCACCGCATGCTGATGACGCGCGCCTGGTCAGGCGGCCTGCCCCGGGGAGCCGTGTGCTCTTGGTGGGGCGGCGACCACATGAAGTTACCGCCGCCGTTCGGGATCTCCGCAAGCCCTGCCGAGGGGTTGGCGGATTCTGATCACCAGGCGGCCTGAATCAGCCTGTACTCCTCCGGGAAGGTATGTCCACGGAGGCTTTCCGGGGGCGGCCGAATATCCCCCGGACAGCATGGCACGCCAGTGTGTATTCCTCCAACATCCGCCCCCGAAAAAGGCTTTGCCTTTGCCTCGGCAATTCGGCCGGACGCGAGGGGCGGCCGGCCGCGGCGGTCAGCCGGCCGCGATGTCCCGCCCGGCCCGCACCACCCGGCCCAGCAGGACGCCGACCTCGGCGGCGGTGGTGTGCGGATTGAGCAGCGTCAGCTTCAGCCGGACCCGCCCGGGCCCCTCGCCCGGGAGTTCGGTCCGGCCGACGACGGCCCGGCCGGTGCGCAGCAGCTCCCGGCGCAGCTCGCCATTGACCGCGTCCACGGTGGCCGGATCGGCGGCGCCGGCGCCCGGGCGGCCCGGCGGGAGGTAGCGGAACAGCACGGTGGTCAGGACGGGTTCGGCGTAGAGCTCCAGCGCCGGCTCCGCCCGGACGGCCTCGGCGGCGTCCAGCGCCAGCCGGTGGCAGGCGTCGACCAGCCGGCCGAGCCCGGCGCGGCCGAGGGTGCGCAGCGTGACGGCGATCTTGAAGGCATCGGCCCGCCGGGTGGTGCGCAGCGAGCGGCCCAACAGGCTGGGGTAGCCGGCCTGTTCGTCGTCGGCCGGGTTGAGGTACTCGGCCCGGCGGGCGAGCGAGACATAGGTCTCGGCGCGGCGGACCAGGAAGACCCCGGCGGCGGCGGGCTGCCAGCCGAGCTTGTGCCAGTCCAGCGAGACGGAGTCGGCGCGGGCGATGCCGTCGAGCAGCGGGGCGAGCCGGTCCGAGAGCAGCGCGCCGCCCCCGTACGCGGCGTCCACGTGCAGCCAGGCGCCGTAGCGGGCGGCGAGGTCGGCGGCGGCGTGCAGCGGGTCGATCGCACCGGTGTCGGTGGTGCCGGCGGTGGCCACCACGGCGATCGGGGTCTGTCCGGCCCAGCTCGCCCCGGCCAGGGCGCTCGCCAGCGCGTCCGGGTCCATCCGCTGGTCGCGGTCGACGGGGACGGGGACGACGGCGCGTTCGCCGAGGCCGAGCAGCGCCGCGGCGCGCTGGACGGAGAAGTGCGCGGCGCGGGAGGCGATGATCCGCGGCTCGACGCCGGCCGGGATCCCCTCCAGCTCGACGATGCCGTCGAGCTTCTGGTCGCGGGCCAGCATCAGGCCCATCAGGTTGGACTCGGTGCCGCCGGAGGTGAGCACCCCGGCCGCGCCGGCCGGGTCGTAGCCGACCAGGGCGGCCAGCTCGGCGATCAGCGCCGTCTCCAGGGCCGTCGCGGCGGGGGCCTGGTCCCAGGAGTCCTGCGAGGGGTTCAGCGCGCTGACCGCGAGGTCGGCGGCGGCCGCGACGGCCAGCGGCGGGCAGTGCAGGTGGGCGGCGCAGGCCGGGTCGGCCGGGTCGGCGGCGCCGTGGGCGAGGAGTTCGGTGAGCCGGGCGAGCGCCTGCGGGCCGTGCGCGTCGGCCAGCTCCGCGCGGGCCAGCGCGGCGAGCTCCCCGGGTCGGCCGGCGGGCAGCGGACCGGCCCGGCGGGCGGCTCCGGCGGCCAGCGCGGCCAGCACCTCGGCGATCAGCGGGGCGAGCGCCGCGCCGCCGCCGGCGCCACCGGCCAGCGCGTCGGGGGCGGGGGCCGGGGCGGTTCCGGGCACCGCGGCGAGGCGGGCGGGCTCCCGGTCGGGGCGGCCGGGCTCGACCGGGGTCGTCACCGTACGCCCGCCGCGGCCGCCGCGATGGCGTCGGCCAGGCGGTCGAGCACGGCGGCGGCCTGCTCGTCGGTGATGGTGAGCGGCGGCAGCAGCCGCAGGACGGCGTCGTGCCGGCCGCCGAGTTCGACGATCAGGCCGCGGGCCAGGCAGGCCTCCCGGACCTTGACGGCGAGCGCGGGCGCGGCCGGGCGGGCCCCGCAGGCGTCCGGTTCGGCGGCCGGGTCGACGAGTTCGACGCCCAGCATCAGCCCCCGCCCGCGCACGTCGCCGATCACCGGCAGCTCACCGGCCAGCGCCCGCAGCCGCTCGGCCATCCGGGCGCCGACCAGCTCGGCCCGCGCGGCCAGGCCGTTCGCGGCGACGTACCGCAGGGTGGCGGCGCCCGCCGCCATGGCGAGGGTGTTGCCGCGGAAGGTGCCGGTGTGGGCGCCCGGCCGCCAGCGGTCGTACTCCTCCCGGTAGACGACGACGGCGAGCGGCAGGCTGCCGCCGATCGCCTTGGAGAGCACCATGGCGTCCGGGACGATCCCGCTGTGCTCGACCGCCCACATCGCACCGGTGCGGCCGACCCCGGTCTGCACCTCGTCGACGATCAGCGGGATGCCGCGCTCGGCGGTGATCCGGCGCATCGCGCGCAGCCAGCCGTCGGGGGCGGGGACGACGCCGCCCTCGCCCTGGACGGCCTCGAGGATCATCGCGGCGGGCCGGACCACCCCGCCCGAGGGGTCGTCCAGCAGCCGCTCGGCGTAGGTCGCGGCGAGCTCGGTGCCGGCCTCGCCGCCGACGCCGAACGGGCAGCGGTAGCCGTACGGGTAGGGCAGCCGGACCACCTCGCCGCCGCCCGGCAGGGGCTCCTTGACGGCGACGTTGCCGGTCAGCGCCAGGGCCCCGGCCGTCATGCCGTGGTAGGCACCGGTGAAGGCGAGGGCGCCGGAGCGGCCGGTGGCGGTCTGCATCAGCTTGAGCGCCGCCTCGACGGCGTCCGTCCCCGCAGGCCCGCAGAAGTGCACCCGGGCCTGTCGGGCGAACGCCGACGGCAGGCTCTCGAACAGGGCGGTGGTGAAGTCGTCCTTCTCGGCGGTGGCGAGGTCGAGCAGGTGCAGGGGCGCGCCGCTGTCCAGGGTGCGGCGGATCGCCTCCAGCACCACCGGGTGGTTGTGGCCGAGGGCGAGCGTGCCAGCTCCGGAGAGGCAGTCCAGGTAGCGGCGGCCGTCGGCGCCCTCGACCGTCATGCCGTGGGCGCGCACCGGGACGATCGGGAACGAGCGGGCGTAGGTGCGGGCGGCGGACTCGCGCACGCGCTGGCGGCGCAGGATGGCGTCCCCCGGGGCCTGGGCGGGGACGGCAGCGGGCCCGGTGGCGGGGACGGCGGCGAGCGTCAAGGCGGACTCCAAGAAGTTAGGTAAGCCTAACTTTACTTCCCTGACCTGGCCGGACGGGCTCCGGGAGGCGAGAACCACCCGAGCGGGTGACGCGGAGCCCGCTTCCCCAACGAGTGAACCGCCCACCGGTTACGGCCCGCGCGCTACTCTCGCCCCCATGCCGCCCTCACCCTCCCCCGCCCCCGGCGCCCCCGACCCGGCCGGGCGCGACGCCGAGCACTCCGCCGAACTGGCCCGCACCCGCGCGTTCTTCGCCTCCCGCGCGGCCGGCTGGGACGCCAAGTTCCCCGACGACGGCCCGCGGTACGACGCCGCCATCGCCACCCTCGGCCTGCGCCCGGGCGGTCGCGTCCTGGACGCCGGCTGCGGCACCGGCCGCGCCCTCCCCCCGCTGCGGGCGGCGGTCGGCCCCGACGGCCTGGTGCTCGGCGTCGACGTCACCCCCGAGATGCTGCGCGAGGCCGGCGCCCACCACCCCGGCACCGCGGCCCTGCTGCTCGCCGACTGCGCCCGCCTCCCGCTCCCGGACGCCGCCCTCGACGCCGTCTTCGCCGCCGGGCTGATCTCCCACCTCGACGATCCGGACCGCGCCCTGTGCGAACTCGCCCGCGTCACCCGCCCCGGCGCCGTGCTGGCCCTCTTCCACCCCGTCGGCCGGGCCGCCCTGGCCGCCCGCCACGGCCGCGCGCTCACCCCCGACGACCTCCGCGCCGAACCCAACCTCCGCCCCCTCCTGACCACCACCGGCTGGCACCTGGACAGGTACACCGACACCGACGACCAGTACCTCGCCCGAGCGGTCAGGACCGCCGACTAGTTACCACCGGTGGCGGTAACCTCGCCGCATGTCCGAGCCGATGGATCCCGTACCTGCCTCGCGTCCGGTGAAGAAGTACAGCGTCTCGATGCCCGAGGACGTGGCCGAGGATGTCCGCTCCATCGTGGGCACGGGTTCGTTCAGCGCCTACGTCACCGCCGCCGTCCGGAGACAGATAGCGCGCGAGCGCCTCGCCGAGCTGGTGGACGACCACGTCGCGAACTTCGGCGAGATTCCGGAGGCCGCACGGGCACGGGCCGCCCGCAACTTCGACGAGGCCGAACGGAGGTATGCCCAGTGGCTCGCCGAACAGGCGGACGAGGCCCGGGCAACCTGAGCGCGGGCGCGCTGGTCCTCGACTGTCAGGGCCTGGCCCTGGCAGTCGAGGGCGACCCAATGGTCGGTGCCCAACTGGAGCATGCGCGCACGCACGATATCGAGGTCGTGGTCAGTACGCTGACCCTCGTCGAGGCCGTGGATCCACAGCGCTTCCAGCCCCGCTGGCACTACGTCATCTCGAAGATCCGGATCGAGGAGGTCACCCGGCAGCTCAGCGACCAGGCCGTGGTCCTGCTGAGATCCTCCGGACTGCACGGCCACAAGTACGCCATCGATGCCGTCGTCGCCGCGACCGCCATGGCGCAGCACGGGCCCACCATGCTGTTGACCAGCGACCTCGACGACATGGCGAAGCTCTGCGACAAGCGGATCATGCTCGTCCCGGTGTGACGCCCTTCCGCTCGCCGCCGCCCGTCCAGCGGTAGCAGAGCTCCGGGCGGCCGACGTTGCCGTACTGCGGTTCGCGGGCCGCCAGGCCGGTGTCGACGAGGTGTTCCAGGTAGCGGCGGGCGGTGATCCGGGAGACGCCGGCGGCGGTTCCGGCGGCCGCCGCGGAGATCCCGGTGCGGGCCTCCCGCAGCACGGTGGCGACGGTGTCCAGCGTGGGGGCGCTCAACCCCTTGGGCAGGGCGGTGCGTTCGGGGGTGCGCAGCAGGGCGAGCGCCTGGTCGACCTCGTCCTGGCCGGTGGCCTCGCCGGTGCGGCCCAGGGTGTCGCGGTAGCGGGCGTAGCGCTCCAGCCGGTCGTGCAGCGCGGCCGCGCCGAACGGCTTCAGCAGGTACTGGACCACGCCCGCCGAGACGGCCTGGCGGACCATCGCGAGGTCGCGGGCCGAGGTGACGGCGATGACGTCGGTGGTGTGGCCGGCCGCGCGCAGCGTGCCGCAGAGCTGGAGGCCGTGGCCGTCCGGCAGGTAGAGGTCGAGCAGGGTGAGGTCGACGGGCCGGCCGGCCGCCCGGGCGCGGTCCAGGAAGCGCAGCGCGTCGGCGCAGCTGTGCACCGTCCCGGCGGCGCGGAAGCCTGGCTCGCGCCCGACGTACAGGGTGTGGGCGGCGGCGGCCACGGGGTCGTCCTCGACCACCAGGACGGAGATCTCGGGCCGGTCCGGGGAGCGGTTCACGACGCCGCCGCCTCGGGCTGCCGGGCGAGCGGCAGCCGGACGGTGAGCACCGCGCCGCGGTCCCGGCCGACCTCGACCGTGCCGCCGTTGCGCCGGGCGGTCTGGGCCACCAGGGCGAGCCCGAGGCCGTGCCCGTGGCCGTCCTGCTTGGTGCTCCAGCCGCGCCGGAACACGTCGTCCACCGCGCCCGGGTCGATCCCGGCGCCGGTGTCGGCGACCCGCAGCAGCAGGTGGTCGCCGTCGACCCGGGCGGTGACGGTGACCTCGGGCTGGTCCGGGTGCCCGGCGGCGCCGGCGATCGCGGCGTCCACCGCGTTGTCGAGCAGGTTGCCGAGGACGGTGATCAGGTCGCGGGCGGCGAGCCCGGGCGGCAGCACACCGTCGTCGATCCGGCTGTCCTCGGTGAGCGTCAACTCCACGCCCCGCTCGGCCGCCTGGGCCGCCTTGCCGAGCAGCAGGGCGGCCAGGACCGGCTCGCCGACGGCCGCGACGACGCGGTCGGTGAGCTGCTGGGCGAGTTCGAGTTCGGCGGTGGCGAACTCCACCGCCTGTTCGTGGCGGCCGAGTTCGATCAGTGAGACGACGGCGTGCAGCCGGTTGGCGGCCTCGTGCGCCTGCGCGCCCAGCGCCTCGGTGAAGCTCTTCACGGAGTCCAGCTCGCCGGTGAGCGACTGCAGTTCGGTGTGGTCGCGGAGGGTGACGACCCGGCCGAGGCCGGTGCCGATGGTGGAGGTGTTGAGCACCAGCACCCGCTCGGCGGTGAGGTGGACCTCGTCCCGGACCGGCTCCTGACCGAGCACGGCGGCCACCAGGGCCGCCGGCAGCCCCAGCCCGTCGATCGGCCGTCGCTCCACCTCCCCAGCCAGCGACAGGAGTTCGCGGGCCGCGTCGTTGCAGAGCACCACCCGGTGCTTGCGGTCGAGCAGCACCAGCCCCTCCCGCACCGAGTGCAGGGTCGCCTGGTGGTACTCGTAGAGGTGGCTGAGCTCGGCCGGCCCCATGCCGTGGGTGTGCCGCCGCAGCCGGGAGTTGGCGAGGTAGGTGCCGAGCCCGCCGAGGGCGAGCGCCGCCACCGCGACGCCGACGAGCGCGAGCAGCGGCCCGCGCAGCTGCGCGGAGATGGACTGCACCGTGATGCCGGCGCTGACCAGCGCGACCACCCGGTGGTCCGCGTCCAGGACCGGGGTGACCACCCGCACCGACGGCCCGAGCGTGCCGGTGTACGTCTCGCTGCGGGTCTCCCCGGCGAGCGCCCAGTCGATGTGCCCGAGGAAGGTCTTGCCGATCTGCTCGGGCAGCGGGTGCGTCCAGCGCACCCCGGCGGTGTCCATCACGGTGATGAAGGAGACCCCGGTGTCCACCCGCACCTGCTCGGCGTAGGGCTGCAGGACGGCGGTCGGGTCCGGCCCGGCGACGGCCGCCCGCACCGACGGGGCGTCGGCCACCGAGCGGGCGACGGCGGTGACCTGGCGGCGGGCGGCGTCCTCCGTGCGGTCGGCGGTGAACAGGTAGGCCAGCACGGCGCCACCGGCCACCACGGCGGCGACGATCACCACCTGGACGACGAAGAGCTGTCCGGCCAGGCTGCGCACCGGCCGGCGCGGCGAGGGGAGGGTGCGCGCGGACATGCCTGACAGTGTGCACCACCGCCGGAACCCGGCCCGGCCCCCGCGGGCCCGCCCGGTCCGCCGCGGGCCCGGGCGGGGTGTGAACTCTATGAACGCAAACGTGACCTCCGTCACGGCGCGGCCCATAGTCGGAGCGGCCCACCACCCGGGGCCGCCAGGACTGCAGGCGAAGGAGCCGCGGATGTCGATCACTGGAGCAGGGCCACAGGCGGGAGGCAGACGCCGGGACCGCACCCACTACCTCTACCTCGCGGTGATCGTGGCGGTGGTCGCGGGCGTGGTGGTCGGCTTGGCCGCACCGTCGTTCGCGGTGGAGCTGAAGCCGATCGGCACCGGCTTCGTCAATCTGATCAAGATGATGATCAGCCCGGTGATCTTCTGCACCATCGTGCTGGGCATCGGCTCGGTGACCAAGGCGGCGAAGGTCGGCAAGGTCGGCGGACTGGCCCTCGGCTACTTCCTCGCCATGTCGACCGTGGCCCTGGCCATCGGCCTGCTGGTCGGCAACCTGCTGGAGCCCGGCGGCGGGCTGCACCTGACCGCCGCGCTGGCCAAGTCCGGACACGCCCAGGCGGCCGCCGGGGGCGCCCAGTCCACCGCCGACTTCCTGCTCGGGATGATCCCGACCACCATGTTCTCGGCCCTCACCGAGGGCAAGGTGCTGCAGACCCTGCTGGTCGCCCTGCTGGCCGGCTTCGCCCTCCAGGCGATGGGCACCGCCGGGGCGCCGGTGCTGCGCGGGATCGAGCACGTGCAGCGGCTGGTGTTCCGGGTCATGTCGATGATCATGTGGGTGGCGCCGGTCGGCGCCTTCGGGGCGATGGCGGCGGTGGTCGGCGCGACCGGCACGGCCGCCCTGAAGAGCCTCGCCGTGATCATGATCGGCTTCTACCTCACCTGCGGCCTCTTCGTCGTCGTGGTGCTCGGCACGCTGCTGCGGCTGGTCGCCGGGGTGAACGTGTTCACCCTGCTGCGCTACCTCGGCCGCGAGTTCCTGCTGATCCTCTCCACCTCGTCCTCGGAGAGCGCGCTGCCCCGCCTGATCGCCAAGATGGAGCACCTGGGCGTCAGCCGCCCGGTCGTCGGCATCACCGTGCCGACCGGCTACAGCTTCAACCTGGACGGCACCGCGATCTACCTCACGATGGCCTCGATCTTCATCTCCGAGGCGATGGACAAGCCGATGTCGATCGGCGAGCAGCTGTCGCTGCTGGTCTTCATGGTGATCGCCAGCAAGGGCGCGGCCGGGGTCACCGGCGCCGGGCTGGCCACCCTCGCGGGCGGGCTGCAGTCGCACAAGCCGGCGCTGGTGGACGGGGTCGGCCTGATCGTCGGCATCGACCGCTTCATGTCCGAGGCCCGGGCGCTGACCAACTTCGCGGGCAACGCCGTGGCCACCGTGCTGATCGGGCACTGGACGGGCGAGTTCGACCGCGAGCGGGCCCGGCAGGTGCTGGCAGGCACGATCCCGTTCGACGAGCGGACGCTGGTGGACACCCACGGCGCGCCCGACGCGCCCGACGCCCCCGAGGTGCGGCCGGACCCGGTCCCCGCGCAGAGCGCCGCCCCGGCGGCCTGAGCCACCGCACCCGAGTCCCCCGGCCCGGCGCCCCGCCCAACCCCCCGAGCGGCGCCGGGCCGGGGATCCGCCCGTCCGCACCCGGTCGCCGCCCGGCGACCGGGTGAACGCCGTCCGCCGTCCGCCGAGGTCAGAACTCGTCGGATCCGCTGACCGCCCAGCTCAGACCGCTCGCCGGATCCTCCACCGCGATGTGCAGATGGCGCAGCCCGTCCTCCGGTTCGCACCAGGTGAAACAGCGCATCCGGGCCACCAGGGCGTTCACCTCGGCACGGTTCGGCCCGCCCGCGCCGGCCATCGCGCCGAGCGCCCGCCACAGCGCCAGCCGGCCCTGTGCCGAGCCGTGCGCCCGGTCCACCACACCGGCCAGCAGCAGCACCGGGTAGGCCAGCGCGAACGGCAGGTACCCCCCGGTGACCCGCCGCCCCGGCGCCACCAGAGCGGCGGCCTGCGGGGCCGGCCCCCGGGCGCAGACCACCTCCACCCAGTCCGCCAGCGCGGCCAGCCCCCGGGTGGCCCGCTGCCCGCGCAGCCGGGTACCGGGCTCGGGCAGCAGGACGGGGCCGAGGCCCTCCCGGGTGGCGGGCAGCGTCAGCAGGGCGCTGCGCGAACCACCGGCCGGCAGGTAGTCCCGGACCCGCACGCCCTCGCCCCAGCCGGCCGTCTCCCAGGGCTCCAGTTGCAGCGGGACGCCCTCCGGATCCGGCTCGGCCCCGTACGAGAGGTCCTCGCCGATCAGCACCCGGGTGTGCGCGACCAGCCGGCGCACCGGGGCCGGACCGAGCAGCGGGGCCAGCCGCAGCCAGGAGTGCCGGGTCGCCAGCACCTCCCAGAGCGGACCGGCGTCGTGGTCCGCCGTTCCGGCGGCGCTGCCCGGGCCGCCGTCGTGGTCGAACAGGCGGACGGCCAGCTCGGGCGGCGCGGCGTAGGCGATCAGGTGGCCGAGCGACGCGGTCTCCGCCGCCGCCCGCTGCTCGCCGTCGCGCGCCGCCGCGAGGGCCCGGGCGCGCCGGTAGTGGCCGAGCAGCTCGGACCAGCGGCCGTCCTCGGCCAGGGTGCGGAGCCGGTGTTCCTCGTACGCGATCACGATGGGCAGCGTACGGGCCAGGGCCCCGCATCAGCTGACTTGCCGTCAGTTCGGTGCGTCGGCGGCCCCTCCCCGCCGCCACCGCTGGGCGCACGGCCGCGCCTCGGGGCCGGAGCGGCCCCGGGCCGGGTCGCAGCGGCGGGCACGGTCGCAGTCGCGGTCGCACTCGCGGTCGCCCGTGCGTTCGACCGGGTTGCGGCCGGGGAGCCCGCCGGGACGCCGCCCCTCGCGCCCCCGGCCTCCCTCGTCACCGCGTCCGTGCTCGCGTTCGCCTTCGAGGACCGCCCGGAGCCGGGCCAGCGCCCGGCGCCGGGTGACCGCCAACGTGGAGCGGTGCAGGCCGAGCAACGCGGCGGCCTCGTCGACGCTGTACCCGTCGAGGTCGACGAGCTGCACCACCCGGGCCTGCTTGGCGGTCAGCCGACCCAGCAGCCGGAGCACCTCCCAGCGCGCCAGCAGTTCCCCCAACCCGCCGCCGAGCGGATCGGCGCAGGCCTGCTCGTCGGCCGCCCACTCGGGCGGCGGCACCCGGCGGCGTTCGCGCCGCCACTGGTCCCGCACGAGGTTCACCATCGTGGTGAACGCGTAGGCGTAGGGCTGCGGATGGCCGAGGAACCGGTCGGGGCCGCGGGCGATCCGCAGATACGCGTCGTGGACGACGTCGTCGGCGGCGGCCCGGCTGCCGGTGAGCCCGACGGCCGCGCGGTGGAGCCGGGGCAGCAGATCCGTGAACACCCGGTTGAACTCGGCCGTGTCGGAGGCGGGTCCGGGATCCGGCTCCCGCCCGCCCCGGCACCCACCACTGGACTCCATGCCGCCCCCTCGGACATCGGCACCCCGGAGGCACGGTTGACGGCCCGGCCGACAACCAGCCTGTGACACAGGTCACATCATAGATTGTCGTCTCACGCTCCGCAGTCATTCGTGTGCAATGCGTCATCGTCCGGGCGCAGTCGGGGACTTCCGGCTCCCGACGCCCGGCCGGGGCAGGCACCACGAGCGAGGAGAGAACACCCATGTCAGGTTGTATCGCCAGGAACATCGCCAAGTTCGGGATGGTGGCCGCGGCCGCCCTCGGCGCGGTCGGCGCCACCACCCTGCCGACCGCCGCCGCGCCGGCCGCCGGCGACCAGTCCATCTCCGCCGGTTCGGGCCCGTCCGCCGAGGCCGTCACCGCCTCCTACCGCTGCACCATCACCGCCGACTACGGCTGGCGCTGGGAGGGCAACTGCCGGGTCTACTCGGGCGAGCTGCGCACCATCACCTACTGCGCCAACGGCACTTCCACCACCGGGCTCTGGATCGGCGCCCGGACGCAGCCGTGGGCGGTCTGGGGCAACTGCCCGGGCTCCAGCTGGACCAGGATCGTGTTCCAGACCCGCGGCTGACCCGTTCCGCACACCGGCGCGGGGCGCCACCCGTCCGCGGGTGGCGCCCCCGAACCGTTCCGGACGGCCCGTCGCGCCCGGCGGGCCGGCGGCCGGGACGGCGTCAGGCCGCGCGGTCGTGCCGCCCCGGCCCGGGGCGCGCGGGCGCCGCCGGGAACTCCTCGATGGTCAGCTCGCCCGCCTCCCGGTGGGCGGCGCGGTCCGGGGCCGGTGGCGAGAGCGCGGCGAAGGCGGCGGCGAGGAAGAGGAAGGACCCGGTCCCGACGGCGAGCGGAAGGACGAACTCCATCGGGCCGGTCCCGTCGAGCCCGGCCCGGGCGGGCACGGCGGCCGTCCGCGCGCAGTGCAGACAGCTGACGGCGAGCCCCATCACCAGGGAGGCGGCCGTCTCGGCCGCCGCACTGCGGAGGGTGACGACGGCCCAGAGCGAGCCGGTGGCCGCCCCGACCGCGACCAGCACCGAGAGCGCCACCGTGCCCGGGTCGAAGCGCAGGCCGCCGCGGGTCCGCAGGGCCGCCAGGTCGAGGTAGTGCACCGCGGCGATCCCGAGGCCGGTGATCACGCCGCCGGCCAGGAGCGCGGGGCCGCGGCGGCGCCCGTACCCGACGGCGCACACCCCCGGACCGGTGACCAGGACGGCCACCGGCAGGCCGAGCACCGCCGCCGGAACGCCGTGGCACGCTTCGGCGCCGTCGGGGATGAAGCCGGACATCGCGACGACGTCCATCGTCCAGATGCCGGAGCCGATCGCCGCCGCCGCGGTGACCAGCCGGTTCCGCCGGGCGGCGCCGGTCGCCGCGAGGCCGCGCAGGGTGCGGCGCAGGCCGAGCGCCGCGACGGCGCAGGCCACCACGCACGACAGCGCGGGCGTCACCCAGCCGGAGCCGAGATGGCTCGTCGTGCCCATGGGACCTCCGGTCGAGCGGTCGGGGCCCGGGGCGGTCCCCGCCGCGCCCCGGGCTCCCTGGACCGGGCGGACTCCGCACGGCCGGCGGGTGACCGGTCCGGAGGGCCGACCACCCGTCATATGCCGTCCGCACGTGCGCTTCCGGTCCGGGGTGCGTGGGACGCTATCGGGACCCCGAAAGAAGTCACCCGAAGATATGGAAAGCTGCCCGCACCCTGGGGAGGCTGTGCTCGAATGAGCCGGTCCTGTGCCGCCCCGACCGGCGGTCGGCCGGCGAGCCCTCCTACTCGTACTCGGTGCCGCCCTTGCGGGTCAGATAAGCGTCGCCGACCACCTTGGCGATCGCCCGGCCGCCCACCACCGGGCTGTACCGCTCGGCCACCGGGCGGACCACCACGCCCTCGCGCACGTGCAGTTCGCGCCCGGAGACCGTCTCGCGCCCCTGGGCCAGCGCCAGCACGGTGTCCGGGTCGAACGGGCCGCGCCACAGCTCGGGCACCACCGGCAGCTCACCGCCGAGCAGTTCGGCCGCCGACAGCCAGCGCAGCTGCCCGTCCACCACCGCCGAGACGTCGAACGCCGCGTAGCCGGGCAGCTCGGTGCGGCCGGACTCGCCGTACGTGAGGTCCTGCACACCGGCGCCGAACACCTCGCCGAAGATGCCCACCCGCTCGGCGCCGAGCCGCTCCGCCAGCCGGGCGGCCACCGCCGGTATGCCGTGCGCCCGGACGGCCCGCCAGTAGAGGTTCCGCCCGTCCTCGGCCAGCGCCAGCCCCTGGGCGCCGATGCCCTTCGAGGCCACCTGCACCTCTCCCCCGGCGGCGTGGTAGGTGACGAGGCAGCAACTGCCGTGCAGCTTCTCGGTCAGCACGACCGGCTCGCCGGGCTCGAAGATCCCCGGGAAGCGCTTGAGGTTCTCGATGTCCACCCACGGCAGCAGGTCCGGCGCGCGGACCACCTCGCCGTTCATCGCCGTGGGGATCGGCGGCCGCCACTTCACCACGCCCAGCCGTTCGGCGAAGTCCTCGCCGCGCTCGGCGGCGGCCGCCAGATCGGTGCCGGCCAGCGCACCGGGCCGGCAGACGATGCCCTGCGACAGTTCGCCGCGCAGCCGGACGGCCTTCACCCGGTCGGCGCCGCTCCCGGCCAGCCGCCCGGTCAGGCCCAGCTCCTCGATCAGCGGCGCGGGCAGCACGGCCTGCTCGGGGATGTAGACGGCGTAGTCGCCGGTCCGGTACGCGCCCTTGGCCACCACCGCCCGGTAGAGCCCGACCTGTGCCAGTTCCAGGGCGTCGGCGTTCGGGTGCGCCAGGACGGTCAGCCGTTCGGCGGTGACACGCAGTGTGGACACGGGTGGGCTCCTCCCCTTGGCCCGGCCGGTCGGCCGGCGGTGCGTACGGGCGCGGGTGCGTACGGGCGGACCGCTGCCCGCCCGAGTTGGCCGGGCGCGCTCACGCCCGGTGAGCACTCTCGCCCCTCGCGCTGCTCGCGCGCGACGGGTTTTCCTGGCCGGCGCGGGGATCCCCCGCTCGACGCCCGCCCGCCGCGGGGCGCGGACGGCGGGCTCGGCAGGGACGCGCAGCGGCGCCGGCCCCCTCGCCGAGGGACCGGCCGACCGCCCGGTTTGAGCCTTCCCACAACCCGGGCACGATTCCCGGCGGCACCTGCCTGTGCAATGAGACAGGCACTTTCGGCTCGCATTTGCGGCACTATGATCGGCGTAATGGCCGCACCTGCGGCAGCGTCCCCGCGCCCCTTCCGGCGCGCCCAGGAGGGGAATACCGATGAGCATCCGTGCCGTGCACTCCCGCAGACTCGCCGTCGCCGCCGCAGCGGCCCTCGCCCTCAGCCTCGGGGTCACCGCCTGCGGCAGCGACGGCGGCGACAAGGCCTCCGGCGGCTCGTCCACCGCGGCCCCGGCCGCCGGGGCGTCCGCCCCGGCGTCGACCGGCGCCGCCAAGGTGTCCGGCCCGATCACCGTCTTCGCCGCCGCCTCGCTGAAGGAGACCTTCACCGACCTCGGCAAGACGTTCGAGGCGGCCAACCCGGGCGCCAAGGTCACCTTCAACTTCGGCGGCAGCTCCAGCCTCGCCACCAGCATCAACTCCGGTGCCCCGGCGGACGTGTTCGCCGCCGCCAGCCCCGCGACCATGAAGACGGTCACCGACGCGGGCGGCGCCACCGGTGAGCCGAAGACCTTCGTCAGGAACACGCTCACCATCGCCGTGCCGAAGGGCAACCCCAAGCACGTCGCCGGGTTGAACGACCTCACCGCCCCCGGGGTCAAGGTCGCCCTCTGCGCGAAGGAGGTGCCCTGCGGCGCCGCCGCCCTGACCGCGCTCAAGGCCGCCGACGTCAACCTGACCCCGGTCACCCTGGAGCAGGACGTCAAGGGCGCGCTCACCAAGGTCGAGCTGGGCGAGGTCGACGCCTCGCTGGTCTACCGGACCGATGTGAAGGCCGATGCTGCGAAGATCGACGGCGTGGACTTCCCCGAGGCCGCCAAGGCCGTGAACGACTACCCGATCGCCGCCCTCGCCAAGGCGCCGAACAAGGACGGCGCCGCTGCCTTCGTCGCCTACATCCAGTCGCCCGAGGCCCAGCAGGTGCTCACCGCGGCGGGCTTCCAGGCACCGTGAGCCGCCGCACCACCGCCGGCTCCGCCGTCCGTGCCGCCTCCGGTGCCGAGCCCCCGCGAGCGGGCACGGCGCACCGGCGGCGGCGCGGGCGGCGCGTCCCGGTCGCACTGCTGCTCCCGGCCCTGCTCGGGCTGGCGTTCCTGACCCTGCCGCTGGTCGGCCTGCTGGTCCGGGCCCCCTGGAGCACGCTGCCGGAACAGCTCACCAGTACCGAGGTGTGGGACGCGCTGCGGCTCTCGCTGTTCTGCGCGACGGCGGCCACCGGGGTGTCGCTGGTCCTCGGGGTGCCGCTGGCCTGGGTGCTGGCGCGGACCGAACTGCCCGGCCGCCGGCTGGTCCGGGCGCTGGTCACGCTGCCGCTGGTGCTGCCGCCGGTGGTCGGCGGGGTGGCGCTGCTGCTGGTGCTCGGGCGGCGCGGCATCGTCGGCTCCTGGCTGGACTCCGCCTTCGGGATCACCCTGCCGTTCACCACCACCGGTGTGGTGATCGCCGAGGCGTTCGTCGCGATGCCCTTCCTGGTGATCAGCGTCGAGGGCGCGCTGCGGGCCGCCGACCCGCGCTACGAGGAGGCGGCCGCCACCCTGGGCGCGTCCCGGCTGACCGCCTTCCGCCGGGTCACCCTGCCACTGATCGCCCCCGGCATCGGGGCCGGCGCGGTGCTGGCCTGGGCCCGGGCGCTCGGCGAGTTCGGCGCGACGATCACCTTCGCCGGCAACTTCCCGGGCCGGACGCAGACCATGCCGCTCGCCGTCTACCTGGCCATGGAGTCGGATCCGGAGGCGGCGATCGCGCTCTCGCTCGTCCTGCTGGTGGTCTCCATCGCCGTCCTGGCGGGCCTGCGCGACCGCTGGCTGTCCGCCCCGTGACCGGCACCCCGGCCGGCGGCCGCGCCGAGCCCTCCGCCCGCGCCCTCCCCACCCGCGCCCTGCCCGCCACCGCCGTGGGCGCCCTGCCGCCCCGCACCTCCCCCGGGACACTGCCACGATGACCGCCGCGAAGCACGCCCTCGACGCCCGGCTGCGGGTGGACCGCGCCGCCTTCAGCCTCGACCTCGCGCTCACCGCCGCCCCCGGCGAGGTGGTCGCCCTGCTCGGGCCGAACGGCGCCGGCAAGTCCACCGCGCTGCGGGCCCTCGCCGGGCTGCTCCCGCTCACCGCAGGCCATCTGCGGCTGGACGGCCGGGTGCTGGAGGACCCGGCCGAGCGGCTGCACACCCCCGCCGAGGAACGGCCGGTCGGCGTGGTGTTCCAGGACTACCTGCTCTTCCCCCACCTCAGCGCACTCGACAACGTGGCGTTCGGCCCGCGCTGCCAGGGCCGGCCCAGGCGCGAGGCCCGGGCCGAGGCGGCCGGCTGGCTGGAGCGGATGGGCCTGGCCGAGCACGCGGGCACCCGCCCCGGCCGGCTCTCCGGCGGCCAGGCCCAGCGGGTCGCGCTCGCCCGGGCGCTGGCCGTCCGGCCCCGGCTGCTGCTGCTCGACGAGCCGCTGGCCGCCCTAGACGCCCGCACCCGGCTCGACGTCCGCTCGCAACTGCGGCGCCACCTGACCGAGTTCGAGGCGGTGGCGGTGCTGGTGACGCACGATCCGCTGGACGCCATGGTGCTGGCCGACCGGCTGGTGGTGATCGAGGACGGCCGCGAGGTGCAGGCCGGGAGCCCCGCCGAGATCGCCAGGCGGCCGCGCACCGACTACATCGCCCGCCTGGTCGGCCTGAACCTGTACCAGGGCCTCGCGGACGGCCGCCGGGTCACGCTGGCCGACGGCACCGAGCTGGCCACCTCCGAGGAGCTGACCGGCCCGGCCTTCGTGGCCTTCCCGCCGGCCGCCGTGACGCTGCACCGGGAGCGGCCGCAGGGCAGTGCGCGCAACGTCTGGAAGCTGGAGATCGCGGGGCTGGACCTGCACGGCGACCAGGTCCGCGCCGACCTGGCCGGCGCCCTCCCGATGGCGGCCGACCTCACCCCCGCCGCCGCGGCCGAACTCGACCTGGCGACCGGCACGTCCGTCTGGGCCTCGGTCAAGGCCGTCCAGACCCATGCCTACCCTGCCTGAGCGGGCCGCCGCCCGGAGCCGCCCGGCCGGCGCCCGGCTACTCCGAGGGCTCCACGAACCCGGACTCGTACGCGGCGATCACCGCCTGGGTGCGGTCCCGCGCCCCGAGCTTCGCCAGCACGCTGCTGACGTGCGTCTTCACCGTCTGCACGCCGAGGAAGAGCTGCTCGGCGATCTCACCGTTGGTCAGCCCCCGGGCCACCAGGCGCAGCACCTCGGCCTCGCGCTCGGTCAGCGCGGCGCGGGCCATCGTGTCCCGGGCCGCCCGGTTGCCCTGGCCGGCGGCCAGGCGGCGGATCGCGGTCGGGAAGAGCAGCGACTCACCCGCCGCGACCAGCCGGACGGCGTGGGCGATCTCCGCCGGGCGGGAGCGCTTCAGCAGGAAGCCGTCGGCCCCGGCGCGCAGGGCCTGGTAGACGTAGTCGTCGTTCTCGAAGGTGGTGACGACCAGGATCTTCGGCGGCTGCCCGCCGGAGCCGTCCGGCCCGCCGGGCGGCACGGACCCGACGAGCGCGCGGGTCGCCGCGAGACCGTCCAACCGGGGCATCCGGACGTCCATCAGTACTACGTGCGGGCGCAGTTCGCGCGCCATCGCGACCGCCTCGGCGCCGTCGGCGGCCTCGCCGACCACCCGCAGGTCGCCCTGCGCCTCCAGGACCGCCCGCAGCCCGGCCCGGACCAGCTCCTCGTCGTCGGCCAGCAGGATTTCGATCATCACGCGCCCAAGCGTAGGGGCATCCGCACGGCCAGCACCCACTGCCCGGCCTCCGGCCCCGCCGCGGCCTCGCCACCGAGCAGGGAGGCCCGTTCGCGGATGCCGCGAAGTCCCTTGCCGCCCCGGTGTGGTGTCGCGCGGACGGCGGACGACGCCAGCGCGTTGGTGCAACGCAGCTCCAACTGCCCCTCCCGCACCGTGATCCGGACGGTGATCGGCTCACCCGGCGCGTACTTGAGGGCGTTGGTGACGCCCTCCTGGACGATCCGGTAGCCCTCCCGGGAGAGCACCCCGGGCAGTTTCGCCGCCGGTACGCCGATCCACGCCTCGACCGGGCTGCCGGCCGAGCGCGCGGTGTCGAAGAGGGCGGGCAGCTGCCCGATGCCGGGCCGCTCGGTGGCCGGGCCGTCGGCGCCGTCCGCGCCCTCGAAGGCCCCGCCCGTACCGGCGGTGTCGCGGGTCTCGCGGAGCAGGACGAGCGTGCGTTCCAGGTCCTCCATCGCCTGCCGGCCGGTCTCCTCGATGACTTCGAGCGCCTTGGCGACGAACGCCGGGTCGCCCACCTCCCGCGCCGCGCCCGCCTGGATGACCGTCACCGTCAGCGCGTGGCCGATGGAGTCGTGCAGCTCCCGGGCCAGCCGGTTGCGCTCCAGTAGGCGTTCGGCCCGCAGCTCGGCGGCGGCCAGCCGCTCGGCCGGGGACGGCCCCAGCAACCGCACCGCCATGGCGAGTTGGAGACGGCCCGCCCAGACCACCAGCCAGCCGAGGGCGAACATCAGCACCGGTGCCAGCAGCGGGTACCAGGTGAACCCCTCGCGCGCCGGGAGCCGGAGGCCGAAGAGGTCCGGCTCCGGCCGGACGAGCAGCCCGACGGCGGCGGCCGGCACCAGGACGGACGGGAAGCCGACGGCCGTCCCGAGGGCCACCCGCCCGATCAGCCAGGCCGCCGTACGGCGCCGGTCGGCGAAGCCGCGGGCCGGCTCGGCCGCGATGTCCTGCTCCCGCGCGGGCATCAGCAGCAACCGGGCCTGGACACCCTCCGCCCGGCGCATCGCGGGCACCAGGGCGGCCGCCACGAGCAGCGCGACGTCCAGCGGGACGGCCAGCGCGAGCAGCCCGCCGAGGCTGCGCCCCTCCGTCCCCGGGAAGACCAGCAGGACGACGCCGGCGAAGATCAGACCGATCAGCAGATGGAGCCACCGCGCGTAGGTGGCGGCGCTCAGCAGCGGCGCGAGGATCCTGGGCATCCGGCCATCCTGCCAGGCCAGGGGCACGGACGGCCTCCCTCCCGGGAGGGAGGCAGGTCCCCTCCCAGGCGGGATCCGCCGCAGCCTCGGCTCCGGTCGAATAGGGCCATCGACAGAGAGCGAGGGCAGCCGTGATCCAGGTTCAGGGCCTCACCAAGGAGTACGACGGCACACGCGTGGTCGACGGCCTCGACTTCGAGGTCCGGCCCGGTGTGGTGACGGGCTTCCTCGGGCCGAACGGCGCGGGCAAGACCACCACCATGCGACTGGTCCTCGGCCTGGACCGGCCGACCGCCGGCCGCGCGCTGGTCGGCGGCCGCCCCTACGCCGAACTGGCCGACCCGCTGCGGCAGGTCGGCGCGCTGCTGGACGCCCACGCCCTGCACGGCGGCCGCACCGCCCGCGGCCACCTGCGCTGGCTGGCCGCCGCGGGCGGCCTGCCGGAGCGCCGGGTGGCCGAGGTGCTCGGCCAGGTCGGTCTCGCCGACGCGGCCGGGCGCCGGATCCGCGGCTTCTCGCTCGGCATGCGCCAGCGCCTCGGCGTGGCCGCCGCGCTCCTCGGCGATCCGCCGGTGCTGATGCTCGACGAGCCGGTCAACGGCCTCGACCCGGAGGGCATCCGGTGGATCCGCACCCTGCTGCGCGAACTCGCCGCCGAGGGAAGGTCGGTGCTGGTCTCCTCGCACCTGATGACCGAGATGGCGCTCACCGCCGACCACCTGGTGGTGATCGGCCGGGGCCGGCTGCTGGCGGACGCCGCCACCTCCGACTTCCTCGACCGCCACGGCCGCACCCGGGTCCGGGTCCGCGCGGTGGACCCGGTGAAGCTGGCCGCCCTGCTGGCCGGCTCCGACCTGGCCGCCGAGGCGGTGGACGGCGGCGCCTGGGAGGTCACCGGCGCCGAGCCGGAGCGGATCGCCGCACTGGCGGCGGCCAACGGCGTGGTGCTGTACGAGATCGCCGTCCAACAGGACTCGCTGGAGGAGGCCTTCATGCGGATGACCGCCGACAGCGTCGAGTACCGGGCGGTGGCGGCATGAGCGCCACCGGCACGCCCGTCCGCACCGGCTCCCCCGTCCGCTCCGGCACGGCGCCGGCCCCGGGGTCCGCCCCGACGGGCTTCGGGCAGGTCCTGCGGTCCGAGTGGATCAAGCTCGTCACCCTGCGCTCGCTCTGGCTGACCCCGCTCCTGGCGATCCTGCTGACGGCCGGGCTCGGCACCGCCACCGCCGCGGCGCTCGGCGACGAGGACGCCAGCCTGATCGACGACCCCGGCATCGGGATCCACTACGGCCTCAACTTCGGCCAGGCCGCCCTGACCTGCTTCGGCGTCCTGCTGGTCGGGCAGGAGTTCAACACCCGCATGATCGGCGTCTCGCTCACCGCCGTCCCCCGGCGCGGGCGGTTCTACGCCGGGAAGCTCACCCTGGGCGCGCTGGTGGCCCTCGTCGTCGGCCTGCTCGGGACGGCCGGCTCCTTCGCGGGCTACGCCGCCTACGCCACCGGTGCCTGGGACGGCCCCGGCCTGCTCCGCAGCGCCACCGTCGGGGTGCTGTACCCGGTGCTGCTGGTGGTGACCTGCGTCGGCCTGACCGCCGTGCTGCGCAACCTCACCGCCGCGATGGGCCTGCTGGTGCCGACGGTCTTCCTGCTCTCCCCGCTGCTGGCCGGCGTGCCGGGGGTCCGCCGCGTGGTGCAGTTCCTGCCCGACCGGGCCGGCCAGTACGCGCTGCACTACGCCGACGATCCGCAGGTCGGCTACGGGCACTGGACCGGTCTGCTGATCATGGCCCTCTGGGCGGCCGCGGCCGCGTACGGCGGCCTGCGCGCGCTGCGCCGGGCCGACGCCTGACCGCCATTCCCCACGACCGGACCTGCTGGAAAGGACGCCCCCGCGATGACCACCGCCGCCGTGCTCCGCTCGGAGCGGCTCAAGTTCACCACCCTCCGCTCGCAGTGGAGCACTCCGCTCGTCGCCCTCGCGCTGACCGTCGGCATCACCGCCGCCGTCAACGCCGCGTACGGGCCGGTGGACCACACCCCCGGCGAGGACCCGTCCATCGGGATCTACTACGGCCTGCAGTTCGGCCATGTCGCGGTGGCCTGCGTGGGCGTCCTGCTGATCGGGCAGGAGTTCAACACCCGCATGATCGCCGCCTCGCTCACCGCCGTCCCCCGGCGCGGGCGGCTCTACGGCGCGAAGCTGGCCCTCGGCGCCGGGCTCGGGCTGCTGCTGGGGCTGGTCTCCACGGCCGGCTCGTTCCTGGCCACCGCCGCGACCGTGGGGGTGGACCTCACCGTCCCCGGTACCGGGCGCAGCTTCCTCGCCGGGGTGCTCTACCACCCGCTGCTGATCGTGCTCTGCCTCGGGCTGACCGCCGTCCTGCGCAACCTCAGCGCCGCGCTCGGCCTGCTCACCCCGATGCTCTTCCTCGGCACCACCGTGCTGACGGCGATCCCCGGGGTGCGCGAGGCGGCGCAGTTCCTGCCCGACCGGGCCGGCTTCCACGCGATGCGCACCCAGGCGGACCCGACGGTGCACTACGGCCACTGGACCGGTCTGCTGATCATGGCCCTCTGGGCGGCCGCGGCGGCCTGCGCCGGTCTGCGCTCGGTGCGCCGGTACGCGGTCCGCGCCGGGTGACCGGCGGCGGTCGCCCGGCCCGCCCACCGGCCCCGATCAGCCGCGCCGCAGCGCTGGGTGCTCCGCGACCACCGTGCAGCTCCCCGGGGCGATCTCGGTGAACCCCGCGTCCTGGACCAGCGGCAGACCGCTCGCCACCAGCTCCGCCCAGGCCTGCGGGGTGGCCGTCCGGACCGCCAGCGCGAAGCCGGACTCCGCCCACTCCTTGCGCTGCGCGTCGTCCAGCCGCCACCAGGCGAGCTGGGCGGCGTGGCCGGTCTGGGCCATCGTCTTGCCGGCGCTCATCTCCAGCTCCGGGTTGAGCCAGAGCACCGGCAGGCCCGCCCCGGGCTCGACGACCGGACCGCTCTCCTCCAGATCGGTGCCCGAGACCTGGAGCTTGGCGAGCTCCTTGGGCCAGCCGTCGAGCGGGACCGGCGGGAACACCCGCACCTCCGCCTCCCGGCCGGCCACCGTGATGCCCGGCAGCTCGGCCGCCCGGCGCCACTCGCCGCCCCGGGCGCGCCGGACGACCTTGCGGATCCGGGCGTCCTCCCAGGCCTCGACCCGCTCGGCCCACTCGCCGTCCGGCGCGGTGACCCGGGGGTCGGAGAGCAGGGTGAGCACGGCCCGCGCCGAGGTCTCCAGCGCGTCGGTCCGCCCGGGCGGGGCGGCCCGCTCCAGCCGGACGACCAGCGGCAGCACGTACTGCGGCCGGGCGTCGCGGTCCTCGGGAGCAGGGGCGGGGACGGGGGCGTCGAACGGAGAAGTCACCCGTCCAGCATGCCAGCCCGCACGCGGCGGTGATCACGCCAGGTCGGCCGGGACGCACCGCCGGGCCCGGGGCTCGTACCGGGGGCCGGCGGGCCGGTCAGCGCAGGCGCTGCCGCAACTCCTCGACGGCGGTCCGGATACCCGCGCTGTACGCGTCCTGCTGGAGCGCGTCGAGGCTCCGCACGGCGCGCTCCAGCTGCTCGCGCGCCGGCTCGGGCTCGCCGAGCTTGAGGTGGTCGGAGGCCAGGTTGAGGTGCAGGGCCGGGTAGAACGCCCGGACCTGGAGGGCGGCCGCGTAGGTCTGCGCGCGCTCGGCGGTCAGCGAGTCGGCGGCGGCCAGGGCCCGGCGGTCCCACTCCAGCTCGGCGTGCGGATCGTCCTGCAGATCGGCCAGGTAGTGGGCGAGCACGCAGCGGTGGAAGACATCGCCGCGTTCGCCGAGCTCGTGCCAGAGCCGCTCGAAGCTCTCCCGGGCCTGCGCCCGCCGCCCGCGCTGGGCGGCCTCGACGCCCTCCAGGCCCAGCGTGAGCCGCTCCAGCACGCGGTCGTCGGCACCGGCGGCGTCATGGGCACCGGCAGCGTCGGCTCCGGCGGCGGCACCGGCGGCTCCGAAGGCGCGGGCGCCGGAGACGGCGGTACCCAGGGCGGCGGCCGCACCGGCGTCGGCGAGGCCCGTGCCGGCGGCGGGCCCGTCAGGACTGTCGGACAAATCGGACATGCCCGCAGCCTAACCGGCCGCCGCGCACCCCGCCCCACCCGGCCGGGCCGCCCCGACCCGCCCCGCCCCGACCCGCGCCGTCAGCGCCGGTAGCCGCGCTGCGGATCCCGCTCCTCGGCGTCCTCGTACACCAGGAACCAGCCCTCCGGGTGGGTCGCCGCGAGCAGCAGTTCGGTGCGCTGCTCGGTGCTCAGCTCCGGATCGCCGTCGTCCGGCCCGAAGACCCCGAAGAGCTCGTCGTGGCAGCCGTCCCAGTCGTAGTCGTAGAGGTCGGCCGGCAGGTCGCCCATCATGTCGGCGACCGACTCCGGCTGCGCGCCGAGCAGCGTGCGGGCGTCCACCAGGGCCATCCGCAGCGCGATCTCCTCGGCCAGGTTCCGCGGCAGCGGCCACTCACCGAGCGCGAGGTCGTCGGCGAGGTCGTCGAAGGCGCGGGCCATCGCCCGGCGCCAGTTCCGGTGCTGGCGCCAGGTGCGCTGGGGCAGCCGGGCGAAGACCGTCCAGTCCGTCTCGTCGCCGTCGCCGACCGGCTCGTCCTCGTGCTCCTCCAGGTCGTCGTACGCGGCGTCGGCCAGGCCCAGCAGTTGGGCGTGGAGGAGGCAGGCCGTGCGCGGGGTCAGCGTCCAGTCGCCGGCCCCGCCGCCGCCGTCCTCGTCCTCGCCGCCGTCCAGCGGGAACAACTCGGCGAAATCCGGCGCGAAGTCCTCGGTCACGCTGATCTCCAGCGTGCCGCCGATCGCCTCGACACCGGCGATCGCGGCCACCAGCCGGTCCGGGTGCAGCAACGCGCCGAGCGCCGCGTTGGCGTCCTCGGACACCTCGCGCAGCAGCTCACGGCGCTGACCCGCCGGGTCGACGCCCGCGAAGTCCAGCTCCTCGACGGCCGCGATCGCGGCCGCCCGCAACGCCGGCCAGTCGGTGATCCGCAGGCCCAGCACCACCGTCGCCTCGATCTCCTGCGCGCCCGAGTCCTCCGCCGCGCCCGGCCCCTGTGGATGATCGCTTCGCTCGCCCATGGGGCTACGGTACGGCCTTTCCGCCGACCGATCACCGGTCCGTCCGGCATCTCGACGCCTTCTCCGCCGGTTCCCGGCCATGCCTCTGCCCACCGGCGGTACGCAGCCCGCAGGATGGCCCCATGGCTAACATCGACGAATTCGGCGGCGGGCAGCGCCCGGACGCCCAGGTCCTGGTCGTGACCACCAACGACATCCCCGGCTTCCGGGTCGACCACGTCATCGGCGAGGTCTTCGGCCTGACGGTCCGCAGCCGGCACATCGGCAGCCAGATCGGCGCCTCCCTGAAGTCACTGGTCGGCGGCGAGCTGCGGGGTCTGACGAAGACCCTGGTGGAGAGCCGCAACGAGGCGATGGAGCGCCTGGTCGAGCAGACCAAGGCACGCGGCGGCAACGCGGTCCTGATGTTCCGGTTCGACGTGACGGAGGCGATGGACGCGGGGACCGAGGTCTGCGCCTACGGCACCGCCGTGGTGATCTCCCCGCTCACCTGAGCCGGCCGCCCGAGCCCCTGGCCGCACCCACCGCCGGGTCCCGGCGCGAGGGTCCTCCCCCGCGCCGGGAACACTCCCCGCCCGCGGGATGTTTCACCGGCGTGACTGTTTACGGTGCAACCAACCTGGGGGCGGTCGAGCCCGGGGCCGCCCCGCTCGCCGCCGACGCCGCCCCGGGGACCGGCCGGACGACCCGACGGGTGGACGTCCTGGTGGTCGGGGCCGGGCAGGCCGGTCTGTCCGCCGCCTACCACCTGCGCCGCCGCGGCTTCGCCCCCTACCGGGAGGACGCCGACGGCGGCTTCGTCGTCCTCGACGCCGGCTCCGCCCCCGGCGGCGCCTGGGCGCACCGCGCGCCCTCGCTGCGGATGGCCACCGTGCACGGCTTCCACGACCTGCCCGACTTCGAACTGCCCGAGCCCGACCCGGACGCGCCCGCGCGCGAGGTGGTCCCGGGGTACTTCACGGCGTACGAGGCGAAGCACGCGCTCCCGGTGGTGCGCCCCGTCCACGTCCGGGCGGTGCGCTCCGAGTCCGACCGGCCGGACGCCCGCCTGCTGGTCGAGACGGACGCCGGTACCTGGTCCACCCGGGCGCTGATCAACGCCACCGGCACCTGGACCCGCCCCTTCGTGCCGCACTACCCCGGCCACTTCGCCGGGCGGCAGCTGCACTACGCCGAGTACCGGGGGCCGGCGGAGTTCGCCGGAAAGCGCGTCCTGGTGGTCGGCGGCGGCGCCTCGGCGGTCCAGGTGCTGTCCGAGGTCGCGGCCGTCGGCGAGACGGTCTGGGTCACCCGCACCCCGCCCGTCTTCCACGAGGGCCCGTTCACCCCCGAGTACGGCCGCGCGGTGGTCGCCAAGGTCGAGGAGCGGGTCCGCCAGGGGCTGCCGGTGCGCAGCGTGGTGAGCGTGACCGGGCTCGGCCCGTCCGTCGCCTACCGCCGGGCCGAGGAGCTCGGCGCCCTGCACCGCCGGCCGATGTTCGACCGCCTCACCGACCACGGCGTCGCCTGGGGCGAGCGGGAGCTGGCGGTCGACGCGATCGTCTGGGCCACCGGGTTCCGCCCCGAGGTCGGCCACCTCGCCCCGCTCGGCCTGCGCTCCCCCGGCGGCGGGATCGCCCTCACCGGCACCCGGGCCACCGTCGACCCGCGCGTCCACCTGGTCGGCTACGGCCCGTCCGCCAGCACCGTCGGTGCCAACCGGGCGGGCCGGGCCGCCGTCCACGACATCGTCGCGCTGCTCGGATCGCCGGCCGGGGCGGCCGCGGTGCCCGCTCAGCGGTCGTAGTCGACCGTCACCCGGTCGGTGAGCGGGCGGGCCTGGCAGGTCAGCACGTAGCCGGCGGCCAGCTCCTTCTCCTCCAGCGCGAAGTTGCGGCGCATCTCCACCTCGCCCTCGGTGACCAGGGCGCGGCACGTACCGCAGACCCCGCCCTTGCAGGCGAACGGCAGGTCGGGGCGGGAGCGCTGGGCGCCGTCCAGGACGGACCGGTCGCGCGGCAGCGTGAGCGTGCTGCCGCGCCCGTCGAGGACGACAGTGACCTCGCTGTGCGCGGCGCCGTCCGCCGGACCGGACGGCTCGGTCCGCTCGGCGGCCGGCTCGTCCTCGGCGTGGAACAGCTCCTGGTGCACCCGCGCGGTCGGCACGCCCAGCCCGGCCAGCAGCTCCTTGGCGCCGGTGACCATCCCGAACGGCCCGCAGAGCCACCAGTGACCGACCGCCGGCACGTCCACCAGCGCGGTCAGCAGCGCCTCGACCCGCTCCGGGTCCAGCCGCCCGCTGAGCAGCTCGGCGTCCCGGGTCTCCCGGGAGAGCACGTGCACCAGCTGGAACCGGCCGAGGTAGCGGTCTTTCAGGTCGGCCAGCTCGTCGGCGAACATCACGGTGTCGCTGCGCCGGTTGCCGTAGAGCAGCGTGACGGTGGAGGTGCGGTCGGCGGCCAGGACGGAGGCGGCGATGGAGAGCATCGGGGTGATGCCGGATCCGGCCGCCAGCAGTACGTGGTCGGCGGGCTCGCCGAGCGTCGGGGTGAAGAGCCCGGACGGGGTCAGCACCTCGACCTCCTCGCCCGCCCGCGCCTCGCGCACCAGCCGGCGGGAGAACAGCCCGCCGGGCACCTCGCGGACGGCGATCCGCAGCGGGCCGCCGACGGGGGCGCAGATCGAGTACGAGCGGCGCTCGTCGGTGCCGTCCACCACCTGGCGCAGCGTCAGCGTCTGTCCGGGGCGGAACGCGAACTCCTCGGCGAGCGCCTCCGGCACCTCGAAGGTCACCGCGACGGCGTCGTCGCAGAGCCGCTCCACCTCGGCGATCCGCAGGTGGTGGAAGGCCGGACGCCGGGCGGCCTGCTCGGCACTGGTGGCCGGGGCGGGGCCGGTGGCCGGGGCGGGGCTGGCGGCCATTCAGATCTCCTTGACGCGTTCGAAGGGCTCGCGGCAGTCCCGGCAGCGCCACAGCGCCTTGCAGGCGGTCGAGCCGAAGCGGGACAGCTCCTCGGTGTCGGTGCCGCCGCAGAGCGGGCAGGCCACCACACGGCGGGTCGGACCGAGGGCCAGCAGGCCGGGGGACGACCCGTGCGCCGACGCCCGGTCGGGCGGCGCGATGCCCGCCTCGGCGAGCTTGCGGCGGCCCTCCTCGGTGATCAGGTCGGTCGACCAGGGCGGGTCCAGCCGCAGCCGCACCCGGACGTCCGGGTACCCCGCCGCGTGCAGGCGGCGGTCCACATCGGCCGCCATCTCGGCGACGGCCGGGCACCCGGAGTAGGTCGGGGTCAGCCAGGCGGTCACCGTCGAACCGCCCTCCTCCACCTCGGCCAGCACCCCGAGGTCGGCCAGGGTGAGCATGGGCAGCTCCGGATCCGGGACGCTCGCCGCGACCTCCCAGGCCCGACCGCGCGTGGTGGTCACCATGTCGCCCCCGGGTGCGCGCGGGCCACCACCTGGAACTCGGCCAGCAGCGGACCGAGCGCCTCGGTGTGCACGCCGTCCCGCCCGGCCCGGCCGCCGACCGTGGCCAGCCCCGGCACCTCGGGCACGGTCAGCCCGGCCTCGGCGAGGACGGCGGCCAGCGAGCGCAGCACCGGCTCGCGCAGGCCGGCCGGGTCCACGCCGACCCGCAGCTCCACCGGATGCGCCGTGAACAGCTCCTCCACCAGCGGCCAGACCGCGTCCAGACCGGCCTGCATCCGCAGCGCCGAGTACGGCGTCCCGTCGCCGAGCCGCAGCGTCCAGGCGGTGGCGTACTCGCGGTGGTAGGCCAGCTCCTTGACGCCCCGGGCGGCGACCGCCGCCAGCACGGGGTCGCGGTGCGTAGCCAGCGCCTCGTAGAGCGCGCCGCGCGCGGTCGCGAAGACCAGCAGCCGGGCGACCGAGAACGCGAAGTCCCCGTTCTCCGCCTCGACCAGCCGGACGTTGCGGAAGTCGTGCTCCTCGCGCCAGTACGCCAGGTCGTCCTCGGTGCGGCCGGAGCCGTCCGCCTGGCCGGCCCGGGTGAGCAGCTGGCGGGCCTGGCCGAGCAGGTCGAGGCCCAGGTTGGCGAGCGCGACCTCCTCCTCCAGCTCCGGCGCCCGGGTGCACCACTCGGTGAGCCGCTGGGCGAGGACGAGGGCGTCGTCGCCCAGCATCAGGCAGTACGCGGCGAGGTCGGCGCCGTCCAGGCCGGGCGGCACGGCGGTGTCCACCCCGAGCAGCGGGTCGGCGAAGCCCGTCCCGTACGCCCAGCGGCCCTCACCCTCGGGCTCGTCGGACGCCTCGGAGAGGCTCAGGTAGACGTGGTCGTCTGTCATGGTCGTGCTGCTCCCCGTCAGATGTGCGGGACATCCTCGGGGATGTCGTAGAAGGTCGGGTGGCGGTACACCTTGTCGCCGCTGGGGGCGAAGAAGGGGTCGCGCTCGTCCGGGGTCGAGGCGGTGATCGCGGCGGAGGGGACCACCCAGAGGCTGACGCCCTCGTTGCGCCGGGTGTAGAGGTCACGGGCGGCGAGCAGCGCCATCCGGTCGTCGGCCGCGTGCAGCGAGCCGACGTGGACGTGGTTCAGTCCGCGCCGGGGGCGCACGAACACCTCGTAGAGCGGCCAGCCGGCCTTGGACTCGGTCACTTTCCGTTCTCCTCGCTCTGCGCGCTCGGCGCTTCGGGTCCGGCCGTCGGGGCCGGGGAGGTGGCGGCCGGGGCGGTGGCGGCCGGGGCGGTCGGGCGGCTCTCCGCCCGGCGCTTGCGCGCGTAGGCGGTGGCCGCCTCGCGGACCCAGGCGCCGTCCCCGTGGGCCGCGCGGCGGCGGTCCACCCGCTGGGCGTTGCACGGGCCCTGGCCCTGGATGACCCTGGTCAGCTCGGACCAGTCCGGCTCGCCGAAGTCCCAGCAGCCCCGGTCCTCGTTCCAGCGCAGCGCCGGGTCGGGCAGGGTGACCCCGAGGTGGTCCGCCTGCGGGACGGTCATGTCGACGAAGCGCTGCCGCAGCTCGTCGTTGGTGTGGCGCTTGATCCGCCAGCCCATCGAGCGGGCGGTGTTCGGCGACTCCGCGTCCGAGGGGCCGAACATCATCAGTGACGGCCACCACCAGCGGTCCACCGCGTCCTGGACCATCCGCCGCTGGGCGTCGGTGCCGCGCATCAGCGTCATCAGCAGTTCGTAGCCCTGGCGCTGGTGGAAGGACTCCTCCTTGCAGATCCGCACCATCGCGCGCGCGTACGGGCCGTAGCTGCAGCGGCAGAGCGGTACCTGGTTGCAGATCGCGGCGCCGTCGACCAGCCAGCCGATCACACCGACATCGGCGAAGGTGAGGGTCGGGTAGTTGAAGATCGAGGAGTACTTCTGGCGGCCGGAGATCAGCTTCTCGGTCAGCTCAGCCCGGTCCACGCCGAGGGTCTCGGCGGCGGCGTAGAGGTAGAGGCCGTGGCCGGCCTCGTCCTGGGCCTTGGCGAGCAGGATCGCCTTGCGGCGCAGCGACGGGGCACGGGTGAGCCAGTTGCCCTCGGGCTGCATGCCGATGATCTCGGAGTGGGCGTGCTGGGCGATCTGGCGGATCAGGGTGGCCCGGTAGGCGTCGGGCATCCAGTCCCGGGGTTCGATCCGCTGCTCGGCGGCGACGACCGCCTCGAACCGCTCCTCCTGCGCCTGCGCGGAAGCCGGTTCGGCCACCTCTGTTGTCACCACTCGCCCCTCTCGCGTCCTGTCCCTGCGGTCCGCGCCCGGCGGCCGGTGCCCCGGTGGCCGGTGCCCGGGCGCGATCCGCTCGCGTCCCCGCACCGGCGCCCCGTGCACCGGCCACCGGCAGCGCGGTGTGCCGGGCTCGGCCGCCGCCCTCACGGCAACCGACTGACCGTTCGGTCGGTACCATTGTGCGCGGTGAGGCGGCGCCCTGACAAGGGAACCAGGCCGCCCGGGGTCCGCCGGGGCTCGCTCCCGCGCCGGGGACCGCCCCGGACGGGGGTGCGGGTGGCGGCCGCCGCCTCCCCGAGGGCCTCACCGGGGCCCCGCTGTGGCCTCACCGGGCCCCGCTGGGCGGCGACCCGTCCGTCGCGGCACGCCACGGCGGCCCCGACGCGGGAACCGCTCACCGCAACCGGCCCCCAACAGCGGTGGGCCCGCCGTCCGGGGTCGGACGACGGGCCCACCCAGCCCGGCCCGCCGCTTGCGGAGAGGCGGCGCCCTGACAAGGGAACCGGGCCGCCCGGGGTCCGCCGGGGCTCGCTCCCGCGCCGGGGACCGCCCCGGACAGGGGGTGCGGGTGGCGGCCCCCGCCTCCCCGAGGGCCTCACCGGGGCCCGCTGTGGCCTCACCGGGCCCCGCTGGGCAGCGACCCGTCCGTCGCGGCACGCCACGGCGGCCCCGACGCGGGAACCGCTCACCGCAACCGGCCCCCCAACAGCGGTGGGCCCGCCGTCCGGGGTCGGACGACGGGCCCACCCGGCCCGGCCCGCCGCTACCGCGACGGGGGCGCGCTCACCCCTCCGACCGGTCCCGCAGGCGCGGCAGCGGTACGGCGAGGAGCGCCGCCAGCAGCGCGATCCGGGGCGCCAGCTGATCGATCCGGATGTGCTCGTGCCGGGCGTGCGCCCCGGCCCCGACCGCGCCGAAGCCGTCCAGCGTCGGCAAGCCGCGCGAGCCCGGCAGGTTGGTGTCACCGGCGCCGCCGGCCGGGCCGCCATCCAGCTGCTGCCCGAGCACCGCCGCGAGCGACCGGACGTGCCGCAGCAGCGGGTTGGCGGTGCGCTCCGGCCAGGCCGGCCGGCTGGACAGGACCTCCGTCCGCACCCGGGCCCCGGGCCGCAGCGCGGTGAGCCGGGCGAGGCTGTCGAGCGTGCGGCGCTGCGCCTCACCGGTGGAGAAGCGCAGACCGAGCTCGGCCTCGGCCCGGCCGGCGACCACGTTGGCGCGGGTACCGCCGCTGATCCGCCCGGCGTTGAGCTCGGTACCGGGCCGGCGGGCGAGCTCACGGACCGCGACCAGCTGGTCGACCAGCTCGTCCACCGCGGAGACCCCCTCGCCGGCGTCGTTGCCGGCGTGCGCCTCCCGCCCGGTGACGGTGAGCCGCACCCGGGTGCTGCCCCGGCGGGCGGTCTTGAGCCGGCCGTCCGGGTGCGGCGGCTCGAGCCCCAGGACGGCCGCCGCGCCGCGCAGTTGGCGCTCGACCAGGCGCCTGCCGTCCGGGCTGCCGACCTCCTCGTCCGAGACCACGACCAGCCGGACGGTGCGGTGCGGGCGCTGACCGAGGTCGGCCAGCAGGGCGAACGCGCCCTCCAGGATGGCGAGTCCGCCCTTCATGTCGACGACGCCGGGGCCGCTGAGGGTGCCGTCCTGCTCGGTCACCGGCCAGTCGTTCAGGATCCCGGCCGGCCAGACGGTGTCGTGGTGGCCGACCACGAGGAGGTGCGGCAGGCTCTCGTCCTGGCCGTCCCACTGGAGCACCAGGTGATCACCGGCGGGGCCGGGCTCGCGGTGGGCGGTGGCGCCGGTCGCGCCGAATCCGGCGGCCAACTCCTCGGCGAGGGCGTCGAGTCGGGGCGCGTCGCCACTGGGCGACTCGATACGGGCGAGGTCCGCGCAGCGGCGGCGAACGGCCCCGGCCAGCGTACGGGCGCGGGAGCTGAGGGCCTGGGGCAGTCCGGGGAGGGCGGCGGTCAGGCCGGCGTGGGGATCACCGTCGGCGGCCGGAGGGGCGGGCGGCTCCACGGGCGACGCCTGGGCGGAGGCGGTGGGGCGGGCCGGCGGGGCGGGCTCGGGCCGGGGCGGTGTCGCGGCCGGTGTCGCGGCCGGTGTCGCGGCCGGCGCCGGTGCGGACCGCACCGCCTGCACCGCCTCCGCGATGGCCGCGGCCTTGGGTGTGGTTGCGGTTGGGCCTGGGGCCGTGGCTGCGGCCGCGGCTGTGGCTGTGGCTGTGGCTGTGGCTGTGGCTGTGGCGAGAGTCACAGGGGCGACGGTGGCCGAGGAGGGGCCGGCGGCCGCGGTGGTCACGGTCGACGCGGCGGGCGGCCGGACGGTTTGAGGACTCAACGCTCGCCTCCGCGGCCGCCGCCGGTATTCAGCGGCCGGACCGGCCGACCGGACCAGCCCGGGTGCCCGGACCAGCCGGGGCGCGCGGCCCCGGCCCGGCGTACGACCTGCCAGGTCGGCCCGTCTGGCCCAAGTGCGGTGGAACGGCTGGGCGGCATGCTTGGCATTGCGTCCTCCTCGCTCGATCCGGAGGCCCCGGTCGGCCCGGAGCCCCCGTGGACGGCGGCTTCGGTGCGGCGGGCGCAGCAACGGCACCGCCACGGGGAAGCCGAGATGTGAGCCTAGAAGAACCGTTCGGCTTCCTGCGAGGTGGCCCTGCTCCCAGCGCGCCGGAGGGCCGGGCCCTGCCTCGGGCACCCGTTGGAGAACGGCGGCGGGCGCACGGCGCGCGGGCCTGGATCGGCGCGCGAGCGCGGTCGCCGGATCGCGCCCATCTCCACCATGGACCCGGCGCCCGGGTTCGGCAGCCCAAACGCCCAAGGCGCGGGTTTTCCACGCCGGATGGGTGACACCGGCTCAGCGCCCGGTACGAGGAAGCGGGCCGTCGGCCGGGTGGACGTCGCGACGCGGCGGCGGCGGAGGCATCCGTGGCGCGGCCCGTCGGCCGGGTGGACGTCGCGGCGAACGTGACCGGGCGAGGGCACCGGGCCGGCGCGCCCGGGGCCGGCCCGGGGCGACCCGGTACCGGCCCAAGTGCGGTGCCCGGGCGCCCGGTTGCCCCTCGTCGGGGGCGACCCGCGGCCCACCGGACGGCGGGGCCGTCCGGCGCGGAGACGGCGCGACCACGGCAACGCCGGGCCGACCGACGGGCGGTGCGGCCGCCGGAACTCGATGATGGACCGGGGCCGGCCCCGGCTCCGCGACCTACCGTGAGGAGCCTTCGATGACCGTCACCGTGCACGACGCCGAAGCCGAGAACCGCTTCGAGGCCCGGGTGGACGGCGCCCCGGCGGGCTTCGCCGAGTACATCCGCAGCGACCGGCTGGTGGTCTACCCGCACACCGTGGTCGAGCCGGCGTTCGAGGGGCAGGGGGTCGGCAGCGCGCTGGCCCGGGCCGCGCTGGACGACGCACGCGAACGGGGCCTGGCGGTGCTGGCGACGTGCCCGTTCATCAAGGGCTGGATGCTGCGCCACCCCGAGTACACGGATCTGGCCTACGAGAACCGCAGCCGGGTGAGCGACTGACGAATGACAGGTGACCGCTGACAAGTAACAGGTGACGACTAACGGATGACAGATGACGGCTGACAAACTTTGAAATCTGTCAGTGAGGTGCCATAGTGGAACCCGGCAGGCCCGCGCCCCGCGCGGCCGCCGGCCCCTCCGCCCCCTCACCCCGCCGGAGCACCCCGTGACCACGACCTCCCGGATCCCTCAGCGCCCGATCGGCGCCACCGGCCCCACCATCTCCGCCCTCGGCCTCGGCTGCATGGGCATGTCCGACCTCTACGGCCCGGCCGACGAGGCCGAGAGCATCGCGACCGTGCACGCCGCACTCGACGCGGGCATCACCCTGCTCGACACCGGCGACTTCTACGGCATGGGCCACAACGAACTGCTGATCCACGACGCGCTGCGCGGCCGGGACCGCGCGAGCGTGCAGATCAGCGTGAAGTTCGGCGCCCAGCGCGCCCCGGACGGCCAGTGGCTCGGCTACGACGCGAGCCCGGCCGCCACCAAGACCGCCCTCGCCTACACGCTGCGCCGGCTGCGGACCGACTACGTCGACGTCTACCGCCCGGCCCGGCTGGACCCGAGCGTTCCGATCGAGGAGACGGTCGGCGCGATCGCCGACCTCGTCAAGGCTGGTCACGTCCGCCACATCGGCCTCTCCGAGGTCGGCGCCGACTCGCTGCGCCGGGCCGCCGCCGTGCACCCGATCAGCGACCTGCAGATCGAGTACTCACTGCTCTCGCGGTCCATCGAGGCCGAGATCCTGCCCACCGCCCGCGAGCTGGGCATCGGCGTCACCGCGTACGGCGTGCTCTCGCGCGGGCTGCTCAGCGGGCACTGGGACAACGGGCGCGCGCTGGCCGGCTCGGACTTCCGCGGCCACAGCCCCCGCTTCCAGGGCGACAACCTGGCCCACAACCTCGACCTGGTCGAGGCGCTGCGCGCGGTCGCCGAGCAGCGGGGCGCGAGCGTCGTCCAGGTCGCGATCGCCTGGGTCGCCTCGCGCGGCGAGGACATCGTGCCGCTGGTCGGCGCCCGCCGTCGCGACCGGCTCGCCGAGGCCCTCGGTGCGCTGGACGTCGCCCTCACCCCGGCCGACCTCGCCGCCATCGAGGCCGCCGTCCCCGCCGGGTCCGCCGCCGGGGACAGGTACGCTGCCGCTCAGATGGCCCACCTCGACAGCGAGCACTGACCGGCACCCCGGCGGTCGCCGGTTCGCGGCCGGGGCGGGGCCCCGCCCCGGCCCGCCCGTCAGCCGCAGCACCGTCCGCCGCCCCGGCGACGGACGCACCACCCCGTTAGGACGTACCTCCCCGTGACCACGGACAGCGCACTCACTCCCGAGCAGATCCTGGGCGCGACGGAGGAGGTCCTCCGGCGGTTCGGCCCCGCCAAGGCCACCGTGGTGGACGTCGCCCGCACCCTCGGCGTCAGCCACGGCAGCGTCTACCGCCACTTCCCCAGCAAGGCGGCGCTGCGCGAGGCCGTCACCCAGCGCTGGCTCGACCAGGCGCACGACAGCCTGGCGTCCATCACCGCCGAGTCCGGCCCGGCGGTGGAGCGCCTGCACCGCTGGCTGGAGACGCTGTTCGCCGCCAAGCGGAAGAAGGCGCTCGACGACCCGCAACTGTTCGCCACCTACCTGGTGCTGGTCGCGGAGACCAGCAGCACCGTCGAGGCCCATATCGACACCCTGGTCGAGCAGATCGGCCGGATCGTCCAGGCCGGCTTGAACAGCGGGGAGTTCGGGCCCGCTCCGGTCGGCCCGACCGCCCGGGCCCTGTTCGAGGCGACCGCCCACTTCCACGACCCCGTGTACGCCGCCGAGTGGTCCGACCCGCAGGCACCGGAGCGCTTCGCCGCCCTCTGGAAGCTCCTCCTCGGCGGCCTCCTCACCCGCTGACCGACCACACCCGCCCGACCCCGAACACCCGGGGCCGCACATCCTGGCCCGCGCACCCGGGCCCGCACACCTGGGCCGACTCGCGCCCGGCCCCACCGCCGAAAAGCGTTCGCCCCACCGTGGCGGCACCCGGCAGACTCCCACGCATGATCGATTCCCCTCGGGAGGACGGCCTGCGTGCCACCGGACCGGCGCTGGACAGCCTGCAAGGACTCGCCCTCGGCGACGCCTTCGGCGACCGCTGGTTCTCCGCCCCGCTCGACGAGGCTCCCGCCGCACTCGCCGCCCGGCTGCCCCGCCCGGCGCCCTGGCACTGGACGGACGACACCGCGATGGCGCTCGTCCTGGTCCGTCATCTCCGTCGCCGCGGCGCGGTCCACCAGGACGAGCTGGCGGCCGGGTTCGCCGACGAGTACGCCACCGAGTACGGGCGCAAGTACGGGCCGTCGATGCACGGCGTGCTGCGGGCGGTGGGTGCGGGCGCCGACTGGCGGAGCGTCACCGCGGAGCAGTTCGGCGGGCAGGGCTCCTACGGGAACGGCGCCGCCATGCGGGCCGCCCCGCTGGGCGCCTGGTTCGCCGAAGACCTGGACACCGTGGCCCGGCAGGCCGAACTGCAGGCGCTCACCACGCACTTCCACCCGGAGGCGGTGGCGGGGGCCGTCGCGGTCGCGCTGGCGGCGGCGCTCGCCGCCCGCAGCCGGGGGCAGCGCCCGCCCGGTCGGGCCGAGTTGCTCACCGAGGTCGCCGCCCGGCTGCCCGACAGCGACGTCCGCTCCGGCCTGCGGATCGCCGCCCGGCTGCCGGGGCACACCAGCGTCCGGCACGCCGCTCAGGTCCTCGGGTCCGGGCTCCTGATCTCCGCCCCGGACACCGTGCCGTTCGCCCTCTGGTCCGCCGCCACGCACCTGGACTCCCTGCCGGACGCGCTCTGGCACACCCTGGAGGGCTGGGGCGACATGGACACCACGTGCGCGATCGCGGGCGGCGTGGTCGCCGCCCGGACCGGCCTCGCCGGGGTGCCCGCCGCCTGGCTGGACGCCCGCGAGGACCTGCCCGGGTGGGTGGCCGAGCCGTAGCCGGCACGGCCGGGCGGGTCGGGCGGTTCCGACACCCGACCCGGCCGGTCACCGGCAGGGACCACCGCAGGCGGTCACCTACGGCGCTCAGCTGCGGGAGTTGCCGAAGAAGATCCGGTAGAGGATCAGCAGGACCAGCGCGCCGCCGATCGCCGAGCCCCAGGTGGCCAGGTCGAAGAAGTGCGCCGAGACCGGCTTGTCCAGGATGCGCGAGGAGATCCAGCCGCCGACGAACGACCCGGCGATGCCGATCAGGGTGGTCACCACCAGACCGCCCGGGTCCCTGCCCGGCAGCAGCAGCTTCGCCAGCGCCCCGGCCACCAGACCCAGCACGATCCACGCGATGATGCTCATGCGTCCTCCCGCCCTCCGTCACGGCACTCCCAGCGGGCCGTCTCACCGGCGAGGACGCCGCCGTGCGCCCCCTCGGTTGCAGTGCGCCGGGCGTGGCACCCGGCGGCGCGACCGGCCGCGCCGCGATACTGCGGCCATGCGCATCCTGATCGCCACCGCCGGGTCCCGGGGCGATGTGGCGCCCTTCACCGGCCTGGGCGCCCGGCTCCGCGCGGCCGGCCATCAGGTGGCCGTCGCCACCCACACCACCTTCGCCGGCCAGGTGCGCGCCGCGGGCCTGGAGTTCCGCCCGCTCCCGGTCGACCCGCGCGCCGAACTCGCCTCCGACCGCGGCCAGCGGGTCCTGCGGTCCGGCTCCGGACCGCTGTCCCTCCTCCAACTCCTGCGCCTCGGCCGCTCCTTCATGCCCGCCCTCGGCGACGCCATCGTGGCGGCCACCGCCCAGGGCACCGACCTGCTGCTCACCACCAGCGCCACCACCCCGCTCGGCCAGGTCGCCGCCGAGGCCGCCGGCATCCCCAGCATCGGCCTCTACCTCCAACCGATCGCCCCCACCCGGGAGTTCGCGCCCTCCGTGACCGGTACCCGGTCGTTGGGCCGGACCGGGAACCTGCTCGCCGGCCACGCCGTGGAGGCCGCCGCCGACCGCCTCTTCGCCCCCGCCGTCCGCGGGTTGCGCCACCGGCTCGGCCTGCCGCCGCGCGGCATCGCCCGGACCCGGCGCGCCCACGCCGTGCTGCACGGCTTCTCCCCGACCGTCGTGCCGCGCCCCGCCGACTGGCGCCCCGGCCTGGAGGTCGCCGGGTACTGGTGGCCGCACCCCGAGCCCGGGTGGCGACCGCCGGACCGCCTCGTCGACTTCCTCGCCGCCGGGCCGCCGCCGGTCTTCGTCGGCTTCGGCAGCCTGGTCGTCCCCGATCCGGCGGCGCTGAGCGCCACCGTCCTCGCCGGACTGCGTGCCGCCGGGGTGCGGGCCGTCCTCCAGGCCGGCTGGAGCGGCCTCGGCGCGGCCGACTCCGACGACGTCCTCACCATCGACGACACCCCGCACGCCTGGCTGTTCCCGCGGATGGCCGCCGTCGTCCACCACGCCGGGGCCGGCACCACCGCCGCCACCCTGCGGGCCGGCACGCCCGCCGTCCCCGTGCCCGCCCAGCTCGACGCGCCGTTCTGGTCCGCGCGCCTCACCCGCCTGGGCACCTCCCCCGGGCCGGTCCCGCTCCCCGCCCTCACGTCCGCCCGCCTGGCCGCCGCCGTCCGCCGCACGCTGGCCACGCCGCACTACCGGGAGCGCGCCCGCGCCGTCGCCGCCGCGCTGGCCGCCGAGGACGGCACCGCCGGGGTCCTGGCCGCCGTCGACCGCCTCGCCTCCTGACCCCGAACGGCCCCACCGGCCCCCACGCGCCCCCGGAACGGACCCCGGAACGGACCCCGGCGCGGCCCCCGAACGGCCCCGGCGGGCCGCCCCTACCGCCGGCGCCGGCCCGTCCCCCGGCTCAGCACGAGGTAGAGGGCGAACGAGGTGGCGAAGCCGACGGCCCACCCGTAGTCGGCCAGCGGTTTGAGGACGGGCAGCAGGCCGTCGGCCGGGAACGGGCCGCCGTAGGAGCCGCCGACGGCCAGCACGCCGCCGGTGACCAGGGCAGCCACGGCCCGCCAGTTCCAGCCGGCGGTGTACCAGTAGGCGCCGTGCGGCCGGTAGAGCTCGGCCGGCAGCAGCCGGGTGCGCCGCAGCGCCCAGTAGTCGGCGATCAGCACGCCGGCCACCGTGCCGAGCAGGCCGCCGACCAGGCCGAGCCAGGTGAAGATGTAGACGTGCGGGTCGGAGATCAGCTTCCAGGGGAAGAGCGCGATCCCGATCACACCCGTGATCAGTGCCCCGGTCCGGAAGGTGATCAGCCGGGGCAGCAGGTTGGCGAGGTCGTACGCGGGCGAGACGACGTTGGCCGCGATGTTGACGGAGAGCGTGGCGACCAGCACGGTCAGCAGGGCGAACAGGATGCCCACCGGGCTCTCCATCTTCGCGGCGAGCGCGATCGGGTCCCAGACCGGTTCGCCGTAGACGGCCTGGGAGCCGGAGGTGACCAGCACCGAGAGCAGCGCGAAGAGGGTCATCGTGGTGGGCAGCCCGAGCGCCTGGCCGCGGATCTGGGCGCGCTGGCTGCCGCCGAAGCGGGTGAAGTCGGGGATGTTGAGCGCGAGGGTCGACCAGAACCCGATCATGCCCATCAGCGCCGGGAAGAAGACCTTCCAGAAGTCGCCGCCCCAGCCGAGCCGGGACGGCTGGTCGAGCAGCGGCCCGAAGCCGCCCGCCTTGACGGTGATCCAGGCCAGCAGGGCCAGTGCCCCGACGATGACGAACGGGGCCGCCCAGTTCTCGAACCGGCGCAGGGTCTCCATGCCGCGGGCGATCACGGCCATCTCGATCAGCCAGAACAGCAGGAAGGAGAGCCACTGCGTCCACGGGTGGCCGCCGAACTCGGCCGCGGTGCGCCAGGATTCGCCGAGGAGCTTGCCGGCGAGCAGGAAGATGCCCTCGCCGCCGATCCAGGTCTGGATGCCGAACCAGGCGCAGGCGACGGCGGCCCGCAGCAGCGCCGGCAGGTTGGCGCCGCGCAGGCCGAAGGAGGCGCGGGCGAAGACCGGGAACGGGATGCCGTACTTGGTCCCCGCGTGGCCGGTGAGCAGCATCGGTATGAGCACGACGAGGTTGGCCAGGGCGATGGTGAGGACGGCCTGCTTCCAGTCCATGCCGAGCGCGACCAGGCCGGAGGCGAGCGTCCAGGACGGGATGTTGTGGGCCATGCCGACCCAGAGCGCGAGGAAGTTGTAGGTGGTCCAGGTGCGGCGGGCGACCGGGACGGGCCGCAGGTCGTCGTTGGTGAAGCCGTTGGCGGGCAGCACGGGGGCGGCGGGGTCGGGTTCGACCCGGCCGTCCCCGTGCTCGTCCTGGCCGGTGGCCGCGGCGCGGTCGGTCGGCGGCGGGTCACCCTTCACCGGGGCGCGCCTCCTGCCGGAGCCGGGGGATGACGTCGGTGCCGTAGGCGTCGATGGTGGCCTCGACCGCGTCGTGCATGGCGTAGACGGCGAACTGGTCGACGCCCAGGGAGCGGAGGTGTTCGAGGCGGTCCCGGTGGGCGGCGGGCGGGCCGATCAGGCAGAAGCGGTCGACGATCTCGTCGGGCACGAACGCGGTGTCGGGGTTCCCGGCCCGGCCGTGGTGGCTGTAGTCGTAGCCCTGGCGGTCCTTGATGTAGGCGGTGAGGGCCTCGGGGACGAGGCTGGAGTGCTCGCCGTAGTGGGTGACCAGGTCGGCGACGTGGTTGCCGACCATGCCGCCGAACCAGCGGCACTGCTCGCGGGCGTGGGCGAGCGCGGCCGGGGAGTCGTCGGCGGTGACGTAGGCGGGGGCGGCGACGCAGATGGTGACGGTGTCGGGGTCGCGGCCCGCCTCGGCGGCGGCGGCGCGGACGGCCTTGATCATGTACTCGGTGAGGTAGGGGTCGGCGAGTTGGAGGATGAAGCCGTCGGCCTGGCGTCCGGTGAGGGCGAGCGCCTTGGGCCCGTAGGCGCCCATCCAGACCGGCAGGGCGCCTTCGCGGACCCACGGCAGGTGCATCTCGGTGCCGTCCACCTCGACGGTGCGGCCCTCGGCCAGCTCCTTGATGGCGTGCATGGCCTCGGAGAGCCGGGCGAGGGTGGCGGGGCGACGGCCGGCCACCCGCATCGCGGAGTCGCCGCGGCCGATGCCGCAGACGGTGCGGTTGCCGTACATGTCGTTGAGGGTGGCGAACAGGGAGGCGGTCACCTCCCAGGTGCGGGTGGAGGGGTTGGTGACCATCGGGCCGACGGTCAGTGTCGTGGTCTCGGCGAGGATCCGGCTGTAGATCACGAAGGGTTCCTGCCACAGGACGCAGGAGTCGAAGGTCCAGCCGTGGCTGAACCCGGCCCGTTCGGCGCGGACCATGCGGTCGACGAGCAGGCGGGCGGGCGGGTCGGTCTGCAGGACGAGGCCGATGTCCATCGGGGAGCTCCAGGGAAGGGTGGGGCCGCCCGGGGCCGACGCACGGCCCCGGGCAACGGCGGTGCGGGGAGAGGGTCAGGTGAGGTACTGGCAGGTGTCGCGCCGCAGGAAGGCGCCGTGTCCGGCGCGGCCCAGCCAGGTGCCGTCGTCGAGGATCACGGTGCCGCGGGAGAGCACCGTGCGGGCCCGGCCGGTGAGCCGGCGCCCCTCGTAGGCCGAGTAGTCGACGTTCATGTGGTGGGTGGCGGCGGAGACGGTCTGCACGGCGGTGGGGTCGTAGACGACCACGTCGGCGTCGGCGCCGGGGGCGATGGTGCCCTTGCGCGGGTGCAGGCCGAACATCCGGGCGGGGGTGGTGCAGGCCACCTCGATCCAGCGGCGGCGGGTCAGGTGGCCGTCGACGACGGCCTGGTGGAGGAGGTCCATCCGGTTCTCCACGCCGGGCAGCCCGTTCGGGATCTTGGAGAAGTCGCCGCGGCCGAGCTCCTTCTGGCCGGCGAAGCAGAACGGGCAGTGGTCGGTGGAGACCACCTGGAGGTCGTTGGTGCGCAGCCCGCGCCAGAGCGCCTCCTGGTGCTCGCGGGGGCGCAGCGGCGTACTGCAGACGTACTTGGCGCCCTCGAAGCCGTCGGCCCCGGTCTCGGCGAGGTTGTCGGTGGAGAGGAAGAGGTACTGCGGGCAGGTCTCGCCGAAGACGTTGAGGCCCTCGTCCCGGGCCCGGGCGAGCTCGGCGAGGGCGGAGGCGGCGGAGACGTGGACGACGTAGAGCGGGCTGCCGGCGACCTGGGCGAGCTTGATGGCGCGGTGGGTGGCCTCGGCCTCCAGGAGTTCGCGGCGGACCTCGCCGTGGTACCGGGGGTCGGTGCGACCGGCCGCGAGCGCCTGCTCGACGAGGACGTCGATGGCGATGCCGTTCTCGGCGTGCATCATGATCAGCCCGCCGTTGGCGGCGCCGCGCTGCATGGCGCGCAGGATGCGGCCGTCGTCGCTGTAGAAGACGCCGGGGTAGGCCATGAAGAGCTTGAAGGAGGTGGACTCGCCGGAGTCGACGAGGGCGTCCATCTCCTTGAGGACCGCGTCGTTGACGTCCGAGACGATGGTGTGGAACGCGTAGTCGACGGCGCAGTTGCCGTCGGCCTTGGCGTGCCAGGTGTCGAGTCCTTCGCGCAGCGAGCCGCCGACCGGCTGGACGGCGAAGTCGACGATGGTGGTGGTGCCGCCCCAGGCGGCGGCGCGGGTGCCGGTCTCGAAGGTGTCGGAGGCGGCGGTGCCGCCGAAGGGCAGCTCCATGTGGGTGTGGGCGTCGACGCCGCCCGGGACGACGTAGTGGCCGGTGGCGTCGATGACGGTGTCGGCGGTCCAGGCCCGGGCGGCGTCGCTGTCGGTGGCGGCGAGGGCGGCGATGCGCTCGCCCTCGATCAGGACGTCGGCGTGGAGCTCGTCGGTGGCGGTGATGACGAGGCCGCCGCGGATGACGGTGCGGGTCACGGTGGGTGCCTCCCTCACGCCTCGGTGAGCGGGCCGTAGGCCTCGGGCCGGCGGTCCCGGTAGAACGCCCACTGCTGCCGGACCTCCTCGATGAGACCGAGGTCGAGGTCGCGGACCACCAGTTCCTCCTCCTTGTCGGAGGCGACGTCGCCGACGAACTGGCCGCGCGGGTCCACGAAGTAGGAGGTGCCGTAGAAGTCGTTGTCGCCGTACTCCTCGGTGCCGACCCGGTTGATCGCGGCGACGAAGTACTCGTTGGCGACGGCGGCGGCGGGCTGTTCGAGCTGCCAGAGGTAGCCGGAGAGGCCGCGGCTGGTCGCGGAGGGGTTGTAGACGATCTGGGCCCCGGCCAGGCCGAGGGCGCGCCAGCCCTCGGGGAAGTGGCGGTCGTAGCAGATGTAGACGCCGACCTTGCCGACGGCGGTGTCGAAGACGGGCCAGCCGAGGTTGCCGGGCTTGAAGTAGTACTTCTCCCAGAAGCCCTTGACCTGGGGGATGTGGTGCTTGCGGTACTTGCCGAGGTAGCTGCCGTCGGCGTCGATCACGGCGGCGGTGTTGTAGTAGACGCCGGGCTGCTCCTCCTCGTAGACGGGGACGACGACGACCAGGCCGAGTTCGCGGGCGAGGTCCCGCATCCGGCGGACGGTGGGCCCGTCCGGGACGGCCTCGGCCCAGCGGTAGTGCTCCGGGTCCTGGACCTGGCAGAAGTACGGGGCGTTGAAGACCTCCTGGAAACCGATGATCTTCGCACCCTGGGCGGCGGCCTCGCGGGCGTGGCGCTCGTGGAGGGCGATCATCGTCTCCTGATCACCGGTCCACCGGGTCTGCACGAGGGCGGCACGGACGATCTGCGACATGGGTACCTCCGCAACTCCGTGGCCCGGCCGGGGGGTCGGGCCTGCGGTCTGAGGGTTGACGGGGCGGATCTGCCTCGGGTTCCGGCACGCGTCGGCATGCGGCGACGCACACATCTACGTGCGTAGAACGTGGTCTGTAGACCGTAGGCCCGGCCTCGGTGGCCTGACAATACGTCGGACGTAACGCGGCCGGGGCGATCCTGTTACGCGGACACGCGGGTGCTTCTGGACGGGATGAAACGCTCAACTACCCCACTGCCGCACTCCTTACCCATTCGGGTGAATCCGGGTGCGAGGTACCGCGCGTCGGGGTAAGACGCCGGTGGACGCTGCTCCGGTCCGTCACCGGGGCGCTCCGGACGGTGAGTTCCCGGCGGTTCGTCGGGGCCGGGCCCACGGGGGGAGGTCGAGGTGAAGGCCGCATCCGCCGCGCCCGGGCCGAGTGGCCCGCCCCCCGACCCTCCGCCGGGTCCGGTACCGCCGTGGGCCGGGCTGCTGCTCGCCCTGGCCGTGCCGCTGCCCCTCGTGCTGGGGAGCCTGCTCTTCGCCCGGTGGGCGCCCGCGGTGCGGAGCGTGCGGCTGCAACTGGCCGGTTCCGCCGCCTCCGCCGGAGCCGTCGTCGCCGGGCGGGCCGCCGACCACCTCGCGGCGCTGCGGGCCGAGCCCTGGCTGCTCGGCGGCTGGACCCTGACCCTCGCGGCGGCCGGGCTGCTCGGCCGGTACGTGCTCACCCGGCCGCACTGGCGGCTCACCGCGCTCGCCGCCGGGGCCGCCGGCCTGCTCGCGGGCGCCCTGGACATCGCGGAGAACGCGCTGCTCGGCATCGGGCTCGACGGGCTCGGCACCGGCCCCGGCCCGCACGCCGGCTCCGACGCGCCCTTCGCCGCCGCCACCGCGCTCGCCACCGTCAAGTGGCTGCTCCTGCTGCCGGCCGGCGCGATGGCCCTGGCCGTGCTCGCGATCACCGTCCACCGCGCGGCGCGCGGCATCCTGCGACGGCCGCCCGCGCCGGCCCGAGCCGGGGGCGCCGGACCGGTCGACGCCGGCCCCGAGCTGATCCCGCCGTGGCCGGTGGCCACCCGGCACGGCGGGCGCTGGCCGCCCGGGCCGCGCCCGCACGGGCCGCTCGACCGCCACGCCCGCTGGCGCAACGGCACCCGGGTGCCCCCCGGCCGGGAGCCCGCCCGGCTCGGCTTCTGCGTCTCCGGCGGCGGCATCCGCTCCGCCTGCGTCACCCTCGGCGTCCTCCAGGCGCTGCGGCCCTGGCTGAAGCAGGCCCGCTACCTGGTCTCCGTCTCCGGCGGCGGCTACACCACGGGCGCGCTGCAGCTCGCCCTCAGCGACTCCGCGCCCGGCGGCCCGGTGCACGCCGTCTCCGGCCTGACGGCGGACGACGTCCTGGAGCCCGGCTCGCCGGAGGAGGACCACCTCCGCCGGCACGCCAAGTACCTCGCGGACGGGGCCGGCCAGTGGCTGGTCGCCCTCGGCACGCTGCTCCGCGGCCTGGTCGCGGCGCTGGCCCTGCTGCTCGCCGCCGTCCTGGTGCTCGGCCTGGGGCTCAGCCGCTTCTACCATTTCGTCCCGCTGACCGACCTGGACGCGCTGGCCGCCGTCGGCGTGCGCACCGGCGGGGCCGGCCGGCTCGGCGCGCTCGCCGTCCGCGAGCCGGCCGTCCTCGCGCTGCTCGGGCTGCTCGCGGCGGCCGCGCTCTGCTGGCTGCTCTGGCTGCTCGCCTTCTCGCAGCTCGGCTGGGACACCCCGGTGCCGCGCACCCTGCGGCGGCTCTCGCACGGCGCCCTCGCCCTGGCCGCGCTGGTGGCCGCCGGGGTGCTGGTGGTGCCCGGGCTGGCCTGGGGCGCGGTCTGGCTGCAGCAGGAGCTGGCGGTCGGCGCCCGGCAGACCGGCGCCGGGCTCAGCCTGACCGTCCTCCTCAGCTACCTCACCCTGCTGCTCGGCATACTGTGGCGCGGGCGCCGGGTCGTCGAGCAGGGCGCGGCGGCGTTCGGCGGGCTGCTGCACAGCACCCGGCGGCTCGGCGGCGGGGTGACGGACGGGCTGGTCCAGTACCTGCTGGTGTGGGCGGCGCTCGCCACGCTGTCGTCGGGCGCGCTGCTCGCGCTCGGCTGGGCGGTCGCCACCGGCCACGCCTGGCCCGCCACCGCGCAGGTGCTGCTGCCGCTCGTGCTCGGCACGGTGGGGCTCAACCTCGACCAGACGTGGATGAGCCTGCACCCGTTCTACCGGCGCCGGCTGGCTTCCGCCTTCGCCGTCCGCCGCGCCACCGAGGACGGTGAGGCACTGGCCCGGCCGTACCACTTCTACCGCGAGCAGACCTGGCTCAGCCACTACGGCGCCCGGCACCCCGACGTCCCTCAGATGATCTTCGCGGCGGCGGCCAACCTGTCCGGCAGCTCCCGCACGCCGCCCGGGCGCCGGGCCGTCTCCTTCACCTTCTCGCACGACTACGTGGGCGGGCCGGACGTCGGCTACGCCCGCACCGCCCTGCTGGAGCGGCGCACCCGGCGGCACATCGCCAGGGACCTCACCGTGCAGTCCGCGATGGCCGTCTCGGGCGCCGCGTTCTCCTCCGCGATGGGCCGTCAGTCCCGCGCCTACCAGGGCCTGTTCGCCGTCACCAACGCCCGGCTGGGCACCTGGCTGCCCAACCCGGCCGCGCTCGGGCCGCTCTGGGCGCCGGGGCGGGACTGGCGGCTCCCCTCCCAGCCCGCCGTCCGCCGCCTCCCCTACCAGCTGCGCGAGCTGAGCGGCCGCTTCCCGATGGACGACCGCTTCCTGCTCACCACCGACGGCGGGCACTACGAGAACCTCGGCCTGGTCGAGCTGCTCCGGCACCGCGTGCGGACGGCGGTCTGCGTCGACGCCAGCGGGGACGCCCCGGTCGCGGCGAGTCTGGCGGCGGCGATCACCCTCGCCCGCGAGGAGCTCGGCATCGTCATCACCCTGCACCGGCCGGAGCTGCTGATCCCCGGCAGCGACGACACGTCGCTGCGCGGTCTGGCGGCACGCCTGGCGGGCCGGCTCTCCGCCCGGGCCGTGATCACCGGGGACATCCGCTACCCGGACCCGTTCGACGCCCCCGGCGACGACACCCGCGTCGGCCCGGCCGTCGGCGACCGGCACCACGACCACCACGGCTCCCACGGCGACGAGTGGCGGCACCACGGCACGCTGATCGTCGTCCAGGCCGTCCTCACCGTCGGCATGCCGTACGAGCTGCACGCCTACGCGGCGGCCAACGCGGCGTTCCCCAACGACAGCACCAGCGACCAGTGGTTCGACCACCGGCAGTTCGACGCCTACCAGACGCTCGGCCGCCATCTGGGCGAGCAGGCCGCCCCGGTGCTCGGCGCGACGCTGGCCGACCCCGCACCGACCCCGGCGCCGGCCCCCGCGCCGACCGCCCCGGTGGCTCCGACCAGCACGGCAACGCGCCCGGCCGCGGCGCCTCCAGCACCCCGGCGCGCCACGCACGAGTGACCGGGCCCGCTTGACTCACGCCCCGCGGGTCGGGAAAGATCCGGCGCATGGACTCCGGCACCACTCTGGTTTGCCGCCTGCACGTCGATCTGCGACGCCAGGCGAGCTCCATCTGTGCCTGTTGACCTTGACCCTCCTCGCCGGTCCCGCCCTGTGACGTCCGCCAGGGCCCGCGCCGCGCAGCCGTACCCGTCTTCCTGACGCGCCCCGTTTCCCGGCGCACCCGTACCCGGCAGGCCTGCATCCCCCGCCGGGTACGGCCGTACCTCCGCTCGCTCCGCCTTCCCCGAGGACGCCCACATGAGCCTGGACCTCGCCCCCGGCACCCCGGCCGGCCCGGCCCGCACCGAAGCCGCCCCCGACGCCCCGACCGCCGCCGACTCCGCCACCACCGCGCCCGCGCGGACCGGTACCCCGCTCACCCCGAAGTCCCTGCGCGCGATCGTCCGCGACCTCGCCGAGCAGCCCGACCAGTGGATCCACCACGTCCGGCTCTCCACCGAGGAACGCTGGTACCGGCGCCTGGTGGCCGACGAGGACCACGAGGTCTGGCTGATCAGCTGGCTGCCCGGCCAGTCCACCGGCTTCCACGACCACGGCGGCTCGCGCGGCGCGTTCGCCGTCGCCCTCGGCGAGCTGGAGGAGCTCTCGCTCGGCGGGCCGGAGCAGGGCCTGCTGATCCGCCGGATCACGGCCGGCACCGCCCGGGCCTTCGGCCCGGAATACGTGCACGACGTCCGCAACACGGGCGCGGGCCCCGCGGTCACGCTGCACGCCTACTCACCGCCGTTGGACTCGATGGCGCACTACGAACTGCGGGCCGGCGGTCTGGTCCGCACCTCGCAGGAAGGACCGGAGCAATGGTGACCACGATCGACGAACTGGTGGAGCGCGCCCGCGAAGGGGTCCACCGGCCCCGGGCCCGGGAGGCGTACCAGGCCCAGCTGGACGGCGCGCTGCTGGTGGACATCCGGCCGGCGGCGCAGCGGGCGGCCGAGGGCGAGATCCCCGGCTCGCTGATCATCGAGCGCAACGTGCTGGAGTGGCGGCTCGATCCGACGGGCAGTCACCGGATCCCGGAAGCCGAGGGCTACGACGTCGAGGTGGTCGTGGTCTGCTCGGAGGGCTACGCCTCCAGCCTGGCCGCCGCCTCGCTGCGCGAGCTGGGGCTGCACCGGGCGACGGACCTGGACGGCGGTTTCGTCGGCTGGGCGGCCGCCGGACTGCCGACGCGTCAGGGCGGCTGAACGGCAGGGCGGCTGACCGGGGCGCCCGCAAGGCGCTCCCACCCACCTGGTCCGGGGCGCGTCCGGCCCGGTGGCAGCGCCGCCGCGGCCCCTCGGCGGCCGGCCCGACGGACCCGGGCCGGGCCCGGTCTCCCGGGGACGGCCGCCCCACGCGGAGGGTAAATCACGGACAGGAGATGATTCAGGTCATAGTCTGATCGGAGTTTCCGCCGGTCCGATGCAGGGCAGCCACGCGGGCGGAAGAACGCCCGGGCAGTTGATCCGACGAAGGGCGGCCGCTTCACAGGCCGTCACTTGTCGACAAACCGCCACGACCGACAGACCGACACCATCGGCGCCACCACCGGGCGGCGCCGAGACAGAGGAAACTCCCCGTGATCAGATTCGACGGCGCCGGCAAGCGCCATCCCGACGGCACCATCGCCGTCGGGGGCCTGGACCTCGAGGTGCCCACCGGCCGGACGACGGTGCTGGTCGGCCCGTCCGGCTGCGGCAAGACGACCCTGCTGCGCATGGTCAACCGGATGGTGGAGCCGACCTCGGGCCGGGTGCTCCTGGACGGCACGGACGTCGCCGAGCTGGAGCCGGCCAAGCTACGCCGCGGCATCGGCTACGTGATCCAGCAGGCCGGCCTCTTCCCGCACCGCAAGGTGATCGACAACATCGCCACCGTCCCCTACCTGCTCGGCTGGGACAAGAAGCGGGCCCGGGCCGCCGAGCTGCTGGAGCTGGTCGGGCTCGCGCCCGAGACCGGCAAGCGGTACCCGTTCCAGCTCTCCGGCGGCCAGCAGCAGCGGGTCGGCGTGGCCCGGGCACTGGCCGCCGATCCGCCGGTGCTGCTGATGGACGAGCCGTTCAGCGCCGTCGACCCGGTGGTGCGGGCCGGGCTCCAGGACGAGCTGCTGCGGCTGCAGTCCGAACTGCACAAGACGGTCCTCTTCGTCACGCACGACATCGAGGAGGCCATCCGGCTCGGCGACCAGGTCGTGGTGCTGCGCGAGCAGGGCCGGATCGCCCAGCTCGCCGACCCGCACACGCTGCTCACCGCGCCCGCCGACGCCGAGGTCGCCGCCTTCCTCGGCCGTGACCGCGGGCTGCGCGGGCTCGGCCTGCGCCCGGCCACCGCCGTCACCGTCCGCCCGGTGGCCGACGGACTGCGCTACGGCCGGTGGGAGTTGACGCTGGACGACGAGCGCCGCCCGATCGGCTGGATCGACCGGGACGCCCCGGCCGCCGCGCTGCACCCGGTCGCCGGGTACCACCCGCAGGCGGACACCCTGCGCTCCGCGCTGGACGCCGCCGTCCTCTCCCCCGCCGGGGTCGCGGTCGCCCTGGACGCCGAGGGCCGGGCCACCGGCACGGCGAGCCGGGAGGCCGTCCTGACCGCCCTGGCGGCCGCGCCCGCTCCGAGGGCCGAGGAGATAGCGATGGCCAAGGCCTACGACACGCCCGGAACGGACGAGGTGGACGAGGACGCGACCGACGGAGCCACCGGTGGACGATGAACCGATCGTCCGGTGGTACTGGATCGGCGACCACCTCGGCTACCTGGGCGACCTGCTCGCCGACCACGCGGTGATCGCGCTGCTCCCGGTCCTGATCGGCCTGCTGCTGGCCGTCCCGCTCGGCCTGGCCTGCGCCCGCCACCCCCGGCTCTACCAGCCGCTGGCCGCCGTCTTCAACGTCGTCTACGCGCTGCCCTCGCTGGCGGTCTTCGTGGTGCTCATCCCCTACACCGGGCTGGCCACCCAGGCCACCGTGATGATCCCGCTGACCTTCTACGCGGTCGCCGTCCTGCTGCCCACCACCGTGGACGGCCTGCACGCCGTCCCCGACTCGGTCCGCCAGGCGGCCACCGCGATGGGCTACGGGCCGTGGCACCGGCTGACGGCCGTCGAACTGCCCGCCTCCGTGCCCTACCTGGTCGCCGGCCTGCGGGTCGCCGCGGTCTCCAGCATCTCGCTGGCGAGCGTCGGCGCCCTGGTCGGACGCGGCGGGCTGGGCTACCTCTTCATCGACGGCTTCCAGCGCACCTTCCCGACCCCGATCGTGGCCGGCATCGTGCTGATCGCCGCGCTGGCGCTGGCGGTGGACCTGCTCCTGGTCGGCGCCCGGCGGCTGCTCGCGCCCTGGGCCGTCCGGGAGAAGGGGGCCGGCCGATGAACTGGCTCTCCTGGCTGGGGGACTTCTTCTCCTCCCCGGACCGCCGCAGCGGCCCGGACTCGATCGTGCACCGCGTGACCGAGCACCTGGTGCTCTCCGGCGAGGCCCTGCTCCTCGCGGCCCTGCTGGCCGTGCCGCTCGGCCTGCTGATCGGCTACACCGGCCGCGGCGCCACCGCCGTCACCACGCTGGCCGGCGCCGCCCGCGCGCTGCCGACGCTCGGCCTGGTGACGCTCGCGGTGCTGCTCGCCGGGGTCGGCGACACGGCTGTGCTGATCCCACTGGTCGCGCTCGCCGCGCCGCCGCTGCTGGTCGCCGCCGTGGAGGGGGTGCGCGGGACCGATCCGGACGTCCGGGACGCGGCGCGCGGCGTCGGGCTGACCCACCCGCAGGTGCTGCGGCAGGTCTGCCTGCCGTCCGCGCTGCCCACCCTGCTGGCCGGCTTCCGGACGGCGACCGTCCAGGTGGTCGCGACGGCCACGGTCGCCGCCTACGTCGGCCTCGGCGGGCTCGGCCGGTACGTGATGGACGGGCTGGCCACCCGGAACTACGCCGTGACGGTGGGCGGCGCGCTGCTCGTGGTGCTGCTCGCGGTCGGCGCCCAGCTGTTCTTCGCGCTGCTCGCCCGCTACGCGCTCCCGCCCGGGCTGCGCGCCCAGCGCCGCGCCCGCTCCTCGCGCGAGTCCCCCTGATCCCGCTCCGCAGGCCTGTCCCGCTCGTCCCACCGAGCATCTGCCGTCCCGAAAGGACACCAATCACCATGTCGACATCCGCACGCCGCCGAAGCGGCCGCCGGGCCCTGCTCCTCGGTACGGTCGCCGCGCTCGCCCTCGGCGCCACCGCCTGCTCCTCCTCCGGCGGCGACCCGCTCGGCGGCGGCGCCTCGGCCCCGGCCGGCGCGACGACCGGCGGCTCGGGCTCGACCGTGGTGGTCGGCTCGGCCAACTTCCCCGAGAACGTGCTGCTCGGCTCGATCTACTCGCAGGCGCTGAAGGCCAAGGGCGTCAAGGTCGAGGAGAAGTTCAACATCGGCAGCCGCGAGGTGCTCTACGGGCAGCTCCAGAACGGCAGCCTGACCGTGCTGCCCGAGTACAACGGCGCGCTGCTCTCCTATCTCGGCGGCAAGCCGGCCGCGACCAAGGACGAGGTCAACGCCGAACTGGCGAAGACGCTGCCCGCCTCGCTGGCCATCCTGGACTCCTCGCCCGCCGAGGACAACGACACCCTGAGCATCAGCCAGGAGAGCGCCGACAAGTACCAGCTGAAGAGCATCGAGGACCTGGCCGCCAAGGCGGGCGAGTTCACCATCGGCGGCCCGCCGGAGTTCAAGACCCGCCAGGAGCAGCCGCTCAAGGACGTCTACGGGCTGACCTTCAAGGAGTGGAAGCCGACCGGCGAGACCACCGCCAACGCGATCAAGGACGGCTCGATCCAGGTCGGCAACGTCTTCTCCACCGACCCGAAGATCGCCCAGCTGAAGCTCGTCCCGCTGACCGACCCGAAGCACCTGTTCGGCGCGCAGAACATCACCCCGCTGGTGAACAAGACGGCCGTCGACGCCCCCGCCGTCGCCGCGCTGAACGCCGTGTCGGCCAAGCTCAGCACCGACGGCCTGGCGACGCTGATGAAGAAGGTCGCGGTGGACAAGGAGGACCCGTCCGCCGTGGCCAAGGAGTGGCTGAAGGCCAACGGCCTGAGCTGAGCCGGGCGGCCGGACGGCCCGACCGGCAGCCACGACGGCCGGCGGACCGTACGCGCCGGGCCGACGGTACGAGCCGTACGGCCGGTGACAGCACGCGGCGGCGGTCCGGGGGGCGACCCCCCGGGCCGCCGCCGCTTCGCCGTCGGGGGATCTTCCCTTGAGCGGCGCGAACATGACAGTGTGGCGGAATGCGCACTCGTCTCCTCGCCGCCACCCTCACGGCGTTCGCCGCGGTGAGCCTGGCTGCCTGTTCGTCCGGCTCGGGTTCGGGCGGATCCGCGGCCGGCTCCCCCACCACCCCGGCCGCCGCCACCGCGTCCGCACCGGGTACCCCCGCCCCCGGCGGTACCGCCGACCCCTCGGGCACCGGCGCGCCGGCCACCCCGACCGCACCCGGCGCGCCCGCCACGGGCAGCCCCGACGGGCCCGCGCCGGGATCGACCCCGCCCGCCACCCCCGACGCCCCGGACGCCCCCGCCACGTCGGCGCCGCCCAAGCCCGCGCCGCCGGCCGATGCCGGGCTGCCCGCCAAGCCGGGCTCGGCCGACGCCGCCAAGCTGGTCGCCGCGCTCGACGCGATCGATCCGGCGATCGTCGGCGGCAAGCCCGACGAGGCCGTCGACCGGGCCCGCAACCAGTGCCAGGCGATGTACCAGTTCCCCAAGGACCGGGCCAAGCTGGTCGAGCTGGTGAACCAGCGCTTCACCGCGCCCGACCACCCGCAGGGCTTCGGCGCCGAGAAGGCCGAGAAGATCATCGACGCCCTGCGCGCCACCCTCTGCCCGCCGGCCTGACGGCCCCGCACCACGGGCGGACCGCCCCGAGCCGCCCGGTGTCCTGAGCACCGGGCCCGGGGGGGGGGGGGGGGGGGGGGGGGGGGGGGGGGGAGGGGAAGGAGGGGGGGGGGGGGGGGGGGGGGGGGAGAGGGGGGGGGGGGGGC
>NZ_JBVHVO010000007.1:143887-146799 GCF_055564815.1 Kitasatospora sp. NPDC028961 | reverse complement strand
GCCCCCCCCAACTCTCTTTCTTTCTCCCCCCCCCCCCCCCTCCCCCCCCCCCCCACCCCCCCCCCCCCCCCCCACGCCACCAAGGCGGCGTGGCACCGTCCGGATCGCCCGCCGTGCGGCGGCGATTCCCGAACTGCCGTACGGGGCAGCGGTGCGACGGTGTACGGTCGGCACCAGGTGAGCCGGGAAGACTGGTCGGCATGATGCCGACGCCTGCCCGAGGAGCACCGTGGCCACCGAGCCGAACGCCGCCACCCCGCCGCCCGCCACCCCGTCCGCCGCGGCCGCCGCCGGGCGCGCCGAGCCCGCCGCGGACCGCCTCGGCCCGCTGGTCCGGGTCGACGGCCGCTGGATCCTGGGCGACCAACGGCGGCGGGCCCACCTCACCTTCGAGCCCGAGGGCCTGGTGCACCGCGTCGTGGGCCGGGAGCCGCACCCGGTGGCCTGGGACCGGCTGATGGAGCTGGGCGTGGCGGTCACCCCCGACCGGTTCTCCAGCTCCAGGGTCGGCGGCCTGCTGAGCAGGACCCCGGGCATCACCACCCACGGCTCCTGCCTGCGGGCCATGGTCCGGCACCCCTACGACATGTGGTCGGCCGGGTTCAGCCACCACCGCGCGTTCTACCCCTCCCGCGAGATCGTGCTCCTGCAGTCGCTGCTCGGCCTCGTCGTCGACCGGAAGCGGGCCGAGCTGCTGGGTGACGACGTCTGGCTGACCACCGCCGTCCGCGGGCTGGCGGCGCACCGCCCCGCCGTCCGGTGGCGCCGGCCGGACGGGGTCGCCGAGCTCGTCGACGAGCTGCTCGCACAGGCCTCCTGAGACCCTCCCCGACCACGGCGGCGGCCCTCCCGCCGAGCCGCGCCCCTGGGGCCGGTGGGGCTCCGGCGGCGCCGCCCGCGCGGACCTGACGGTTCGTCCGGCGACCGCCCGACCCGTCCGCCGACGAACAGTTAGGACTCTTGACAGACGAGTGGTCTAGTCCAACCATAAGCATGTCGATCCGACCGGGATGCACTGTGGGGGTGTGACCACCGGCGGCTGAGGCATTGCCCTGCCCTGCTCCGCTCCACCCCCGACCCGCACGGCGCACGCCTGCCCACGCACTGTCGTCCGCCCGTTCCGGGTGGCACGGGGGCTCCGTACGCCCACCCGCCGCACGCCCCCACCACATTCCGCAGCACCCGCTCCGCAGCACTGCCACCTGCGCGGTCCCACGGTTTCGCCGCGCAGCCCCGTACTTCACCAACGTCCTGCCCCACCACGTCTGTTGGAGAACTCCATGCGTCTACGCAGAACACTCCAGGCCGCCCTGACGGCCTGTGTCACGCTGGCCGCGTCGGCCGGCCTGGTCGCCGTCGGGACGGCCTCGGCCGAAGCCGCCACCCCGCTGCCGACCCGGGTCTTCGCCCCGTACTTCGAGGCCTGGACGGGCGAGAGCCCGGCCGCGCTCGCCGCCCAGTCCGGTGCCAAGCACCTGACGATGGCGTTCCTCCAGGCCGCCACCAAGGGCTCCTGCACGCCGTACTGGAACGGCGACAGCTCGATGCCGGTCTCGCAGGCCACCTTCGGCGCGGACATCGCCACCATCCGGGCCAACGGCGGTGACGTGATCCCGTCGTTCGGCGGCTACACCGCCGACAACACCGGTACCGAACTGGCCGACAGCTGCACGGATGTCAACCAGATCGCGGCCGCCTTCGAGAACGTCATCACCACGTACGACATCAGCCGGATCGACCTCGACATCGAGGACAACTCGCTGACCAACACGGCCGGCATCGACCGCCGCAACAAGGCGATCAAGCTGGTGCAGGACTGGGCCGCCGCCAACGGCCGCTCGATCCAGTTCTCCTACACGCTGCCGACGACGACCAGCGGCCTCGCCTCCAGCGGCCTCGCGGTGCTGAAGAACGCCGTCACGAACAACGCCCGGATCGACGTCGTCAACCTGATGACCTTCGACTACTACGACAACGCCGCGCACGACATGGCTGCCGACACCCAGACCGCGGCGACCGGCCTCTACAACCAGCTGGCCAAGCTCTACCCGACCAGGACCCCGGCGCAGCTGTGGGGTTCCATCGGCGTCACCGAGATGGTCGGCATCGACGACTTCGGCCCGGCGGAGACCTTCACCGTCGCCAACGCGACCGCGGTGTACAACTGGGCGGTCTCGAAGGGCATCAACACGCTGTCGTTCTGGGCCCTCCAGCGCGACAACGGCGGCTGCCCGGGCACCGGCGGGCGGGACGACTGCTCCGGGATCAGCCAGGGCAAGTGGGACTTCAGCCACATCTTCTCCCAGTACACCAGCAGCACTCCGGTGGGCAACGACTTCTCGGTCGCGGTGAACCCGAACTCCGGTACCGTGGCGGCCGGTTCCGCCACCAGCGCGACGATCTCCACCGCTGTGACGGCCGGCTCCGCCCAGAGCGTCAACCTCACCGTCACCGGCGCCCCGGCCGGCGTCACCGCCACCGTCACCCCCGGCAGCGTCACCGCTGGCGCCGCCGCCACCCTCAACATCACCACCACCGCCGCGACCGCCGCCGGGACCTACCCGCTGACGATCACCGGCAACGCCACCTCCGGCAGCCACACCAGCAGTTACTCGCTGAAGGTGACGAGCACCCAGCCCGGCAACGACTTCTCGGTCGCGGTGAACCCGAACTCCGGCACCGTGGCGGCCGGCTCCGCCACCAGCGCGACCGTCTCCACCGCCGTGACGGCCGGCTCCGCCCAGAGCGTCAACCTCACCGTCACCGGCGCCCCGGCCGGCGTCACCGCCACCGTCACCCCCGGCAGCGTCACCGCCGGCGCCGCCGCCACCCTCAACATCACCACCACCGCCGCGACCGCCGCCGGGACCTACCCGCTGACGATCACCGGCAACGCCACCTCCGGCAGCCAC
>NZ_JBVHVO010000007.1:140475-143789 GCF_055564815.1 Kitasatospora sp. NPDC028961 | reverse complement strand
ACACCAGCACCTACAACCTGACCGTCACCGGGGTCACCCCGCCCGGCGGCCTGGTGAACGGCGGCCTGGAGACGGGCAGCCTCGCCCCGTGGACCTGCCAGAGCGGCGGCGCGGTGGTCGCCACCCCGGCCCACTCCGGCACCCACGCCCTGCAGGCCGCGGCCACCCCCGGCCAGACCGGCCAGTGCCAGCAGACCGTGACGCTGTCGCCCAACACCTCGTACACGCTGAGCGGTTGGGTCCAGGGCAGCTACGCCTACCTCGGCGTGAGCGGCGGCGCCACCGCCAGCGCCTGGACGAACGCCTCCGGCTGGACCAAGCTGACCGTCCCGTTCACCACCGGCGCCTCCGGCACCGTGACGGTGTACCTGCACGGCTGGTACGGCCAGGGCAACGTCTTCGGCGACGACTTCGCCATCGCCTGATCCCGCCCGCGACACCCCATAGTCCCGTCGGGGGCGGCGCGACCTCCCGTCGCGCCGCCCCCGGCGGGCGTCCCTTCCCGAGCGGGACACGGCCGTCCCACCGCCCACTCCCGGCCCATCAGTCATGTCATAGGATCACCGACCATGATGGACGGGGTGGGGACGACGGACAGCACGCGAACACCCGGCGGGGCTTCCCTCCCGCCACCGGTCGGAGCACCCGCCGGCCCACCACAGGCCGATCCCTCGCAGGCCGGCCCACCCCGGACCGATCCCTCGCAGACCGATCCCTCGCAGGCCGGGCCGACCACCCGGGCGCCGTACGCCGGTGGCTCGCCGTACCTCGCCGGCCCCGCCACCCCGCGGCAGCCCGACTGGGCGGCTATGGCCGAACAGCACGAGGAGGAGATCCGGCGCCGGAAGCGGCTGCGGGTGATCGGTGCCAGCGTGCTCGCGACCGCCCTGGTCGGCGGGATGACGGCGACGGCGATCACGGTCTCCGGCAGCTCCCGGAACGACCACCCGACCGGCACCGCCACGCTCCGGCCCGGCCCCACCGCCGAGCCGACCGGCGCGGACACGGGCCCCACCACCGGGGTGACACCGACCGCGCCGGCCACCGCGCCGACCGGCGCGCCCGGCCCCACCGCCACCACCACCGGGAGCCCGACCCCCTCGCCCGGCAAGTCCGGCGGCAGGCCGAGCGGTACCGCCACCCCCGGCAAGCCCGGGGCGAGCGCCACCCAGGGCGCTCCTCCGGCCGCCGTGCCCCCGGCCGTACCCCCCGCCGGTGCGCCCGCACCGGCGAGCAGCGCACCGCGCGACCCGCTGACGGTCATCTCCGAGGCCGCGACGGACACCGCCCCGCTCGACCCGGCCTCCCTGTTCGCCGCCCCGAGCCTCACCGTGGGCGGCCGCACCTGGAACCGGATCGCCACCAGCAGCACGGACACCTGCTGGCAGGCCACCACCGGCGGCCTCGGCGACGTGGCGAGCGGTCAGTCCTGCCGCAAGCTGCTGCGCGCGACGTACACCTCCGGCGACAGCGCGGTCACCGTCGGGGTCGCCGTCTTCGACCACAAGCCGCAGGCGGACGCCGTCGGCCAGGCCCACAAGGGCCAGGTCCAGGGGCTGACCACACCCGACGGCATCGCCTGGTGCGTGACCACGGGCTGCGCCAACACCCACACCACGATCGGCCGTTACGGCTACTACACCGTCTCCGGCACCTACCGCCCCGGCGGCACCACCCAGGACGCCGCCGCGACCGCGGCCGGCCCCGAGCTGGCCGCCTACGCCCGCACCCGCCTGCTCGCCCGCGGCCAGGCCGCCGTCGGCGTCTGACCCGACGGCGCGGCGGGCCGGCGGCGGCCCGGGCCGGCGCCGGCGTCCGACGCGCCCCCGCTACCCGGCCACCGCCGGGCGGCGGGGGCGGCAGAGCGCGAGGTAGGCGACGGCGGAGAGGGCGGCGCAGCCGAGGACGACCGCCGCGAGGAGCACCGCCGACGGCGTACCGCCGAGGCTGCTGAGCGGCGCGACCAGCGCGCCGCAGAGGAACGTGCCGGTGCCGATGAGGGCGGAGGCCGAGCCGGCGGACTGCGGGGGGACCAGGCTGAGCGCCTGGGCGGCCGAGTTCGGGAGGATCACGCCGAGGCTGCCCATCAGGACGAAGAGCGCCGGGCAGATCCCGGCCAGGCCGAGGTCCCGGACCGCGGTGAGCAGGACGAGCGCCACCCCCGCGGCGACCGCCGTGCCGAGGCCGGCCAGCATCAGCGCGCCGGGGGTGAACCGGCGGGCGAGCACCCGCCCGTTCAGCTGGGTGACGCCCACGATGGCGAGCGAGTTGAGGCCGAACAGCAGGCTGTAGGTCTGCGGCGAGACGTGGTACACGTGCTGGAGCACCACCGAGGAGCCGCTGATGTAGCCGAACAGCGAGCCGAAGGCGAAGGTGCTGGTCAGGACGAGGCCCAGGAAGGGCAGGTTCCGCAGCAGCCCCTTCATGGTGCGCAGCGTGGCCACGAGCCCGCCGCCGTGCCGGGCGGCGGGCGGCAGGGTCTCGCGCAGGGCCGCGAAGGCGATCAGGGTGAGCAGCAGGCCGAGTGCGGTGAGGGCGCCGAAGGTGCCGCGCCAGGAGGTGACGCGGAGCAGCTGGGCGCCGACGACCGGGGCGAGGATCGGGGCGAGGCCGGATATCAGGCTGATCGAGGCGAGGAAGCGGAGCATCGCGACGCCCTCGAAGCGGTCCCGGGCGACGGCGCGGCCGATGACCAGGCCGGCCGCACCGGCCGCGCCCTGCACGAAGCGGGCCGCGATCAGCACCGGCAGGGTGGGCGCGAGCACGCACAGCACGCTGGCCAGGGTGTAGACCACCAGGCCGACGAGCAGCGGCGGGCGTCGGCCGAAGCGGTCGCTGAGCGGTCCGAAGATCAGCTGGCCGGCGGCGACCCCGAACATCGAGAAGGTCAGGGTGAGCTGGACGGCGGCCGGCTCGGCGGCGAAGTCGTCGGCGATCGCCGGCAGGCCGGGCAGGTAGAGGTCGGTGGTGAGCGGGCCGAGGGCCACCAGACCGCCGAGCACGGCGACGGTGCCGCGCCCCGGGGCGGCGGCGGTCCGGCCGGGCCCGGTGGCCCGGGCCGCGGGCGCGGTCGACGTCTCGCCGGTGGGGCCGGCGGGACCGACGGTCGGACCAGGCATGGGGCTCCTCGGGGGCGGGCGCTGGATTGTCCTCGCTCCGTCCTACCCCAGCGGCCCGGCGGGGCGACACCCGGGGTGGGGGGGGGGGGGCCCCCCCCCCCCCCCTCCCCCCCCCCCCCCTCCCCCCCTCCCCCCTCCTTTGTGGGCGAATTCGCTCGCCAGATGGCCTTCACCGCGGCCCCCTCCCCCCCAACG
>NZ_JBVHVO010000007.1:85521-140465 GCF_055564815.1 Kitasatospora sp. NPDC028961 | reverse complement strand
TTTCGGTGTGGGGAACGGGGCGTGGGGTTTCTGGGGGGGGGGTGGTGGGTTTTCCTCGCTCCGTCCTACCCCGGGGGCCTGGGGGGGCGACACTTGGGGTGGGCCGCGCGCCCCACTCCCGCCCCCGGTGCCCGTCCGCCCGGTGCCCGGCTCCTCAGTGCTTGGTGGCCGACTGCGCGCGCAGGGCGGCCTGCACGGCGGCCCCGTCCTGCCAGGCGTAGAGCTGGTTGCCGGTCAGGGTGACGTTGTACTGCCCGCACGAGCCGGTGATCTTCGAGGAGACGCCCTGCGGGAACCAGCCGGCCTTCAGCGCGGCCGGCACCGGGTGGACGGCCCTGCCCGGCTGGGCGGTGACGCAGCCGGCCGGCAGCCGCCCGTCGGGCAGGGTGGCGCGCAGCAGGCGGTCGTCGCCGGTGGTCGACATCAGGTACTGGACGGTGGAGGCGTTGTCGGGCAGCCAGGACGGTACCGACTGCCGGTCGGCCTTGGCCGCGCTGCCGGTGCTGTAGCTGGCCTGCTCCTGGTGGCGGCCGTCGTACCAGTCGGAGACCCGCGGGCCGACCGCCACGGTGGCGACGGCGACGGCCATGCCCGTGCCTGCGACTCCGAGCGCGACCTTGCTCACGATGCCGTTCATGCCCGCCCTGCCCTCTCCCTGTTCGGTCCCGTACCCGGGGCCCGGCGCTCCGCGTCGGTGCCCGGTCCACCGGGGTGTCTCCATCCTGACCCGCCGTGGGCTGCCGTGGCGTCACCACCAGGTCGCGACCGTCCCTCCGACCTTGGGGGTACCGTCTCCACCTTCAGGGGTACACGCGGCGCCGCCGTCTCGGGGTTCACCCCCGACAGGGCGGTGCGGGCGGGCCGTTCAGGGGGCCGCCGGGGGGCGGCTCCCCGCCGGCGCGGGCACGGCGACCGGGAACGGCCGGCCGTCCAGAGTCCAGTGCGGGTCGATCGGCCGGCCGAGGGAGGCGTACACCTGGGCGGCGACGTCCGGGTGCCGGATCTCCCCGGTGGGCGGGGCGGCGGGGATGCCGGGGCCGGCGCAGGCGACCCAGGCGGTGCGCTCCTCGGGGGTGCGGCCGCCGTGCCCGCCGGCGTCGACGTGGCCGTGGTCGGTGACGACGATGACCGTCCAGGCCTCCTCGGCGTGGCCGGGCCGGCCGCGCACCGCGTCGAGCAGCCGGCCGAGACGTCCGTCGGCGGTGCGCATCGAGGCCCGGTACTCCGCGCCGCAGCCGAGGAAGTGGGCGGTCTCGTCGACGGCGCCGAGGTAGACGAAGGAGGCCTCCGGGTCGGCGGTCGTCAGGACGTGCACGGCCTCCCGGGTGACCTCCTCGTCGACGGCCTCCCAGGCCTCGGGGGTGTCCTCGGCGGGGGCGACGTAGGAGAGCCGGCCGGGGGCGCGGAACAGCGGGCCGCCGGCCTCGTTGATCATCAGCGGGTCCCAGCCCGCGGCCACGAAGGTGCGGCGGCGGTCGCCGCGGGCGAGGCGGGTGGCGAAGTCGGGGAAGACGTCGAGCCGGTTGCCGCCCAGGTGGTTGCCCCAGACGCCGTGCTTGGCGGGCTCGACCCCGGTGACGATGGTGGCCCAGCAGGGGCCGGACATGGTGGGCGTGGACTCCGCCACCGTGACGGGTACCAGGAAGCCGGCCGAGGCCACCTCCGCCAGCCGGGGCATCGGGACCTCGTCCAGCAGGTCGTACCGGACGCCGTCGATCCCGACGACGAGGACCCGGGGCCGGGGCGGCGGAGCTGTGGGCATGCGGGGGCTTCCTCTCACGGTGCGTCCCGGTGGCGCGCGCGGGCGCCACCGGTCGCGTCATGCTGCACGGCCCGCCGGACCCGCCGGTGTCCCTCGGGGGAACGCCGGGTGTCCGCACCGTGGCGGGCCGCCCCTGCCGGGCGGCGGGGACCGGACCGCGGGACCGGACCGCGGGCCTCAGTCCGGCCCGGCGCTCGCCCGGACGAACCGCCGGTCGGCGGGCCGCAGCGCCGCGACCGGTCCGGCCGCCCGCAGCACCACGTCCAGCATCCGGGCCGGGTCGGCCGCGTAGGAGTGCGCGAACCACGGCATGTTCGCCTCGACGACGGCCCAGCGCTCGGCCGGGTCGTACGGGTCGAGCAGCGGGCCGACGTCCAGCGCCACCGCGCTGGGCAGGCCGTCCCCGGCAACGGCCAGCAGGCGGTGGGCGAAGCCGACGGCCTCCTCGGGCACCGGCCCCGGGTCCAGCCGGCCGAAGCGGGCGTAGCGGCTGCCGGCGACCACCTCGCCGTCCAGGACGAAGAGCCGGTACTCGGACCCGAACGTCACCGGGTCGCTGACCAGGACGGGCGTGTCCGGTCCGATCCGCTCGCCGTGCCGGGGCAGCCGGGAGCCGTCGGCGTAGACGGCCGGCGGGAGGGACTTGTCGGCGGGCGGCTTCACGAAGGCCGGGCCGCGCAGCGTCCAGGCCTCGGCGAGGGTGGTCAGCTCGATCCGCCGGCCGGTGAACTCCTCGGGCAGCCGGGCCAGCCAGTCGTCCGCCGGTTCCAGCAGGGCGAGGCCGAGCCGGTCGGCGATCCGGGCGCCGGCGAGCGGGCCGCCGAACCAGTGGACCGGGCACCCGGCGAGCCGGTCGAGGACGTCGGGACCGGTGAGCCGGACGGACGGCAGGCCGCGCGCGGCGGCGGCCTCGGCGAGCAGGACGGTCGTCCCGGTCTGCCGGGCCGGGGTGAGCAGCACGGGCGCGCCCGGTACGGCCGTCACGGCCGCGGCCGGAACTCGTGGACGACCTCGATGCGGCCGACGATGTGCCGGTTGAACTCCGCCAGCTCGTCGGCGGGCACCCAGAGTTCGAGGATGGTCCGGCCGCCGGCCTGCCGGACGGGGTAGCGGGCCAGGAAGGCGGTGTCGACCTCGAAGCGGGTGACGTAGCCGACGCCGGACGCGGGCACGTTCCAGTCCCGGGCGATCCGGATCGCGTAGTCCTCGTTCAGCACCGGGTAGAAGATCGGCTGGTCCGGCAGCCGGGGCGGCCAGGCCCGCCGGTCCGCCGCCTCGACCAGGGCCAGCTCCTCGGGGCCGGTGGGCCGCCAGAGGGTGGTGGTCGCGGGGGTGCGGGTCGGTCCGTTCATGGGAGCCGACGGTAGCCGGGCCGCCGCCGGCCCGGCCACCGGTTTCCGGGCGGCGGGCCGGGGCGGCGGCCCCTGGGCGGCCGTCAGCGGTACGCCGACTCCCCGGTGATGGCCTCGCCGAGGACCAGGGTGTGGATCTCGCTCGTCCCCTCGTAGGTGAGCACCGACTCCAGGTTGTTGGCGTGCCGCAGCACCGGGTACTCGGTGGTGATGCCGTTGGCGCCGAGGACCGTCCGGGCGCTGCGGGCGATCTCCAGCGCGGCGCGCACGTTGTTGAGCTTGCCGAAGCTGATGTGCGCCGGGCGGGCGGCCCCCTCGTCCTTGAGCCGGCCGATCCGCAGGGCGACCAGGTACGCCTTCTCCACCTCCAGCATCATCTCGACCAGCTTCTGCTGGGTGAGCTGGAAGCCGGCGATCGGGCGCTCGAACTGCACCCGGCTCCCGGCGTAGTCGAGGGCGGTGGTGTAGCAGTCGCGGGCGGCGCCGACGGTGCCCCAGAGGATCCCGTAGCGGGCCTCGCCCAGCGAGGAGAGCGGCCCGCGCAGTCCGGTGACGCCGGGCAGCACGGCGTCGGCGGGCAGCACGACCTCGTCGAAGACCAGCTCGCTGGTGACCGAGGCGCGCAGCGACAGCTTGCCGTGCACGTCGGTGGCGGTGAACCCGGGGGTGCCGGGCTCGACCAGGAAGCCCCGGACGCCGTCCTCGGTCTGCGCCCAGACCACCGCGACGTCCGAGACGCTGCCGTTGGTGATCCACATCTTGGAGCCGGAGAGCACCCAGTCGCCGCCCCTGCGGCGGGCCCGGGTGCGCATGTTGGCCGGGTCGGAGCCGAAGTCCGGTTCGGTGAGGCCGAAGCAGCCGATGAGTTCGCCGGCGGCCATGCCCGGCAGCCAGCGCCGCTTCTGCTCCTCGGAGCCGTAGGCGTGGATCGAGCGCATCGCGAGCGAGCCCTGGACGGAGACGAAGCTGCGCAGGCCGGAGTCGGCGGCCTCCAGCTCCATGCAGGCGACCCCGTAGGCGACGGCCGTGGAGCCGGTGCAGCCGTAGCCGTCGAGGTGCATGCCGAGCACGCCGAGGGCGCCCAGTTCGGGGGCGAGTTCGCGGGCCGGGAAGACCCCGCGCTCGAACCAGTCGCCGATGTGCGGGCGGATCCGCTCGTCGGCGAACTTCCGCACAGTGTCGCGGATCAGCCGCTCCTCGTCGGTCAGCAGGTCACCGACGGCGAGCAGGTCGGCCGGGTCGATCCGGGTCGGCTTCGCCATGGCAGCTCCTTGTAGTCTCGGCGGGCACCGGGCCGGGCCGGAGAAGGGGTGTCGGCCGCGGCGGGTACCGGCGAGTATTCCGTACGGAGCGGGCCTCCGGACGAGGGCGAGGGAGTGAGCATGTACACAATTGAACGGCTGACGGCGGACGCGCTGCTCGACTCGGCGGAGCAGCTGGCCGCACTGCTGGCGGACACCGTCGCGGACGGCTCCTCGCTGGGCTTCCTCGCTCCGCTCGACCCCGCCGAGGCGACCGCCTGGTGGCGGGCGCTGGCTCCCGAGGTCGAGGCCGGGCGACTGCTGCTCTGGGTGGCCCACGCCGACGCGGACGGCCGGATCGCCGGGACGGTCCAGCTGCGGCCGGCGGTCACCGCCAACGGCCGGCACCGCGGCGAGGTCGCCAAGTTGATGGTCCGCCGGGCGGACCGGGGGCAGCGGCTGGCCGGGCGGCTGCTGGCGGCGCTGGAGGCGGCGGGCACCGGGCACGGCCTGCGGCTGCTGGTGCTGGACACCGAGACGGGCAGCCCCGCCGAGCGGATGTACGGGGCGGCGGGCTGGACCAGGGTGGGGACCATTCCCGGCTACGCGACCGACCCGGCGGGTGAACTCCATCCGACCACCGTCTTCTTCAAGGCCCTCCCGGCCGCCGCCACCTGACGGGTCGTCCCCGTCCGGCGGCCTCCTCCGACCGCCACCCCTAGGATGATCGTTTCAGCGGGGCGGACGGGAATCCGAACGAGGGGTGGGGCATGACGCGCTGGGCACTGGTCGTCCAGGAGACCGAAGGGGTCGGCAACGACCGGATCTGGGGCACCAAGGTGCTGGCCGAGATCGAGGGCAGCCGCGAGGAGGCGCTCGCCGAACTCCGGCGGCTCGTCCCGTCGTACACCCCGCAGCACCCGTTCAACAGCCGCCGGCGCACCCTGCTCCGGGACGGTGACACCTATCTGCTGATCTCCCAGGGCAGCATGCGGGACTACCACTGCGTGTTCCGGGTGTGGGAGCTGCTCTGGGACAGCGAGCGGCCCGAGATCCAGCAGGAGCGCCTGGGCAACGCCGCGCAGGGCTGAGCCGGCCGGTCCGGACGCCCGTCTCAGGCGACTCCGCAGAGCCGCAGCAGCGCGGTGGTCGCGGCCCCCGCCACCACGACGAGCGGGAACGGCGCACGGCGCAGCGCGAGCAGCCCGGCCACCAGGACACCGGACGGCCGGGCCCAGCCGGCGAAGCCGTGGCCCTGGGTGAGGGCGCCGGTGGCGACCAGCGCGACCAGCAGGACGGCGGCGGCCACCGCGAGCAGGTGGCGCAGCCGGTCGGAGAGGATGAAGCGGTCGCCGAGAGCCGGGCCGGCGAGGCGGAACGCGTAGGTGCCGGCGGCGAGCAGGAGGACGGCGAGCAGTGACATCAGTGGACTCCCTCGGCGGCGGGTGCGGGGCGCGGCGCGGCGGGGCCCTGGGCAGCCGGCTGCGGAGCGTTCGGCCGGCCGGACCCCGGCCCGGCGAACAGCAGGCCGAGCAGGGCCAGCAGCACGGGCAGGCCGGCCGGCAGGTACGGGGTGGCGGCGACCGCGAGCACGGCTCCGGCCAGCGCGGCGGCCCGGGTCCGCCGGTCGGTGAGCGAGGGCAGCACCAGGGCGAGCAGGACGGCCGGGAAGGCGGCGTCGAGGCCGAGGGCGTCGGTGTCGCCGATGAGGCCGCCGGCCAGCGCGCCGACCACCACGGAGGCGTTCCAGACCACGAACAGCGCCACGCCGCAGACCCAGAACGCGGCGCGGCGCCGGCGCCGGTCGGACTGGAGCAGGGCGAAGGCCGCCGACTCGTCGGTGAGCAGCTGGGCGCCGAGCAGCCGCCGCCACCACGGGCCGTCGAGCACGTCGGAGACGGTGAAGCCGAAGGGCAGCAGTCGGGCGTTGAGCACCAGGCCGGTGGCGACGGCGGCGAGCGCGCCGCCGCCGGAGAGCACGACGCCGACGGCGGCGAACTGGGCACCGCCGGCGAAGACGAACACCGACATGGCGATCGGCAGCCAGAGCGGCAGGCCGCCGGAGACACTGATGGCACCGAAGGAGGCGCCGACCAGGGCGTCGGCGACGCAGACCAGGGCGATGTCCCGCAGCGTGGCACGGTCAAGTGTTCGGAGGAGCGAACGCATGTCCAGTAGAGTGAACCCGAAGGCTGTCGTTCGTCAAGGCGAACGCCCGTACGTGTGGAGCGAACGCGGATGAGTGCGAAGACCGGGTCCCGCGGCGCGGGCGACGGAGCCGGGGGGCCGGGCGCGGCCGGCTCGGAGCTGATCGGGCTGATCGCCGCGTCCATCCGGCGCGAACGCGAGCGGGCCGGTCTCTCCATGGCCGAGCTGGCCCGCCGGGCCGGGATCGCCAAGTCGACGCTCTCCCAGCTGGAGTCGGCTGCGGGCAATCCGAGCGTGGAGACGCTCTGGGCGCTCGGCGTCGCGCTGGACGTGCCGTTCAGCCGGCTGGTCGACCCGCCGCGACCGGTGGTGCGGGTGATCCGGGCCGGCGAGGGGCCGGTCACCCACTCCGAGCGGGCCGACTACGCCGCCACCCTGCTGGCCTCCTGCCCGCCCAACGCCCGCCGGGACGTCTATCGGATCGAGGCGCAGCCGGGCGAGGCCCGGGCCTCCGACCCGCACATGCCCGGCACGGTGGAGCACGTGGTGCTCAGCGCCGGGCGGGCCCTGGTCGGCCCGCCGGCGGAGCCGGTCGAACTCCACCCGGGCGACTACGTCAGCTACCCCGGGGACGCCCCGCACATCTTCCGCGCCCTCGCGCCGGACACCGTCGCGGTCATGGTCATGGAGCACGTGTAGGACCCGGCCGGCGGAGAACCGGGGCCCAGGCGTCAGACCGTCAGCAGGGTGTCCAGGAAAGCGTTCCCGAAGACCCGGTGCGGGTCGTGGCGGTCGAGTACGGCGACCGCCTCGTCCCAGCCGGGGCCGCCGCCGTCGCGCAGGCTGGCGGGGACGACCCGGCCGAGCACGTCCGGGTCGGCCCAGGCGGCGTCCTCGGTGTACGCCCAGCCCTTGGACCACTCGACCCGCAGACCGGCCCGGGTGCCGTCGAAGGTCCGGAGCAGGAACCGTTCGAGGTCGCGGGCGAAGCGGTGCAGGCCGGGGGTGCCGGGGAGGCTGAGGACGTCCAGCCAGACGGCGGTGTCCCAGTCGGGGCGGTCGGGGCGCGGGCGCAGGGCGGAGAGCAGCGGCGGCCGGGCGCCGGGGACGCCGCTGGCGGCCGGGTCGTCCAGGCCGGTGACCCGGATCTCCACCGCGCCGTTGACCGGGAACTCCCCGCGCGCCTGGTACTCGGCGAGCAACTGCCGGTAGTAGGCGGCGAACTCGGACACCACCCACTGGAGGTCGGCCCGCCGGGCGAGCACGGCGTAGCCGTTGGCGGTGACCCGCAGGGTGGTCGGGCGGACGTACTGCAGCAGGGTGCGGGAGGGGCCCCAGAGGTCGGAGCGCAGGCCGCCGGCGAGCAGGTGGGTGAGGAGTTCGCCGGAGAGCAGCTCACGGAGCACGCCGCCGGAGAGCAGCACGTCGGTGAGGTCCCCGGTGAGGGCGACCTTGGCGACCAGGTACTGGAGTTGGCCGAAGAGCGGGGCCGACCCCCAGGCGCCGGCGACGAGTTGGCCGGCGAGGCGGGCGACCGGCTCCGGGATGCTGTCGGAGAACGGGTAGTTGTAGGGCTCGTCGACGGTGCGGGAGCCGAGCGGGCGCTGCGGCGCGACGCTCCAGGTCTTCAGCCAGGGGCGCTCGGTGCAGGCGAACCAGATCACCTCGGCGCGCCCCTCGCGGTCGACGAAGTCGGCGAGGGTGCGCGGGCGGCCGAGGATGCCGCCCGGGGTGCCCGGGCGGGCGAACAGCTCGGTCGCCGGGATGTCCAGCCGGCTGACGCAGCGCAGCGGCACGTCCGGGCCGGCCCGGAGCACCACCTCGGTGACGAAGGCCCGGCCCAGGTGGACCAGGAACGCGGCGCTGTCGGCCTCGGAGCGCTCGAAGGTGCGCAGCGCGTAGCGGTCGGTGGCCGGGTCGTGGACGACGGCGGTGAGCCGGACGACCTGGTTGCTGACCGAGCCGTAGCCGTGGCCGTCCGGGCGGAGCTCGCCGGCGGCCGGGACGGCGGTGCCGTGACCGCCGATGGCGAGCACGCCGCCGACGGTGAGTTCGCCGGGCGCGGGGCAGTTGGCGACGCCGAGGCCGCGGCCGGCCAGGTGGGCGAGCAGGCTCTCCATGGTGGCGCCGGTCTGCGCCCGGACGGTGGTCGGCGAGTCGGCGGTGAGCGCGGTGAGGTGGCGGGTGGTGTCCAGCAGCAGGACGCGGGCGGAGCCGGGGGTGTCGTCGGCGACGGTGAGCGGCGCCCAGGTGTGCCGGTAGCCCTGGGCGCGCAGCCGCCAGCCGTGGGCGCGTGCCCAGTCGGCGAGCGGCGGGACCTCCTCGGGGGTCCGCGGGGCACAGGTCCAGAGCTGGTCGGTGCGGACCTCGCCGGACCAGTTCTGGTAGACCCGCTGGTACAGCTCGGTGCCGGCGGGCAGTTCGGGCGGCACCGGGACGGCGGCCCGCGCGCTGTCCGGCCCGATCGTGCCGCGCAGCAGCCAGCCGACCGTGCCGAGGGCCGCCGAGGCGCCGAGCAGCTCCCGCCTGCTCAGCCCGTCCCGGTCGCGCCGTGTTGCCGCCATGTCCGCCCCCTGCTCGGTGATCGTCTCCCCCGGTGCCTGCACGGGCGTGTGAAGCCGGTGCGTGCACGAGCGTACGAAGCGGACCGGTGCGCTCGGGCCGGCCGGTCGCGATCTTCACTCCTTCGAGTGAAGGCCGGCCGGTTCCCCCACCTGGCGCGGAAATACCGGGGGCCTCTGCGCGGCTGTCGTCTGCGCAGACCGCAGCCGGTCGGGGAGCAGACCCGGCCGGGGCCGACCAGGAGGTGCAGCGCGTCATGGGTGAGCAGCAGGAGTTCCGGACCGAGCACGACTCGATGGGCGAGGTCCGGGTGCCGGCCGCCGCCAAGTGGCAGGCGCAGACCCAGCGGGCGGTGGAGAACTTCCCGGTGTCGGGCCAGCGGCTGGAGCGGGCCCACATCGCCGCGCTGGCCCGGATCAAGGCCGCCGCGGCCCGGGTGAACGCCCGGCTCGGGGTGCTGGACGAGGAGACGGCGCAGGCCGTGGCGGCCGCCGCCGAGGAGGTCGCCCAGGGGCGCTGGGACGACGAGTTCCCGGTGGACGTCTTCCAGACCGGCTCGGGCACCTCCTCCAACATGAACGCCAACGAGGTGATCGCCACCCTGGCCGGCGAGCGGCTCGGCCGCCCCGTCCACCCGAACGACCACGTCAACGCCAGCCAGTCCTCCAACGACGTGTTCCCGTCCTCGATCCACATCGCGGCCACCGCGGCCGTCACCCACGACCTGATCCCGGCCCTGGAGCACCTGGCGGAGGCCCTGGAGCGGCGGGCCGCGGCGTTCTCCGAGGTGGTGAAGTCCGGCCGGACGCACCTGATGGACGCCACCCCGGTGACCCTCGGCCAGGAGTTCGCCGGGTACGCGGCGCAGGTCCGGCACGGGCGGGAGCGGCTGCTGGCGACGCTCCCCCGGGTCGCCGAACTGCCCCTCGGCGGGACGGCGGTGGGCACCGGCATCAACACCCCGCCCGGTTTCGCCGCCGCCGTGATCGAGGAGGTCGCCCGGGCCACCGACCTGCCGCTGACCGAGGCGCGGGACCACTTCGAGGCGCAGGGCGCGCGGGACGGCCTGGTCGAGCTGAGCGGTCAGCTCCGCACCGTCGCGGTCGGCTTCACCAAGATCGCCAATGATCTGCGGTGGATGGGCTCGGGCCCGCGCACCGGCCTCGGGGAGATCAACCTGCCGGACCTCCAGCCCGGTTCGTCGATCATGCCGGGCAAGGTCAACCCGGTACTGCCGGAAGTGGTGCTGATGGTCTCGGCCCAGGTGATCGGCAACGACACCACCGTCACGGTGGCCGGCGCGAGCGGCAACTTCGAGCTCAACGTGATGCTCCCGGTGATCGCCCGCAACGTGCTGGAGTCGGTGCGGCTGCTTGCCAACAGCGCCCGGCTGCTCGCCGACCGCACGGTCGACGGCATCACCGCCAACGTCGAACGGGCCCGCGAGTACGCCGAGTCCTCGCCCTCGGTGGTCACCCCGCTCAACCGCTACCTCGGCTACGAGGAGGCCGCCAAGGTCGCCAAGCAGGCGCTGGCCGAGCGCAAGACGATCCGACAGGTGGTGCTGGAGCGCGGCTACCTGGAGCAGGGCAAGCTCACCCGCGAGCAGCTGGACGAGGCCCTCGACGTGCTGCGGATGACCCGCCCGTGACCACGCGGCGGGGGCGCCCGTCCCTGACCGGCCCCCGGCCGTAGCGGTCGAACGGCGTGCGCCGGGGTGCGGGCGGCGGCCTCACCGCCCGCACCCCGGCTCCGGACTGCCGGGTGGCGTCAGCCCCCGGCCCGGCCGGCCCGGCCACGTCGCATCGACGCGCCGTTCGACGTGATGGTGGCCATCGAGATCGCCGCGAGACCCAGCAGGAACATCACGGCACCCGCGATCATGCAGGTCACGATGTTCTTCCCGCGGTCGACCGCTCCGGACACCACCCAGGGCGAGATGATCGTCCAGGCACCGAGCAGGGTCGCCGCCCAGGCCCGTGCGTGGGTGCGCTCGTACGCTGAGCCGTACCCGGCCATCAGCACGCAGTAGGCGAGACCCACGATCAGGCAGGTGACGGTCAGCGTGCTGAAGGCGGTGAAGCCGACGATCCATGGCGAGGCCGCCAGGAACAGACCGGCGAGGACAGCCAGGGCCTCGACGGCCTGGGCGCGCGGAGTCAGGGTGACCCGCTCGTAGTGTTCACGCAGTTCGACGATGTCCGGATGGTGCTCCATGCCCATCGGAATCTGGGTAGACACCGATACCACCTCCTAGGTCCGGTACACGGAGGGCGCAAGCCCAGTACCATTCTGGCGCCGATCTGCCGTTTTGCACCATTTCGCCCGAGAAGCTAATCTCACCGCCCACACCCGGCGCGCACCGCGGTGAGCTGCGTCTCACCCGGCCGGGACGCCCTTGCCTATGCAACTCGTTGCATAGCAGGATGCCGCCATGGCACTGGAGCACGCGATCCTCGTCTCGCTGCTGGAGCAGCCCGGCTCCGGCTACGAGCTGGCCCGGCGGTTCGACCGCTCCATCGGACGCTTCTGGACCGCCACCCACCAGCAGATCTACCGGGTGCTGCGGCGGATGGAGGCGGACGGCTGGATCTCCGCCGAGGAGGTCGCCCAGGACGGCCGCCCGGACAAGAAGGTCTACTCCGCGGCCGGTCCCGGCCGGGCGGCGCTGGCCGGCTGGCTGCGCGAACCGGTCGAACCGGAGACCGTCCGGCACGAGCTGGCGGTCAAGATCCGCGCGGCCGCCTTCGACGACCCGGCCGCCCTGCTCTCCGAGGTCGAGCGGCACCGCGAGAGCCATGCCGCCCTGCTCGCCCGCTACCTGCACGGCGAGCAGCGGGACTTCCCCGACCCGGCCGCCCTCGACGCCCGGCAGCAGCTGCAGCACGTGGTGCTGCGCGGCGGCATCGAGTACGAGCGGATGACCCTCGCCTGGCTGGACGACGTGCTCGCCACCCTGCACCGCCTCGCCGCCGACCGGACCGGGGCCTGAACCCCCGGCTCCGCCGACGGACGAGAACTCCCCGCCCCATCCGATCACCACCCTCGACCCCCGGGAGCCCGTGATGCTCTTCAACCCGCGTACGTACGACCCCGCGCAGTTCGACGAGCCGACCCGCCGACTGCTGCGCGCGACCGTGGACTGGTTCGAGTCCCGCGGCAAGAAGGCGCTGATCGACACCTACATCGACCGCAGCTGGTACGCCGACTTCCTCGAATTCGCGGCGAAGGAGGGCCTGTTCGCGGAGTTCCTGACGCCCTCCTCGGCCGACCCGGAGAAGCGCTGGGACACCGCCCGGATCGCCGAGCTGAACGAGATCCTCGGCTTCTACGGGTTGGGCTACTGGTACACCTGGCAGGTCACCGTGCTCGGCCTGGGGCCGGTCTGGCAGAGCGGGAACGAGGCCGTCCGGGCCCGCGCCGCCCAGCTCCTGGCGGAGGGTCACGTGATGGCGTTCGGGCTCTCCGAGCGCAGCCACGGCGCCGACATCTACTCCACCGACATGATCCTCACCCCGGACGGCGAGGGCGGCTTCACCGCCACCGGGTCCAAGTACTACATCGGCAACGGCAACGTCGCCGGCCTGGTCTCGGTCTTCGGCCGCCGCTCGGACGTCGACGGCCCGGAGGGCTACGTCTTCTTCGCCGCCGACAGCCGCCACGAGGCGTACCACCTGGTCAAGAACGTCGTGAACGCGCAGATGTACGTCAGCGAGTTCCGGCTGGAGGACTACCCGGTGCGCGCCGAGGACGTGCTGCACACCGGCAAGGCCGCCTTCGACGCCGCGCTGAACACCGTCAACGTCGGCAAGTTCAACCTCTGCACGGCCTCGGTCGGCATCTGCGAGCACGCGATGTACGAGGCCGTCACGCACGCCCAGAACCGGGTGCTGTACGGGAAGAAGGTCACCGACTTCCCGCACGTGCGGCGCGAGCTGACCGACGCGTACGCCCGCCTGGTGGCGATGAAGCTGTTCTCCGACCGTGCGGTGGACTACTTCCGCACCGCCTCGCCCGAGGACCGCCGCTACCTGCTCTTCAACCCGATGACCAAGATGAAGGTCACCACCGAGGGCGAGAAGGTCATCGACCTGATGTGGGACGTCATCGCGGCCAAGGGCTTCGAGGCGGACACCTACTTCGACAAGGCCGCGAAGGACATCCGCGGTCTGCCGAAGCTGGAGGGCACCGTCCACGTCAATCTGGCGCTGATCCTCAAGTTCATGGGCAACTACCTCTTCAACCCGGCCGACTACGCGCCGGTGCCCACCCGGCTGGACGCGGCCGACGACGAGTTCCTGTTCCGCCAGGGCCCGGCCCGCGGCCTCGGCGCGATCCGCTTCCACGACTGGCGCAAGGCCTACGACGCCTTCGCGCACCTGCCGAACGTGGCCCGCTTCCGCGAGCAGGCCGACGGGTTCTGCGACCTGCTGCTGACCGACGCGCCGAGCGAGGCGCAGCAGGCCGACCTGGACTTCCTGCTGGAGATCGGCCAGCTCTTCGCGCTGATCGTCTACGGCCAGCTGGTGCTGGAGCAGGCCGAGCTGACCGGGCTGGACGCCGGCCTGCTGGACCAGGTCTTCGACGCGCTGGTGCGGGACTTCTCGAAGCACGCCACCGAGCTGCACGGGAAGGCCTCGACCACCGAGGCGCAGGCGGCGTGGGCGCTGGCCAACGTCCGCCGCCCGGTCGCGGACGGCGAGCGGGCCGCCAAGGTGTGGTCCATGGTCGAGGCGCTGTCCGGCGCGTACGAGATGCAGCCGTAACCTGCGCCGGACGGGGGTGCCGGCGGCGGCCGGCACCCCCTTCGCGCGCCCACGTCCTCGCGCGTCTTCTTCCTCGCGCGCCTTCGTCAGAAGGTGAGCTTCCAGCTGTCGACGTAGCCGGTGTCCTGGCGCGCGATGTCCTGCACCTTGAGCTTCCAGGTGCCGTTGGCCGGCACCGCGGAGGCGTCGACGGTGTAGGTGGCCTGGACGTTGGCCGCGGAGTCGTTGCCGCTGGAGTTCTTCAACCGGAACGTCGTGCCGTTCGGCGCGACCAGGTCGACCACCAGGTCACCGCGGTAGGTGTGCTTGATGTCCACCGCGACCTGGAGCGCGGCGGGCGCGTTGCCGGTCCGGCCGGTGACGGCGAGGTCGGAGGTCACCGCGGCGCCGTAGTCCGGGATCTGAACGTCGGTGGTGGTCTCGAAGACGGTGCCGGTGGGCGGCGTGGTGGTACCGGCCGAGAGCGTCCAGACGGCGTACGCGATGGCGTCGGTCATCCGGTCCAGCGCGGTGTCGTTGATGTTGGCGCTGGTGTCGCAGGAGGAGTGGTAGCAGCGGTCGAAGGCCTGGCCGGCCGTCCCGCCCCACTTGGCCGCCTGGGCGGCGGTCTTGGTGTAGTCGGCGCCGCTGAACAGGCCGCCGACCCGGATGCCCGCGTCCTGGAACGGGGCGTGGTCGGAGCGGCCGTCGCCCTCGAAGTCCTGCTCGGTGCTGATCCCGATGCCCGCGAAGTAGTCGCGGAACAGCGCGTCCAGCGCGGAGTCGTAGCGGTAGGTGAAGTAGCCCGGGTTCGGCGAGCCGATCATGTCGAAGTTCAGATACGTGTCGATCTTCGAACGCTCGGCGGCCGGAAGGCTGTTGACGTAGTTCTTGGAGCCGACCATGCCGTACTCCTCGGCGCCCCACCAGCCGAACCGCAGGTGCTTGGTGGGCTGGAGGCCGGCCCGGGAGACGGCCAGCGCAGTCTCCAGGATGCCGGCCGAGCCGGAGCCGTTGTCGTTGATGCCCGGACCGCCGGTGACGGAGTCCAGGTGGGCGCCGGCCATCACGACGTGCGAGGTGTCGCCGCCCGGCCAGTCGGCGATGAGGTTGTAGCCGGTCGAGCCGTTGTAGGTGAAGGTCTTCAGCGCGGTGGTGAAGCCCGCCGCGTCCAACTTGCCCTTCACGTAGTCGATCGACGCCTTGTAGCCGGTACGGCCGTGGGCACGGTTGCCGCCGTTGGCGGTGGCTATCGACTGCAGCTGGGCCAGGTGCGCCTTGACGTTGGCGACCGGGATGTCGGGGGCGGCGGCGACGGCCCGGGGGGCCTCGGGTGCCACCGGGGCGGCGGGGGCCGCGACGGCGGCGGGGGCGAACAGGGCGGCGGCGAGTGTGACGACCGCCCCGGTCGACAGGGCGGATCGGCGCAGGCGGGATCGCCGCGAGGCGCGCTCGGTCAATGGAGGCTCCAGATTCTGATGGGGCAGAACGGAAGCGCACAGCCTCGCGGAGGGCCATCGGGTCGTAGGGGCGGCCGGGTTGGGGTCCGGCCGGGAACAGGGCTACCGGCCGGGACAGCCCGGTCGGGGAGCGGTGACAGCGGGGGCACAGCCGCGAAGTTGACGCGACCATGATGATTGGGCCAACCCCGGCTTCCGTCAAGGGGCCCGCTGCGGGCGGTCGGCTCCGTCCGTGGTCGGGGCCGTCGCTTCGGACACGACCGGCATCCGGGGCAGCACCGCCCGGACGAGGGCGCCACCGGGGTGGTTCACGGCCGTGAAGGCGCCGCCCAACTCCTCGGCGCGCTCGGCCATCGAGCGCAGCCCGAGCCCGGAGCCGGCCCGGTGGGCACCGCGGCGGCCGGCGCCGTCCTGCTCGGCGGCGCCGGGTTCGCCGCCGTCCGCGGGGGCCGCCGGGAAGCCCCGGCCGTCGTCCCGGGCCTCGACCACCACCTCGTGCGGGCGGACCCGCAGCGTCAACCGGGCCTCGGTGGCGCCCGCGTGGCGCAGCACGTTGTTCAGCGCCTCGCCGCCGATCCGCAGCACCGCCACCTCGACGGCGGCCGGCAGCACCGGCGGCGGGTCCGGGTCGAGCTCCAGGCTGAGCCGGACCCGCTCCCCGTCCAGTCCGGCGACCAGCCGCCGCAGCGCCTCCGCCAGGCCCTGGCCGGCCAGCGCGGCGGGCGCCAACCCCTCGGTGATCCGGCGCAGTTCGACGATCGCCTGGCCGATCCCGGCCGACACCGCGCGCAGCGAGCGGGCGGCCGGGGAGTCCTCGGGGACGGCGGCCCGCGCGGTGTCGATGCCGAGCCGCAGCCCGGACAGGGTCGGCCCGAGCCCGTCGTGCAGGTCGTGCCGCAGCCGGCGCCGCTCCTCCTCCCGGGCCAGCACGATCTGCCGCCGGCCGGACTGGACCTCCTCGTACATCCGCAGCGAGGCGATGGCGGGCGCGGCCTGGTCGGCGAGGAACCGCAGCACCTCGCGGTCCTGGGCGTCCAGCACGGGCTGCCCGGCGCGCGGCGGCGCGCAGAGGTCGCCGATCACCATGCCCTCGTAACTGAGCGGGAACACCTGGCTGTCGGGACCGACGGTGCCCACCGAGGCGAGTTCGTGCGGACCGCTGCTGGTGTGCAGGACCACCCGGGCCCCGGGCAGGCCGAGGGCACCGACCACGGTCTCGCAGAGCAGCGGCGGCGCGTCGGCGGGGCTGACGGCCCGGCTGAGCCGCTCGGCGAGCGCGCGCACCACCTGGTACGGGCGGGCCCGCTCGCCGTAGTAGAACCGGTCGACGGCGCGGACCACCCAGCGGGTGGTCGGGCCGATCAACCCCCCGATGGCGAGCGCCCCGGCCGCGAGGAGCTGGGCGCCGGCGGTACTGGCCTGCGGCAGCGCGCGGCGCAGCAGCAGCGCGATGCCGAGGTAGCCGGAGATCAGCACGGCGGTCAGGGCGAGGACGCTGAGCATCCGCCGGGTCGCCCGGTCCAGGTAGCGCGAGCGGTCCCGGGTGAAGCCGTACCCGACCGCGCCGAGCATCCACAGCGCCGAGCCGGTGAAGTAGGCGACCGCCGCGATGCTCTCGGAGTTCCCCAGCCTGAGCGCGATGTTGGTGGTGACCAGCCAGATCAGGTAGGGGACGAGCACCGCCGCGACCGCCCGGTGCGGCCGGTCCGAGCGGCGCCAGCGCACCGCGGCCACCGTCAGGCTGACCGCGACGAGCGCCCAGGAGACCGGCGTGACCCGCCATTCGTCCAGCGGCAGCCCCTCGCCCGGCGGCACCAGGACGTCGCCGAAGTAGGGCAGCGGCGCCCCGAGCCGGACCACGCAGGCGTGGCAGGCGCTCCAGAGCGCCACCACGACCACGAAGGCCCGGCCCGCGGGGCCGCCGGGCAGCCGCCCCTCCGGGAGCCAGAGCGGCAGGGCGATGGCCAGGAAGACGAACAGGGTGACGGAGGCGAGCAGCAGGGCCGCCCCGACGGCCTCCGCCACCGGGCCGGCCCCGGCCGCCCTGGCCGCGAACAGCACGAAGCGGGAGAGGCAGCCGCCGAAACCGGCGGCCAGCAGGACCACTCCGAGGCCGAGTCCGGGGGCAGCGGCGGCGGCCGGGGCGGTCCGGCCGGGGTCGGTGGGGCCGGGGTCGGTGGGGCCGGGACCGCCGACGGCGCCCGGCGGGGAGGCGTCCGGTCCGGCCCGGTGGGCCAGGACGAGCACCCCGGAGAGCGCGAAGCCGAAGCCGAGCAGCACCGTCTGGCCGTCGTGGAGCAGGAACGCGTCGGTCCACGGGGCGTCCTGGTGGACGAGGGCCAGCAGCACCCAGCCGAGGCCGGAGAGCAGCGTCGCGGCGCAGACCCAGTACGCCCGGGTCGGACCGGCCTGCCGGGCGCCGGTGGCCGGAACCGGTTCGCTCATGTGGGCCTCCTCCCCCGCATCCTCGGCTTCCTGGCGTCCCGGGCGCGCGGGGCGGCGGTCCGCTCCGTGCCCCGCCCCCGCGCCCGCCCCGGTGCCGGCCGCCTCAGCCGTCGCCGAGGCCCATGTCGCGTGCCCGGGCCACCGCCTCGGCCCGGGTGGCGACGTGCAGCTTCTCGAAGATGTGCGTCACGTGGTTGCGGACCGTCTTCTCCGCCACCACCAGCTCCCGGGCGATCCGCCGGTTGTCCAGCCCGCGCGCCACCAGGTCGAGCACCTCCGCCTCGCGCGCGGTGAGCGCGGGGAACAGCTGCCCCGCCTCGCGCAGCCGGGCGCCCGCCAGCAGCGCCGTGATCCGCCCGGCCACGTCCGCGCCGAACACCGCCCCGCCCGCCGCGACCGTCCGCACCGCGTGCAGCACCTCCTCCCGGCCGGCGCCCTTGACCAGGTAGCCGCGCGCGCCGGCCTGGAGCGCGGCGAGCAGGCTGCCGTCGTCGTCCGACATGGTCAGCATCAGCACCGGCGGGGACGGCTGCCGCTCGGCGAGCCGGCGCGCGGCCTCCAGCCCGGAGCCGTCCGGCAGCGAGAGGTCCATCACGACCACGTCCGGGCGGCTGCGGGCGACGGCGGCCGCGACCTCGCCGACCCGCTCCGCCTCGGCCACCACGGCGATCCCCTCGGCGCTCTCCAGCGCCGCCCTCAGGCCCTCCCGGAACAGCGGGTGGTCGTCGACGATCAGGACCCGGACGGAGGAGTCCTCCCGCTCCTCGCCCGAAGGCCCGGGGGTCTCCGGGACCTGCCCGCCGCCCGGGCCGGACGGCGCTCCCGGTGCGCCGGAGCCGTCGCCCGCGCCCGGCGGCGCGGCCCGGGGCCGATCGTCCGGCTGCGGGGCGGGCGGTTCGACGGGGTGCTGTTGGTCCACCTGGCCGACACTACCAGCGATGCGGGAGTGACTTTCTGTGACATGCGCGGATCGCCGTGCGGCGACGGACCACCGTGCCGAGGACGAGACCGCTGCCCCATGCGCCCGGGACGGCGGGCGGTCGAGACTGAGATGGTGCCCGGTGCGCGGCTGCCGCCGGACCTCTCCCGAGCCCGTTGCGAGGCGGTGCCATGATCACGGTGATCCCGACCCGGCCGCGGACTGCCACCGGGCCCTCCGCCCGCCGGACGCCCGCCCAACGGCAGCTCGCCGCCGCAGCGGCCTGCACGGCCCTCTGCCTGGCCGTCGCCACCCTCTGGACCTGCTACGTGCTCGTCCACCTCGGTACGCCCGGGGTCGACCGCCCCCGGGACCAACTCGCCATCCTGATCTACGCACTGCCCACCGCCGGTGCCGGGATGCTGCTGCACGCCCACCGCCCGGGCAGCCCGCTCGGCTGGGTGATGCTGGTCTACGCCCTGACCTCGATGCTGCCCAGCGCCGCCGGGGCACCCGTCTGGGTGGAACTCTCCGATCCGCGACTCGCGGGGGCGATGGCGGTGCTGCGGTCGGTCTGCAACACGATCAGCCAGACCCTGTTCTACGTCCTGCCGCTCTGGCTCCCGTACGGACGGCTCACCGACCGCCGCTGGTGGCTCTACATCGGTGCCGTCACGCTCTGGGAGATCCCGGACGGTCTGTCGTTCCTGAGCCACGCGACCTCGTACGGCCGGCCGAACCCGCTCGCCGACGGCGCGCCCGCCCGGTTCTTCGGCTCGATCGCCGACCACCTGGACAGCCTCTACGAACCGGCGAACTTCCTGTTCGTCGGCTTCGCCGCCGCCGTCCTGCTGGTCCGGCTGCTCCGCCCCTCCCCCCGTCCGGAGCGCGGCCGCGACGGCGCGCCCCGGCCGCAGCACCCGGCCCACCGGGCGCACGTGGCGGGCATGCTGGGCGCCTACCTGCTCTGGGCCGGGCTGGAGGACTACTACAACCGCAGCTTCCAGAACGACTACTGGCTCAGCTACGGGCTGTTCACCGCCGCCGGCGCGGTCTGGGCGGTCGCCGTCGCCCACCTGGTGATCCGGGACGGCGGCTGGCGGCTCGACCGGGCGGCCCGGTCGGTACTGACCGGACTGCTCCTGGCCACCGGGGTGACCACGCTGTTCGTGGTGGTGGCCGCCGTGCTCTCCGGCTGGCTGGTCCCGGGCCGGGGTGCGGCCGGGCTGACGCTGATCGCCCTGGTGTTCGGGCTCGGCGCCGCCCTGCCCCGGGCCGCCCGGTGGGCGGTCGGGGTGATCGACCGGCTCTACTACGGCGACCGCGCCCAGCCCTACCAGGTCCTGCGCACCCTGGCCGGACGGGTCCGGCAGGTGGTGGACCCCGAGCGGCTGCCGGCCGTCCTGTGCGGCACCGTCGCGGAGGAACTGCGGCTGCCCGGGGTCGCACTGAGCGTCACCACCCGGGCCGGCCGCCGCCCGCTGGCCGCCGTGGGCCGGACGGACGGACCGGACCAGGCCTTCGCCCTGGTCCACCACGGCACGACGATCGGGGAGTTGACGGTCGGGCTGCGGGAGGGCGAGGAGCGGCTGGAGGCCGGCGACATCGACATCCTGCGCTCGCTCGCCGACCAGGTCTCGCCCGCCGTCGCCTCGCTGCGGTTGCAGGAGGACCTCCAGGCGAGCCGGGCGCAGATCGTCGCGGCGCGGGAGGAGGAGCGGCGCTGGCTGCGCCGGGACATCCACGACGGGCTCGGCCCGGTGCTGGCCGGGCTCCGGCTGCGAGTGGACAACGTCGCCTCGGCGGCGGCCGCCGGGGCCTCCGGGGTCTCCGGGGTCGCCGCGGCCTCCGGGGAGGAGGCTCGGGCCGGGGACACCGGCGGGGAGATGGCGCGGACGCTGACCGGGATCTCGGGCGACCTCGCGCTGGCGATCAAGGAGGTCCGGCGGATCACCGACCGCCTCGGGCCCGCCCCACTGGGCGAGTTCGGGCTGGCCCGGGCCGTCCAGCACCTCGCACTCACCTTCAGCGGCGCCGGACTCGCCGTCGACGCCACCGTGACCCCCGATCCCCTGCCGCCCCTGCCGGCCGCCGTCGAGGTGGCCGTCTACCGGATCACCGCCGAGGCGCTGAACAACGTCCTGCGGCACGCCCGCGCCGAACGCGCCGAGGTGGTGGTCCGGGTGGACGACGAGACGCTGACGCTGACCGTGCAGGACGACGGGGTCGGCTACCGACGGGAGGCGGACGGCGACGCCGTGCCCGAGCCCGCGGGCGGCGAGGGGAGCGGGGTCGGGGTCCGGTCGATGGCCGACCGGGCCGCCGAGATCGGCGGCAGCTGCACGGTCGCACCGCTGCCTCGGGAACACGGGACCCGGGTGCGGGCCGTGCTCCCCCGCTTCCCGTCCAAGGGCGGCGCGGGCACGGCATGAGGGACGGCCGCCGCCCCCGGTGCGGGCTGCACCGGGGGCGGCGACGGGTTCAGGGGGACGGGGACGGACGGCGCCTCAGCCCTTGCAGTCCTTCTCCCCGGGCTTGCACCTGTTGGTGGTCCCACCGCGCTTGGGCGCCGGGCCGGGGGTGGTTGCCGCGCCGTCGACGACGTTCCGACACACGACGGCTGCCGCGGCCAGGCCGACGAGTACGGACGCGACGCAGAACGTCTTCGTTGCCGTGTTCGTTGCCATGGGGGATGCTCCAGATCCTTCGACTTCCGACCGGTTCGGGCCGGTCGGCCGTTCTTCCTCCACCCTGCGCGGGCCGCCGCCCCGGGCGCATGGGCCCGCCGTCCCGTTCCGGTCCCACTCCGGGGCTTCGGACGGGACTTCGGACGGGACGGCGGACAGGGCGGCGGCCCGCGCAGGGCCGGACGCGGCACGGCCCCGCGCACGTGGGGCGGCCCCGGCGCGGGTCGGGGAGGGGTGCACCTGCGGGTGTGGGGCCGGGGCAGCCGTCCGGCCCGGGCGCTCCGGAGCGGAGCACCCGGGCCGGGAGGGCCGGCGGGCTCGGGGCGGGTCAGGGGCGGGTACGCCACTCGGTGCGCCGCCGCGCCGGGGCCGGGCGGGCGGTGGCGCGGGGGGCCGCGGCCAGGGTGAGGCAGAGCAGTTCGGCACCCAGCGGTCCGGCCTCCAGCTGGAGCGGGGTGCCCGGGCGGGCCAGCAGGAGGTCGCCGTCGACCGCCAGGTGGTTCGGTTCGCCGGGCGTCTGCCCCACGAGGAGGGAGCCGCGCAGCACATGGAGGGCGACCTCGGTCCCGGCCTGCCCCGGCAGCGTGTGGCGGGCGCCGGGGCTCAGCCGCAGATGGTCGAAGGACTCGCAGGCACTGGCGAGCATGGAGCGACGGGCCAGGCAGCGGAGGCGGATCCGTTCGCCGTTCGGACCCAGGATGACGGCGGCGGAGCCTGCGGCGGTGGTGACGATCACCGTGACTCGCCTCCCTTCGGACGTTCGGGGTGCTCGGGATGTTCGGGGTGCTGTGCCTGTTCGGGGTGCTGTGGCTGCTCGGGGTGCTGTGGCTGCTCGGGGTGCTCCGGATCGGCGGACCGCCGGGGGCGCGGGGGCCGGTCCGGACGGGCTGTTCCCGGGCCGTCAGCTGCGTGGCGGTCCCCGGCATGGCCGTCGGCGCGCCGCCGTCCGCCGGACGGTCCGGGGGCCTCGGACCCGGCCGGGCGGCCGGCGACGGCCAGGACGGCCTGGAAGAACTCCAGCCCCGCCGTGCCGGCGGTGAGCACCGTCCGCCCGCCCAGCGGCAGGGTCAGCGCGGTGCCCTCGACCAGCGGGAACCCGGCGTCGGGCGCCTCCTCCGCGGCGTCGTCCGGGCCGGTGGCCGTCCCCGAACCGGCGGTGACGTAGAGGGCGTGCTCGACGCCCTCCGCGATGACCTCGGTCGTGCGGCCCGGGTCGAGCCACCGCAGTCCGACCGCGCGCAGCGGCCCGGTCAGCACGCGGCTGGGGTCGACGGCGCCGCGTCGGCGGAGGTCGGTGATGACGGTGCCCGTCATGGCGGTGACTCCTTCTGGTCGGCGGCGGCCCGGTCCGGTCCGCCCTGCCGTTCCACGGTGTGCCGCCCGTCGTCCCGGTCGCACGGTGACCGTGTCCCGTCCTGCTCCCGCCCGCTGCCCGGGCCCCGCCCGGTCCGGAGGTGCCGCGCACCGGGACCCCGCGCTCACCCGGTCACCGGCAGGAGCTCCGCGACCCGACCGGACGGCACCCCGACCGGACCCAGCCCCTCCACCGCCGCCCGCACCGGCGCGGCTCCCACCGGTGTGAGCAGCCGGCCGTCCACGCAGGACGGCCGCCCGAGACCGGCGAGCAGCAGCAGACCGGGCCCGGGAGCGAGGGCCGCGCCGAGCGCGTCGGCGAGGGCCGCCACGTCCGTACCACCGGGCAGGCCGGTCACCGAGCCGTTGCGGGCGACCAGTTCGCGGTGGGCCCAGGCTCCGGCCGCGTCCAGCAGGCCGAGCCGGACCGCGAGGCGGGCGGCGAGCAGGAGTCCCAGGGCCTCGGCGTCGCCGGGCGCGAAGGGGTGGCCGGCCAGGCGGCGAACCAGTGCGCCGAGGCGCCGCCCGTAGCCCAGGGCGAGGGCCGGGCCGGTCTCGAACGGGTCGAAGCAGACCAGGGCGGCCCGGGCGTCCGCGCAGACGGCGAGGAAGCCGGCGACGGTGCGCTCGGAGTAGCGCGCCTCGGGGTCGAGGGCCTCGGCGAGCGCCTCGTACTGCGCCGGGCAGACGGCGAGCACGTGCCGGATCACGCCCATCATGCCCGCCCTGGTCTCGGCGGCGGGCCGGTCGGCCAGCACATCGCCGCGGACCCAGACCAGCGCGGGCGCCGTCCGGTCGGGCAGCTCGCGGGCCTCCGGGGGCGGGCACCGCAGCGCGAGCGCGGGCCCGACGGCCGCCGCCAGGGTGGTCGGCAGCCGCAGGTCGGCCGCGACGGCGCAGGCCCGCTCACCGCCGAGGGCGATCACGACGGTGCGGCCACCGGTGCCCCCGTCCGGGGCAGGCCGGTCCGGCAGCGGCGCGGACCGCAGGTCGATGACGGTGCACGGCGCCTGCGCGGCGGCCATGGCGCGGACCCTGGCGAGGTCGTCGACGGGTGCCGCGCCGTCGGTCACGAGCAGGAACCGCTCGGCCCCGAACGCGGCCGTCCGCTCGGCGAGTTCGGCCCAGGAACCGTCGCCCCGGCGCACCGCCAGCGGGATGCCGGCCGGGCCGGCCTGGATCCGACGGTCGAATACGGTTGTGCCGCCCATCGCGATCCACCTCCCGCTCCTGCTGCGACTGCTCCGGCTTCCCGGGTTCTCCGATCTCGACGATGGCCCGCCCGACGCCCCGGGCGCCTGAGCCGCCCTGCCCGTCCCGGCCCGGTCGGCACACGGGACGGGCCGGGGCGGCACCGGGACAGGCCGGGGCGGCACCGGGACAGGCCGGGCGCGGGCAGGACCGGGAAGGGCCGGGACCGGGAGCGGGCCGGGCGCGGAACGGGCAGGTCAGGGCGCGCGGGCGCTGTGACCGCTCCCGGCTCCGGGCCGCAGGTAGGGGAGCAGGTAGTGCACCGGATCCCTGCCGAACGTCCCGTCCTTCGTGCCGGTCCCCCCGGGGATCCCGGCCGCCGGGGCGACGGCGTGCGGCGCGGGGCGCCCACCGGCCGCCGGAGGCGGGAACGGCCCGCCCCCGGCGCCACCCGCCGACGTACGGTGGAACCGGAGGCCGCGTCATGCACCGCACCCGGACCCACTTCACCGACCGCACCGACGCGGGCCGCCGGCTGGCCGCGCTGCTCGGCCACCTGCGCGGCCCCGGCACCGTCGTCGTCGCCCTCCCGCGCGGCGGGGTCCCGGTGGCCGCCGAGGTCGCGGCCGCGCTCGGCGCCCCGCTGGACATCTGCGTGATCCGCAAGCTCGGGGTGCCCCGCCAGCCCGAGCTGGGCATGGGCGCGATCGGCGAGGACGGCGTCCGGGTGCTCAACGACGAGGTGATCCGGCTGGTCGGCGTCACGCCCGGGCAGCTCGCCGACGTCGAGCTGCGCGAGCGCGCGGAGCTGGAGCGGCGGGCCCGCCGCTACCGGGGCGGACGCCCGCCCGAGGAACTGCGCGGCCGCACCGTGGTCGTGGTGGACGACGGCATCGCCACCGGCTCCACGGCCCGGGCCGCCTGCGTGATCGTCCGGGCCCGGGGGGCGGCCCGGGTGGTGCTGGCCGTTCCGGTGGCGCCCGACGACTGGACGGACCGGCTGGCCGGGATCGCGGACGAGCTGGTCTGCGTCGGCACGCCGTCGCCGTTCTTCGCGATCGGCGAGTTCTACGGCGACTTCTCGCAGACCGGTGACGAGGAGGTGCTGCGCCACCTCGCCGAGGCGCGGGCCGCGCCCGCCCAGGACGGCGCCGGGGCGGTCGGCAGCGGGGTGGACCGTGAGCTGGTCCTGCCGATCGCGGGTGTCCGGCTGGCCGGCCGGCTGACCGTCCCGGCGGACGCGGCCGGCGTGGTGGTGTTCGCCCACGGCAGCGGGAGCGGCCGGCACAGCCCGCGCAACCGCCGGGTGGCCGCCGCCCTGAACCGGGCCGGCCTGGCCACCCTGCTGTTCGACCTGCTCACCGAGGACGAGGAGCCGGACCGGCGGAAGGTGTTCGACGTCGAGCTGCTCGGGGCCCGGCTGACCGCCGTGGCCGGGCTCCTGCCCGAGCTGCCGGAGGGCCGGGAGCGGGCTCTCCCGCTCGGGCTGTTCGGAGCCAGCACCGGCGCGGCCGCCGCGCTCACGACGGCCGCCGCGCTGGGCGAGGGGGTGCGCGCCGTGGTGTCCCGGGGCGGGCGTCCCGACCTCACCGGTCCCGGCCGGCTGGCCGAGGTCACCGCGCCGACCCTGCTGGTGGTGGGCGGTCTGGACGGCCGGGTGATCGACCTGAACCGGCAGGCGCGGGCGCGGCTGCGCTGCGAGAGTGAACTGGCGGTGGTGCCGCAAGCGGGCCACCTCTTCGAGGAGCCGGGCACGCTCGACCGGGTCGCCGAGCTGGCCCGCGACTGGTTCCTGCGGTACCTGCCGGCCGGCCCGCCGGCCACCCCGTGAGCGACCCCACCGACCCGAACCGAACCCCCCGGAACAGCCCCGACCGGCCCGACCGGCCCCGATCGACCGCCGTACAGACCTCTCGCGAACCACCTCGGACGACCAGGCATTTTGTGCAGCCGGACCGGCCATTTCCTGACCAGCTTGTACACATTGAACAGTGAAATCCCGACCTGTTGCCCAACCACCCCGACAGGAGCAAGCTCTCCGCTCAGCCGCACCACCCACCCAGCGGTGCGGCCGCCTCAAGCGGATGCCTCAATGCCGAGGCCTCAATGTGGAGGAACGACCGATGACCCCGCAGTCCCACGCCCTTGAGCTGACCCCCGAGGAACGCGAGGCCGGTCTCGACGCCGAGCAGCTCCGCCGCCTCGTCGGCCTCGTCGAGCACGACCCCGCCACGGACCCGTTCCCTGTCACCGCGCAGGACGCCATCGTGTTCGTGGTGGGCAACGCCACCCAGACGGCCCACTTCTACCAGTCCGTCTTCGGCATGGAGCTGGTCGCCTACTCCGGCCCGGAGACCGGCCGCCGCGACCGCAAGGCCTTCGTGCTGCGCTCCGGCTCCTGCCGCTTCGTGATCAAGGGCGGTGTCGCCCCGGACAGCCCGCTGCTGGACCACCACCGCCGGCACGGCGACGGCGTCGTCGACCTGGCCCTGGAGGTGCCGGACGTCGACAAGTGCATCGCGCACGCCCGCGCCCAGGGCGCCACCGTGCTGGAGGAGCCGAACGACGTCTCCGACGAGAACGGCACCGTGCGCCGCGCCGCCATCGCCACCTACGGCGAGACCCGGCACACCCTGATCGACCGCTCCCGCTACCACGGCCCCTACCTGCCGGGCTTCGTGGCCGCCGAGACCAGGGTGGCCCGCACCGCCGGCCACCCGAAGCGGCTCTTCCAGGCCCTGGACCACGCGGTGGGCAACGTCGAGCTCGGCCGGATGGACGAGTGGGTCGGCTTCTACAACCGCGTCATGGGCTTCGTGAACATGGCCGAGTTCGTCGGCGACGACATCGCCACCGAGTACTCCGCGCTGATGTCCAAGGTCGTCGCCAGCGGCAACCACCGGGTGAAGTTCCCGCTCAACGAGCCGGCCATCGCCAAGAAGAAGTCGCAGATCGACGAGTACCTGGAGTTCTACGGCGGCCCCGGCTGCCAGCACCTGGCGCTCGCCACCAACGACATCCTCTCCACCGTCGACATCCTGCGCGCCAACGGCGTGGAGTTCCTCTCCACCCCCGACTCGTACTACGACGACCCGGAGCTGCGCGCCCGGATCGGCAAGGTCCGGGTCGAGGTCGAGGAGCTGAAGAAGCGCGGCATCCTGGTCGACCGCGACGAGGACGGCTACCTGCTGCAGATCTTCACCAAGCCGCAGGGCGACCGCCCGACCGTGTTCTTCGAGTTCATCGAGCGGCATGGCTCGCTCGGCTTCGGGAAGGGCAACTTCAAGGCGCTCTTCGAATCCCTGGAGCGCGAGCAGGACCGCCGCGGCAACCTCTGATCAGCACCCCCGATCGGAGCGGGAACGGCGAACGGGCCAGTCGGCGAACGGGCCAGGAGGAGCAGGACGATGGCGTACTACCGGCAGCTGGGCAGCATCCCGCCCAAGCGGCACACCCAGCACCGCACCCCCGAAGGCGGGCTGTACTACGAGGAGTTGATGGGCGAGGAGGGGTTCTCCTCGGACTCCTCGCTGCTCTACCACCGGGGCATCCCCTCGGCCGTCGTGGACGCCGTGCCGTGGGAGCTGCCGGACCAGTCGACGGTGCCCAACCACCCCCTGCTCCCCCGGCACCTCAAGCTGCACGAGCTGTTCGCGGGCCAGGAGTGGAAGTCCGCCGACGTGGTGGGCGGCCGCCGGCTCGTCCTCGGCAACGGCGACGTGCGGATCTCGTACGTCGCCGCCGGGGCCCCGAGCGAGCTGTACCGCAACGCGCTCGGCGACGAGTGCGTGTACGTGGAGTCCGGCAGCGGCACGGTCGAGACGGTCTTCGGCACGCTGGAGGTCGGCCAGGGCGACTACGTGGTCATCCCCCGGGCGACCACGCACCGCTGGGTGCCGGCCGGCGACGAGCCGCTGCGCGCCTACTGCATCGAGGCGAACAGCCACATCTCCCCCGTGAAGCGCTACCTCTCCAAGTACGGCCAGCTGCTGGAGCACGCGCCGTACTGCGAGCGGGACCTGCGCGGTCCGGCCGGCCCGCTGCTCGTCGAGGGCACGGACGTCGACGTGCTGGTCAAGCACCGCGGCCCGAACGGCGTCGCGGGCACCCGGTACACCGTGCCGCACCACCCGTTCGACGTGGTCGGCTGGGACGGCTGCCTGTACCCGTACGTCCTCAACGTCCGGGACTACGAGCCGATCACCGGCCGGATCCACCAGCCGCCGCCCGCGCACCAGGTGTTCGAGGGCAACGGCTTCGTGATCTGCAACTTCGTGCCCCGCAAGGTGGACTACCACCCGCTCTCGATCCCCGTCCCCTACTACCACTCCAACGTGGACAGCGACGAGGTGATGTTCTACTGCGGCGGCGACTACGCGGCCCGCAAGGGCTCGGGCATCGCCCAGGGCTCGATCTCGCTGCACCCCGGCGGCCACACCCACGGCCCGCAGCCGGGGGCGTACGAGCGCAGCATCGGCGCGGAGTTCTTCGACGAGCTCGCGGTGATGGTGGACACCTTCCGGCCACTGGAGCTGGGCGAGGGCGGCCGGGCCTCCGAGGACGGCAACTACGCGTGGACCTGGGCCGGTCGGGGGCCCGCGCGATGAGCGCGATCCCCGAGCTGTTCCGGGACCTCTTCGACGACGCGGCCGTGTTCCCGCCCGGGAACCTGCCGCTCGCCGACGCGGTGCCGGCCCACCGGGCGCACCGCAGCGCCTGGTACGCCGCCGCGGTCGGCCCGCTGCTCTGCGGGGCGGGCCGGCTCGGCGAGCTGGCGGCCGCCGCGGACCCGGCCCGGCACACCGGGCCGCTGCGGGTCGGGCTCGTACTGCCGGGGGGCAGTGCGGAGCTCGGCCCGGCCCTGGAGGCCGCCGCGCCGTTCGAGGTGGCCGGCGTCGAGCTGGCCACCCGGGACGCCGGCGAGGCGGTCGCCGCGCTGGACCTGCTGCTGCCGCCGGACGTCCCGGCCGCCGTGGAGCTGCCGCGCGAACTGCTGCGCGGCGACGCGCTGGGCGACGCCCTGGACGTCCTGGTCGACAGCCCGTACCGGGCGAAGTTCCGCACCGGCGGGGTGGTGGCCGGCGCCTTCCCCGACGAGGAGGAGCTGGCCCGCTTCCTCACCGGCTGCGCGCAGCGCGGCCTGCCGTACAAGTGCACCGCCGGGCTGCACCACGCCGTCCGGCACACCGATCCGGTCACCGGCTTCGAGCACCACGGCTTCCTGAACGTCCTGCTGGCCGCACAGGAGACCGACCGGTCGGCCGCCGCCGAGGTGCTGGCCGAGCGCTCCGGCGCCGTGCTGGCCAAGGCGGTCGGCGAACTGACCGACCGTCAGGTTACGGTGATCAGGAACTCGTTCACCGCGTTCGGCACCTGCAGCGTCGCCGAACCCCTGGACGACCTGGCCGGGCTCGGCCTGCTGTCGCCCAGTCCCATGCCCCAGGAGGACCGTTGAGCACCCCCCGCAGCTGGCTCGCCAGCGCCCAGGACTCGCCGTTCGGCGTGCACAACCTGCCGTACGGCGTCTTCACCGCCGCCGACCGGCCAGGCCGGCGGCGGATCGGCGTACGCGTCGGGGAGTTCGTCCTCGACGCCGGGGCCGCCGCCCGCGCGGCCGGGGAGCCGTCCGTCCTGCTGGACGCCGAGAGCCTCAATCCGCTGCTGGGCGCGGGGCGTCCGGTCTGGACCGAGGTGCGCGCGGCGCTGACCCGCTGGCTCACCGACGAGTCCCACCGGGCGGCGCTCTCGCCGCTGCTGCTGCCCCTGGCCGAGGTGGAGCTGCACCTGCCGTTCGAGGTCGCCGACTACGTCGACTTCTACGCCTCCGAACACCACGCCACCAATCTGGGCCGGATCTTCCGCCCCGGCTCGGAGCCGCTCACCCCCAACTGGAAGCACCTGCCGATCGGTTACCACGGCCGGGCCGGCACGGTGGTGGTCTCGGGGACGGAGGTGGTCCGCCCGCACGGGCAGCGCAAGGCCCCGGCCGACCCGGCGCCGTCCTTCGGACCGACCCGCCGGCTGGACATCGAGGCGGAGGTCGGCTTCGTGGTCGGCACGCCGTCCGCGCTCGGCACGCCCGTCCCGCTGGACGCCTTCCGCGAGCACGTGTTCGGCGTCTGCCTGGTCAACGACTGGTCCGCGCGCGACATCCAGGCCTGGGAGTACGTGCCGCTCGGCCCGTTCCTCGGCAAGTCCTTCGGCACCTCGGTCTCGCCGTGGATCGTGCCGCTGGACGCCCTGGAGCACGCCCGGGTCGCCCCGCCCGCCCGGGACGTCGAGCCGCTGCCCTACCTGGACGACCGCGGCGGCGAGCCGTGGGGCCTGGACCTCGCGATGGAGGTCCGGCTGAACGGGCACCCGGTCTCCCACCCGCCGTTCGCCTCGATGTACTGGACCGCCGCGCAGCAGCTCGCCCATCTGACGGCCAACGGCGCCTCGCTGCGCACCGGGGACTTCTTCGCCTCGGGCACCGTCAGCGGCCCCGAGCCGCGGACCCGGGGCGCCCTGATCGAGCTGACCTGGAACGGCGAGGAGCCGCTGAAGCTCCCGGACGGCACCGTCCGGACCTTCCTGGAGGACGGCGACGAGGTCGTCATCACCGCCACCGCCCCGGGCCGCGACGGCGCCGTGGTCGGCTTCGGCGAGGTGACCGGCCGGGTCGTGCCGTAGCCCCACCGCGGCCGGCACCACGGCCGCCGGAGCGCCCAGGAGGCGGCGCCGGACACCCGGCGCCGCCTCCGGCACGCAGCGTCGCGTCCCCGGCCGCCGGGGCGGCCACCCGCCGGGGGTACGGTGACGGCGGAGTTCTCCACGACGGACAGCGACGACGAACGGGAGCGGGCCCGATGAGCGCAGAGGTACAGGCCTACCGGGACGGCGGCGTCGGGCGGATCGTGCTCGACCGGCCGAGGGCGATCAACTCCCTGACCCACGACATGATCCGGGCCGTCCGGGCCGCCCTGGACGGCTGGGCGGCGGACGACGCGGTGCGCGCCGTGGTGCTGACCGGCGCCGGTGAGCGCGGCCTCTGCGCGGGGGCGGACATCCGGGCCCTGCACGACGACGCCAAGGCGGGCGGCGCCGGCGCCCGGGCGTTCTTCCGCGACGAGTACCGGCTGAACGCGCTGATCGCCCGCTACCCGAAGCCGTACCTGGCGGTGATGGACGGCATCACCATGGGCGGCGGGGTCGGCCTCTCCGCCCACGGCGCCGTGCGGATCGTCACCGAGCGGTCCGTCGTGGCGATGCCGGAGACCAGGATCGGCCTCGTCCCGGACGTCGGCGGCAGCCTGCTGCTGGCCCGCGCCCCGGGCGAGTCGGGCCTCCACCTCGGGCTCACCTCGGGCTCGATGGGCCCCGGCGACGCCCTGTACTGCGGCTTCGCCGACCACTTCGTGCCCACCGCGCGGATCCCCGCGCTGCTCGCCGCCCTGGCGGGCACCGCCGAGTTGACCGGCGCCGGCCTCACCGCCGCCGTGGCCGCCCACGCCGCCCCGGCACCGCCCGCCGCCCTGGCCGACCGGCGGCAGTGGATCGACGCCTGCTACGCGGCCGACACCGTCGAGGAGATCGTCGAGCGGCTGCTCGGCTGCGGCGTCCCGGAGGCCAAGGAGGCCGCCGAACAGCTGCTCGGCAACGCCCCCACCGCCGTCAAGGTCACCCTCGCCGCGCTGCGCCGGGCCCGCACGCTGCCCTCCCTGGAGGCGGTGCTCGACCAGGAGTACCGGATCTCCTGCCACGCGCTGACCACGCCGGACCTCGTCGAGGGCATCCGCGCCCAGGTGGTCGACAAGGACCGTGCCCCGCGCTGGTCCCCGGCCGAGCCGGCCGGGGTCACCGCGGCCGAGGTCGACCGCTTCTTCGCCCCGCGCGGGGGCGACGAACTCGGCCTGGCCTGACCGCCGTCGGACCGGCCGGGGCGGCGGACCGGCCCCGGCCGGAGCCGACCCGCCGGACGCCGGAGCCCGTGACCACCGTCTCGCATGGCAAGACTGGCGCGAGGCGGGGCCCGTCGTAGATCGTTGGGTGGTCAGGACGCACCCGGTGTGGTGCCGAGCAGCGGAATGGGAGTCAACGGCGATGACCGAGACCTACGAGACGATCCTGGTCGAGCGCAAGGGGCGGGTCGGGCTGATCACGCTCAACCGGCCGAAGGCGCTGAACGCGCTCAACACCCAGCTGATGAACGAGGTGGTCGCGGCCGCCACCGCGTTCGACCGGGACCCGGCGATCGGCGCCATGGTGATCACCGGCTCGGAGAAGGCCTTCGCGGCCGGCGCCGACATCAAGGAGATGCAGGGCAACGCGTTCCCCGACGTCTACCTGGACGACTGGCTGGGCCCGTGGGACCGGCTCGGCGAGCTGCGCAAGCCGGTCGTCGCGGCGGTGGCCGGCTTCGCCCTCGGCGGCGGCTGCGAGCTGGCGATGCTCTGTGACATCCTGCTGGCCGCCGACACCGCGAAGTTCGGCCAGCCGGAGATCAAGCTCGGGGTCATCCCGGGGATCGGCGGCTCGCAGCGGCTGACCCGCGCGGTCGGCAAGGCCAAGGCGATGGAACTCTGCCTGACCGGCCGGATGATGGGTGCCGAGGAGGCCGAGCGGGCCGGCCTGGTCTCCCGGATCGTCCCGGCCGGCGAGCTGCTCGCCGAGGCGCTGGCCACCGCGGAGACGGTCGCGCAGATGTCCACCCCCGCCGCGATCATGATGAAGGAGAGCGTCAACCGGGCGTTCGAGACCACCCTGGCCGAGGGCGTCCGCTTCGAGCGCCGGCTGTTCCACGCGACCTTCGCCACCGCGGACCAGAAGGAGGGCATGGCGGCCTTCGCCGAGAAGCGCCCGCCGGAGTTCACCCACCGCTGATCCGGCACGGGCGGGGGCGGCGGCCGTTCGGCGCCCGCCGCCCCCGCCCGTCCGTCAGCCCTCGGCCACCACCGGGGTGTTGAGCCGGGCGAGGCCGCTGCGGCTGGCGGCGACCACGATCCGGTCCCCCGCTTCGAGGCGGCGGGTGCGGTCGGCGTAGTTCCAGGTGTAGAGGTGCGGCCTGGCGGCGAGCCGGACGGCGACCACCCGGACGCCGCCCGGGTCCTCCAGGTCGTGCCGGTTCATGCCGATCAGCCCGCTGCCCTCCTCCGCCCGCAGCTCCGCGATCAGCAGGACGTGCCGGAACACCGAGAGGGTGCCCAGCACCTCACGCCCCATCAGGGCGGCCGCGAAGGCCGGGGCGGACAGGTAGGAGACCGAGCGGGACGCCGCGTTGTCCAGCGTCGCGTACACGTGCCGGGCGAAGTTGTCGTCGAAGAGCCGGACCACCACGCGGACGTCCGGCTTGCCGGCCCGCGCTTCCAGGGCCGCCTCCAGATTGGTGGCGTCGTCCCCGCTGACCGCGACCACGGCGCGGCTGTGCTTCAGCCGGGCCCGGCGCAGCTGCTCCTCCAGCGGGCCGTCGTCGACCACCACCGGTACGCCGAGGGCCCGGAGCGCGGAGATGCCGCGGGCCTGCGGGTCACGCTCCAGACCGACCACCGGTACGCCCAGGCCGTGCAGTTGGGCGACGACCCGGGTGCCCAGGTTGCCCAGCCCGGCCACGATGACGTGGTCCCGGGTGCCGGCGCCGGGGTTGCGGGGCTGCCCCCGGCGGCCGGAACCGAGCACCTCGACCATGATCGCGGTGGCGACCGGGGCGAAGGTGATCCCGCAGAAGGTGATCACCACCTGGGCCACCCGCTGCCAGGTGCCGCCGGTGCCCGTCCCCGCGGCCGCGTCGGCGTGCTGGTCGGGCTGGGCGGCCCCGGCCAGGTCGAGCAGCGAGACGTAGAGCGACCAGCCGAAGTCCCGGTTGAGGTACCAGAGCAGCCCGAAGGCCATCAGCACCGCCGCCAGCGCGGTGATCAGGACCAGCCGGAGCCGGGCGCTGGTGAAGAAGCGCAGCGTGTCGAGCAGCCGCCAGCGCAGCCGGCGCGACCAGCCGATCCGGATCGGCGGCTCGGTCGGCAGCGCCTGGAGGGCGGCCACCCCGCCGGGCTCCCCGGCCGGCGGTCCGACCGCGGGCTCCGCGCGCCCCGCCGGCTCCGCGCTCCCCGCCTCGGCCGGCCCGGTGCCGGGAGCGCCCTCGCGGCCGCGGCGCACCGGCCCGTCGTCGCCGAACGCGCTGGCCAGCCGGACGAACGGAGCCGAGTCCCCCTCCTGCTCGGGCAGCAGCCGGATCCGGCTGAGGTCCTGCCGGTCGATCCGGTCGGCGACGACGCAGATCCGGCCGGAGTCGATGTCGTCGTCGTAGGCGATGTGCAGGAAGCGGTCACCGACCTGGACGGAGTTGGGCCGGGACAGCGCGGCGGCGGCGAAGGCGGGCGCGGCGGTGGCCGAGCCGGAGAGCGCGGTGCCGTTCCGCAGCAGGCGTTCGATGTTGTCGCCGAGCCGCTGGTTGAACATCCGCAGCACGATGCGGATGCCGGGATTGCGGTCCTGGGCACTGAGCGCGGTGTGGATGTTCTCCTGGTCGCTCCCGTCGACCAGGGCGATCCCCCGCGCGGTCTCGACCCGGACGGCACGCAGCGCCTCCTCCGTGACGCTGCTGTACTCGACCACCGCGGCCACCCCCGGCAGCTGCTCGATCTGCGGCGCGTGGTCACGGGTGCGGTCCGGGACCAGCACCACCACCGGTACCTCGTAGTGTTCGACGAGCTCGACGGCCAGCCGGTGGGCGAGTGCGTTACCGCCGCACACGATGTAGTGCTGGCTGATCGGCTCGCCCGTAGGGGTCCCCCACCCTTCAGACGTCATACCGCCGGACCATATCGACGGCGAGTGATCGGGAGATGTCCGTCCGGTGTCCGGGAGGACCTCAGTTCCGTCCCCCGGACGGGCGAACCCGACGGGCGGTGCGCCGCCCCCGCGACGATCGTCAGGAGTGTCCTCCGCCCCTCCCAAGCCGCCAGGAGTACACCACCGTGGTCTCCCCGATCATCACCCCCGACGGTTCGCCGGTCCGGGGCCCGCTCGGAATGCTCGCCAAGGCCGCCTGGCAGGTGCTGCTGCTCGCCGGGCTCGTCTCGCTCGCCCTCGGGATCATCGTCTTCGCCTGGCCGAAGCAGACGCTGATGGTCGTGGGCGTGCTGTTCGGCCTCTACCTGCTGGTCATCGGCATCGTGCAGCTGGTCGCCGCCTTCGGCACCCATGTCACCACCGCGATGCGGGTGCTGGCCTTCATCAGCGGCGCGCTCTGCGTCCTGCTCGGCCTGCTGTGCTTCCGCAGCGCGGTGCAGTCGCTCCTGCTGCTGGCGCTCTGGATCGGCATCGGCTGGCTGTTCCGGGGCATCACCCAGCTCGTCGCCGCGATCTCGGACGCCGACATGCCGGCCCGCGGCTGGCAGGCCTTCGCCGGGGCGGCCAACACCGTGGCCGGCGTGCTGCTGATGGTCTGGCCGGTCGGCTCGATCACCGCCCTGACCGTGCTCGCCGGGTGCTGGCTGCTGTTCCTCGGCCTGATCGAGATCATCACCGCCTTCCAGGTCCGCAGCCGGGCCAAGGAGATCCCGTCCGGCGTCTGACGGCCGCGGCCCCGCGCCCCGGCGGGCGCCCGGCAGCGGGCGCTACGGCACGGGGGCGTAGCCGATCACGAACTCCGCCGCCCGCAGCCGCTCCGGGGTCAGCCGCAGCCCGGTGAGCTCCTCGCCGAGGGCGAAGGCCGCGGGCGTGGTCCGGTCGATGCCGCGCCCCTCGGCCGTGCTGAGGTCGAAGCCCACCGCCGTCAGCAGCTCCGCCACCGCGTCCGCGTCGGCGCCGTCGCGGTCCGCCGGGAAGAGCGGCTCGAAGTGCAGTCGGTGCCGCTCGCCCTCCTGCCAGTGGAAGTGGTCCACCGCGTTGACGTTCCGGAAGTGCGAGACCAGCCTGGTGCCCTCGGCGAGGCGGGGCAGCAGGCCCCAGCTGGTCCCGAGGTAGCCGTTGACCTCCAGGGCCACCGCCCAGCCGTCGAGTTCGGCGACGGCGACGAGCAGCAGCTCCTCGTCGCCGTCGAGCGCCTCGTCGCCGTGGCCGTCGCCGTCCTCGTCGCCGTCCTCGCCGGTGTCGCCGCCGTCCTCGTACCGGTCCCAGGCCGCCAGGACCTCCGGGGTACCGGTGACCCGCCGGCCGGGGGCGGCGCCGAAGCGGCGGAGCAGCTCGCCGGCGGACACCCCCTCGACCATGGTCAGGCAGTACGCCTCCGTGAGGGTGGCGAACTCCCCGGAGTCGAGCCAGGCGTAGTCGCTCGCGTGCGCGGTCATACCGGGATCCTGCCACCCACCGCCGACAGCTCCCCGGCGGCGGCCGCCCGTCAGCTCCAGGCCGGCGCGTCCGTGCCCCAGCGGCCCGGCGGGCGGGACCAGTCGGCGGGGCCGCCCTGGTAGCCGATCGGCGGGAGCGCGTACCGCAGCCGCCCGTACGGGGAGTCCGCCTCGGTCAGCCACCGCTGCGGGTCGTAGGGCTCCGCGGCCGCCGGGCCGGGGGCGGCGGGCCCGATGCCGTGCTGCAGCCAGGAGGCGGTACCGGCCAGCGAGAAGCGCAAGTGGCGGCCGCCGGGGCGGCCGGTGCGCTGCTCGGTGAGGGCGCGCAGGACGCCGGCGGCGATCAGGTAGCCCGTCCCGTGGTCGAGCGCCTGGGCGGGCAGCGCGCCGGGGCGGCCGTCGGCGCCGGCCTCCGTGACGGCGATGCCGACACCGGCCTGGACCAGGCTGTCGAAGCCGCGGCGCCCGGCCCAGGGGCCGGTCCGGCCCCAGGCGTGGAGCTGGGCGACGACCAGGCCGGGGCGCCGTTCGAGCAGGGCGTCGGGCGCCAGGCCGAAGGCGTCCAGGGCGCCGGGGCGGTAGCCGGTGACGACGACGTCGGCGGTGGCCAGCAGCTCCTCGAAGACCGCGCGGTCGCCGGGGGCGGCGAGGTCCAGCCGGGTGGAGCGCTTGCCGGAGCCGGTGTCGGCGTGGGCGTCCTCGGCCTCGGGCAGCCGGGGCGAGTCGACCCGCAGGACGTCGGCGCCCAGCAGGGCGAGCGTGCGGGTGGCGACGGGGCCGGCGATCACCCGGGTGAGGTCAAGCACGCGGACGCCCTCGGCGGGCAGACCGGCGGGGCCGAGCGGGCGGGCGGCGGCCCCGTCCGTCACCCGGGTCTCGACCAGCGGGAGCGCGGGGCCGCCGGCCGGCGCGACGGCCACCGCGAGCGCTCCCGCCCGGTAGGCGCGCTCCTGGATCCACTCGGCCGGGTGCTCGCGCAGCGTCGCGGCCAGCGGTTCGGGGCCGGTGTCGGCGGGCAGTCCGAGCGCGGTGAGCAGCCGGGCCCGGTGGTGCGGGTAGTTGGCGTGGGTGCGGACCCAGCCGTCGGCGGTCTGCCAGAAGCCGGAGAGCGGGGCGAAGCTGACGGGGGCGCGGCCGTCGATCCGCAGGTGGCGTTCGCTGACGAAGGCGGTGGCCACCGCACCCTGGTCGATCCGGACCGCCGGCACCGGGCCGCCCGACCGCAGCGCGGACAGCTCCCCGGCGGCCAGCGAGCAGGCGGCGACGGTGGCCCGGGCCAGCTGCCGGACCGGCAGCCGGGCGGGCAGCACGCCCTCGGGCCCGTGGAAGGAGACCCGCTCCAGCAGGTCGGCGGGCCCGCCCAGGGCGGCCCAGGCGTGCGCGGTGGGGCCGTCGGGGGCGGCGGCGGGCGGGGTGGCGGGTAGCGGACGCTCTGTCATGCCCGCATTCTGCTCCGGTTCTCAGGCGCTCGCCGTGACGCCCGCCACCAGCATCAGCAGCACCGCGGAGACCATCGTCATCCGCCGGGCGGCCTGCGGGGTGGCGCCGAACCGGCCGCCCAGCCGGCCACTGGCGTGCGCGACCAGGGCGTAGACGACCGCGCAGGCCAGCACGTTGAGCGAGCCGAGCGCGAGCACCTGGCCGCCGACCGGCAGCGCGGCGGCCGGGTCGACGAACTGCGGCACCAGGGAGAGGTAGAGCAGCAGGCCCTTGGGGTTGAGCAGGGCGGTGAGCATGCTCTGGCGCAGCACGGTGGCGGTGGGCTGCGGCGGTGCCTGCGCGAAGGCGGTGGCCCCGCCCCGACGCAACGCGAGGAGCATGCCGGCCGCCAGCACCAGCAGGTACCCGGCGCCGACCAGCCGGAGCACGGGCAGGGCGGCGGGCACCGCCCGCAGCGCGGCGGCGAGGCCGGCGCTGGAGAGCAGGGTGTGCACGGCGTATCCGGCGCAGACGCCGGCGACGGCGACCAGTGCGGCGCGGCGGCCCTGGCCGAGGCCGCGGGCGGCGATGTAGAGCCAGTCGGGGCCGGGGGTGCAGACCAGGAGCAGGTCGACCCCCAGGAAGAGGAGGAGGGCGTGCGTGTCCATGGTCGTGACCTGTCGTGTTCGTTCCGGCGCTACGGTCACTGAAGGTAGCCGGAACGGCTCGGCACACGATGGCCACTTCCTGCCCGTTCGGTCCGCGATTTGGCAGAATATTGCGCTATGGACCGTATCGACCGCAGAATCCTCCGAGAGCTCCAGCAGGAGGGCCGCCTCACCAACGCCGAACTGGCCGCCCGGGTGGACCTCACCCCCTCGCCGTGCCTGCGCCGGGTCCGGCAGCTGGAGCAGGACGGCGTGATCCGCGGCTACCGGGCGCTGCTGGACGGCGCGGCGGTGGGTCGCGGCTTCCAGCCCTTCGTGACGATCACCATGCGGCACGAGGACCGGGCGACGGTGGCCGAGTTCGAACACCGGGTGGCGGAGCTGCCCGAGGTGGTGGAGGCGCACCGGCTCTTCGGCGAACCGGACTACCTGCTGCGGATCGCGGTGGCGGACATCGCGGCCTACGAGCGGTTCATCACCGACGTGCTCTCCGGGCTGCCCGGGATCGCCCAGGTGAACTCGCACCTGACCATGAAGCAGGTGAAGGCCGACCGCGGCATCCCGACCGGCGGGTAGCCGCCCACGGGGGGCGGGGCCGCGTCAGAACGTGAAGCGCAGCGCCCGCACCCGGTGGTCGAAGTTGGACGGGACCAGTTCCGGCTCGCCCACCGAGCGGGCCTGCGGCAGGCGGGTGAAGAGCTCCCGGTAGAGCACCTTCATCTCCTGCCGGGCGAGGTGCGCGCCCAGGCAGTAGTGCGGCCCGCCACCGCCGAAGCCGAGGTGGGGGTTGGGGGTGCGGGTGATGTCGAAGGCGTCCGGGTCGGTGAAGACGCTCTCGTCGCGGTTGGCGGAGCCGAAGAAGAGCACCGCCTTCTCCCCCGCCCGCAGCAGGGGGCCCTCGGGGCCGCCCAGCCGGTGGTCGACGGCCAGCGTGCGGCGGAACTGGATGATCGGCGTCGCGTGGCGGACGATCTCGTCCACCGCGCCGCCGAGGTGGCGGTCCGGGTCGGCGAGCAGCAGGGCCCGCTGCTCGGGGTGGACGGTGAGCAGGTGCAGGCCGTGGGCCAGTGCGTTGCGGGTGGTCTCGACACCGGCGACCAGCAGCAGGGAGAAGAACGCGCCGAGCTCCCGGCCGGTCAGCCGGCGGCCGTCGACGTCGGCGGTGACCAGGGCGGAGATCAGGTCGTCGGTGGGCCGGCGGCGCCGCTCCCGGCCGAGTTCGGCGACCATGCCCTGCATCCGGGCGAGCGCCCGCAGGCCCCGCCCGGGCACCCGGATCCGGCTGCGCAGCGGCCGGGCCACCCCGGTGTTCTCGGAGGCGTGGTTGACCTGGTCGAGGATCGCGCGGCGGGGCTCCTCCGGGATGCCCATCATGTTGCAGATGACCTGGAAGGGGAGCTCGGCGGCGACCGAGGTGACGAAGTCCTCGGGCCGGTCCCGTGCCACCCGGTCGATCAGGCGGGCGGCGACCAGGCGGATGTCGTCCTCGACCCGGGCGATCAGCCGCGGCGTGAACGCCCGGGAGACGATCCGGCGCAGCTGGGCGTGGCGGGGGTCGTCCAGGTTGACCATCGAGTCGCCGAACAGCGCCCGGACCCAGCGGGCGGGTTCGGGGGTGGTGACCCCGGGACCGCTGAGGAACACGGCGGGGGTGCGGCTGGCCTCGACCACGTCGGCGTGCCGGACCAGCGCGTGGTAGCCCTTGGCGCCCTTGGCACTCCTGCCGGTCCTGCCGCCCTTGGCGCCGCCGGCCCGCTCCCCGGCCCGTTCGCCGACGAAGACCGGGCCGGGGAGTCGGCGCAGCTCGGCGAAGGCGGCGGCCCGGGCCGGCGCGGGCAGCTGCCAGAAGCCGGGGTCGGCGAGGTCGACGGCGGCGGTGTCCGTCGCGGCCACTGTGCCCATGCCGGGCCTCCTGTCCTGTCGGTGCCCACATTTAGTCAGCACCGACCGGCAGGGTGTCAAACCGCAACTACCATGCGATGAAACGACATTCAGACGCGCGCATGCGAGGTGATGTCCGCGCCGAACTCCTCGATCATCGCCGGGGTGACGGTCGGCCGGGCCCGGGCGATGGCCGCCAGGTAGTCCTCGGTGCTCGCCCCGTCGGCGGCGTCCGGCCCCGTCGCGTCGGGGTCCGGCCCCGTCACGGCGGCTCCGAGGGGGTCCGCTCCGGCGAGGTCCGCTCCGGCGAGGTCCCGTTCGAAGGCCGCCTGGGCGGCGACCCGGGCGGCGTGCTCGATGTCCGCCGGGGTGAACAGCTCGCTCGCCCCCACCAGCGCGTCGAGGTCCACGTCCGCCCGGCCGGCCGCGTACCGGGACCAGATGGCGGAGCGCGCGGCCGGGTCCGGAGTGCCGATCGGGATCAGGTAGTCGAAGCGGCCCGGACGCAGGAACGCCGGGTCCAGCGAGCGGATCGAGTTGGTCGCGCAGACCAGCAGCCGTTCCTCGCCCTCCCGGAACCCCGGGATGAGCTTGAGCAGCTCGTTGGTGACGCCGTGCATGCCGCCCTGGACGCCCTCGGTGCGCAGCGGCGCGATCTCCTCCACCTCGTCGATGAAGACCAGCGCGCGCTCCAGCCGGCCGATCCGGGCGAAGGCGTCGCGCAGCGCGGCCGCCAGGTTGCCCTCGTCGGCCAGCCGGGACGGCAGCAGTTCGACGAACGGCCAGCCGAGCCGGGAGGCGATCGCCCGGGCGAAGGTGGTCTTGCCGGTACCGGGCGGTCCGAACAGGGCGATCGCGCGCGGCGGGCGCACACCGTGCCGGGCGGCCCGCTCGGGCTCGGCGAGCGGTGCCACCACCCGGCGCTCGATCAGGTTCTTCTCGGTCTCCATGCCGGCCACCTTGGCCCAGAGGTCGCCCGGCAGCAGCCGGCCGCCGAGTTCCTCCAGGAGTCCGCTCGCCGCGCCCGCCTGCGGCTCGTCCTTCTCGAAGTAGGCGGCCGCGGGGCGGCGGGTGTAGCCGGCGTTGTGCAGGCCCTCGCCGAGCAGTTCCTCCTCGGGCAGCACGTAGGCGATGCGGCGCACCCGGCAGGCCACCAGCCGGCGCTCCAGCTCGCGCAGCAGCGAACTCGCCAGGCCCCGGCCGCGCCAGGCCGGCGCGATCGCGATCCGCATCACCCAGGCGCGCTCGCCCGCCACGCAGGCGAGCGCGGCACCGATCGGCGCCCCCTGGTGCACGGCGACCACGGCCGGCTGGCGCGAGGTCAGCGCGCTGATGCACTCCGCCAGGGAGAACACCGACTCCTGGCCGAGCTCCGCCGTGGTGTCGATCAAGTGGACCACCGCCGCGAGGTCGTCCTCGCGATAGTCGTGAACCAGCCAGTACATCGGCCCGCCCGCCTCTCCGTGCTCACCGGCCCGTGCCGTCGTCGAACCGGCGGCGCGGCGCCGCGCGGTGCCCAGACGGTACGGGCGGGCGCGGGCGGCGGTCCCGTGCCGGAACGGACAAGCCGGGGCCGGGCAACCGTACGAACCGCCTCTGGCGCGTCGCCCTCGGGGGCCGGCGACGGCCGGGCGGTGGCGGTCCGCCGACCACGGTCGACTGCCCCTCCGATCGCCCGTCCGATCGCTTGGCCGATTGCCCGTCCGGGCAGCCGGGACCGGGCGGCCGGGCATGCTCTCACGGGGCCGAACCGGCCAATACCCGAGGGCGCGGTCCTGGCCCGCCGGGGCGAATGCGACGATGAGTGTCATCGTGATGACCGACCGAATCCGCGCACTGCGCGCCGTGGTCTTCGCCGCGCTCTGCGTGGCGCTGGCCGCCGCGGCGCACGTCACCATGGCCGGCGCCGGGGTCTCCCCGCCGGTCCTGGCGGGCGCCTTCGGTCTCACCCTCGGCTTCGGCTGGCTGCTGGCCGGCAAGCGGCGGGGGCTCGGTCCGATCAGTGTCTGGATGGTGGCCGCGCAGAGCGCGCTGCACCTGATGTTCGAACAGGCCGGGGCCCTGGCCGCCGACCGCGGCGGGTTCGGCCGCATCGCCACGACGGACTGGGCCGGCCTGCTGCTCTGCAATCCGGACCAGACGCCCACCGGGCTCTCCCCCGCCGACCTGGCCCGGATGGCCGGGATCGACCCCGACGTGCCGCCCGCCACGGGCGTCCGCGTCCTGGCCGGGGCGCACCACCACGGCACCGCGGCCGCGGTGGGCCCGCCTCCGGCCACGGCCGCCGCGGACCACGGGCTGGCGGGCCTGACCGGCGGGTCCGGCCTGTCCGGCGACCCGGCCGGGCTGTCCGGAGCCTCGGGGATGCCGGGGATGTCCGGCCACGACATGGCGGCCCACTCCATGTCGGCCGGGATGCTCACCGCCCACCTGCTCGCCGCACTCGCCTGCGCGCTGCTGCTCCGGCGCGGCGAGACCGCGCTGACCCGGCTGTTCGAACTGCTCGGAGCACTCGGCACCGTGCTGGCCGGGGTCCTGCTGCTCCCGGTGCTCGCCCTGCTCACCCGACCGCGCGGCTTCGAGCCGCCGGTCCCGCCCCGGCCCGCCGCCCGTCGGGCCCGCCCGCCCCGACCGGTCCTGCTCTCGCACGCCCTCGTCCGGCGCGGGCCGCCGTCCTTCGCTGCCGCCTGCTGACGCGCCCGCCGCCCGACGCCGTTCCGGTGTCCGCGCCGCGGTGGGCAGGTCGCCCCGCGCCGTGGCCGTAGGCCGCGCCGCCGGGGCCCGGGCCCGCACGCCCCGCCGCCCCCTGCCGGGACACGGCGATCCGTGCGCGTCCACCGACGCCGAGCGCGCCGCCCGCAGCGGCCGCCGCTCCCGAGCACTCTCCTCAGGACCTCTTCATGCCTGACTACGACGGCGCACCGGCCTCGCCCGGCGCCACCGTCCTACCGCTCCGGCCCCGACCCGCCGTCCCCCTGCCCGGGGCCGCCCGTCACGCCGGGACCGCCCGCACCCGACCCGCGCCCGCCCAGGCTCGCGAGCAGGTTCGCCGACCATGCCGCCGAGGGGCCGTCCGGGTCGATCCCCGTCGTGCGACCGCGCAGCCGTTCCGCCTGCTCCTGCCAGCCGCGGCAGGCCTCGCAGCGCGCGAGGTGCTTGTCCAGCCGCCGGTCCGGCAGACCGGTCGGCTCACCGTCGAGACGGGCGGACAGAGCAGTACGGAACTGGGCGCATCTCATGTGACCATCGTCCCGCACCGGGCCCCGGGCCGGACCGACCGGGTGGGGGTGCGGCATGGATGACGAGCAGCTGACCGCGCTGGCCCTCGCCGCCCGCGCGGGCCGGCCGGCCGACGTCGAGGCCTTCGTCATGGCCACCCAGCGGGACGTGTGGCGGTTCGTCGCCCATCTGACCGACGTGCAGTCCGCCGACGACCTCGCCCAGGAGACCTTCCTGCGCGCGCTGCGGAGCCTGCCCGGTTTCGCCGGCCGCTCCTCCGCCCGCACCTGGCTGCTGTCGATCGCCCGGCGGACCGTCATCGACCGCTACCGCACCGCCGCCGCCCGCCCGCGCTGCGCCGCCCTGCCGGACTGGGAGGAGGCCGCCGAACGGCAGAGCGCCCCGCCCGCCGCCGGCTTCGAGGACGGCGTCGCGCTCGGCGACCTGCTCGACCGGGTGCCCGCGCAGCGCCGGGAGGCCTTCGTGCTCACCCAGGTGGTCGGCCTGAGCTACGCCGAGGCCGCCGCGGTGGCCGGCTGCCCGGTCGGCACCGTCCGCTCCCGGGTCGCCCGGGCCCGCGAGGAACTGATCGCCCGCCTGCGGGCGGCCGAGACCGGCGACCCGGCGTCCCCGGGACCGGCCACCCCGCTGGCCGCCGCCTGCTGACGCCGCGCCACCGGCCCGGTCGGCGCGTCCCGGCCCGGTTCCTCCCTCATCGGGGAAAGGAACCGGGCGGGCGCGCCGACCGGGCCCGGGCCCGGCGCGTCGGGCCTGGTGCGTCAGGCCTGGCGCGTCAGGCCTGGGCGCGGAAGGCGGCGGGGCGCTCGGGCGAGGCCTCGGCCAGCGCCTTGACGACCGCGTCCACGCCGGCCCGCAGACCGTAGACGGGGGTGTCGGGCTGCTGGCGCCAGGAGTCGTCCAGACCGCCCGCGTCCACGCTGTCGAAGCCCAGCTCGTCGATCAGGGCCCGGACGACGCGCTTGGCGGCCTCGTCGTCACCGGCCACCGGGAGCGCCAGCCGGTCCGGGTCGCCCTGCGGGCGCGGCCGCTCCAGCAGGTCCTCGGCGTAGGTGCCGTTGAAGGCCTTCACCACCGGGTGCCCGAGGTGGCCCTCCGTCCACCGGCTCTCGGTCTGCCCCTCCTCGATGGCCGCGATCCGGCCGTCCCGCTGCTGCGGGTAGTAGTTGCCGGTGTCGATCACGACGAAGCCCTCGGCTGCGCCGTCGAACAGGCCGGACGGCAGGTCCGGCACGTTCTTCAGCGGCACCGTCACCACCACGATCTCGGCGCCGCGCGCCGCCTCCGTCGCGGCGACCGGCGTGGCGCCGGTCTCCTCGGCCAGCGCGGCCAGGGTCTGCGGGCCGCGCGAGTTGGCCACGGACACCTCGTGCCCGAGGGCGGTGAGCCGCCGGGTGAGGTTGCCGCCGATGTTGCCCGCGCCGATGATGCCGATCTTCATGATGATCCTTCCGGTCCTGCCGCGATCATGCGTCGTGCCTGGCTGCAACCCCGGAACGGACCGGGCTATTTCCCCGTGCCGCCATCGGAGCGACCCCCGTGCCGCCGTCCGACCGACTCGCCTCCCTGCCGGACCGGCACCGGGCCGACGGGGTCGATCGTGCCGGGAGAACCGGGGCCGAACCAGGGCCGAACCGGCGCTGAACCGAGGGCTTCCTAGATCACTAGTGGTCTAGACCAGCCATCCGGTCGCCCCATTCCGGCCAACCGGGAAATTCCCTCAGGTGTTCGGAACCGGAGCTCCCCCGCCCCCGACTGCTGTACCGGACGCCGCCGACGAGGCGGTGTCGCACGGCACGGCAAGCGGAGGAGGACCCATGGCAGCGCGACAGGCGCCGGCCACCGGCGGACCGGGTGACGGTCCGGCAGAGCCGCCGGACCGGTGGATCCTGGTCGTGGCGGCCGGGCTGCTCTCGTTCGTGGCGATGCTCGACATGAACGTCGTCAACCTGGCGCTCACCGACATAGCCGCCGGACTGCACGTCTCGCCGACCACCGCCCAGTGGGCCGTCCTCGGCTACCAGCTCCCGCTGGTGGCGCTGCTGCTGCCGGCCGGGCGCTGGCTCGGCCAGGTCGGCGCCCGGTCCGCCCTGCTCCTGGCCGTCAGCTGCTTCGCGCTCTGCAGCGTGCTCGCCGCCGTCGCCCCGTGGGCGGGCTGGCTGATCGCGGCGCGGCTCGCCCAGGGCGCCTTCGGCGCGGTGCTGTTCGTGCTGATGCCGGTGCTGGCCGCCACCGCCGTCCGGCCCCAGCTGCGCGGCCGGGCGATGAGCGTCCCCGCCACCCTCGGCCCGCTCGGCGCCGTCACCGGGCCGGTGCTCGGCGGCCTGCTGCTCGACCACGTCGGCTGGCGGGCCATCTTCCTGGTCAAGCTGCCGGTCTGTCTGGTCGCCCTGGCGATCGCCTACCGGCACGCCCCGCGGGGCGGCCGGCTGCGCCTGCCCGACCGGGGCTCCCTCGGCGACGCCGCGCTGATCGGCTCGGCCGTGGCCGCCGTCATGCTCGGGCTCACCCTCGCCCCCGACCGGCCCGGCCTGCTGCTGCTCGCCCTGCCCGCCGCCCCGCTGGTGGCGCTCTGGCTGCGCCGGCCCGGCGGGCGGCCGGTCACCGCCGTGCTGCGCGCCTCCGGCACCGCCGGCGTGAACGGCTCGGTGCTGGCCCTGGCCGCCGGCTTCGCCGCCACCCACTACCTGCTCGCCCAGCACCTGCGCCGGGACGACGGGATCAGCGCCACCACCACCGCCCTGACCATGCTGGCGTTCCCGCTGGGCATGGTGCTCGCCGGCCGCTTCGGCGGGCGGCTGGCCGACCGCTGGGGCGCCCGGCCCACCGCGCTGACCGGCGCCGTCGTCACCGCCACCGGTCTGCTGCTGCTCGTCCCGCTGGACTCCGGTTGGACGCCGGCCGACATCTCCTGGCGGCTCGCGCTCGCCGGGGCCGGCATGGGCCTCAACGGCGGCCCGGTGCAGGCCCTGGTGATGAGCGCCGCCCGCGCCGGGCAACTGGCCACCGCCGGCTCCGTCGTCCAGCTCTCCCGCAGCCTCGGGTTCGCCCTCGGCCCGGCCCTCGGCACCTCCGCCGCCCTGGTCGGCGGCAGCGGCCCCACGGCCGGCCGCGCCGGACTCGTCCTCGCCACGCTGGCCGCCACCACGGCCGTGGCCCTCCTCGCCCTGCACCACCGCGCCCACCGCGCCGCCCGCGCCGCCCGCGCCGCCCGCGCCGCCCGCGCCGCCCGCGCCGCGCTCCCCCCGCTCCCCGAGCAGGCCGGGAGCACCGACGGGGCGAGCGGGGCCGACAGCACGACGCGCTCCAGATCCTGACGAAGCGCCCTCGCGCGCACCACCGATCCCGACCGGAGGACCCCGCATGACCGACACCGTCCACGACCCGACCGCCGCCGACGCCGGCCCGGCGGACGCCCCGCGCTGCCCGTTCGGTTACGACGAACTCCCGGACCCGGTACCGCTGTACGGGCCCGCGTACAAGAGCGACCCCTATCCGCTCTACCGGCGGATGCGGGAGGCCGGGCCGGTCCACCGCGTCCGGTTCCCCAGCGGGATCGCCGCCTGGCTGGTGACCGGCTACCGGGCCGCCCACGAGACCCTCAACGACCCGCGACTCGGCAAGAACCACGCCCTGGGCAACGAGGGCTGGCGCCGGCTCGCCTCGATCATGCCCGAGCCGCAGCACTCCCAGCTCCAGGTCCACCTGCTGCACCAGGACCCGCCGAAGCACACGCAGATGCGCCGGCTCGTCCTGGACGCCTTCGCGCCGCGCCGGGTGGAGTCCCTGCGGCCGCGCGTCCAGGAGCTCGCCGACGCCCTGGTCGACGAGCTGCCCGGGACCGGCGGCGCCGACCTGGTGGCCGGCTTCGCGGCCCACTACCCCTTCCGGGTGCTCGCCGAAGTCATCGGACTCCCGCCGGAGTTGGCCGCCCGCTTCGACCGGGACTGGGGCAAGGTCGTCCAGCCGGTCGGCCCGCAGGACCCGGGCCGGCCGGCCTACGAGGGCCGGCTGCGCGGCCTCCAGGGGTACATCGCCGACGTGGTGGCCCACAAGCGCGCCCACCACGACCCCGCCGGGCCCGACACGGACCTGCTCGGCCGGCTCGTCGCCGCCTGTGACGCGGGCGAGTTGACCCCCGAGGAGCGCGACTCGATCGTGTTCCAGCTGCTGGTGGCCGGCCAGGAGCCCGTCACCAACCAGATCACCACCATGCTGATCACCCTGCTGCGCCACCCCGAGCAGCTCGCCCGGCTGCGCGACGGCATCGCCGCCGACCCGGGCCTGCTCACCCGCGCGGTGGAGGAACTGCTGCGCCACGACGCCGCGTTCGAGCTCACCACCTGGCGCTTCTTCGCCGAGGACAGCGACCTGTACGGCACGACCGTCCCCGCCGGCGACTCCGTGATCGTCTCGCTCTGCGCCGCCAACCGCGACGACGAGCAGTTCCCCGAGGCCGACGTCCTCGACTTCGACCGCACCCCCAACGCCCACCTGGCCTTCGGCCACGGCATCCACTACTGCCCCGGCGCGGCCCTGGCCCGGCTCGAACTCCAGATCGCCCTCGCCACCCTGCTCACCCGGCTGCCCGGACTGCGGCCGTCCACCGAGGACGGCGCGGGCATCGACGCGCTCACCTGGGTGCCCGCCGTGCTCGCCCGGGGCGTGAACCGCCTCCCGGTCGCCTACGACCGGCGGGTCTGACCGCCCCGAAGCCCCCGCGCTCCCTCCCGTCGTCCCGGCGGCCACCGCCGGGCGTGGCTCCCGCCTGCCCCGAAGCCCGCACACCGCTCGTCCCGTGGAGGACCACCATGCCACCTACCGGCGTCGCGACCGACTCCCCGACCGACACCCGTTCCCCGGCCGCCACCGCGGCCGGTACCACCGCCCGACCCGCCGAACACGGGCCCACCGACCACCGAACCGCCGAGCCCCGGCCGGGCGCCGCCCCGCCCGGCGCCGCCCGCCGCCCCGGCGCCCCGGCGCCGGAGTCCGTGCCGCGGATCTGCGCCGCGATCCTGGAGCTGCTGCTCCCGCACCGCCGGGCCTCCGACCCCGAGGTCGACGCCACGACCGCCGACTTCCCGCTCCAGCTGGAGCAGTTGGCCGACTTCGTCGCCGCCGGCGACCCGATCGTGTTCACCCTGCCCGGCTTCCCCTGCAAGTCGCCCAACTCCGCCAAGGTCCTCGGCCACCTGCCCGACGAGGGCGAACGCCTCTCGCTCACCTTCCTCGACCGGCTCTGCGAGGAGATCGGCACGCTCTACGAGCCCGGCGCGCAGATCCTCATCTGCTCCGACGGCCACATCTTCGGCGACCTCATCCACGTCCCCGACGACCACATCGACGAGTACTCCGACGCGCTCTCCGCGATGATCGCGCGGGAGGGCCTGAGCCACCTCGCCACCTTCGACCTGCGGGCCGTCCTCGGCGACCTGCCGTTCGACGAGAAGCGGGCCCGGGTGCACGCCCAGTACGCGCCCAGCAAGGAGGAGTTGCGCGAGCAGGTGCTCACCGACGAGGAGACCCTGCGCCTCTACCGCGGCATCACCCGGTTCCTCACCGAGGACACCGCCGGCTTCACCGGTACCAGGTCCGCCCTGCAGCGCGACTGCCGGCAGCGCGCGTACGGCGTCATCCAGCGCAGCCGCGCCTGGGGCGACCTGATCGCCGAGCAGCACCCCCGGTCCTTCCGGCTCTCCATCCACCCCCAGCGGGTCGGCGTGGCGAAGTTCGGCATCCGACTGCTGGAGGCCGCCGACGTCTGGATGACGCCGTGGCACTCCGCGGTGCTCCACCGCCCCGACGGGCGCTGGGAGTTGCTACGCAGCGAGGAGGCCGGGCGGATCGGCCGGCTGGTGGAGCGCGACGGCCGCCCGAGCCACTACGAGACCTCCTGACGCTTCGGCGATCCCGCCATCGAGGCGGGCGTGCGGTGGTCGAACGCGATCAACGGATCACCCGTGAGCGGGTGTTCGACCACCGCCGCCCGCACCCCGAAGACCTTGGCCAACAGCTCGGGGGTCAGCACCTCGCGCGGCGGCCCGGACGCCACCAGGGCGCCTTCGTGCAGAACGTGCAGGCGGTCGCAGACCGAGGCCGCCGCGTTGAGGTCGTGCAGCGCGATCAGCGTGGTGCGGCGCTGTTCGCGCAGCAGCCCGAGCAGCTCGACCTGGTGCCGGACGTCCAGGTGGTTGGTCGGCTCGTCCAGCACCAGGACGTCCGGCTGCTGGGCCAGCGCCCTGGCCAGCAGCACGCGCTGGCGTTCACCGCCGGACAGCTGGGCGAACCGGCGGTCCGCCGCGCCGGCCATCTCGACCCGCTCCAGGGCGTCCGCGACCAGCCGGTGGTCCTCCGCGTCGTCCGCCGCGAAGGCCCGCTTGTACGGGGTGCGGCCCATCGCCACCACCTCGCGGACGGTCAACTCGAAGTCCCCGCCGCGCTCCTGGGGCAGCGCGGCGATGTGCCGCGCGGACTGCGCGGCGGTCAGCCCGGCCAGCTCCCGGCCGGCCAGCAGAACCCGCCCGGCACTCGGCCGCAGATGCCGGTAGACGGTGCGCAGCAGGCTGGACTTGCCGCTGCCGTTCGGACCGACCAGCCCGGCGATCTCCCCCTCCTCGGCGACCAGGTGGACGCCGGCCACCACCGTCCGTCCGGACAGGGTGACACTCAGATCCTCGACCGCGATCCTCAATTCCGCTCCAGTCGTCGGTCCAGCAGGAAGAGCAGGGTGGGCGCGCCGAGCAGCGCGGTGACCACCCCGATGGGCAGCTCCTGGGTGTCCAGGGCGGTCCGGGCGAGGGTGTCGACCACCACCAGCAGCACCGCCCCGGTGAGCGCGGACAGCGGCAGCAGCCGGCGGTGGTCGCCGCCGACCAGCAGCCGGCAGACGTGCGGCACCATCAGCCCGACGAAGCCGATCGCGCCCGAGACGGCGACCAGCACCCCGGTCAGGACGCTGGTGACGACGAAGATCTCGCGGCGCAGCCGGGTGACGTCCACCCCGAGCCCGGCCGCCGTCTCGTCGCCCATCAGCAGCGCGTTCAGGCTCCGCGCGCGGGCCTGGAGCAGCGCCAGCCCGAGGGCCACCGCGACAGCGGGGATGGCCAGTTGACCCCAGACCGCGCCGCTGAGGCTGCCCATCAGCCAGAACAGCACGCCCCTGGTCTGCTGTTCGTCGCTGGTCTGCAGGACGAGGTAGCTGGTGAAGCCGGCGAGGAACTGGCCGATGCCGATGCCGGCCAGCACGAGCCGCAGCGGCGAGAACCCGCCGCCGCGCCGGGCCAGCAGCCAGACCAGGGAGAACGCCGCCAGCGCGCCGAGGAAGGCGGCCAGCGAGATGGTCAGTCCGATCGCGCTGCCGAAGGCCAGCTCCAGGCCGAGGCCGCCGCCGAGGACGATCACCGCGACCGCGCCGAGCGAGGCTCCGGAGGAGATCCCGAGCAGGTAGGGGTCGGCGAGCGGGTTGCGGACCAGTGCCTGGACGGCGGTGCCGACCAGGCCGAGCCCGGCCCCGACCATCGCCGCCAGCAGGGCGCGCGGGACGCGCAGTTGCCAGACGATGAGGTCCCGGGTGCCGGGCTCGGGAGCGCGGCCGGTGAGCCGGTGGGCGACCACCGACCAGACCTCGCCCGGGGCGATGTCCACCGAGCCGAGCGAGACGGCGGCGGTCAGCGCGGCGACCAGGGCGAGGGCGAGCACGACGGCCAGCGGCCCGGCGCGCAGCGTCCCCGTCCGGCTCCGCCTGGCGGTGACGGCGGCCGATGCCACCGGCCTACCGGCCCTTCTCGACGAGCGCCGGGTACACGGTGGCGGCGATCTGCCCCACCGTGTCGGCGTTGCGCACCCCGGCGATGGTGGTGACCTCGGAGCCGATCCGCAGGAAGTGGCCCTCCTGGACGGCCTTCAGGCCCTGGGTCGCGGGGAAGCCGCGCAGGAAGGCCTCGGCGTCCTCGAACGCCTTGCGGTTCTCCTCCTCGGTGCCCCGGTTGCGCACGGCGAGCTGGATCCAGTCCGGGTTCTTGGCGACCACGTCCTCCCAGGACGCCGGCTTGAAGTCGGCGTCGCAGTCGGCGAACACGTTGCGGGCGCCCGCCAGGGTGATGACCGCGTTGGCGACCTGCCGGCCGCAGACCGATATCGGCTGCTTGGTCCCGGCGTCGAAGTCGAACAGGAAGTAGCTCGGCCGCTGGTCGGCGGGCACCGCGGCGGTCGCCGTGCGGACCTCGGCGATCTGCCGCTCCATCCCGGTGACCAGTTCCTCGGCCCTGGCCGCCGTACCGGTCACCGCGCCGAGCCGGCGGATGTCCTCCTCCACCTGGGAGAGGTCGGTGCGCGGCGCGGGGGCGGCCTTCGGCGTACCGGCGCAGGCGGTGGAGAGCAGCATGACGTGCTGGATCCCCGCGGCCGCGAACTCCTGCTCGCTCGGCACCGCGCCCGCCCCGCCCATCATCGGCATCGAGCCGAAGGTGTCCACGTAGAGGTCGGCGCCCGAGCCGAGCAGCTTCTCCTTGGCGATCACCTTGGCGCCCAGGACGGGCACCTTCGCGCCCTGCTCGGCCAGCGCCGCCGGCAGGCTGCCCTTGCCCGGCGGGAACCCGGTGCCGACGACCCGGTCGCCCGCGCCGAGCTGGAGCAGCATCTCCAGAGCGGCGGCGTTGCTGGTGACGATCCGCTTCGGGGCCTGCTGGACGGTGGTCTCCTTGCCCTGGCAGTCCGCCACCCTCACCGGGAACCCGGAAGCGGGGGACTGCCCCGCCCCACCCGTCCCGTCACCGCCGGCGCTGCTCCCCCCACCGCCGCTCCCGCAGGCCGTGGCGAACAGGGCGATGGCGGCCGCGATGCCGCAGAACACGCGAGGGCGCATGGAACTCTCCTGGTCAATGATCGTGCTCGGGCCCTTCCTGGGAGCCCGGACCAGGTAGTCGGCCGCCGCACCCGCCCGGTTCCCACGACTTTCCCCCGCCGGACGGGCCCGTTCGGCCTAGGGTTTGCCGCATGGCCTCCCACCTCGCCCAGCCGCCCGAGCCGCCCGGGCCGCCGTCCGACCCGCCGTCAGGGTCCGGTCCGCGAGCGGGGTCCCGGCCGGGCGGGCCCGGCGGGGTGACCGTCGGCGGGCCGCAGCTCCGGGTGGACGACCTCGGGCTGCGGGTGCCGGTCGGGCCCGGCCCGGTCCGGCGGATCGTGTCGCTGGTCCCCTCGCTGACCGAGGCCGTCGCCGCCACCGCTCCCGGCCTGCTGGTCGGCGCCACCGACTGGTGCAGCCACCCCGCCGACCTCGCCGTGGCCAGGATCGGCGGCACCAAGAACCCCGACGTCCGCCGGATCGCGGCCCTCGCGCCGGACCTCGTGCTCGCCAACGACGAGGAGAACCGCCGCCCCGACCTCGACGCGCTGCGCGCCGCCGGCCTGGCCGTCTGGGTCACCGACATCCGCACCCTGGAGCAGGCCTTCGACTCCCTCCACCGCCTGCTCACCCTCGGCTGCGGACTCCCCCGCCCCGCCTGGCTGGACGCCGCCGAGGCCGCCTGGGCGGACGTCGCCCCGCCCGGGCCGGTGCTCCGGCGGGCCGTCGTCCCGGTCTGGCGCCGGCCATGGATGGTGCTCGGCCGCGACACCTTCGCCGGCGACCTGCTCCGGCGCCTCGGCGTCCGGGTGACGCTGCACGCCGGCCACCCGGACCGCTACCCCGCCGTCCCCCTGCCCGACCTCCTCGCGAGCGGGCCCGAGGTGGTCGTCCTCCCGGACGAGCCGTACCGCTTCACCGCCGAGGACGGCCCCGAGGCGTTCCCCGGCATCCCGGCGGCCCTGCTCAGCGGACGCCATCTGACCTGGTACGGACCGTCGTTGGCGCAGGCGCCCCGGGTACTCGCCGCGCAGCTGGCCCGCGCCCGGCCGGGAGCGGCGCCGGACTGACCGGGCCGCCCCGAGCCGGACCGCCACGCGGCCGCCGGGACGCCGGAGCCGCGTACCGAACGTCACCCCGGGGCCCGCGTCGGTAGGACGATCACACCGTCGTAGGATGACCGCCTCTCGCCGGGACGGCCGGCGAAAACGGGGGGCGGAAATCCATGAAGGTGCGTGCTTCACGGCAGGCGCTGGTTCTCGTGTCGGCGGCGGCCGTGTCGACGGCGCTGCTGACGGGCTGCGGCAGCAAGAAGGCGGACGGCAGCACCGACGCCGCGGCGGGCCCGGCGGTGGCCGCCACCGCCGGGGTGTCGCCCTCCGGGACCCCGACGGCCGACGCCCCGGCGACGGCGAGCCCTTCGCCCGGCACGAGCACCTCGCCCGGCCCCAGCGCCTCGCCGAGCGCGACGGCGGGCAAGTCGGCCAAGCCGAGCCCGACCGCGTCGGCGAGCACGGCCAGGCCCGGCACCACCAAGCCCGCGGACCCGGCCGCCAAGGCCACCAGCGCGCCCCCGGCGGCCCAGGCGGCCCCGGCCCCGGCCCCGGCAGCCGTCGCCGCGGCGCCCGCACCGACCGCGAAGCCCGGCCCGGTCGCGCCCCCGCCGCCGCCCGCGCCCGCCACCCCGCACGTCCCGCCGCTGCAGAGCGGCTGCACCCCGACCAAGCTCCAGCCCGACGAGCCGAAGGAGGCCGTCGCGGCGGCGCTCGGCTCGGCCGCCGGGCAGTCCCGGACGCTGTTCCTCAGCAACGGCGGCACGGACCGGCTCCCGGCGCTGCCGGTCAACCTGGTCAAGGCGATCGCCTGGCAGGAGAGCGGCTGGCAGTCCGGCATCCTCGCCTGCGACGGCGGCATCGGCACCATGCAGATCATGCCCGCCACCGTCAGCTGGATGAACAGCAAGTTCGGCACCACCTCCGACCCGAAGACGCTGGCCGGCAACGTCCAGCTCGGCACCCAGCTGCTCGACTGGCTGGTCGCCTACTTCGGCGACTCCTCCTTCGGCGGGAAGTACGACCTCTCCCCCGACCCGGCCACCGGCCGGACACCGCTGCTCGACCTGGTGATCGCCGCCTACAACGCGGGCGCGGGCAACGTGCACTACAACACCGTCACCGACCCCGTCACGGGCGCGACCGGCGGGAGCGTGGCCATCCCGAACCCGGGCTACGTCGCCAACGTCAAGGCGCTGATGGCCGGCGCCCCCTGGAACAAGGCCGGCTGACCACGGCGAAGGGCCCGGTGCGGGAGGCGTACCTCCCGCACCGGGCCCTTCGGCGTCGCTTCGGGTCAGCCGCGCGCGGCCGTCACGGCGGCGCCCAGCGCCTCCTTGATGCGCGGGCCGAGGCGACCGAAGCCCAGCTCCTTCATCGCCGCCCGCAGCAGCTCCTCGTCGCTGCGGTCGACACCGTCACCGTCCACCCAGCGCACGACGGCGAGCAGCTCGTCGGCCGAGTAGGCGGTCACCGGACGCCCCGGCGTGAAGTCCGGCTTCCCGGGCCCGGCGGCAGGGGCGGCCTCGGGGGCCTTGGCAGCCTTGGGGGTTTTGAGGGCGGGCTCGGGCTTGACGGCCGGCTCCGCCTCGGCGAACCCGGCCTCGGCGACCTCGGCGACCTCGGCAACCGGCACGGCTTCGGTCTCGGGCTCCACGACCACGACGACCTCGGCAGTCGCCTCGGTGACCTCCGGCTCGACCTCAGCAGTCGG
>NZ_JBVHVO010000007.1:46429-85425 GCF_055564815.1 Kitasatospora sp. NPDC028961 | reverse complement strand
GACGACCTCGGCAACCTCGGCAACCTGCGCAGCCTCGGCTACGGACTCGGCCGGAGCCGCCTCGGGCTCGACGACCTCCGGCTCAACGGCCCCGGCCTCAACCGCGGGCACAACCTCGGCCTCGGGCTCCACGACCTCGGCAACCTCGACCTCCGGCTCGGCCTCGGCCTGCGCCGGGACAGCCGGAGCCGCGTCCACCAGGTCGTCCGCCGCCGGCGAGGGCGCCGGGAGCGAGACGACGAGCGGCCGGGCCTCGACGGGCTCCTCGGCCGTGGGCTCGTCCGCTCCGGTCGCCGCCTCGGCCACGACCTGCTCGGCCTCCGCCTCGGTCGAGCTGTCGGCCGCCACCGGCTCGGCCTCGGTCTCGACAGCTGCCTCTTCGACAACCGCCTCTTCAACGGCCGCCTCTTCGACGACCGTCTCCTCAACGAGCGCCTCGGCGGCGCCCGCCTCCTCGGCGACCGGCTCCTCCGCGACCGGCTCCACGGCGGCGATCTCCTCGACGGGCGTCGCCTCCGTCGCCGTCAGGCCGTCGCGCTGACCTCCGGCCAGGGCCTGGCGGGCGCCGTAGGCGGCCTCGGCAGCGCGGCGGTCGGCGCCGGCGGCAGCGAGCTCGGCGAGCAGGTCGGCCAGACCGGCCTCCTCGAGCGAGGTCCGCAGGGAGCGGATGGTGGGGAGGCGGTAGAGCGTGCCCTCGTCCGCCGCCAGACGCTCCACCAGGTCGATGAGCTCGGGGAACGGCTGTGCTTCCAGGTCGTGCTCGGGCAGCAGCCGGCCCAGGTCGCGCAGCGCGGTGCCGATCGCTTCGAAGGCCGCCGCGGTCCGCTCCGCCAGCGGGCCGTCGGCCGGCGGGACGGGCAGCGCGCCCGAGGGGGCGAGGACGGCCCAGGCCCGACGTTCGATCTTGGCCGAGGCGAGCGCCTCGTGCAGCTCCTCGGGGCGGACCTTGCGGCCGCCGGCGACCAGCGCGGCGGCCTGCTTGCGCAGCCCGCGCACGCGCAGGAACGACAGCTTGACGCCGTTCTCACGACGCCAGGCGCGATCGGCCGTGGCGGCGACGAGCGCGTCCAGGTCGGCGTCGTACGCGGCGCCGATCAGGGTCGCGGAGGTCTGGTGGACACGCTGGAGCGTCTCGGCGAACAGCGCCGCGACGGCGACGCTGCCGGGCACCTCGATCCTGGCGTCGGCGGCCAGGGCGGTGACGGCCTCCCAGGTCTGCTGGAGGTCGCTGCCACGGAGTTCGGCGAGGGCGGTGGAGGCGGCGCGGGCGTCCTCGGGGGTGGCGACGGTGTCGACGGCGGCGTACCACGCGTGGGTCCCGGCGGTGAGGGTGAAGGCACCGAGCTCGGCGTAGCGGCCGAGCTCGTCCCGGAGGCCGGTCTCCACCGTGGCCGCCTGGCCGCGGTTCTGATCCGGGTCCGTGGCGTCCTTGGCGTCTGCGGCGGCCTTGGCGTCTGCGGCGTCGGCGTTGCGCGAGTGAAGCACTGTCATGTGAGGTCCGGTTCTGGGCGACTGCGGCGGGGCGGGCGGCGAGGGGGCGGCGGACCGGGTGCGCACGGAGGCCCCGGCGGGAGGGGCTGGGGGCGCGCGTTCGGGCCGCCGGTTGTGGAGGCCAAGAATACGGGTGCCCGTTCGAGCCTTGCACGCACCCACCGTCCGACGGGCCGGTGTGGCGTGCCACACCGCCCGCCCGGCCGCTACTCGGGAGGGCCGGGCGGGTGGTGCGGTGCGGGGCCGGGCGGGTGACCGGACCGCCGTCGCAGACCGTCCAGGGGTACCGAACGGCTCCGGCGGCCGAGCGGCGGCCGGTGACCGGAACGAGTGAGGGTGTCAAGGCTGACCGGCGCGAGGTACTCGTGCAGCGCGGTCCGGTGCCACCACGCGCCGGTGGACCGCAGTTCGTGCCAGTCGGTGAAACGGTAGCGGTGGAGCGTCGCCCGGACGTGGGTCGGCGGGGCGTCCGGGAACGGATTGTGACGCAGGAGCCGCAGCGTGGCCGGGTCGTTCGTCAGCAATCGGGCGACGAACGGCAGGAACCAGGGCCGGGCGTACGCGGGCGAGATGGCGGCGAACCACATCAGCCAGTCCAGCCGCAGATGGTAGGGGGCGTACTGGCGCGGCAGACGGCGCACGTCGCCGGGCTTGCCCTTGAAGCCGTACTCGCGCCAGACCGTCCGCCCGGTGACGGTGGCCTCGTCGGTGCCCTCGACCACCACCTCCAGGCGGATCCGGTTGACGCTGCCGAAGGCGCCGTAGGTGTTGACCAGATGAAGCCGGTTGAAGGATCGGTTCATCACCTGTTCACGGGAGACCATATTCCGGACCGGCCAGTAGCTGAGCACCGCGACGGCGACGGCCAGCGCGATCACCAGGCCCTCGAACCAGCCGGGGGTACCGCCGTAGGAGCGAGTCCGGAAGGACAGCCCGAAGCGGGCGGGGTCCACGGCGGCGAGGGCGAGGGTGATGGTGAGCCAGTTCAGCCAGGCGAAGTTGCCCGAGGCCACCAGCCAGAGCTGGGTCACCACGACGATCACGGCCGCGTAGCCGGCGACCGGCTGCGGGAGGAGCAGGCCGACCGGTACCAGGAGCTGGGTGACGTGGTTGGCGGCGACCTCGGCCCGGTGCAGCGGCCCGGGCAGGTGGTGGAAGAACCAGCTGAGCGGTCCCGGCATCGGCTGGGTCTCGTGGTGGTAGCGCAGACAGGTCAGGTCGCGCCAGCAGCTGTCGCCGCGCAGTTTGATCAGCCCGGCGCCGAACTCGACCCGGAACGCCAGCCAGCGCAGCAGCCAGAGCACCGGGAGCGGCGGGGCGACGTCCTGGTTGCCCAGGAAGACGGCGAGGAAGCCGGCCTCCAGCAGCAGGGACTCCCAGCCGAAGGAGTACCAGGTCTGGCCGACGTTGACGATCGACAGGTAGAGCAGCCAGAGCACCGCCCACAGCAGCATCGACGCCCAGAGCGGGACGGCGTCGCCCAGGCCGGCGACCAGGCCCGCCGAGAGCAGGGCACCCGTGCCGGCGACGGCGGCGAAGAAGCGGTCGCTGTAGTGGAGGTGGAAGAGGCTCGGCGCGCGGCGGAACGGTACCCGGGCGGTATAGGCGGGCACCGGAAGCATGCCCTCGGCGCCGATCAGGGCCCGGAACTGCGCGGCGGCGGCCACGAATCCGGTCAGGTAGACGGCGGCCAGCAGCCGTTGCACGAGGACCCGGCTCGGCCCGTACTCGGGTGCGGCGAACCAGTCGGCGAACCACTCCATGCGGCCCATGCCTACCATCGGCGGCCGTGCCGCGGGCGCCCGTCCGGGGGACGGGGCGTCCGGTTCACCCGCGCGGCGGCCGGGCGGCTCGCAACGAGCGGCGGCAGCGCTGCGGCGGACGGCGGTGCGGCGGTGCGGCGGTGCGGCAGCGGACGGCTGTGGCCGCGACTACGGCGGCGGGCTCCCGGCGGTCACCGTGGTGGGGCGCCTCTCCTCGGGGGTGAGAGGCGCCCCGGCACGGTGGCGGGGCCGGTGGGTACGGGGTCCGTCCTGGATGTGGCGCCGGTCCGGGACGTGGCGCCGGTCGTGGTCGGGCCGGCGGCGGTGGCCGGTCCGGCGGCTGCGACGGCGGCGGTCGTGTCGGCGGCACCGGTGGTGGTGGTGCCGGCGGCGTAAGTCGTGGTCGTGGTCGTGGCGGGGGTCGTGGCAGGGGCCGTGTTCATCGTGGTGGGGGACGGGTGCGGTGGCGTCCGGGGTCAGCCCGGGAGGACCAGCCCGGTCTCCCCGCCGCCGATGCCCGGTCGGCCGGTGGCGCCACCACCGCTCTGCTGGAGCCGGTCGACCAGCAGCGCGGCCAGCGTGCCCAGCTCCTCCTCGGTGCGGGACTGCGCGGTGACGTCCATGCCGACCACGAGCACGCCGTTCACCTGGCCGGTCCGCGCGGCCCGCTGCGGGGTGCAGGTGAAGCTGAAGATCTGGTGGATCCGCTGGGCGTCCGGCCGGGTGGACTGGAAACGGACGTCGTTCAGGACGGCGGTCCGACCGGTGTGGTACGCCTCGCCGACCGTCTGCTCCAGCCCGGCGGCGGCCAGCTGCGGGTAGGCCTGCCCGATCGAGCCGTGGGCCACCGGCGCACCGAAGGCCTCGGCGTGCCCGGGGTTGACGTAGCGGAGCTCCTGCTCGGGCCCGCGGGTCAGCATGATCGGGAACGGCGAACCGTCGAAGGCGGCGAACATCTCCTGCTGCTGGGCGATCAGGTTGTCGCGCAGCCGGATCTCGGAGAGCAGCGCCTCGGCGAGGTGCTGGATGTCGCGCAGCCGCTCGCGCCCCCACTGGCGGGGTTCACGGTCGAGGACGCAGACGGTGCCGATGACGGTGTCGGTGTCGTCGACCAGCGGGGCGCCGAGGTAGGCGCGCACCGCCAGCTCGTCGACGACCGGGTTCCCGGCGAACCGGGGGTAGGCGAGGACGTCGTCGAGCGCCAGCGGGGAGCGCTGGGCGACCACGTGCGGGCAGAAGCCGTGGCTCAGCGGCATCTCCCGGCTCGGGAGGTCGAAGACGATCCCCCGGTCGGCCCAGGAGCAGCCGGTGTCGCCCGGGGCGGCGGAGTTTGGCGGAATGAAGAGCCCCCGGAACATCTGCCGCTCGTCGTTGATGAAGTTGACCATGGCGATGGGGGCGCGGGTGAGGCTGGCGGCCAGGTGGGCGAAGCGGTCGAAGGCCTCGTCCACGGTGGGTTCGTTGAGACCCAGGATGCGCAGCCGGCGGGTCCGCTCGGACTCGCCGGCGGCACCCGGGAACTGGCCTTGAGTGCTCATCACATCAGTCATGGCGCACATGTAATCAGACCATCGGCGCGATGGACCCTCTCGGCCCACCCGACTCCCACGACTGACGGGCGGTCAAACCCGCACGTGGACGACCCGCCAGCAGGGCCGAAAAGCGGGAATGATCATTCCCCCGCGGCGGCGGCTTTCAATCCTCCTCCGACTTCGGGCGATCCGTTTCGCGCCATTCCAAGATCGACTATGGAGAGGGCCGGATCGCCATACGACAATGAGCCCTGCCGAAAACAGGGACGGGTTTCCGCCAGGATCCCGCCCCGCACATCCGCGCGTACCGGCTGCACCAGGGCAACCGGCCGCCACCTCATCACCCCCACCCTTGGGCGGCCGGAGCGGTTCGGCTGCACGGACGGAGGCACCACCACCCCGGAATCGAGAGGACCCAGCATGGCGATGGACTACTTCACCGACGAACGGCACGAGAGCCTCCGCGCGGAGGTACGTGAGTTCGCGGAGAAGGAGGTGCGCCCGCAGGTGGCCAGAATGGAGGCCGACCGGACGGTCGAGGTCGAACTCTCCCGCGAGATCGCCCAGCGCGGCTGGATCGGCGCGACCATTCCGCGGACCTTCGGCGGGCTCGGTCTCGGCCACCTCGCCAAGACGGTCATCGTCGAGGAGCTGGCCCGGGTCAGCGGCGCGATGGGCGCGATGGCGCAGGCCTCGCAGCTCGGCGTCGCCAAGGTGATCCACTTCGGCTCCGACACCCAGCGCCGCTACTGGCTGCCGCGGTTCGCCTCCGGCGAGGTGCTGCCGACGATCGCCGTCACCGAACCCGAATCGGGCGGCCACGTGCTCGGCATGACCGGCACCGCGCGGCGCGAGGGGGACGAGTACGTCCTCAACGGCCGCAAGTGGTTCGTCGGCAACTCCCACATCGGCGACGTGCACGGCGTGGTGCTCCGCACCGGCGAGGGCAGCCGGGGCCTCTCCGCCTTCCTGGTGGAGAGCGACCGCCCGGGCTTTCGCACCGGCAGCCCCGGCTCGCAGAGCGGCCTGCACGGCTTCAGCTTCGGCGAGATCGTCTTCGAGGACTGCCGCGTCCCCGCCGCCAACCGGCTGGGCGAGGAGAGCCAGGGCCTGGACATCGCCTACTCCTCCTCGACCCTGTACGGACGGCTGAACCTGGCCGCCGTCGCACTCGGCATCCACCGGGCGATCGTGGAGGACACCGTGCGGTTCGCCGAGGGGCGGGTGCTCTACGGGAAGCCGCTCTCCCAGCTGCCGAACATAGCGCTCAAGCTGGGCGAGATGCAGTCCCGCCTGATGACCGCCAAGCTGGCCGCCTACCACGCCTCGCACCAGCTGGACCACGGCCGGCCCTGCGACGCCGAGTTGATGAACGCCAAGCTGATCAACACCGAGTACGTGCTGGACTCGGCGCGGAACGCGATGGAGATCCACGCCGCCCGGGGCCTGCAGGCCGAGTTCCACATCGAGCGCTACCTGCGGGACGCCACCCACATCTACCCGCCCGCCGGCACCTCCGACGTCCAGCGGCTGCGGCTCGGCCAGGTGGCCTCGGGCACGTACGGCAAGCAGTGGTCGGCGGAGCTGTCCGACCTCACGAGCTGGGCCTGGACCGAACTGGCCCAGCGGGAGGCCCGGCTGGAGGCCGAGGCCGCCCGCCCGGCCGGCGCCGCCCTGCTGCACATGCCGCTCGCCGGCTGAAGCCCCCACCCCCCACACGGAGGCATCCGAGCCACCCGGAACCGGCCCACGCCCGGCTTCCGGCCCGCCTCGGACTTCCCGTACTTGACCTGTTCCTGACGGCTTTCCGGAGACCTCCCCTCAGGCTCCCGGGAAGTCGTCGACGACCAGGACCACCGAGCTGACCTGCGGAGATCCACCGAAAAGCGGCCGATCGCCCGATGTAAAGACGCGTCACCATCCGCTTACATATCGTCAGTTGATGTTGCGACAGAGCCTCCCGGGGCTGATAGCGTGCCCGAAGTCGGCGGCCGTGCTGCACCCGCTCGGACGGTGGTACCACGCCACCTCGTCCGGCCCCCTCCGGGCCCGCCGGCCGTGGCGGCTCCGAGACCCCGGCCGGACCGCACACGGGCAGACCCGCCGTTGGCCCTGCACCAAGGAATCAGATGCCAGGCATATCGGCCCCGCGCACGGGCCACCGCGCCGGCCGGTCCGGCTCGCTCCGCCGCTCTCTCCTCGCCCTCGTGCTGGTCCCCTGCCTCGGCCTCGCCGCCACCTGGGGCTACGCCCTCTCCCTGCTGCGCGGCACCGGCCACCGGAACGCCCTGGCGGTCGCCAGCGCGGCCGTCGCCGTCGTGCTGCTCTGGAGCCTGACCCGCGGCATCCGACTGGCCCGGTCGGTGTCCGCCCGGCTGCGCGACCTGCGGGCCGACACTCTCTCGATCGCCCGGCACGAGATCCCCCAGGTGGTCGGTCGGCTCCGGGCCGGCGAATCCGTCCCGCCACCGCCCGCCTGGATCCCCGCCCGGCGCCTCGGCGACGAACTCCACCAGACCGCCGAGGGGCTCTCCGCCGTCCGCACCGCCGCCCTCACCGCCATCGTGCACCAGGCCCAGGGGCGGGAGGGCACCAAGAAGGTCTTCCTCAACATCGCCCGCCGCACCCAGATCCTGCTCCACCGCCAGATCAGCATGCTGGACGCGCTGGAGCGCGAGCACGAGGACCCCGGGCTGCTGCGCGAGCTGTTCGCGGTCGACCACCTCGCCACCCGGATGCGGCGCAACGCCGAGAACCTGGTCATCCTCGGCGGCGCGCTGCCCGCCCGGCGCTGGCGCAACGCCGTCCCGGTCGTCAACGTGCTGCGCAGCGCCGTCTCGGAGACGGAGAACTACTCCCGGGTGGTCGTGCAGGGCATCCCGCGCGTCGCGCTCGGCGGCCAGGCCGTCGCCGACGTCATCCATCTGATCGCCGAGCTGATCGAGAACGGCACCACCTTCTCCCCGCCCTACACCAAGGTGCAGGTCTCCGCGCAGGAAGTCCCCCGGGGGCTGGCCGTCGAGGTCGAGGACCGCGGTCTCGGGATGTGCCGGGACGAGTACGAGCAGCTCAACGCCTACCTGGCCGACCCGCCCGAGCTGGACGTCTCCGCGCTCGGGGACGACCTGCGGCTCGGCCTCTTCGTGGTGGCCAGGCTGGCCTCCCGGCACCACATCCAGGTCACCCTGCGGTCCTCCCCCTTCGGGGGGACGCGGGCCGTGGTGCTGCTGCCGTCGGCGCTGCTGGAGCGGATGGAACAGACCCCGTCCGTGGCCGGCCTGCCGCCCGGCGCCCGGGTGACCCGGCCGCCGGTGGTGGCGGAGGCCGACCGGAGCGGGGGCGGGGACGGCGGGAACGGGGACGGCGGGTCGGGCGAGGAGCCGGAGGCCCCGGAGGCGCTGACCGCGGGCGCGCCCCCGGCTCCCCCGGCGGCCGGCTCGCCGATCCCCGGGCTGCCCGACGCGGTGGTCGTCCCCCGGGCCTCGTCGTGGCAGCCGTCGGCGCCGCAGGCCTCACCGTCGCGGGCTTCGTCGCCCTGGCAGGACGACAGTCCGTTCGGCGCGGCCTCGGGCACGGGTGCGGACGCCGGTGTTCCGGAGGGTGTCCGCCCGAACGACGCGCCTTCGGACGGCGCCCCTTCCGACCGCGCGCCTTCGGACGGTGGCGCGGTAGCCGGGGAGGCGTCCGCCGGACCGCGGTACGCGAACCCTCGGGAGGCCCTGTGGGACGGCGTGGTGGAGAGCCACCCGGCCGACCCCGCCACGCGTACGCACGAGGGCGTCCAGGAGGTCCCGTCGGACCACGGACTCGAAGGGCACCCCCGCGTCCCGCCCTCCCTCCCCCGGCGGGTCCGCAAGACCGGCCCCGCGCAACAGAGGCCGGACGAGGTGTGACCCGACCCGGCCACCGCTCCGGCGGCGGCCGGGTCGGGTTCTCGGCCGCGCGCCGGTGCCGGTGTCGGTACCGGCTTCGGCGCCGACGTCGGCCGTACCGGTCGGGGTCAGACGGCGGCCGCGACGGTGGCCGGGACAGCGGCCGCCGCCGGGGTGAGCTTGAGCTCCTCCAGGGCCCGCACCAACGGGGCCAGCTCCGGCGCGTCGGTGGCCTTGGCGAGCGTCGCCTCCAGGGTGGCGTCGTGCACCGGCCGGGCGGCTTCGAGCAGCTGGCGGCCCTGTGGGGTCAGCTCGGTGTAGATGCCGCGCCGATCGTCGACGCAGAGGAAGCGGCTGAGCAGGCCGCGGTCCTCCAGGCGGGTCACCAGGCGGGTGGTCGCGCTGCTGCTCAGGGCCGCGGCCCGGGCCAGCTGCTGCATCCGCATGTGCCAGCCGTCCTGCCGCGAGAGCGCGTCCAGCACCGTGTACTCGACCACCGAGAGCTGGTGCTCGCTCTGGAGCGCCTTCTCCAGCGCGGCGTCGATGAGGCCGTGCAGAGCGGCGAGCGTACGCCAGCCGCACGCGCGGATCTCGGCAGCATCGTCGTGGATACCCATGGCTCGCCCTTCGCTTTCCCTGTTCCGGCCCGGACCCCGGCCCGAGCTCGTGCACGAACCCGGGCTCGAACCCGGGCTCGAACCCGGACCGGACCCGTGGCCCGGTCGGCCCACCGGCCGGTCACTTGTCCGGCCCCGGTCGACGGTAGTACGACCGGTCGAACGTCTTCCCGCCCCCCAGTATGCCATTCGACGCGCTTTACCTGCCTGTGCAAATACTTTCTTATGACCCGGCCTTGACCGGATCCTGCCCTTGCCAGCCACCCGCGCAGAGCGCCGAGGCCAACTCCTCGCCGTAGCAGGCCGCCGCCAGCCAGGCGGAGGTGAACGCGGCATGGTCGTCCGCCACCACCCTGCCGAACACGTCGCGGGGCTGGTCCGCCGCCGCCGCGCGGAGCGCGTCGAGCAGGGCCGCCCCCGTGGCCAGACCGGCCGCGCGCAGCTCCGACCGGCCGGTGTCCGCCGCCCCGGCGCCGAGCGCGAGCCCCTGCCGCCCGCCGGTCACCGCCTGCTCCACCCGGCGCGCCAGCAGATGGACCGGAGCCGCGGGCCCGACCGGTCCGGCCGCACTGCTCGGGACCTCGACGGGGGCGGAGGTGCTGGACGCGGCGCCGAGGGTGAGATCGGCGGTCTGCAACCGCTCCAGGCCCAGATTGACCCGCGCCGCCCGATCGGCGGGCAGCGCGAGGGCCGGCTCCCCCGGCTGGGGTCCAACCGGTGGCGTACCCACCGCGAGCAGCCGCAGCTCCGGGTGCTCGGCCCGCTCCAGCCGGCCGATCACCCGCAGCCGCAGGCCCGGCGCGGTGGTGAGCAGCGCCAGGTTGCCCCGGAACGCCAGCCCGGGGTGGTCGTGGGCCGCGCGCAGCGCGACCACCCGCCCACCGCAGTCGGCCAGCAGCTCGGGCAGGCCGCCCGACCCGTGCGGGGCGGCGCCGAGCAGCGTGACGTCCAGGAACAGCAGGTCGCTCCCGGCCAGCCGGCCCTCGTACGGCAGCGCCGCCGCTGCCAGGGCCCGCTCCACCTGGACGGCCGGGGGCTCCGTCCAGAGCCCGGCGACCGGGTCCGCCGTCCACGCCACTCCCCCGGCCCGCACCGCTCGAACCGAACTGCCCGCGCCGAGCCGACCGTTGGCGGACCGCGTCGCCCCCTGGACGGCCAGCCCCGCCCGGCTGAACTCGCGGTGGCTGAGCAGGGCGTCACCCAACCGGACCGCCCGGTTCCCCGCGCCGACCGCCTGCGGGGCGGCCGTCGTCGGGTCGGCGTGCGGCATCACCTCGGCGACGGTACTCAGCACGCCGGTGGCATCCACCGCCCAGGTGAGTACGCCCGCGTGGGTGGCGGTCAGGACCGGTTCGGTGAACAGCCCGTACAGCCGCAGCCCACCCGCCTCCCGGTAGGCCTGACGTGCGGTACCGCGCAGGGCGGCGAGATCGCCGTGCCCCGTACCCGGGGCCGCGGTTCGCGCGGGGGTCAGGGCCGTGGCCACAGTCGGGGGCAAGGTCGGGGACAAGGTCGTGGTCAGGGTCGTGGTCAGGTCGAGCAGCTCGCGCAGGCCGGCGATCAGGAGTGCGAGCCGGTGGTCCGGCTCGCCCGAGCGGGCGGCCCGGAGCCAGCTCACCACCGCGACCGCTGCCGCGGCCGGCCGGTGGAACCCGTTCAGCCGCGCCCGGTGGGCCGCCCGCAGCAGCTCCGCCTGGAGCACGGCGCCGGCTCCGCCCACCCCGGCCGCCAGCACGGCCGCGGCGGCGCGGTGCAGGTGGTGGACGGCGGCCTGCTCGGCCGCCGTGAGCGAACCACCGGAGGCGTCGTCGGGAGCGGCATCGGGAGCGGCATCGGGAGCGGTGCGGGGGCCGCCGGGCGGGCCGCCGACCGGTCCCGGTTCGGTGCCCGACCCCGGGCCCGGTTCGGTGTCCGGGCCCGGTTCGGTGTCCGCGTCGGCGATCCGGCAGACCGTGACCGCCGCCGCCCGGTGCACGCAGGCCGGCGCCAGCAGGCAGCCGCAGCGCACATCGGCCTGCCCCCGGACCACCCCGCCCGGCGCGTGCAGGACGAGGGAGGTCTCCTCGTCCACCTCGATCCGCCACTCGTCGCCGTCCCGGCGCACCGGGCGCTCCGCCAGCTTGGCGGCCGCGCCGTCCAGCCGCTTCTGCAGGCGGGCCGACAGCCCCGCCACCACTTCGGCGACCACCTCCGGCCGGACGGCCGGCCAGGCCCCGCCGGACGGCACGCTCTGCTGCTCAGTCATCGGACCTTCTCCCCCACCCAGCGGGCCAGTTCGAGCGGGCTCAGCGCCGCCACCGGCATTCCGGCCGCGACCAGCTGGCTCGCGACCGCCTTCGAGTAACGCGCCGTCCCGGTGTCGTCGAGCGCGGCGCAGCCGAGCACGTGACAGCCGGAGTCGACCAGCGCGCGGGTCTGCGTCAGCAGCCCGCCGATTGGTCCGCCCTCCTCGAAGTCGCTGATCACCGCGACCAGCGTCCGGGACGGCACGGTCACCAGCTCGCGTGCGTACTTCAGCCCGGTGGCGATGTGGGTGCCGCCGCCGATCCGGACCTCCAGGAGCAGGCCGAGCGGGTCCTCCACCCGCTCGGTCAGGTCGACGACCTCGGTGGAGAAGGCGACGAAGTGGGTGCTCAGCGAGGGCACCCCGGCCAGGATCGAGGCGGTCAGCGCCGCCCAGACCGTGGATGCCTCCATCGACCCGGACACGTCCACCACCAGGATCAGCCGCCAGTCGGCCGCCAGTCGGGCCCTGGTCCGGAAGACCGGCCGTTCCGGGACGATCACCGTGCCCGCCTCCGGATCCCCCGGCCGGGCCGGGCGCGCGGTGGCGAGGTTCGCCCGGATCGTCCGGTGGAGGTCGAGCCCGCCGCCGGGCCGCCGGCTCGGCCGCGGCACGCTGATCCCGGTGAGCGCCGGTCGGAGCCTGGTCGCCAGCTCCCGAGTGAGCTCGGACACCAGGTGCCGCACCAGTGGACGCAGTCCGGCGATCCGCGCCTCCGGCAGGCCACCGGCGTGCTCCAGCACGGTCCGGAGCAGGTCGACGGAGGGGCGGACGGCACCCGGGTCGATCGCGTCCAGCGCGTCGGCCCGGCCCTGCCCCACGGCGGCGGCGAGCACCTCTTCGCGGATGCCCGGCCCGAACAGCGCGGTCAGCTCCTCGGACCACTCGCGCACGCCCGGGTACGGGGCCTCACGGCCGCCCCGGTTGCCGCCCGCCCCGCCCCGACCGTCCAGCCCCGGCCCGGACCCCTCCCCGTGCCCGGTGCCGTACAGCTCGTCGAGCGCGGTCGCGAGCCTGGCCGCACGTCCCCCGAGGCCTCCGCCCCCCGGCCGCCCGAGCAGCAGCCGCCACCGCTCGGCCGGCGCGAGCCCCTGCCCGGCGGACGCGGGAGCGGGGACGTGCGCAGCGGGCCCCGGAGCCGGCCCGGCATCCGTTCCCGGGCCGTGGAAGGGCTGGACGGCCTGCCCGCGGGCGGGGTGTCCGTCGTCGGCGGCCACGGCGCGGTGAGCCGTCCGGCCGGGATGATCGGCCGCCGCGAGCCGCCCGGGTGTCGGCTCGACCGCCGGGCCACCGGCCGTCGCGGGAACATCGCCGGCCGGCCCGCCGACGAGCTCGTCCGCCGGCCGGTCGGAGCACCCGGGTGCGGCCAGCGGTCGGGCAGTCGGCTCGGCCGTCGGGGCGGTGGGTCGCTCCGGGAGCAGCCCGCGTCGTTCCAGGGCGGCCCGGGCGGCGAGGTCCGCGCGGGCCCAGGCGGCGAGCAGCGCCGGCGGAACGGCGTCCGGCAGGGCCTGCAGACGGCTGCCCAGACGCTCCTCGACCAGTGTCAGCAACCGGTCCCGGGCGGCCGGGGCGAGGGTGTCGAAGCCGCCGCGCAATGCGGGCAGCCGGTCCAGGAACGCCGTGTCGGACAGGGCGGTGACCCGCTCCAGCACCGGTTCGAGCGCCTCGGGCGCGGTGGAGAAGAGCCCCTCCGCCGCCGTCAGCAGACCGACCAGCGATCGGCCGAGGGCATGACGAGTCCCGGTGTCGGTGGCTCCGTCGACCCAGGAGGCCGCGCGGCCGCCGAACGCGCTCGGGCCGTCCTGCCCGAGCAGGACCCGCACGGCCCCGGCCGCTCCCCGGACCAACGGGCTCCCGCCGTCGGCGAGTTCGGTCAGCGTGTGGGCGAGCCGCACGCCGCCGGACAGGTCGGCCCGGCGGGCCAGCTCCACCAGGGCCCGGGCATCGGCGGGGTCGTCGGACCCGCCCAGCCCCTCCAGTTGGCGCACCGCCGCGTCGGTCAGCAGCTCCGCGGCCGAAGCGAGTGCGACGGCCCGGCCGCCGGGCTCGATCGGCCCGGCCCGCTCCCCGGGCGGCGCGGCCGGCTCCGTCCGGTCCGCGGTCGCCGGTGCGGAGGAGTCCCGCCGCGCCTCGGGGGCGAGGCCGGGGATGTGACCGGCGGCGAGGCGGTCCAGCAGGGCCAGTGCGTCCAGGAGTTCGGGGAGCGTCCCGCTCTGCGGGAGGACGGCGGTGAGCTGGGCGAGTCGGGTGTCGGCGAGCGCCGGCAGTCCGCAGGCGGCGGCGTCGGCGAGGCCCTGGACCACCTCGCGGGCGGTCGGGCCGTCGGCCTGCTGCTCGCGGCGCAGCCGCTCCCGCAGCGCGCCCTCGGCCGCCTGGGCCGGGGTGACGCCACGGGTGCCGGCGACCGTCAGCATCGCGGCGACGGTCGGGCTCCACTGCACGCGCCAGCGGGCGCCGAGGGTCTCGGTGCCGCCCGCGCCCACCCCGGCCACCGGTTCGCCGTAGGGGACGCCGCAGGCGGTGAGGCGGTGCAGGAGCAGGTCGCGGCGGCGGTCGAGGGCCGAGCGCAGTGGGTCCAGCCGGAGTTCCCGCGGGGCGGTCTCGGCGGAGTCGCCCGGCCCGGGGAGGCCGAGTTCGCTGAGGGCCGCTTCGACGGCGGGTGCCAGGCCGCTGCGCGGGGCGCCGGGCGCGGCCCGCCCGGTCCGGGTGCCGACCAGGACGCGCTCCAGCGCGCGGGCGACGGCCCGGCCACGGCCGAGCGGCTCCCCCTGGGCGAGGACGGTCTGCACGGCTTCGACCAGTTCGCCCCGGCCGGGGGCGGCCAGCCCGCGCAGCCGGGCGAGGTCCCCGGCGAGCCGGACGATCTCGCGGGCGTCGGCCGGACCCGACGGGTGGTCCTGGGTGCGCAGGGCCTGGCAGATGCGCACCGCGGTGCCGGTCAGGGCGTCGGCGAGCCGCTCCGGATCGCCGCCCGCGTCGAGCACCGTGTGCTGCCACTCGGGGTCTCGGATGCCTGCCGGATACCCGGACCGGGCGTCGAGCAGGGGGTAGGTGTAGGGGATCAGCGAGACGACGTGGCCGCCGTTCTCCGCGTGGTCGCCGGGCTCCGCGTGGCCGCCGTCCCCGCCGCCGTCGGGGTGGGGCCCGGCGGCCGCCGCGTCGTCGAGCAGCGCGGGGGCGTGGAACGCCCCGATGACGGCGGCGACCCGGCGCCCGTCGGCCCCGGCGGCCCGGATCCGCGCGCGCATCCAGGCCTCGCGTCGCAGGTCGTACGGGTCGACCCCGGCGCCGTCCGCCGCGTCGCGGCGCATCGCCCAGCCGACCAGCAGCGCGGCGCGGCGGACGGCCTCCGGGGTGGACCCGGGGGCGGCGGTCTCGACCAGGCGGTCCCAGAGGTCATCGTCGTCGTCCCGCCCGGTGAGCCGGTGCCGCAGCGCGGCGGCGACGCCGGGGCGGCCGTCGTGCGCGGTGTCCCCGCTCGCCCGGCGGGCCTCGGCCCGCCGGGCGAGCGGCAGGTCGCAGGTGAGGGCCGGGACGCCGTTGCGACGGGCCCACCGCAGCGCGGCCAGCTCCGGGGAGAAGTCCGCGAACGGGTAGAAGGCGAGCCCGGCGGGCCCCTCGCCCGGACCGTCCCCGGAGCCGTCCGGGGCGGCCGCGAGGGCGACCGGCGCCCGGGTGGACTCGTCGGCCAGCCAGTCCAGCCAGGGCTGGAACTCGGCGGGCAGCTCGACCAGGACCACCTCGGGCCGGGCCGCGTCGAGCAGCGCGGGCACCACCGCGCTGAGCGAGGGGGCGTGGTGCCGCACCCCGATCAGGAACGGCCCCGGGCGGCCTGCCCCCGAGGCGGCCAACCGCGCCGCCTCCGCCTCGACCACCCCGCGCGGGTCGTCGTGGTCCCCGGGCGTGCCGGGGCCGCGAAGGCCCGCTCCTCCGGCTCCGGAGAGTCCGGTCACCGCGCTGCTCGTCGTCATCGCCTCACGCCTCCAGGGCCGAACGCAGGTCCCAGAGCATCCGCCAGGTGGCCGCGCCCTGTTCGGCACGGCGCCGGACCGGGCCGTCCCAGTAGCCGAGCAGCCGGGCGGCGTCGGCCGGGTCGTCCTTGCGGACGACGCCGATCAGCTGCCCCGGCAGCCGGCCGAGGAGGTCTCCGCCGTCGGGCAGGTAGGCGGCGCAGACGCCCAGCGCGGTGGCCACCGAGACGGCCTCGGCGGTGCTCATCACGGTGGACGGGCGCTCGACGTCCCAGCCCTCGGTGGAGCGGCCGGTGCGCAAGTCCCGGAAGGCGGTGACGAGTGCCTCCAGCACGGCGTCGTCCACCGCGTACGCGGCACCGGCCCGGGCGACCGCGGCGGTGGACTGCCGGCGGACCAGCTCGACCTCCGCCGCGAGGCTGCCGATCGGGCCGACCGTCTCGAAGTTGAACCGCCGCTTGAGGGCGGCGGACATCTCGCTGACGCCCTTGTCCCGCAGGTTCGCGGTGGCGATCAGGGTGAAGCCGGCCGCGGCGTGCAGCTGGCCGTCCGGGCTGCCCGCCAACTCGGGTACCGCGATGCGCCGTTCGGAGAGCAGCGAGACCAGGGCGTCCTGCACCTCGGGCAGGCAGCGGGTGACCTCCTCGACCCGGGCGACGGCTCCGGTGGTCATCGCGGTGAGCACCGGCGAGGGCACCAGGGCGTCCCGGCTGGGGCCCTTGGCCAGCAGCAGGGCGTAGTTCCACCCGTACTTCAGCTGGTCCTCGGTGGTACCGGCGGTGCCCTGGACGGTGAGCGCGCTGGTGCCGCAGACCGCGGCGGCGAGCAGTTCGGAGAGCATCGACTTCGCGGTGCCCGGTTCGCCGACGAGCAGCAGACCGCGCTCCCCGGCGAGGGTGACCACGCAGCGCTCGACCAGCGCCCGCTCGCCGACGAACTTCTGCTCGACGGCCAGGCTCTTCCGCCCGGCCTTGAGCTTCTCGCCGCCGCTGCCCATCACGAAGGTGACCACGGCACGCGGGGTGAGCCGCCAGCCGGGTGGGCGCGGGCCGGTGTCGTGGGCCGCCAGGAACTCCAGTTCGGCGGCGTACCTCTCCTCGGGCGGGACGATCTGCCGAGCCGTCGGATCGGCGGACTGGTCCTTCGGGGCGGTGGTCATCGGCGGGCCTTCCTGCGCTTGCCGGTACGGAGCTCTTCGTATCCGGGGACGTCCCCGTCGCCGATCCGCTGCCAGGCCCGGGCGAACAGCTCCGGGACGGACAGCCGCGGCAGGACGGCGTGGTGGGTGGGCAGTTCGTACAGGCCGGCCTTCCAGGTCTCCGCCGGGAGGCCGGGGGCCTTGGCCTCCTGCCAGCCGCCGGGCAGGAAGAGGCCGCGGCCGGCCCGGGCCCGCTTGGCCTCCAGCACCAGGTCGGTGGCGGCGAGTTCGGCCCGGGCCCGCTTCAGCCGGGCGGGCTTCCAGCCCGTCCAGCGCGCGACGTTGCGGTCGGTCGGGTCGGGCAGCGCGAGCAGTTGGAGGTAGAGCGCGGCGGCGTCCGCGCCGAGGCCGTGGGCGGCGGCCACCTCGGCGACCAGCGGGCCGGCGCTGAGCTGCGGGTTCTGCGCCCAGCGGGCCTCCTCCCCGGCACCGGTCGGCGCCGGGTCGGGCGCGAGCTCCGGCGGGGCCACCAGACGCTCCAGCTCGCCGTCCAGGATGGCCGCCAGGGCGGGGCGCTGACTGGTGAACCAGTAACCGTCGACCAGCCCGGCCAGCAGCTCCAGGACCGGATCGTCCCCGCCGGTGAGCCCGGCCGGGCGCAGCCAGACCTGCTCGTCCTCGGTACGGCCGGGGGCGAGCACGAGGGCCTCCCCGCAGCGGACCAGACCGTCGGCGTCGGCCCCGCCCTCGGCCGGCAGCCCGAAGCGGGTGCGCAGCACCGGCGACAGCTTCTCGCCCTTGGCGGTGCGGAGCAGGTCGTAGTTCAGCAGCAGCTCCGGGTCGGCCAGCCGGGCCCGCAGCGCGGCGGCGGCCTGCGGCAGCAGCGGGCGCAGCGGGCTGTCGGCGGGCAGGTGGTAGGCGAGCCAGCGCAGGGCGTCGACGGCTCCGCCCAGACCGGTGTCGCCGGGCAGGGCGTGCGGGTCGTCGGCGACCAGCTGGACCGGCCCGCCCTCCTGGGTGGCCCGCACCCGGTAGCCGGTGGTGCGGTTGAGCCAGGGCGTCCGGGTGGGGTTCAGGACCTCTTCGATGTGGTTGATCCCGACACCGTTGACGGTGGCCTGGGCCTCCTCGGGCAGGGTGACGAGCCGTCCGAACCGTTCCGTCCACCGTTCGGCTCCGGCCGCGGTGTCGGGGCCGTCCGTCCAGAGCGCCTTCGGGTCGGCGGGCAGGAGCGCCGTCCAGACGGCGCGGAGGCCGGCCCGGTCGCGACCGCGCAGCCAGTCCCGGGCGGCCTTGGCCTCGGCCGACTTGAGGCCGTACTCCTTGAGCCGGTCGGCGGGGAGTACGTTGCCGTACCACCCGAACAGGGTGTTGGTGGGGCTGAGCAGCAGGGCGGCCCGGGTGGCGCCGATGCCGGTCGCCGCACCGAAGGCGGCGGCCTGCCCGGGCTCCCGGACGAACCCGCCGTGCAGGGCGAGCAGGGCGGTGAACCGCGCCGTCCAGTCGGCGGTGACGACCTCCTCGGTGTTGCGCTCCCCGGCGGTGCCGAAGTGGGCGACCGGCCCGAAGGCGCCGCTCGGGTCGTGGTCGACGGCGAGCCAGTTCACCCGGTCCTCGCGGTGGTGACGGCAGCCGAGGACGACGACCGTCCGCTCCCCGTGCCGGAACACCTGGCCGGCCCGGGACGGGTGCTTGCGGGTGGTGCCGTCCGGGTCGACGAAGTTGGCGAGCGGCTCGGTCAGCACGACCTCGCGCAGGGTGGCGCCGCGGTCGGCGAGCAGGCCGCGGGTGAGCTCGGTCAGCAGCAGGGCGAGCGCCGACCGCTCGGCCGCGCCGGTGAGCGGGGCGGCCGCGGCGTAGGCGAGGGTGCCGAGGTGGCCGAGGAGGCTCAGCCAGCCGTGGTGGTTGTCGTCCCCCTCCAGCTCGACCCGGAGCGGGGTGGACCAGCCCTCGGTACCGGGCGCCACGGCCGGTGGCCCGGTGAGGACGCCGAGGACGGTGCGCAGGTTGCCGAGCACCCGCCAGTGGTCCCCGTGCTCCCAGGAGCGGCCGAAGCCCGAGGTGTCGGGCAGCAGGATCTCCACCGCCTCGCGCAGGTCCTGGTCACGCCCGTGCTCGGGCCGGTAGGCGGCGCCCGCCCGGGCGGTACCGGGCTTGGGGCGGGCTTCGGCCTCGGGCTGCGGGACGAACCGGGCGGCGAGGTCGAGCAGTTCGGCGGCGGACCGGGCGAGGCCGGCGACGCCGGCCCGCAGCAGCGGGTGGCCGATGCCGGGCAGCACGGCGCCGACGGCCTCGACCGGCACGGACTGTCGGGCGGCCTTGCCCACCGCCAGCGGGCGCCGCACGCCCTGGACGGTGAGCCAGCGCTGCTCGGCCTCCGCGGGCGGTTCGGCGTCCGTCGGCCAGGCGGCGTCGATCAGCCGGGCGGCCTGCTCGTCGGTCAGACCGCGCAGGACCAGCGAGCCCGCCTCGTCGCGCGGCCGCAGGGCGTGCCAGTGGGCGAGCGGGGGGACGAACGCGGTACCGGCGGCCGCCAGACCGCCGGGCCGGCAGGTCCGCAGGTCGGTGCTGGTGTCGGCGCCGCTGCCGTCGGCGTCCGGCAGGGCGAGGCCGAGATCGCCGCCGCGCTCCTCGACGACCAGCGGGTGGGCGTCACCGGGCAGGCCGAGCCGCCCGAGCGGGAACCGATCGGCGCGCCGGCCCTTTCCGGCCAGGGTGAGGGTGGTGCCGTCGGCGGTGCCGGTGGTGACCTTGGCCCCGTCGACCCGGACCCAGCTGCCGAGCACCACGCCGTCGGTGCCGAGCGGGGTGGCCTCCAGACCGGGCTGCATCGGCAGCAGCGACGTGCGGTCGAGGTCGAGCCGGCCGGCCGCCGCGGTGGCGGCGATCCTGGGCGGTTCGGCGGCGCGGCCCAGGGCGCCGGTGGCCGCGTCCAGTTCGGTGAGGACGTCACCGGAGCGGCTCGGGCGGACCGTCCAGTGACCGGTGCCGTCGCCGATCACCCGCGCCTCGGCGGGCATCCGGGTGTCACCGACGTGCAGCGGGCGCTCGCCGGCGGTCCGGCCCCCGCCGGACAGCGGGATCGACGGGATCTCCGGGTCGTCCTGGCCGCCGTAGTAGCGGACGATGGTCTCCCCGCCCAGTTCGAAGGTCTCGGTGGGGCGGCCGGACCAGTAGGCGTACTGCTTGTTCTCCCGGTACCAGGCGACCAGCAGCTCGCCGTCGACGAAGCGCAGCCGGGGCCGCTGCCAGCGCTCCAGCTTGTCGGGGATGCGCAGGGTGTGCTCCAGCAGGATGCCCTGCGGACCGACCACCACGACGCGGTTCCCGAGCTCCAGGACCAGCTGCGGCCAGGCCTCCTCGACGCAGAGGCCGTCGGGCAGTTCCCTGCCCTCGGGGCCGCCCGGGGCCTCGCCCGCCTCGATGCCGAGCCGGACGAGTGCCTCCTCCAGCGCGGGCCAGCCGAGCTCGTCGAGGATGCCGGTGCGCAGCGTGCGGGCGAGCAGTCCGGTGACGTCGAGGCCGGCGATCCGCTCGGCGGCGGCCGGGTTCTCGGTGCGGATCGCGCCGCGGCTGCTCCGCAGGTCCTTCAGCAGTTCGGCGGCGCTCGCCAGGCCGCGCGCGGCGAGGAGTTCGTCGGCCCGGGCGTCGGACCACTCGACGAACAGCTCGCGCAGCACCGGGAGGGCGGCCAGCTGCTTGTGCGCGGCGGCCGTCCAGCTGTTGGGCACGCCGGAGCGCAGCAGGGCGCGGAACCGCGGGTCGGCGGCCACCGCGGCGAGGGTGCGGCCGCCGGGCCCGGACTCGCGCACCCAGTCGCCGAGGCCGAGGCTCTGCCCGTCGGCCGGGTCGGCGACCGGGACGCCCTCGGCGAGCAGCAGGTCGAGCAGCTCGATCTGGTGGGGGCTGCGCCGCGTCCCGGTGAAGAGGTCGACCGGGATGCCGTCGGCGCGCAGCCGCCCGGTCATCCGGGCGACCAGCGCGACGGTCTCGGCGTTGAGCCCGTTGGTGCGCCAGCCCCGGCCGAGGTGGCCCACCCAGCGCTGCAGCCAGACGGCGGCGGCCGGGGTGGTCCCGGCCCGGCCCGCCGCGCCGCCGGCGGGCAGGCCGGTCAGCAGCTGCTCGGCGCCGCTCTCGGCGAGCACGGCGAGCCAGGAGGCGTCCTGGGCGCTCTGGTCGGAGACCCCGGCCGGGTCGGGCATGATCTCCAGCAGCCGGGCGCGGACGCCCTCGTCACGCCGGGCCAGCTCGATGACGGCGCCGTGCCAGGACTTCCAGAAGGCGCCGGGCGCGCGGTTGACGGCGGGGGAGGCGAGCAGCTCGGCGAGCAGGGCCTGCTCGTGCTCGGTGCGGTCGAGCCCGGCGGCCCGGATCAGGGCGCGGGCATCCTCGGCGATCCCCGCGTAGGGGGCCATGCCGGCGGCCGAGCGCTCGGTGCAGAGCTGGCGGAAGCGCTGCCAGGCGGTCAGCGGGTCGAGCCGGCCGCTCAGCTCCTTCACGTACTGGCGCAGCGCCTTGACGGTGAGCGCGCCGGCCAGCGCGAACTCCAGGAAGACGGCGCGCAGCCGCTCCTCGTCCACGGCGAGGCTGTGGGTGCGCTCGGCCTCGCGGGCCTTGCCGAAGAAGGTGCCGGCGTAGGTCTGGTTGCCCTGTTCGACGAAGATCCGGCCGACCTCCTCGCAGTAGGTCGGCAGGAAGTGCGGCACCGCGCGGCCGAGGCGCACGGCGAGCTCGTCGAAGCCGTCCTTGGCGTGGCCGGGCTTGGACTTCGCCTGCCGGGCGAGCCGCTCCATCTCCTTGACCAGGGCGAGTGCGTGGTGGCCGTTCGCCGGGTCGTGGACCAGCGCCCAGGCGGGGAAGCCCAGCGCCTCCTGGCGGACCTGGCCGACCTCGGCCGGCTCCGCCGCCGGCTTCAGGCCGAGGAAGTCGACCGCCAGGTCCTCGGCGGGCCCGAGCGCGCCCGGGACGAGCCGGACGATCCGGCGCCCGTCGAGCGCCGGGTGGGCGTAGCTGCGGGCGGTGAGGACGTCGGCGGCACTGTCGGGCTGCCCGGCGCCGGGCAGCGTGCCCGCCGGGAGGACCGCTCCGGCATCCAGCAGGCGCTCGTGCAGTTCGGTGGTGCTCATGCGGGCTCCTCCCCTTCGATCGTGCGGCCGGCGTACAGCGCGGCGGCCATCCGCATGCCCTCGGACCAGGCGACCGGCCCGACCTCGGCCGCCGGCAGGATCGTGCCGTCCGGGCCGGCCCAGCTGAGCGCGCCGGTCTCGCACTCGTCGTACTCGTAGTAGTCCCCGACCCAGACGCGGGCCTCCAGCGCGCGGCCGCCCTCGACCACGGGCAGCACGGCGTAGCCGCCGCGCACCCGGTAGCCGAGCCGGGCGCAGCGGCCGAGCAGGTCGCGCAGGGCGTTGTAGCGGCCGCCGGCGTAGCTGGTGACCTCGGTACCGGACGCGGCCTCCGCCGGGCGGTGCCAGACCTCCCGGTACAGCTGCTGCACCTGCTGGGAGACCCCGAGCTCGACGGCGAACTCGCGCAGCTCGTCCAAGTCCTCCAGGAGGACGGGGTGGGGTATCAGGATCTCGCCGTCGGTGAGGCGCACGGTGTCCCCGTCGAGGTCGACGAGCCCGAGGCCGCGTTCGGCGTCGGCGCCGCGCAGGAACCCGGCGACCTCGCCGTCCGCGCCCGTCACCACCAGGTCGCGCAGGACCTCCTGCCAGGCCTCGTCCGGCCAGACCGCGACCAGGACCGCGGCGGGGACGGGCAGCGAGCAGACCATCCACCGCTCCACGTCCTCCAGGCAGCCGCGCCGGTGCGCGGCGAGCCACTCGGTGAGCTGTTTGAGCCCGGTGACCACCGGATCGTCGTTCAGCTTCGACGGAAGGGACTTCAACGGGCGGCCGGCCGCGTTGCGGCACACCACCCTGCCCTCCGCGTCGAGCGCGACTTGATAGCCGCCCGTCCCCGCTTCCACCCACGTCACGGCCGCTCTCCTCCCAGCTGCTGGTCTGCGATGGGAGGAACGTAACGGGACACACTGACAACGCGGCCGCCGGGGCGCCGCTCCTGCGGGCCGGCCGCTTCAAACCCATCGAACGAGTGAACGATCAGCGGGGAGGACGACGCGGCCGCCAGCCCGACCGACGGCCCGGAGGGGTCCCAACTCCCTTACAGCACAAGCGATCTGCTGGCTCACCACGCCGACCGGTCGGCGGACCGTGCACTCGATCCGGGCATGTCAGACGCAGCCGAGACCCCGGGGACCGGCCGCGCCGCTAGGAGACGGTCAGGCGCAGGATACGGTCGTCGCCGGAGCGCGAGTCCCCGCGCCCGTCGGTGTTGTTGGTGACCAGCAGCAGCGTGCCGTCCCGGTCCGCGACCACCGTGCGCAGCCGCCCGTAGGCGTCGTCGAGGAACGCCTCCGGAGCCCCCGCCGCGCGGTCACCGTCGAGCGGGACGCGCCAGAGCCGGGTACCCCGCAGCGCGGCGAGCCAGACGGCGCCGTCGGCGTAGGCGATACCGCTCGGGGACGCGTCGGCGGTGTGCCACTGGGCCACCGGGTCGATGAAGTCGGGGCGGTTCCCGGTGCCCTCGACCACCGGCCAGCCGTAGTTGCCGCCGGCCTTGATCAGGTTCAGCTCGTCCCAGGTGTCCTGGCCGAACTCCGAGGCCCAGAGCCGCCCTTGGGGATCCCAGGTGAGCCCCTGCACGTTGCGGTGGCCGTAGGAGTACACGGGCGAGCCGGGGAAGGGGTTGCCGGGGGCGGGGGCGCCGTCCGGGGCGAGCCGCAGGATCTTGCCGCCGAGCGAGCCCTTGTCCTGGGCGAGCGCGGTGTCGCTGCTGTCCCCGGTGCCCACGTAGAGCAGGCCGTCGGGGCCGAAGGCGATCCGCCCGCCGTTGTGCCGGGGCCCGTGCGGGATGCCCGTCAGGAGGTTCTCGGGCGTGCCGAGTTGCTGCTCCGCCGGCCGCGTCGGGTCGTACGTCAGGCGCACGACCCGGTTGTCCGCGGCGGTGCTGAAGTAGGCGTACACCAGGTGGTCGGTGGCGTAGCCGGGCGACAGCGCGAGGCCCAGCAACCCGCCCTCGCCGCCGGAGACCACCCCGGGAACGGTCCCGGTCTCGGTGCGGGCGCCGTCCTTCGCCGCGACCCGCACGATCCGGCCGTCGTCCCGCTCGGAGACCAGCAGGTCCCCGTCGGGCAGCACCACCAGGCCCCAGGGCGCCGCCAACTCCTCGGTGACCGTCGCCCGGACGGCCACCGACGGCGCGGCACCGGGCGTGGCCGGGGCAGACCCGGTGGCGGGCCCGGCGGGGGAGGCGACTGCCGAGGCGGCGGCCGAGGTCGGGGCGGCCGACGTGGCCGCGGGCGCCGGCGCCGACGAACAGCCCGCGACGGCACCGGACCCCAGGAGCAGAGCCAGCACCCCGGCTCCGACACGACTGCGCACGAGCGTCTCCCCTCAGGAGGACGGTCCAGCAGGACCGGAACGGGTGCCGCGCGGAAGCGGAGAACACGGCAGCCCTCAGCTCATCACAGCGGCCCCGCGCTCCACCGCCCGACACTCACGCCACCCGCCCCGACCGGGCCGAAGCCCCGGCGCACACCACCACCCCGACCGGTTTCACCCGGACGTGCGGTTTCTCATGGTTCGCCCCCACCCCGACCCACACCCGCCCTACCCTCGGAGCCCGAGCCGGTCGAGGACCAGGGGGCTTCGACTCAAAGGCCTCGGCGCGGTTCATCGGCGCGTTGGCGGAGGGGCAATGAGCACTGAGCTCGCGTGGTTCACATCCAGCTACAGCGGCACCGAGGGCGGCGAGTGCATCGAGGTCGCCACCGTGACGACCGCCGTGCGTGTCCGGGACTCCAAGGACCGGAGCGGACCGCAGCTCGCCTTCTCCCCCGCCGCCTGGGCCGACTTCGTCGCCTTCGCGGCAGCCGCGGACGCGCCGCTCTCCTGAGCGGTCGGCTCCGCCGGGCGGGTGTCGGGCATGCGGGCGCCTTCGTGCGCGCGCGGCAGGCATCGTTCGTGAGCGACCGTCAGCTAGCCTGCGTCGTCGGAAGGCCTGAGGGCATCGCGGTGACGAAAGGGTTCACCATGGCGGAGAACTTTGCAGAGCGGCCGGCGCCGGAGTCCGTGCGGCTGATCGACTTCGAGGAGGCGAAGGCCGTCCCGGGGATCGTCCCGGGCACGTTCATCCTCGTGGTGAACGGGACCAAGCCCTACCTGAACATGACCGTCCGGCTGTCGCCCCGGGTCTACATCGCGCAGCCGGAGTACTGGGGCATCGAGGTGGTCGGCTCGCTGTCCGGCATCGGGCTCCCCGCCACCGCCCCGTACACGGAGTCGCTGCCGCTGGACGGCATCACGGGGAGCAAGGGGATCGAGGTGATCGGGGCGTACCGGACCGAGCGGATCGACCTGCCGTAGGGCCCGGGTCGTCAGCCGGGGCCGACCACGACGGCCGGCCCCGCACCCGAGTGCCGCACAGCGAGCTTCGGCCGCCGCCCGGACCGCTCACCGCGGCACCCCCGCGGCGTCCAGGAAGGTGCGGAACTTGGCGCTCGTCTCGGCCAGTTCGGCCTCCGGCCGGGACTCGGCGACGACGCCGGCCCCGGCGAACACCCGCAGCGTGCCCTCGTCGGCCTCCGCGCAGCGGAGGGTCACCACCCACTCGCCGTCACCGTCCGCGTCGCCCCAGCCGACCATCCCGGCGTACAGTCCGCGGTCGAACGGCTCGATCTCGCCGATCGCCCGCCGCGCCGGCGGCGTCGGCGACCCGCAGACCGCCGGGGTCGGGTGCAGGGCGGTGGCCAGCTCCAGCGCCGACACGGCCGGGTCGGCCAGTTCGGCGGTGATCGTGGTCGCCAGGTGCCACATGGCGGCGGTCCGGACCAGGGTCGGGGCGGCCGGCACCAGCAGCGTCCGGCAGTACGGGGCCAGCGCCTCGCGGATGGCGTCCACCACGAAGGCGTGCTCGCGCAGGTCCTTCGGGGACTCCAGCAGCGCGGCGGCCCGGCGGACGTCCTCGCCCAGGTCGGCGGTGCGCGGCACCGAACCGGCCAGCGGGTTCGCCACCACCGTGGTGCCGCGGCGCGAGAGCAGCAGTTCGGGGCTGGCGCCGATCAGGGTGCGGCCCGCGCCGGCGGGCACCGCGAAGATGTAGCCACTCGGGTCGCGGCGGGCCAGCCGCTGGAGGATCGCGGGCAGGTCGAGCGGGCGACCGGCACTCAGTTCGAGCGTCCGGGCGAGCACGACCTTGCTCAACTCGCCCGCCCGCACACGCCGGACGGCCTCGGCGACGCCCGCCCCGTACACCTCGGGCTCGGGCACCGGACGGACCCGCCACTCCACCGGCTCGGCGGCCGGGGCGGGCAGGGCGACCAGCGGGTCGTCCCGCAGCGCGCCGCAGACGCGCAGCCCGGCGGGCACGGCCAGTTCGGCCCTGCTGTCGTGGTCGAACGTCACCGCGCCCATCACCAGCGGCCGCCGGACCCCGTCACGGCGCGCCCGGGCCAGCGTCTCGGCGACCCGCACCGGCAGCGGGCGCTCGTCCTGCACCACCCTGGCGTGCACGCCCTCGGCGAGCAGCGTGCGGGTCGGCGAGGCGAAGAACGCCTCGTCGGGCGCGGCCCGGTACTGGCCCAACAGCCCGCTGGCCGCGCCGATGACGGTGTGGTCCGTCCCGGCGGGGGCGTGGTGCGCGGTGGTCACCTGGATTCTCCCAGTCTGCGAGTGGCCGCCGGGCGCCCCGGTCGGGCTGGTCGGCGGGTGGGGCGGTTCGGGGCCGGGCGAACGGTTCGCCCGGGTGGCGCGAGGGTCGCTGGTGGTCCGGGGCCTCGGCCTCCGGTCGACGCGGGGCAGTCGGCCCTCGGCGGCCGCGTGCGAGCCGGTCGGGCGTCGCGGGCTGCGCACCGCCGGTCGGACACCGGTTACGTCCCGTCAGGGGCGGAGCACCGGGGCGGGCGGGGTCCCCGGCCGCAGGTTCGCGACCAGGCCCGCTGATTCGGGCAGTCGCACCCGGACACCCCCTGCCCGAACTCCCCCTGAGCGGCAACTTTAGGTAAAGCTAACCTAACACAGCTGTTCGGGTGCGCCGAGGGCTGCGAGTCCGTCAACTCGCGGCGGCAGCCGCCGTTCCGCGCCGGGGTCGACCGGGGTGCAGCACCATCGAGCCTGGACGCAACGTTGCGTCCAGTGCTACGTTCGAATCGCAACGCAACGTTGCGTCTACTTTCGCCTCCGGGGCCGCCCCGCGCTGCGCCGACTCCGCCCCGCGCGGAGCTCCCGCCCCACCAGGCCTCACCCCCCTCACCTCACCCGAGGAGCACACCCGTGCCTTTCGCGCCCCCCGACAGCCCCCCGGCGGCGGCCGCAGCCCCGTCCGCCCCGCCCAACCCGGCGACTACGCTCGCCCGGGCCGCCATCGCCCTCGCCTTCTGGGTCACCATGGCGGGCACCACCGTCCCGACCCCGCTCTATCCGATCTACCAACAGGCCTTCGACTTCTCGCCGTTGATGGTCACGGTGACCTTCGCCGTCTACGCCGCCGGAGTCGTCGTGGGCCTGCTCACGCTCGGCCGCCTCTCCGACCGGATCGGCCGTCGCCCCGTCATGGCCGGCGCCCTGCTCCTCGCCGCGGCCGCCGCCGGACTCTTCGAGGCCGCCTCCGCCCTGCCCTGGCTGCTCGTCGCCCGGGTGGTGTCCGGCCTCGCCGCCGCCCTGGTCACCGGCGCCGCCACCGCGGCCCTGCTCGACCTCGCTCCGCCGGAGCGCCGGCTGCGGGCGCAGACCCTCGCGCTCGCCGCCAACATGGGCGGACTGGCCGGCGGCACGCTGCTCTCCGGGATCCTCGCCGAATGGGCCGGCTCCCCGCTGCGGCTGCCCTGGACGGTGATGCTCGCCCTCACCGCGGTCGCCCTGCTCGGCCTCTTCGCCGTCCCGGAGAGCGCGCCCGGCGGCGGACCCCGCGAGGCCCACCACACACCCCCTCACACGCCCCCTCGCACGGCCCACCGCAAGGCCCATCGCGAGACCCCCGGGAACGCCCCGGGGAGCACCGGAACCGCGCTCCCCCCGTCCTTCGTGCCGCCGCTCGTCCCGACCGCCATCCGGGCCGCCCTGCTGCGCGCCGCCCTGACCGCCGGGTCCGGCTTCGCCGCCCTCGGCGTCCTCACCTCCGTCAGCGGGCTCTTCCTCGCCACCGTCCTCGGCATCCACCACCACGCGCTCACCGGTCTGGTCGCCTGCCTCGCCTTCGTCGCCACCGGGGCCGGCCAGTTGCTCGCCCGCGTGCTGCCCGGCCCCCGCGCCCTGCCCGCCGCCTGCGCCGGGCTCGTCGTGGCGGCGGCCCTGGTCGCCACCGCGCTGCTCACCGGGACGCTGTCGCCGCTGCTCCTCGGCGCGGTGCTCAACGGCCTCGCCACCGGTACCGCCGTCGCCACCGGGCTCGCCACCATCAACGGGGGCGTCGAACCGCGGCGGCGCGGCGAGGCGATCTCGGCCTACTTCGCCGTCCTGTACACGATGCTCTCGGTACCGGTGGTGGGCGCCGGCGTCCTGATCCGGGCCACCGACCTGCGCACGGCCGGGGTCGTCTTCAGCGCGCTGGTCGCGGTACTGGCCGTCGGCGTCGCGGCCGGCCTGACCGGCCGTCGCGCACGGCCGACGCCCCTCGCGGCGGAGGAGGCGTGAGAGGATGGGCCCGACCCAGCACCCCGGCCGGCTCCCGCAGCGGCCCGCCCGTGAGGACCGCAGCGCCATCGCCGCCCAGCCCCGCCCCGCCACCGGCAGCAGCAGCGCGAGTACCGGCGGTCGCCGCAGCGAGGCCGCGCGCCTGGCCGTGCTGAACGCCGCCGACGACCTCCTGGTCGAGCACGGCTTCGAGGGCCTCACCATCGAGGGCATCGCCGCGGCGGCGGGCGTCGCCAAGCAGACCATCTACCGCTGGTGGAAGTCCAAGGTCGACATCCTCTTCGACAACCTGGCGCTGGACTCCGGTCCCGCCCTGGTCTGGCCCGACTCCCCGGCCACCCCGGCCGACCTGCGCGTCTACCTGCACCGCTTCGCCGCCTTCCTCGGCGAGGAACCGGCCGGCCGAGTCCTGCAGGCCCTCCTCGGGCACGCCCAACTCGACTCCCGGACGGCGGAGTTGCTGCACACCGGCTTCCTCGACCCGCTCCGCGAGCGGGACGTCGCGCACACCCGGGCCTGCCTCGGCACCTCCGAGGACGAGGCCGCCGCACTCCTGGACGCCCTGCTCGCCCCGCTCTACCACCGCGCCCTGGTGCTGCGCCGCCCGCTCGACCGGGCCTTCGTCGACTCCCTGCTCGACCGGCAGCTCGCCCGCTTCACGCACTGATCCGGGCGCCCAATCCGGGGACCAGCCACCACCACCCGCCATCACCCGCCCCCGCGCGGCTGCCGCACCGCACCGCCGTGCGGCCGTTCGCCGTGGCGCGCCCCGGCCCCTCCGTCACCGAACTCCCCTTCACCCGGCCCGAGTCCACCTCCGGGCCCGCTCAGGAGTCATCATGTTCCGACGCCCCCGCCCGACCCACGACGTCGAGGTCATCGCCACCACCCCGCTGACCTCCACCCTCACCCGGATCACCTTCAGCGGCCCGACGCTGCCCGACCTCGGAATCGAACACCCCACCCAGTGGGTCAAGTTGGCCATCCCCGAGGGCCCGTCCCGGGCCTACACCATCCGCCGGCACCGACCCGCCGAGCGCGAGGTGGACATCGACATCGTCCTGCACGGCAACGGACCCCTGGCCCGCTGGGCCTCCGTCGCCCGCCCCGGCGACCGGGCCGTCCTCGCCGGCCCGCGCGGCCGCCGGCCCGACCTGGACGGCATCACCCGGCTGCTCCTCGCCGCCGACGAGAGCGCGCTGCCCGCCGCGCTCACCATTCTCGATCAACTGCCCAGCACGGTAAGGGCCTTCGCCTACTTCGAGATCGCCACCGGCGCCGACGCGCTGCCGCTCGGCACCGCCGCCGAGCTCACCACCACCTGGCTCCCCCGTGACGGCGCCCACCCCAAGGGCCGGCTCCTCACCGACGCCGTCCTCGCCGCCGACGTCCTGATCGGCCCTGCCGCTCCTGCCGGCCCTGCCGGGACAACCGGCCCTGCCGGGACAACCGGCTCCGCCGCCTGGATCGCCGGTGAGGCCGTCGCCGTCGGAACCCTCCGCCGCCACCTCCTCGGCGACCTGGGCCTCCCCCGCGACCGGGTCCACGCGAAGGGCTACTGGAAGCACGGCGAGGCCAACCACCGGGAGTGAGCACCCCGGCCGTCGCGACCGGCGGCGGTCAGTCGGCCGACCGCCGCCGCCGCGCCAGGCGGTACGGCCCGAGGAAGTAGGAGAGCGCCGCGAGCGACGCCCCCTCGGGCACCTCCCCGGCGGCCAGCAGCTCGACCACGTCCTCCTCCGCCACCCACTCGACCCGGGTCGCCTCGCTCCGGTCGGTCGGCTCGCCGATCCGGGTGCAGCCGGTCATGTGGAACGCGTGGAAGCGCATCGTCGAGATTCCGGACATCGCGTTGAACCCGAGCAGCGGCTCCACCCGGCCCGGTCGCCACCCGGTCTCCTCCTCCACCTCCCGGGCGGCGGCCGCCGCCGACTCCTCGCCCGGCTCCGCCCACCCGGCCGGCACCTCCCACCCCCACTGCCCGGTGATGAACCGGTGCCGGTACAGCAGCAGGAACCGGCCCGCGTCATCGGTCACGACCGCCGTGGTGCAGGCCTTCGGCATCCGCACCACATGGTGGTCGACCCGCCCGACCCCGGGGATCTCCACGTCGTCCAGCCACAGCTCCACCCAGGGCGACTCGTAGACCGGCCGCCGGCCGTACGTCTTCCACTCCGTCATCGGCCGGCTCTCCTCCGCACCCGTGACCACCACGTCTTCCGCCTCGACCCTCTCACGCCGCCGCCGGGCCCCCGGGCCGCCCCCGGCGGCCGCCCGCCCGGAAATCCGGGTGCCGACGGCATGGCGCGCGCCTACCGTGAGCGGCATGTGCACCCGGAGCCGGACCTCGCGACGACACTTCGTCTGCCCGCCGTGCCGGCGGTCCGTGAAGCGGCACGGCGCCCCGGGGCGGGACGTCTGCGCGCGCTGCGGCGGCGAACTGGTCGACGCGGGCCAGGACCTGGCGGTACCGCGACGCCGGGACACCGCGGGGTGGCGGGCCCTGACGGCCCTGCTCGCCGCGGGGGTGACCTTCCACTCGCGCTGCTGCTACGGCCCGGGGTGGCGGCCGCGCACCCCGGGGGAGGTCCGCGAGCGGCTCGCCCGGTCGGCGGGCGGTGGGCGGCCGGTAGCCGAGGCGCTCACCACCCGCGACCCGCACGACCTCGGCCCGGCGGACCGTCGCCGCGTCTGAGCGCGGCCACGTCCACGGCCTCAGCGCGTCGCGCCCGCCACCGGGGCCAGCCCGGTGCAGCCCCGCAGGCCGTCGCGGCGCTTGAGCGCGGCCGTCGCGGCGGCGCCGGTCTGCGGGACGGGCACGCCCTGGCCGTCGACGGTGGCGGGCGTGAACACCTCCCCGGTGACCTTGCCGGCCGCGGTCAGGGTCAGCGTCGTCACGCCGGTCTCGTTGGAGTTGGCGTAGTCGGAGGTGCCGTACCAGAGGAAGTTGCCGAAGCCGTAGCCGATGTAGGTGGAGCCGAGCATGCCCGAGCCCAGCATGGTGTGGGCGTGGGTGCCGACCACCGCGGTGGCCCCGGCGGTGGCGAGCTTCTTGGCGATGGCGCTCTGGGCGCCGGTCGGACAGGCCTTGCCCTCGTCGCCCCAGTGCAGGTACACGAGCACGACGGGCGCCTGCTTCTTCGCCTCCTCCACCGCCTTGACCAGCGCGGCGGCGTCCAGCGCCGAGGCGATGCCCGGCTTGGTGGCGCCGGCGCGCCACTTCTGGTTCGTCAGGTCCTCGACCTGGCTGGCCGCGAGCACCGCGACCTTCACCCCGCGCACGGTGGTGACGTACGGGGCGTACGCCTCCTTGGCGTTGCGGCCGACGCCGACGACCGGGATCGGCGCGGAGTCCTTGGCGGCGAGCGTGTCGGTGAGCCCGTCCGCGCCGAAGTCCACGGCGTGGTTGTTGGCCATCGAGACGACGTCGACGCCGGAGTCCTTGAGGGCGGTGAGCGCCTTGGGCGAGGTGCGGAAGGTGTACGTCTTCGGCTCGGGGGCACCCCGGTCGGTGATCGCGGTCTCCAGGTTGAGGACGGCGAGGTCCGCGTCGGAGAGGGTCGCGGAGATCGGGCCGAGCGCCTGCTCGGGCGCCTTCACCGCGAGCCGGGACTCGGTGCGGCCCTCGAAGTGGACGTCCCCGGCGAACGCCACCGTGATCGAACCGTCCGGGCGGGGTGCCGAGGCGCTCGCGGACGGCGAGGCGGACGCCGCGGCGCCCGCCGTCCCGGCCGCCGAGGGTTTCGCCGCGTCGCCCGCCGGCGCGGCCTTGGCCGGCGCCGGGTCGTCCGGCCCGCAGGCGGCCACGGGTATCAGCCCGAGCAGCAGTGCGACGGCGGCCGCGACTCGGCGCATGTGAAGTCCCCCCGGGGGTCGATTCGAGAGCGGTCAGACTACGCCATTCCCCCACATCGCCTTCGGTCTGCCTCCACGGCCCGCCCGGCCCGGCACCGCCCCGCGCCCGGGGCGCAGGACGGGCCCGGCTGCCGGAGGGCGGGCCGGGGACCGCGGTCAGGCCAGGTCGAGCAACTGCTCGTAGAAGCCGCCGAAGCCGCGTTCCCGGTCGACGAGGTGCAGCTCCAGGATCCAGTGGCAGACCCGCCCCGACCGGTCGGTGCGGCGCAGCGGGGTGTCGTTCTCGGGGGTGATGTAGGAGTCGGCCTTGGCCCCGTCGTTCACCTCGTGCGGGAACTCGCCCACGAGGTGGCCGGCGTGCCAGATGCCGACCTCCCAGCCCGCCTCGGCGGCCAGCCGCTCGACCTCGGCGTGCAGCTGCCGCCCGGTGATCTCCGGGTCGGCCGCGAAGAACGCGCGGCCGGCGTCGAAGATCCGCGGCAGGTCGGCGAGCAGCCGCCGCTTGTGCGGATCGCCGCCGAAGACGTAGGTGCGGCCGAAGTCCGCCTCGTACTCCTCGAAGACGGGGCCGAAGTCGCCGAAGGCCACGTCGTCGGCCCCGATGACCCGGTCCGGCGGGTTGTCCCGGTACGGGGCCAGGGTGTTCGGGCCGGAGCGGATGATCCGCTTGTGCCAGTGCCGGGTGGCGCCGAACATCTCGTTGGCGAGATCCCGGATCCGGTCGCTCGCCTCGCGCTCGCCCACCCCGGGCGCCACCAGTTCGCGTGCCTCGGCCTCGGCGAACAGGGCGATCGCCTTCTCCTGCGCCGACACCAGGCCCTCGACGCGACGGACCTCCTGCGCGCCGGACGGTTCGACTGCCATACCGGATCCCCTCTCCCCAGGTGGCGCCGGCGGGACCGGCGCCACAGCTCACGGCCACTGCCCGCGCCCACCGGGCCGGACAGCCCGACCGATCGTATCGGCGGGCTCGGCGGGCCCGCCTCGATGTCCCCCCGGCTCCCCCGCACGGGACGGACCGGCCTGATCAACCCCCGCACCGGGACGCCCCGGCCCCCACAGCACCCCCGCACCCGGCTCCGCCACCACGACCCGCCACCGCCGGCACCACCCCCACCAGGACACCCCGGCCCCCACCACCGCCGCACCGGGCCGTCGTGTCCCTGGCGCACCGGCCGTCAGGACGCGCAGCGTGGAGGGGGTGCACGCTCCCGGGGCTGCACGCTCCCGGGCCGAGGTGGCGAGGTGGACGGCGCATGGACGGTGTGGGAATCGGCGCGGCGAACGGCGGCCGGCGGCGGATCGTGGTCGGGATCGACGGCTCCGCGCCCTCGAAGGCGGCGCTGCGCTGGGCGGTCGGCCAGGCGGGCCTGACCGGGGCCGCGGTCCACGCGGTGGCGGCCTGGGAGTACCCGTCGCTCTACGGGTGGCTCACGCCGCTGCTGGACGACGGCTTCGAGCGGGCGGCCCGGCGCACGCTGACCGCCGAGGTGGACGAGGTGGTCGGCCGGGACCGGCCGGTGGAGATCGAGGAGAGCCTCGTCCTCGGCCACGCGGCCGAGGTGCTGCTGGAACTGTCCGCGGACGCCGACTTCCTGGTGCTCGGCAGCCGGGGGCGCGGCACCTTCGCCCGCACGCTGCTGGGTTCGGTGAGCTCCCACTGCGCGGTGCACGGCAGCTGCCCGGTGGTGATCGTCCGCGCGGACGGCGCCGCCGCACCGGTGCACGCCGCCCCTGCGGCGACTGCGGAACCCCTCACCGAGGACGCGGGATCGGCCGTCCGCACCAAGGAGTGGCAGGTGAGCCTGCACCTCGTCGAGGGCCGGGACACCACCCGGGTGCACGCCGTGCTCGACGCCGACGGCAGCGTGCTGCGCGCCGACACCGGCGCCCGCCGCAGCCCGCAGGACGAGCCCGCCGAGGCGGTCGGCGACGCGTTCGCCGTGGGGAGGGCCCTGGTCGAGCTGGGGCACCGGCTGCTCCGCAGCGGCACCGAGTCCGCCACCGGGCCGGCGCGGGAGTGACATGCTGATCCCGGCAGCCGCCGGCCGGCCCGCGGCCGACGGGCAACCGGTGGGGGCGGGCCGGCCGGACAGCGCCCGACGGACGGCGCCCGGCAACGGGTGGCCGACAGCTCACGGACTACGGATGACAGCCGACAGATGACAGATCCGGTCAGCCCGCCTCCGGGCTCAGCGACCCCCGCCCCCGGCGCCGGTACCGGCGCGCCCGACTTCACCCCCGCCCAGCGCGCCCGGGGCCGCGCGCTGCGGCGCGCCCAGCTGCCGTGGGCCCTGGGCGGGCGGCTGGCCGGCCTTCTCCTGACGCTGCTGCTCGGGCTGACCCCGGCCGGAGCCGCTCTGGTGACGGCCGCCGGCGACCTGTTCGGCGGCTCGCGGACGGCCGAGGTGCTGGCGGGGGCGGCCGCCCTGGTCCTCCTCGGCCGGGCGGCCCAGCTGCCGTTCGCCGCCGGCGCCCGGACGGTGCGGGCCCGGTTCGGCCTGGTCACCCAGGGCTGGGGCGGCTGGGCGGTGGACGCCGTGCGCGGACTGGCGCTGGGCCTGGCCCTGGTGCTGCCCCTGGCGTTCGGACTGTTCGCGCTCACCGACCGCTGGCCGGACCGCTGGTGGCTCCCGGCCGCCGGCGCGGCGGCGCTGCTCACGGCGGCGCTCTCCTTCCTCTACCCGCTGCTGGTGGAGCCGGTCTTCAACCGCTTCACCCCGATGGCGCCCGGCCCGCTGCGGACCGCCCTGCTCGCGCTCGCCGACCAGGACGACGTCCGGGTGCGGGACGTCCTGGTGGCGGACGCCTCCCGGCGGACGACGGCCCTCAACGCGTACGTGTCCGGCCTGGGCGCGACCCGCCGGATCGTCGCCTACGACACGCTGCTGTCCACCGCCGAGCCGCGCGAGGTGGAGCTGGTGGTGGCGCACGAGCTCGGGCACGTGAAGCACCGGGACGTGCTGACCGGCACGGTGCTGGGCGCGGTGGGGGCGGCCGTGGTGGTCTGCCTGATCGGCCTGCTGACCGCCTGGGGGCCGCTGCTGTCGGCGGCGGGGGCGACGGACGCGGCGGATCCGCGCGTCCTGCCGCTGATGGCGGCCTGCGCGGCCCTGCTGGGCGCCCTGTCGGGGCCGGTGCAGTGCGCGGTGAGCCGCCGGGTCGAGGCCCGGGCGGACCGGCACGCCCTGGAACTGACCTCGGATGCCGAGCAGTTCATCGCCATGCAGCGCAGACTGGCAGTGGCCAACGTGTCCGATGTCGACCCGCCCCGGGTGCTTGAGCTACTGTTCGCCACTCATCCGAGTGCCACCCGCCGGATCGCGGCGGCCCGCGCCTGGCAGGCCGCGGGAGCCACCGGCACCCCGGACGGCGCCACGACCGGCTGAGCCCGCGCCCCTGGCCGGGTGCCGCCGGCCGGCGGAACGCTGCGGGGGACGGCGGAGGACGGCGTGGCCCGACAGCACACGGCGGAGCACAGCGGAACCCAAAAACGTTGTACAGTGCAACAAATTACCGAGGAGGTAGGACCGCCGTGCCCGGCCGCGAGACATCGATCGACACCATCCAGCGCGAGCTGACCGCCTTCGCCCGGCGTGCCCGGCACAAGGCCTCCCAGCTGCACCCGGACCTCTCCCTGGTCACCTACAGCATCCTCGACCTGATCAACGAGCGCGGCGGCTGCCGGGCCGCCGACGTCGCCTCGTACTTCATGCTCGACAAGTCCACCGTGAGCCGCCAGGTCACCGCGCTGGAGAAGCTCGACCTGCTGCGCCGCGAGACCGATCCGGACGACCAGCGCGGCCAGATCCTGCGCGCCACCGAGGCCGGCCTGACCCTGCTGCGCGAGGCCAGCGAGCAACGCCGGGTCGCCTTCACCGCGCGCTTCACCGAGTGGTCCGACGAGGACGTCGCCCGCTTCGCCGGCTACCTGGCCCGCTACGGCGCCGAGGACTGAGCCGAGGACCGAGGGGCGCCGGCAACGGACTGGCGCAACGGGCCGACGCCGGGGTGCGGGGTACCGCTCCGACGGTGTACAGAGGAGAGGTGCCCCTTCGGCAGGGTCCTCGCGACCGCCGCCGGTCGTGGCGGCTCGGCCGCCACGCGCTGACGGCGCTCCCGCTCGCGCTGATCGTCGTGATCACCGTGGTCGACGTCCTGTCGCCGCCGACGATCCACCTCGGACCGCTGCTGATCGTGGCCCCCGCGATCACCGCGTCCTTCGCGGGGGCGCGGACCACCGCGGCCGTCGCCCTGCTCGCGCTCGCCGGCCTCACCGTCATCGGCATCACCCGCGACGGGCTCACCACCCCCAACCACGAGACCCAGCTCGGCGCGCAGATCGCCGTCTCGGTGCTGATCGTCGCGCTGCGGGTGCTGCGCGACCGGCACGAACGGGAGCTGGCCCAGGTCCGCTCCGTCTCCGAGGCCGCCCAGCGCGTCCTGCTGCGCCCGCTGCCGGACCGGATCGGGCACCTGCGCCTCGCCTCCGTCTACCTCGCCGCCGAGGCCGAGGCGCAGGTCGGCGGCGACCTCTACGCGGCCGCTCGCACTCCCGGCGGCACCCGGCTGCTGGTCGGCGACGTCCGCGGCAAGGGCCTCTCCTCGCTCGGCGACGCCGCCCTCCTGCTGGGCGCCTTCCGGGCGGCCGCCCACCTGCACGCCGACCTCACCGACCTCGCCGGCTATCTGGACGGCAGCGTCCGCTGGGGCCTGGCCCGGCTCGGCGAGCAGCCCTGCGAGGAGCGGCCGGGTGACGGGACCGGTCGCGGCCACCGGTCGGGCCCGGACAGTGCCTCCGCCGGGGCGGCGGACGACTGCGAGGAGTCGTTCATCACCGCCGTCATCCTGGACATCCCGGACGACGGCTCGGTGGTCCGGCTGATCGACTGCGGCCACCCGCCACCGCTGCGGCTGCGGGCCGACGGCGTCACCGCGCTGGACGCCCGTCGACCGGCGCCGCCGCTCGGCCTGGGCGAACTGGCCCCGGGCGGCTACGAGGTGGACGAGTTCGCCTTCCTGCCCGGCGACCGCCTGCTGATCTACACCGACGGCGTGATCGAGGCCCGCGACGCCCGGCGGCGGTTCTACCCGCTCACCGAGCGCGTCACGGCCTGGTCCGCCGACCCCCCGGAGGCCCTGGTGCAGCAGGTTCGCCACGACCTGCTGGCCCACGCGGGCGGACGGCTGGACGACGACGCGGCGATCGTCGCGGTGGAGCGCCTCGGCTGAGGGCGCACGGGGGGCGCAGCGGGACGCGGGTCGCCGGAGGCGGTGGTCCCGCCGTACCGCTCCGGGGCGGTCGGCTCCTGTCACGGCCGGTAGGGCAGTTGCGGCACCTCGAAGCAGGTGGTGGTCATCGAGGCCACCTGGGTGACCCAGCCGCCCCGGCCCCCGTAGGCGGTGTCCTGCCAGCGGGCGGCGTTCAGACAGGCCCGGGTCGGCCCGGTCGGCGGGGGCTGCGGGACGAACGAGGCGGGCAGGATCAGCCCGTGCGCGTCGTACGGCTCGGCGCGGTTCATGAACCGCTCGACGCAGGCCCGGGTGAGGTCGGCGCCGCAGGAGTCCATCGCGTCGGTGAGCCACTGGGCGCCCGCCCAGCCCTCCAGCTCCCAGGCGGAGAGCAGCGGTTCGCGGTCGGGGTAGTAGCGGGACATCGCGGCGCGGAAGTCCCGCACCGCCTGGTCCTGCACGTCCTCGTAGTTGAGGCTGGCCGAGGTCGCCCAGAGCGCGTTGCGGCAGCCGGGTGAGGCGCCGTAGTCGGTGCCGACGGTCTGCGACCAGTTCTGCACGTTGGTCGCCTTCGCCGCGACCCGCACCCCGGCCTCGTCCAACGCCCGGCAGAGCGCCGCGTTGCCCCGGGTGTCCATGGCGTCGAGGAGCAGCTGCGAGCCGTCGGCGCGCACGGCGGCGGCCACCGCCTGGAAGTTCGGCAGCGCGAAGTCGACCGTCTGCATCAGGACGCGGTAGCCCTCCGCCTCCAGGCCGGCCTTCAGCTGGGCGGCGTAGCGGGCCGAGTCGGCCTGGTTGTAGGCGACCACGGCGGCGCTGGTGGTGCCCAGCCGTTCGGTGAAGAAACGGAACACCTCGGGGGTCTGGTAGAGCGTCCCGTTCCAGCCGACGGCCTGCCCGTCGCGCGGCGCGCCGCTGCCGTAGATGCTGTAGAGGTGCGGCCAGCGGTCGTAGGCCGTGCCGATCGGCTGGCCGCCGACGTCCGGCACGCCCTTCCCGCTCACGTACGGCGCGCCCGCGTAGTCGAGCACACTGCCGGAGACGAAGGCGAACACGTGCTGCTGGTCGATCAGGCGGTGCACGCAGTCCTGGTTGCCGATGCCGCTGCCGCCGTCGTCGCAGGTCACCAGCTTGACGGTGCGCCCGTGCAGGCCGCCCCGGTCGTTGAGGGCCTGGACGAAGGCCTGCGCGCCGTAGCGCGGGCCGCTGAACACCTCACTGCCGACCGGACTGGTGAGCGAGGTGACCACACCGATCCGGATCTCGGTCGCCGTGACGCCGGTGTCGGAGGCGGGGTTGGTCCCGGCGACGGTGCTCGCGCCGGCCGGCGTGGGGCGGTGGGTGAAGGCGCTCCCCGGCAGCCGGGTGCCGCAGGCGGTGACGGCGGTGAGCAGCAGCGCGAGGAGGGCGGCGCCCCCGCAGCGGCGGCGGACGCGGCGCCGGGGGACGCGGGGGCCGGGGGGGGAGAAAAAGGGGGGGATGGAGGAAACAACGGGAGGAGAGGGGGTGCAGCACCCCCCAAAGAGAGAGGAAACGCCCCCACCCCCA
>NZ_JBVHVO010000007.1:36114-46419 GCF_055564815.1 Kitasatospora sp. NPDC028961 | reverse complement strand
ATAAAAGTGAGGTAGACCCCCCCCCCACATGGGCGGCCCGCTGGCCCTCACGGGAGCCCTATACCCCCCCCCCCCCCCCTCCTTCCCCTCCCCCCCCCCCCCGGGACGGCGGGGCCGTCAGCCGCATCCGGGGACGGCGGCGCCGCTCCCACCGCCGGCCTGGGCGAGCAGGCCGCAGAGCGACGAGCGGGAGACCTTCCAGGTGCCGTTGTCGAGGACGGCCTGGCCGGTGGCGTCCGGCGCGACCACCGTGCCCTGGAGCGAGAGTTCGTAGGTGACGGTGGCCTCGGTCGGCGAGGTGAACGTCACGTTGGTGACCTTGGCCTTGACCTGACCGACCCGCGGATCCTGCGAGAAGCCCTGGAGCGCTGGGAGCAGCACGTCACCGTTCTGCAGCAGCGCGGCCTTCTCGGGGATGGGGGTGGTGGGGTCGAAGAACTTCTCCCAGTTGGCGGTGACCTGGTTCGTCGCGGTCGCCGGATCGGCGGGGGCGGTGGCACCGGCACTCACGGTGGCACTGGCGCTCGCGCTGGTGGTCGCGGTCACCGTGACGGACCCCGACGCCGGGGCGGAGATCGACACCGAGGCCGAGGGCGAGGAGCCGGACGAGCTGCTGCTGCTGCACCCGGCCACCGCGCCCACCAGCAGCAGCGCGCACAGCGCCACCGCCGGTCGCGGGACCGGGCCGCCGCCCCGACGGGTGCCGCTCTGCCTTACTCGCATGGTGTTCCTCTCGACGAACTCGGCTGCGCCGCCCGGGTCGGCGCCGACCGCTCGGGGGCGCCGCGCGGTCCGGTCCGCCGCTCTCCGGATGCTGTCCCAGGCCGATCCTGGAAATGTCGCACGTGACACCATGAAGGCGGATCCATGGACGAATCGCAATCCGAGCGCGAGAAGCCGCAGACCACCCCGAACGGGGCGGCCGGGCGGCCCGGCCGGGGGCTGCTGCGCTCGGCCGCTCGCGCGGCCCGCACGGCCCCGGGCGCCCGCGAGTGGCCGGGCTGGATCCTCGCGGCCGCCGGGGCGGCCCTGTGCGTCCTGGGCTGGTACGGCGTCTCCGGCGAGGCCTTCGTCGAACAGCAGATCCCCTATCTGGCCTCCTCCACCGTCCCGGGTGCGGCGCTGATCGTGGCGGGCATCGTGCTGGTCGCCCTGCGTTCACCCGGCCGGCCCCCGGCCCCGTCGGCCCCGCCCACCGCGGACGACCTGACCGGCCGACGGGTCGAACGGCTCTACACCCTCCTGGTCGAACCGGAGCGGCCGGAGGAAGCCACGGTCCCGGAGGAGCCCGCCGCCCCCGGTACCGGTCTGCTCGCCGTCGCCGAGGGCACGCTCTACCACCGGCCCGACTGTCCGCTGGTGACCGGCAAGCACGGCGCGCGGCCGGTCGACGCCGCCGCCGTACGGGCACGCGGGCTCACCCCCTGCCGGATCTGCGCACCGGCCGCCCCGGACGCGGCCGACCCCGCCGGCCCGGCCGGCTGAGGGGGTGCCACCCGTGCCAGACACCCCTCCCCTCGACTCCCTCGGCCTGACCGTCGACCTCGCCCTGGCCGGTCTCACCGTCGGCAGCGCGGCCGCCCTCAGCGGCATCGGCCTGGTCGTCTGCCACCGCGCGACCGGGGTGCTCAACCTCGCCCAGGGTGCCCAGGCGATGCTCATCGCCTATCTGCTGCGCGACCTGGTGGTCGTCCGGCACTGGCCGGTCTGGCCGGCCCTCGCCTTCTGCCTGCTGCTCGTCGCCCCCGCGCTCGGCGTCCTGCTGGACGTCCTGGTCTACCGGCCCCTGCAACGGCGCGGCGCCGGGACGGCCGAGACGATGGTGGCCGGTCTCGGCGTGTTCGTGCTGCTCATCGGGGTGGCGGTGCTGGTCTGGGGCACCGCCCCGCTGAGCGGCGCGCCGTCCCCGTTCGGCGCCGAGCCGATCGCCCTCCCCGGCGGGCACACCCTGCGCCCCGACACCGTGGCGCAGCTCGCCGCCATCCTGGTGCTCGCCCTGACGGTGGCCGCCACCACCCGTTTCACCCGGTTCGGCCTCCAGGTGCGGGCCGTCGTCGACGACCGCCGGCTGGCCCGGCTGGCCGGGGTGGACGCGGACCGGGTCTCGGCGGCGGGCTGGGCGTTCGGCTCCTTCACCGCCGGGCTGGTCGGCGTCGCCCTCGCGCCGTACCTGCTGCTCGACCCGTACGGGCTGCCGCTGCTGGTGATGGAGACGATGGCGGTCGCGGTGGCGGCGCGGCTGCGCAGCATCCCGGTGGCGGTGGTGACCGGCCTCGGCCTCGGGATCGCGCAGGCCGAGCTGACCAGGCTTCGGCCGTCCGGCCAACTGCTGCCGCTGGTACAGGCGGTGCAGGCCAACCTGTTCGTGGTGGCGCTACTGGCCGCCGCGCTGCTGGCCGGGCCGCGGATCACCGGCGGCGCGGGTGACCGCGCCCCGCTCGCGGTGCCGGGACCGGTCGGCGGGGGCCGGGCGGCCCGGGCGGTCTGCCTGGTGCTGCTCCTGCTGCCGCTGGGCTTCCGTGACAATGACCTGCGCAGCGCGCTGCTGGTGCCCGCGCTCGCCCTGGTCCTGCTCTCGATCGTGGTGGTGACCGGGTACGGCGGGCAGATCTCGCTCGGCCAGGCCGGGTACGCCGGGCTCGGCGCGCTGGGCACCGCGCTGCTGATGTCCGGGCGGATCCCGGCCGTCCCGCCGCTGCCCGCCGTCCCCGCGCTGCTGTTCGCGGTGCTGGCCACCGCCCCGCTCGGACTGCTCACCGGCTGGCCGGCGATCCGGCGGCGCGGTCCGGCGCTGGCCCTCGTCACCTTCGCGGTCGGGACGGCGATGAGCCGCTTCGTCTTCCAGCAGCCGTACGCGACCACCGGGCTCACCCTGGACCGGCCCGCCTTCCTGGCCGGCGACCGCGCCTTCTACCTGGCCGAGCTGGTGCTGCTCGGGCTGGGCCTGCTGGCGGTGCGGGGGCTGCACCGGGGCCGGCCGGGCCGGGCCCTGACCGCGATGCGCGACCACGAACCGGGCGCGGTCGCGGCGGGCGTCAACGTGCCCGGGCTGAAGCTGTCCGCCTTCGTGGCCGGGGCGGCGCTGGCCGCGCTCGGCGGCGGGCTGATGGGCCTGGCCGGGCGCGCCTTCGACCCGGCCTCGTTCGATCCGGTGCGCGGGCTGCTCTGGTTCGCCGCGGTGGTGGTGGCCGGTGCGGACAGCGCGCTCGGCGCGGTGCTGGCCGCCGCGCTGCTGATCGGCCTGGACGCGGGCACGGTGGCCGGGGTGTCGGCCGTCGCGGTGGGTCTGCTGGCGGCGGCGATCGGCCGCCTGCCGGGCGGTCTCGCCGGCGCCGCCGCCCGCCTCTCCCGCCGCCACCCGGCGCACCCGGCCGCCACGCTGCCGCCGGGCCGCCTGACCCCGACCGGACGCCGGATCCGCACCCTGGTCACGGCCCGGCAGGCCGCCGCCCGGGGCGAGGAGGCACGACCGTGAGCCCGCCGGGCGGTGGCCGGGGCAGGCTGACGGCGCGGAGCGTGGTCCAGGACCGCCGCCCGGCCCGAGCGGGCACGACCATGAACCGGCCCGACGACAACCAGGCCCGGCGGACCGCCCGCAGCGCGGTCCAGGACCGCCACCCGGACCGAGCGGGCACGACCATGAACCGGCCCGACGACAACCAGGCCCGGCGGACCGCCCGCAGCGCGGTCCAGGACCGCCACCCGGACCGAGCGGGCACGACCATGAGCCGGCCCCACAACGACCGGGCCCGGAGCCTGATCCACCCGCGGAACGGCATCCGGACCACCACGCTGCCGCCGGGCCGCCCGACGCCGCCCGGGCCCCCGGACCGCAGCCGGACCGCCCCCTGGGGTGAGGAGGCCCGACCGTGAGCGCGCCGGGCAGTGGCCGGGCCCGGCTGACGGCCCGGGGTGTGATCCGCCGGTACGGCGGCATCGAGGCGGTCGCCGGGGTCGACCTCACCGCGCCAGCGGGGCGGATCACCGCGCTGATCGGGCCGAACGGCGCCGGCAAGAGCACCTTGTTCGACTGCCTGGCCGGGACGGTCCGCCCGGACGCCGGCCGGGTGCTGCTCGGCGGCCGGGACGTCACCCGGCTGCCTGCGTACGCCCGGGTGCGGCTCGGCCTGGCCCGGACCTTCCAGCAGATCGCCGTCTTCCCGACCCTCTCGGTGGCGGACAACGTCCGGATCGGCGCCGAGCGGCGGCATCGCCGCCGTCCGGACGCGCGTGCCGTCGACACGGCGACGGCAAGGGCGCTCGCCCTGTTCGGCCTCCAGGACCTCGCGGCGGAGCCGGCCGGTGAGCAGCCGACCGGGGTGCTGCGCCTGGTGGAGCTGGCCCGCGCACTGGCGGGCGACCCACAGGTGCTGCTGCTGGACGAACCGGCGGCCGGCCTGGACACCGCCCAGACCGCCCGGCTGGCCGCCGCCCTGCGTGGCCTGGCCGACCGGGGTACGGCGCTGCTGCTGGTCGAGCACGACCCCGACCTGGTCGGCGAGTTGGCCGACACCGTGTACGCGATGGCCGGCGGCCGGGTGGTGGCCTGCGGACCGGCGGCCGCCGTGCTCGCCGACGCCCGGGTGGCCCGGGCCTGGGGCGGGGCCGCGCCGGGGGCCGGGGTGGGCGCGCCGTGACCCTCGACGCCGCCCGTGTCCGCCGGGGACCACCGGAAGCCCTGCGCGCGCCGGCCCCCGCCTCCCCCGTCTCCCCCGTCTCCCCCGCCGACCGCACCGCCCGAGCGACCCGGGCGAGCACCCGATGACCGTCGAAGCCGCACTCCACGGCGCCCGCGTCCGCTACGGACCGCTGGAGGCCCTGCACGGGGTGGACCTCGCCTTCCCCGCCGGTGCGGTCAGCGTCCTGCTCGGCCGCAACGGGTCCGGGCGGACCACCGTGCTGCACGCCCTGGCCGGGCTGGTCCGGCCCGCCGCCGGCCGGGTGGTCTGGCGGGGGCGGGACGTCACGGCGCTCGGTGTCCACCAGCGGGTCCGGCTGGGGCTGACGCTGGTACCGGCGGAGCGGGCGGTGTTCGCCTCGCTCACGGTGGCCGAGCACCTCGGCCTCGGCGGCGCCCCCGCCGAGGGCGTGCTCGCGCTCCTGCCCGAACTGACCGCCCTGCTGCCCCGGCCGGCCGGGACGCTCTCCGGCGGGCAGCAGCAACTGATCGCCCTGGCACGTGCGTTGGCCGGCCGTCCGAGCCTGCTCCTGCTGGACGAGCCGGACCGGGGGCTGGCCCCGGCCGTGGCGGCCCGGTTGCACGCGCACCTGCTCGACACGGCCGCCGCCGAGGGCCGGGCGGTCGTGCTGACCGCGCGGTCGCTCCCGCGCAGCCTCGCCGGCGCGGCCGTCGTCCATGTGCTGCACCGGGGCGAGGTCGGCTTCTCCGGGGAGCCCGCCGAGCTCGTCGGCCGACCGGCCGGGGCACGGTGACCGGCCCGGGCAACCACCCGCACACACGCCCGCACGCCCCGGGGCCGCTGCGCTCGGCCGGCGAGCCCTACTGCGCCAGGTACCCGCCGTCCACCGGGAGGACCGCGCCGGTGATGAAGGAGGCGTCGTCGGAGGCCAGGAAGAGGACCGCCGCCGCCACCTCGGCGGGGGTGCCGAGCCGGCCCATCGGGTGCAGCTTCTCGATCGCCGTCAGGTAGTCGGAGCCGCCCGGCTCGTCCTGGAGGCGGCGGACGCGCTCGGTGGTGATGGTGCCGGGAGCGACGGCGTTGACCCGGATGCCGCGGTCGGCCCACTCGACGGCCAGGTGCTTGGTCAGGCCGGACGCCACGAACTTGGCGGGCCCGTAGACGGCCTGGCCGCGCTGGCCGGCCTCGCCGGAGATCGAGGAGAGGCAGACGATCGCGCCGCCGGCGCCGCCGGGCCCGGCCATCGCCTCGATCGCGTACTTGCAGGTGAGGAACATCCCCCGGCCGTCGACGGCCATCACCCGGTCCCACTCCTCGGCGTCGGCCTCGGTGATCTCCGACAGCGGGAGCACTCCCGCGTTGGCGACCAGGACGTCGATCCGGCCGTGCCGCTCGACGGCGGCGGTGATCATCCGGCGGGCGTCGTCCTCGCGGGAGACGTCGCCGACCACCGTACTGACCGCCCGCGGCAGCTCGTCCGCCAGCCGCCGCAGACCGTCGGCGTCGAGGTCCGTCGCGACCACCCGCGCGCCCTCCCGGGCGAAGCGTTCGGCCACCGCACGGCCGATCCCGCTGGCCGCACCCGTCACCACGCACGACTTGCCCGCCAGCCGCCCGGCACCCGGGGATTCGATCGCATCAGCCATGGCACCGGACTCTACCGACCGACCGTCAGATGAACCGGCACACCGCGCAGTTGGGTCAGGATGCGATCGGAGCCGCTCCACCCCGCCGCAGACCGTGGTACCCGGCGGACCGCCCCGGCGCCGGCGTCAGCCGACGGTGAGGACGAGCTTGCCCCGGACGTGCCCCTGCTCGCTCACCCGGTGCGCCCGGTCCACCTCCGCCAGCGGGAACACCTGGTGCAGCGGGAGGTGCAGCGTGCCCTCCTCGTGCAGCGCGAGCACGGCGGCCAGCGCGGGGCCGTGGTGGTGGACGGTGTCCGAGCCGGCGCTGAACCGCACGCCGTACTTGGCCGAGCCCTCGTGGTCGGCGATGGTCAGCACCTGCTCCGGCCCGCCGGCCAGCTCGATCGAGAGCGGCAGGACGTCACCCTGGCCGGCCGCGTCCAGCACCCGGTCCACCCCCTCCGGCGCCACCGCCCGGACCCGCTCGGCCAGACCGTCGCCGTACGTCACGGGGATCGCGCCCAGCTCGCGCAGGTACGGGTGGTTGGCCTCGCTCGCGGTGCCGATCACCCGGATCCCGCGCGAGCGGGCGAACTGCAGCAGGATCGTGCCCACCCCGCCCGCCGCGCCGTGCACCAGCAGCGTCTGGCCGCGCTCCACGCCCAGCAGGTGGAGCGCCCGCCAGGACGTCTCGGCCGCGACCGGGAGCCCCGCGGCCTGCTCCCAGCTCAGCCCGGCCGGCTTGCGGGCCACGTCGGCGGCGCCCACCACGGCGTGTTCGGCGTAGCCGCCGCCACGGACCGAGCCGAACACCTCGTCCCCGGGCGCCCACTGGTCCACCCCCTCGCCGACGGCCTCCACCACGCCCGCCACCTCGAAACCGGCGACGTGCGGGAAGGTCACCGGGAACAGGCCCTCCATCGCGCCGCTGCGCAGCTTGTGGTCCACCGGGTTCACGCCCGCCGCCCGGACGGCGATCCGGATCCGGCCGGGGCCGGGGGCGGGCAGGTCGATCTCGATCGGGTGCAGCACGTCCGCGCCGCCGAATGCGGAGAAGGCGATGGCCTTGGTCATGGGAGTCCCACTGTCCTTCACTGGTCGGAGAGTTCGTCGGTCTGACGGTCTCCAGCCTGGTCGCGGGAGGGGTGGTCTCCGGCCCGCCGTTCGGCCGGTTCCACCTGGCCGAACGGCCAGGCACCCGCGGAGACCGGGTGACTAGGCTGGAACCCATGGCGAACCACGGGGCAGGCGACGGGGCGGGAAGCGCGGCGACTGGGCACGCGAGGGCCGGGAACGCGGCGCAGGCCCCGGACGGAGCCGGGCACCCCGGGCACCGGCAGCGCGGCTGGGAGCGCCCCGAGGACGTGCTCGCCCAGGTGGTGGCGGTGCTGGGGGCGCCGAGGCCACAGCTCCTCCCGCGCCTCTCCGGCGTTCTCGCCGATCTCGTCCCGCACACCGCCCTCGCCCAGCTGAGCGGCGTCTGCACCTACTCCCCCGCCCTCGCCCACGGTCCGACCGAGCTCACCGGGCGGATCACCACCCGGGAACTGGCCCGGCTGGCCGAGGCGGTGGCACCCGGTCTGCCCTGGCAGGGCGAGGCGGTCCTGGCGGGCCGGCCGCGGTCGGCCGTCGCGGTCTCCGCCGCCCCGCCCGGCAGCAACGGCGCGCTGCTGGTGCTGGTCCGGACGGGCGGCGAGCGGCTGCCCGACCAGCCGCTCGCCGTCCTGCAGCAGCTCTGGGAGCTGCTGGTCACCCACTCCCACCACCGGGCCGTCGACGCCGCCCCCGCGTACGCCGCCACGTCACGGGCCTCCGCCGGTGCCCGGGCCCGGGCCATCGCCGAGCTGAGCGGCGCGCACGCCTCGGCGCTCTCCGCGATCCTCGCGCCGCTGCGCTCCGCCGCCCTGGACGACGCCACCGCCCGCCGCAGCGCCACCGAGCTGGCCGTCGGCGCGCTGCTGGACCTGCGCGCGGGCGCCGACCTCGACCGCGAGCTGAGCGAGGAGCCCGCCGCCACCGCCTTCGCCCGGCTCGCGGACGAGATCCGCCCGCTGCTGCGGCACAGCCCCGTCCGGCTCGACCTGCCGGCACCGGCGGCGGGCGGGCGCTCCCTCCCCGCCGAGATCGCGCACACCGCCCGGGCGGCCGTCCGGTCGGCCGTGCTCACCATGATGGAACAGGACGGTCTGACGCGCCTGCACGTGAGTTGGCAGTTCGTCGCGGACGTCCTACGGGTCGTGGTGCGCGACGACGGCCCGGGCCTGCTCGGCGCCGACACCCTGGCCGTGCACCGGACGGCGGACCGGATCACCGCCGTGGGCGGCCGGCTCGCGGTGGACGCCGTTCCCGGCTGGGGCACCACCGTCACCGTCGACCTGCCGCTGAGCGCCCCGGCGGCGACCGGCGGGCCGGACCCCCTGGAGGGCTTGCAGCCCCGGGAGCTGGAGGTGCTCGACCAGCTCGCCCGGGGCCGGCGCAACCGGGAGATCGCCGGCGCCCTGCTGATCAGCGAGTCCACGGTGAAGTTCCACGTCGCCAACATCCTGGGCAAGCTGGGCGTGACCTCGCGCGGGGAGGCCGCCGCTCTGGCGCACCGCGCCGGTCTGCCCGCCCCGACCGGCCTGTACGCGGCCTCCTGACCCGCGCGGACCCGCGGCACGGAACGGCCGGGTGCTCCGCCCCGGCCCGGCCCCGCCCGCGACCGCCCGCGACCGCCCGCGACCGCCCGCGACCGGCCGGACGCGCCGTAGGCTCGCCGGATGACCGTCTCCGCCACCTGGGACCCCGCCGCCGCCGGGGTGCTGCGCCTGCCGTCCGGCCGACTCGTCCGGGGGCGCGGTCTGCGGCGGCCGCTGCCGCCCGGGCCGCAACCCGCGTTCGGCCTCTACCTGCTGGGGCACCGGCCGCCGGCCGTCCCCTGGGCGAGCCGCTGGCTCCGCTGGCCGGACTTCCGGCTGCCCGCCGACCGGGCCGAGGCGGCGGCCGCCCTCCGGGAGGCCTGGGAGCGGGCGGCGTCCGAGCGGGTCGAGCTGGCCTGCGCCGGCGGGCTCGGCCGGACGGGCACCGCGCTGGCCTGCCTGGCCGTGCTGGACGGGGTCCCGGCCGGCGAGGCGGTCGCCTTCGTGCGGGAGCACTACGACCGGCGCGCCGTCGAGACCCCCTGGCAGCGCCGGTTCGTGACGCGGTTCCACTGACGCCGCGCCCGGCCGCCCCGCCCCCGCTCGGACCCCGGGCCGGCGGCCCCGGGGTACCTCGCGGTCAGACCCCGGGCGGCGGCCCCAGGACGACGAAGCTGAGGTCCGGCCGGCCACCGGGGGTGAGGACCTGGGCGACCGTCTCGATCGGTTCGGGCGAGAGGTGCGGCAGCCGCAGGCCGAAGCGGTCGCCGTCCCGGTTGGCGACCACGCAGGCCCGGCCGGCCCAGAGCCGGCGGCAGAGCGGGTCGCGCAGCACGTCGGTGAGCAGGGCGACCACCGACTCGTCCCCGGGGTAGCGGGCCAGCGCGAAGCGGATCATGGCGAGGGTCATCCGGGCCTGCCACGTCCAGTCGGCGACCTGTTCGCGGGCCTCCGGGGCGGTCAGCACCCAGCGGGCGAAGTTGGCCCCGGGCCTGCTCATCCAGGGGAACCACTCGGCGGCGGCCCGGTTGTGGCCGACGACGGTCCAGGCGCGGTCGGCGATGAAGGCCGGTCTCGGCATCTGCCGGTCGACCAGCTCCTGGAGGGCTGTGAGGTCCTCCGGCCGGGCCGGGCCGGCGGCCGGGGTGCCGCCCATCGCGTAGAGGTAGAGGGTGGCGCGCTCGTCGGCGTCGAGCAGCAGCACGTCGGCGAGCAGCGCCAGCAGTCTGGGGTCGAAGCGGGCGGTGCCGCCTCGCTCCAGGTCGCGGTACCAGCGCTCGCTCATGCCGAGTCTGGTGGCGACGACCATCTGGGGAAGCGGCTTGGCCAGCCCCATTCGCAGGCCGGCCCGGGGGGGGGGGGGGAGGGGGGGGAGGGGGGGGGAGGGGGGGGGGGGGGGGGGGGGGGGGGTTTGGTTTT
>NZ_JBVHVO010000007.1:0-36107 GCF_055564815.1 Kitasatospora sp. NPDC028961 | reverse complement strand
CGTTCCTCCCCCCCCCCCCCCCCCCCCCCCCCCCCCTCCCCCCCCCCCCCCCCCCCCCCCCCCCCCCCCCCCCCCCCCCCCCCCCCCCTCCCCAGGCCGGGGAGTTCGGCGGTGGTCGACGCTTCGTGGTCGAGGGGGATGGGGATGCTCAGTGCCTCGCGCAGCACCATGGCTCACTCCGGTCTGTTCCTGCATTCGACGATGACGGCCCCGAGGGGGGACGTGTCGAATTCGGACAGCCCGAAGTACCGGCGTGGCTGATGGTTCGTCAGCCCGGTCGGTGATGACAAGTCCCCTTGCTGAACGGCTGGTTCAGTGGCTGGACCGACATCGGAAAGGCAGACCGGGGAACGTCGCGACCGAGCGTCGCAGCATGAAGTCCACCCCCCGGTGTGCCCGCGTGGCCCTTGACACGCTCTAGGGGGACTGTACTTGCTCGGTTGTGATCGTTCAAGCAACGCAGAGTGACATCAGCCGGTCAGCGCCTCCTGGGAAACGGCCGGTGACTTCTGGATGCCGGTGCGGCCGGCGAGCACCGTCACGGTGGTCGCGCCCGCGAACAGCGCGGCGAGCAGCACCCAGCCGATCGCGCCGGCCGGCAGCAGCAGACCGGTGGCCAGGAACGGGCCGACGATCAGCTGCGCGCTCATGCCCGTGCTGAACAGCGACAGGTAGCGGGAGCGGCCCACCGGCGGCGACAGCTCGTAGGAGATCTCCCAGCGCGAGACGGCGTGCAGGTTCTCCCCCACGGTCAGCAGCGCGACGGCGACCACCGCGGCGGCCAGCGCCAGGTACTTGCCCCGGCCGTCGGCGAAGGCGAAGAACGCGCAGGCCAGCACCAGGAAGAGGCAGGCGACCCGGAGCATCCGCAGGGCCTTGGCCAGCCCCTGGGCGAACCGGGCCACCGAGAGCTGGAGCACCACGGTCAGCACGGTGTTGATCGCCAGCAGGGCCGAGCTGGCACTGGCCGGCAGCCCGGCCCGGTCCACCACCCAGAGCGGCAGCAGGATGAACAGCACGCAGTCGTGCAGCATCAGCACCGCGTTGGCGGCCGTGACCAGCAGGAACCGCCGGTCCCGGTACGGCGAGCCGGAGCCGCCCTCCGCCCCGGCCTCGGCGGGCGCGGCGGCCGGCGCGGCCGACGATCCCGCCACCCGGCCGGCCCGCACCACGGCGAGCGCGACGGCGGCGAAGGCGGCCGCGTTGAACAGGAAGAGCGCGACGAAGGCGGCCCGGGAGTGCGCGGCCTGCACCAGGGCGGCCAGCAGGAAGCCGGCGGTGAGGCCGATGTTGGTGATGGCGCGCAGCGAGGCCATCGTCTTGGTCCGCTCGGCGGCCCCCTCGAACTCGCCGACGATCACCTGGAGCAGCGGTGAGCAGGCCCGCGCGGCGGCGATGGTCAGACAGGTGACGACCAGGTAGCCGGCGTAACTGCCGACCAGGGCGTACCCGATGAAGCCGAGCGCGCGGACCAGCGTCAGCGCCACGTAGACCGGCCGGGCGCCGAGCCGGTCCGCGACCGGGCCGAAGACCAGCGGGCTGAGCAGGCCGGCGATGTTGGCCGCGGCGATCGCGGTGCCGACCGCGACCGCCGTGATGTCGAGGTAGCGGACGAAGTAGAGCGTGGCGGTGGCCAGGTAGAGGCCGTTGGCGACCGCGTCCACGGTGGTGCCGGCGGCCATGATCCGGCCCTGCCGGGAGGCGGGCAGCAGCGTGGCGGTCAGCCGGCTCAGCAGGCCGGCCGCCCGGGGCGGGGCGTCGGTGTGCGTCATGCCGGCTCCACCGTCCGGGCCGGCTCCACCGTGAAGCGGACCGAGTCGGCCAGCTCGCGGGCGAGCTTGCGGGCCTGGTCCGGGGTGTCGGCCCCGACCACGATCACGCCCGCCCGGTCCCCGGAGGTGCGCAGCGGGCGGACGGTGCCGCCGGGTCCGACCGCGAGGTCGGCGTAGAGCACGTCCGGGTGGTTCGCCGCCTCCGTCCACCCCTCCACCGCGGTCACCAGGCCGGGCGGCGGGGTGAGGTAGCGGGCGGCGGCGGCCCGGACCGGCGTCGGCGCGGCCTCGGCGCGCGGTAGGCCCAGCAGGTCGTCGTAGAGGAGGCCGAACAGCTCCAGGCCGGGGACGACGTGGGCGAGCATCCGGTGGATCCAGTCGCCGCCGAACCGCCCGTGCACCTCGCCGAGCACGATGCCGTCCGGGCTCAGCCAGAGTTCGACGTGGAAGCCGCCGACGCGCAGGCCCAGCACGGCGAGCGCCGCCTTGACCTGACGCTCGATCTCCTCACGCTGCGTGTCCGGGAGTTCGGCCGGGAGGATGTGGCCGACCTCGACGAAGAACGGCGGCTCCACCTTCTCCTTCTCGGTGACCGCGAGGACGACCGGCTCGCCGCCGAGGAAGAGGCCCTCGACGCTGTACTCGGCGCCCTGGACGAACTCCTCGACCAGGAAGGGGTTGCGGCCGGGCAGCAGTGCGATCGCGGCGGGCAGTCCGTCCGGTCCGGTGATCCGGCTGACGCCGGTACTGCCCATCGCGTCACGGGGCTTGACGATCCACGGCCCGGTGGAGCCGCGCAGGAACTCCGCCGCCTCCGCCTCGTCCGCGCAGAGCCGGACGGCGGGCTGCCGGAAACCGGCGGCGGCCAGGGCGGTCCGGCAGGCGTCCTTGGTGCGGACCCGTCGGACGGCCTCGGCCGGGTTGCCCGGCAGGCCCAGTGCCTCGGCGGTCTCGGCTGCGGCCACCTGGGCCATCTCCTGGAGGGCGAGGACGGCGTCGAAGCGCTCGCCCGCGGCGGCCCGGTCGCGCGCCCAGGCGGCGGACTCGCCGGGGTTGGCGAAGTCCACCGCCGAGACGGCACCGGCCTGTTCGGCCACCCCGGGGGTGGCGGCGAGGACGGCCTCCTGGTTCGTCAGGTGGGTCCGCAGCCCGCGCGCGTGGGCCTGGTCCAGGGCGAGCCGCGCCATGTCGAGGCCGAGCGGCACCGCCCGTACCCCGCCGACCAGCAGCAGCTTCCGGGGGGTTGGTTCAGCGGGCATGAGAGGGCTCCTTGCGTGCGTGGTGCGGGGGGTGCTACTTCAACTGACGGGGGGTGGGGCGGGTCGGGCGGTGGGGCGGATCGGGCGGGTCGGGCGCTCAGGCGTCGGCGTCGGCGTCGAGCTCGACCAGGACCTGTTCGGTCGCCACCAGGTCGCGCACGGCGCAGCGGATCGCGGTGACGACGCCCGAGAACGGGGCGAGGATGCGGTTCTCCATCTTCATCGCCTCGACGATGACGAGGGCGTCCCCCTCCTCGACCCGGTCGCCGACCTCGCAGAGCAGTCCGACCACCGTGCCCGGCATCAGCGACTTCACGGCGTTGTCGGCGGCCCCGGAGCCGCCCTCGGCGAAGCTCTGGGCGGCCAGCGCCACCCGGTGCCCGTCGACGGAGAGCTCCCAGCCGGCGGGGCTGCGCAGACCGGTCCAGCGCTGGCCGCCGACGGTGCCCCGGTACAGGCCGGGGTGGCCAGGTACGGCGGCGACCGTGACGGTGAACGGGGTGGACTCGACCTGGACGTCCACGGCGGCGCCGCGCCGTCCGGTGAGTCCGGCCTGCAGCGTCCGCCGGCCGTGCCGCAGCACGACCCGGCCGAACGGCGCGACCGGGTCCAGCCGGTGGCGGTCGAACGGGCCGACCGCGCCGTGCCACGGCGAGGCGGGGGCGTCGTCGACGGGCGGCAGCTGCATCGCGGCCGCGCAGGCCGCGGCGGCCAGGACCCGGTCGGTGCGGCCGGCGGGGCCGGCCGGCTCGCCCTGCCCCGACTGCCCGGTCCCGGTCGAGACCAGGGCGTCCACCAGGTGGGTGTCCATCCGCCCGGCGACCACGGCGGGGGCCTGGAGGAGTTCGGCGAGGAAGCCGAGGTTGGTGGTCAGCCCGGGCAGGGCGGTGTCGCGGACGGCGGGGAGCAGCCGGCGCAGGGCGCTCGGGCGGTCCGGGCCGTGCGCGATCAGCTTGGCGAACATCGGGTCGTAGAAGGCCGGGACCTCGGCGCCGCCGCCGAAGACGGCGCCGCCGAAGGCCGCGTCACCGCCCGGACCGCCCGCGAAGGCCGGTTCCGGCGTGGCGGAGCCGGACGCGGCCCCGTCGGTGCCCGATCCGGTGTCGTCGAACGCCGCCTCCACCCGGATGCCGGCCGGCCAGCGGACCGCCGCCGCGCGGCCCGGCGCGGGCCGGAACCCGTCGGCCGGGTCCTCGGCGTAGACGCGGACCTCGACGGCGTGGCCGGTCGCGGTGATCTCGTGCTGGTCGAGCGGCAGCCGCTGCCCGTCGGCGACTCTCAGCTGCCATTCCACCAGGTCGACCCCGGTGATCTCCTCGGTGACCGGGTGCTCCACCTGGAGCCGGGTGTTGACCTCCAGGAAGTAGCAGCGGTCGGTGGCGTCCAGGATGAACTCGAAGGTGCCGGCGTTGACGTAGCCGAGCGACCGGGCGCCGCGGACGGCCGCCTCCAGCAGCTCCGCCCGGACGGCGGGCGCCAGGTTGGCGGCCGGGGCCTCCTCGACGATCTTCTGGTGGCGGCGCTGCAGCGAGCACTCGCGCTCGAAGAGGTGCACCACGTTCCCGTGGTCGTCGCCGAAGACCTGGACCTCGATGTGGCGGGGCCGCTCCACGTACCGCTCGACCAGCAGCCGGCCGTCGCCGAAGTTGCTGCGGCCCAGCCGGACGGCCTCGGCCACCGCCTCGGGCAGCTCGGCGGCCGCGCGGACCACCTGCATGCCCTTGCCGCCGCCGCCCGCGACGGGCTTCAGGATCACCGGGTAGCCGATCCGCTCGGCGTCGGCCAGGATCTCCTCGGCCGACTCGGTGGCCGTCCCGGAGCCGGGCAGCACCGGGACCCCGGCGGCCGCCATCAGCGCGCGGGCGGTCGACTTGTCGCCCATCGCGGTGATCGTGGCGGCGTCCGGGCCGACCCAGACCAGCCCGGCCCCGGCGACCGCCGCCGCGAAGCCGGGGTGCTCGGAGAGGAAGCCGTAGCCGGGGTGGACGGCGTCGCAGCCGGTCCGCACGGCGGCGTCGACCAGCGCGTCGACGTCCAGGTAGCTCTCGGCAGCCGCGGCGGGGCCGATCCGGACCCGCTCGACGGCGCCCGCCAGGTGGGCCGAGGAGCGGTCGGCGTCGGAGTGGACCGCCACGTACTCGATGCCGAGCCGGCGGCAGGTGCGGGCGATCCGCCGGGCGATCTCGCCGCGGTTGGCGATCAGGAGACGCTTGATCATTTCCGTCATCACATCCTGAACACGCCGAAGCGCGTTTCCTGCTTGGGGGCGTCGGCGGACATGGCGAGGCAGAGCGCCAGCCACTCACGGGTCTCGGTCGGGTCCACCACGGCGTCCACCCACATCCGGGCGGCGTAGTAGAGCGGGTGGGACTGGCGCTCGTACGTCTCGATGATGGGGCGCCGGATCGACTCCTCCTCCTCGGGGGAGAGGACCTTGCCCTCCTTGGCGAGCTGGTCGCTGCGGATCAGCGCCATCACCGTCGCGGTCTGCTCGGCGCCGACGACGGTGGACTTGGCGCTCGGCCACATGGCCATCAGCCGGGGGCCCATCGAGCGCCCGCACATCGCGAGGTTGCCGGCGCCGTAGCTGCCGCCGATCACCAGGCTGAACTTGGGGACCTTGGCCGTGGAGACCGCGTTGACCAGCTTGGCACCGTGCTTGGCGATGCCGTCGGCCTCGTACTCGGCGCCGACCATGAAGCCGTTGATGTTGTGCAGGAACAGCAGCGGGATGTCCCGCTGGGTGCAGAGCTCGATGAAGTTCGCGGCCTTCTGGGCGCTCTCCGGGAACAGCACCCCGTCGTTGATCACCACGCCCACCGGGTAGCCGCCGATGTGGCCGGTGCCGCACACGATGGTCGGCCCGTACCGGGCCCGGTACTCGGCGAGTTCGCTGCCGTCCAGCAGCCGGGCCAGGATCTCCCGCGCCGGGATGTGCTCGCGCAGGCTGGCGCTGACGATGCCGGGCAGCTCCGCCGGGTCGTACAGCGGCGCGCGCGGGGGCTGCGGCGGCGGGCTGAGAGCCGGCCGGCCGTCCCGGGCCATGATCTCCCGGACGATGGACAGGGCGTGCTCGTCGCTCTCGGCGAGGTGGTCGGCCACCCCGCTGACCCGGGTGTGCAGGTCGGCGCCGCCCAGCGTCTCGGCGTCCACCACCTCGCCGGTGGCCGCGCGCACCAGCTGCGGGCCGCCCAGGAAGACCGTGCCGGTGCCGCGGACGATCACCGTCTCGTCGCACATCGACGGGATGTACGCGCCGCCGGCGGTGCAGTTGCCCATCACCGCGGCGATCTGCGGCAGGCCGAGCGCCGACATCTCGGCGATGTTCCGGAACATCCGGCCCAGGTGGTACTCGCCGGGGAACAGCTGCTCCTGGAGCGGCAGGTAGACCCCGCCGGAGTCCACCAGGTAGATGCAGGGCAGGCCGTTCTCCCGGGCCACCAGCTGGGCCCGGAGCTGCTTCTCCACGGTGAGCGGGAAATAGCTGCCGCCCTTGACCGTGGCGTCGTTGGCGAAGACCACCACCGGGCGGCCGCTCACCATGCCGATGCCGGTGACCAGCGCGGCCGAGGGCACGTGCTCGTCGTACACCTCGTGCCCGGCCAGCTGGCCCAGCTCCATGAACGGCGTGCCCGGGTCCAGCAGTTGGTAGACCCGCTGGCGGGCCGTCAGCTTGCCGCGCTCGGTGTGGCGCCGGCGCGAGCGCTCGTCCCCGCCGGCGATCGCGGCTGCCCGGGCCCGGGCGATGACCTGGCGCTTCTCGTCGAAGGCCGCGGTGTTGCGGCGGAAGACCTCGGCGGAGGAGTCGATGTGTGAGCGCAGGGCCGTCATCGCTGGTCCTGCCCCGGCTCGCGGGCCGCCTCGGCCCGCAGGCCGTCGTTCAGCGCGCCGCAGAAGTCGCGGATCTCGGCCTCGGCCATGTTGGCGCGCAGCATCAGCCGCAGCCCGGCCTTGCCCCGGCCGATCACCGGGAAGAAGATCGGCGAGGTGTAGTAGCCGCGCTCCAGCAGCGATCCGGCGAGGCGGATGGTGGCGTCCTCGGAGCCGATGTCCACGAAGCGGATCGGCAGGCCGTCGCCGTTGAAGGAGGTCTCCACCAGCGAGTCGAAGAGCGCGATGTTGTCCTGGAGCCTGAGCTGGAGCTCCTTGAGCTCCGGGGAGCCGTGCAGCTCCGCGGAGGCCATGATGGCGCCCAGTCCGGCGGTGTTGATGCGCTGCGACCACATCAGCGGGCCGCCGTTGCGCAGCGCGGTGTCGCGGCGCTGCTGCGAGCCGTTGCGGCCGAGGAAGATCGCGCCGCCGGAGGCGCCGAAGCCCTTGTTGAGCGAGGTGATGATCAGCGTGCGGTCGTTCATCCCGCCGTTCGCCGCCATCGCCTCCAGCACGGCGCCCCGGCCGCGCTCGCCGACGGTGGAGACGCCGTGCGCCTCGTCGAAGAACAGGAACAGCCCGTACTTCTCCTGCAGGCGCAGCAGTTCGGGGATCGGCGCGGCGCCGCCGGTGCTGTAGACGCCGTCGGCGACGTAGGCGACCTGCGGGTGCTTGCGGCAGAGGTCCTCCAGCGCGTCCACGTCGTTGTGGGCGATGGTGGCGATCTCCGCCTCGTCGGCCACCGCGGGCTTCATCGCGTTGAGACAGAAGTGCGCGTTCTTGTCGAAGACCATGAGCGGCGCGACGCCGTCCGTCAGCAGCCCGGAGGCCAGCAGCGGCAGGCTCGCCCAGGCGGCGGCCGCGCAGGAGGCGACGGTCAGCGCCTCGACGTCGAACAGCTCGGAGAGCGCCGTCTCGGCGTCCCGCAGCGATCCGAACCGGATCCGCATCCGCGAGGTCGAGCTGTTGAGCGCCCCTTCGGCGAGCACCGCGTCGGCGGCCGCCCGCACGATCCGCGGGTGGGTGTCGAGGCCGAGGTAGGAGTACGACGACATGTTCACGAACTCGTGGCCGTCGGCCAGCGTCCGGTGCCGCCCGTCGCCGAGGCCGGACACCACGATGTCGAACATCCCGGCCGCGGCGGTGACCTCCCAGAAGTCGTGGCTGATTCGCGCGGACTTCTTGATGTTCATGTATGAGTGCACGCCAGATTCCTTGTTGAATTTCGGTACGGAAATGCCGGGCCCTCCCCGGGGCCTTTTCGGCATCGCAAATTCCGGGTGATCAGGCGTACTCGTGGAAACCGCGTCCGGACATCCGTCCGGACTGGCCGGCGCCGACCGTCCGGCCGCTCGCATGATCCAGTGATTCCTGCACCGCTCGCCCTGCCGGCCCCCGGAGTCGATCGCTATTTGGTCCGAAGAGCTGCGCGGCTCCCCGGCGATTGAAAGAATTCAATACGCTGCGACGACTGTCAACCGGAAGATTTTTGCCGCCTCGCAAAACTGGACAGACCACCATCCGGCGGGTGCACCGGAAATTATTTGCCGGTCGATCGCCATTGACGCGCGCCCGATCGCGGACTCCGTCCGCGCCGCCCGGCGGCCGGCCGGAAAACCGGGGGCGTCCGTTCCGCTGTCCGTGTTACCTTCGACTGGTCCGGACCGGACGACAGGACGACGAGCTCGGCGAAGGAGGTGAACCAGTGGCCACGGTGACGACGGCTGCGCCCGTACCGCGCAGCGCCCAGGCGACGGTTCACACTCCCCGGGCCCTGGTCTGACGGCTTCCGCCCCCGCACCGCGGGTGCGCGGCGCCGCCGCGACGGGCCCTCCAGCCAAGGGTTTCCACCATGTCCTCTCCGTCTTCGTCCGCTTCCTCCTGGCAGACCCGCGTCGAGTCCGACGCCGATGTCCCGGCCGTCCAGGCCCTCACCCTCGCGGCGTTCGGCCGGCCCGCGGAGGCCGACCTGCTCGCCGTGCTGCGCACCGACGAGGGTTGGATCGACGTCCTCTCCGTCGTCGCCACCGGTCCGGCCGGCGCCCCCGTCGGCCATGCGGTGCTGAGCCGCGCGTTCATCGGTGACGTCCCGGCGCTCGCGCTGGGCCCGGTCTCCGTGCACCCGGACCACCAGCGCTCCGGCGCCGGTTCGGCCGCGGTCCGGGCGGCGCTCGACGCCGCCCGGGGCCTCGGCGAGCGCTTCGTCGTGCTGCTCGGACACCCGTCGTACTACCCGCGGTTCGGCTTCGTCCGCGCCTCGGAGCACGGACTGGTCCTCACCGTCGACGCGCCCGACGAGGCGTGGATGGCGCTGAGCCTGGACGACCGGCACCCGCTGCCGTCCGGGACGGTCCGCTGGGCCGACGCCTTCGGCATCTAGCCGCCGACCCGCACCCCGAACCACCGGGCGGCGCCGCCGAGATGGCGCCGCCCGGCGGTGGCGCGGCCACCCGCGCGACGGCCGGGCCCCAACGGACGGACCGTCAAGGTGCCTGCCTGCCCGGCCCGGTACGCACCACGGCCTGGTCGCCGTGCGGGCCGAACAGGTGCAGGATCTCCACCGCGTTCGCGTCGACGGGGCCGAACCAGTGCGGCTCACCGGTGTCGAACTCGGCCACCTCGCCCGGGCGGAGGGTGAATTCGCGCTCGCCGAGGATGAGCCGGAGCCCGCCGGCGAGCACGTACAGCCATTCGTAACCGGCGTGGGTCACCAGCTTCGGCTCGCGGTGGGCGAGCACCTGCTTGAACACCTGGACCCGGCCCGGGTACTGCGTCAGCGGCACCAGGACGTTGCCGCGCTCCCGGTGCTGCGGCTTCAGGTGCAGGCGCGGATCCCCGGTGGCCGGGGCCGCGACCAGCTGGTCCAGGGCGACCCGGTGCGTGCGCGCGAGCGGGATGAGCAGTTCGAGGGTCGGGCGCCGCTTGCCCGACTCCAGGCGCGACAGCGTGCTCACCGAGATTCCGGTGGTCTCCGCGAGGGCCTCCAGGGTGAGCCCGCGGTCGCGGCGCAGGGCCCGCAGCCGCGGCCCGATGCCGGCGAGGATCTCGTCGACGTCGTCGCCACCGGCCACCGGCGCGACGGGCTCCCCGGACTCCGGTGACTCCCCGGGCTCCACGGGCTCCACGGACTTCACGGGGTCGGTGCGGTCGCCGTTCATGGGGTGCCTCCGGTCCGTCCGGCCCCTCGGGCGGGCCGGAGCGCGTTTTTGCGGTCTTCGCAAAGATGCTGGGCCGGCGCTGCCGCCCGGTCCGAGCATGGGGCCGCAGACGTTACCGAACCGAAGGTGGGCCCGTGACCACGACAATCCTGGCTGATCGACCCGCACTGAGCACCCGCCGACGGTGGACGGTGCTCGCCGTCTGCGCGCTGAGCATGTTCCTGGTCGGGCTGGACACCACCATCGTCAACGTCGGCCTGCCCGAGATCGGGCGCGGGCTGGCGGTGGGGACCAGCGGGCTGGAATGGGTCGTGGACGCCTACACCGTCGTCCTGGCCGGTCTGCTGATCTCGGCCGGCGCCCTCGCGGACCGTTTCGGCCGCCGGCGCGTGTTCCGGACCGGGCTGGTCGTCTTCGGCCTCGCCTCGCTCGCCTGCGCGGTGGCGCCCTCGCTCGGCTTCCTCGTCGCGGCCCGGGCCGCCCAGGGGGTCGGTGCCTCGATGCTCAGCCCGGTCGCCTTGGCGATCGTGGTGAACACGATGCCCGACCCCCGGGAGCGGGCCCGGGCGATCGGCGTCTGGGCGTCCGTCTTCGGGCTCAGCATGGCGGCCGGGCCGGTCACCGGCGGGGCGCTCATCGCGGCCTTCGGCTGGCGCTCGGTGTTCTGGATCAACGCGCCGGTCATCCTCGCCGCCCTCGTCCTGGTGGCGGTGTTCGTGCCGGAGTCGCACGGGCAGCGCGCCCGGCGGCTCGACCTCCCCGGCCAGTCGCTGCTGGTGCTGGCCCTGGGCAGTGCGGTCGCCGTGCTCATCGAGGGCCCCCGGATCGGCTGGACCTCTCCTGCGGCGGTGGCCGGTTGCGCGGTGGCGGCGCTCGCCACCGCCGGGTTCGCCCGGGTCGAGCTGCGCCGGCCCGAGCCGCTGATGGACCTCGCGCTCTTCCGCCGGATGCCGTTCGCCATGGCGGCCCTGGGCGCCGTGGCCCTGTTCGTCGCCCTGAACGTGAGCCTGCTGCTCAACACGCTGTACCTCCAGCACGCCCGGGGCTGGACGGCGCTGGCCACCGGGGCGGCGACCCTGCCGATGGCACTCGGGGCGACGGTGTGCGCGCCCTGGTCCGGCTCCCTGGTGGCGCGGTTCGGGCCGAGGCGGCCGCTCCTGCTGGCGGGCGGGTTCGTCGCCGCGGGCGGTCTCTGTCTGGTGGATCTCGGCCCGGACACCGGTGTCCCGCTGCTCCTGGCGGCCTATCTGCTCATCGGTGTCGGCTTCGGTTTCGCCAATGCGCCGATCACCAACACCGCGGTCGGCGGTCTGCCGCCGTCCCGGGCCGGGGTGGCCGGGGCGATCACCTCCACCGCGCGTCAGGTCGGCGCGGCGATCGGCATCGCGGTCGCGGGCGGCCTGGTGGTGGGGGTCGGTCCGGACGGCCTGGCCGTCGCGTCGCGGCCCGGCTGGCTGCTCGTGGCGCTGTGCGGGCTGTTCCTGCTCCTGGTCGCCCGCACCTCGGCCCCGGGGCCGAAGAGCCCGGGACCGAAGAGCCCGGGACCGAAGAGCGCGGAACCGAAGAGCGCGGACGCGGGGAGCCGATGACGGAAGGGCCCCGGAGCGAAGGCCCCCGGGAAAGCAGCGAGGGCGGGAGCCTATGACGACTCCCGCCCTGCATGTCCGAGCGCCGGGCCCGAATCGAACGAACCCTTCCCGCTGAAAGCGGGCGTGCTACCACTGCACCACCGACGCCTGACCGCCGGGCTTCCGATCACTTCCGCGATCTCGTCCCGCCGACGAGGAAGAACTTACCAAGGGATGATCCAAAGGTGAAATCGACCCCGGTGCCCGCCCCCTGACGCCACGCGCGCGCGACGCCAGGGGGCGGGACACTAGGGCGCGACCACCGCCGACGGCGTGCCGCCGGTGAGCCGGAGCAGTTCGTCGTAGGTCATCGGCACCACGGTGTGCGGGTGTCCGGCGGCCGCCCAGAGCAGCTCGTACCCGGCCAGCGCCTCGTCCACCACGGTGCGCAGCGGCGCCGGGTGGCCCACCGGGGCGACGCCGCCGATGGCCTGGCCGGTGGCCTCGCGGACCTCGGCGGCGCTCGCCCGGACGATCGGGCCGGTGCCCAGCCGCCCGGCCAGGTAGGCCGTGTCGACGCGGTGCGCCCCGCTGGTCATGACCAGCAGCGGAGCGCCGTCGCAGCTGAACACCAGGCTGTTGGCGATGGCCCCGGCCTCGCAGCCGAGGGCGGCGGCCGCCTCGGCGGCGGTGCGCGCGGAGTCGGGCAGGACGCGGATCTCGCCGGGCAGGCCGGCCGCCGCGAGGGCGTCGGCGACCGCCTGGCTCCGGGTGGGGAGGGAGGGTGTCATACCGGCATCCTCCCGTGCCCCGCGGCCGCCCGGCCGACGGCGCTCAGTACGGCCCGGACCCCGGCCGCGAGGACGGAGGAGTCCCGGCCGGCGCCCCAGACCAGCTGTCCCGCCACCCGCGCCTCGACGTAGGCGACGGCGTCGCTGTCGGGCCCGGTGCGCACGGCGTGCTCGGTGAAGCGGAGGATGTCGACGGCCGTCCCGGCCGCGCGCAGCGCGGCGGTGACGGCGTCCAGCGGGCCGTTGCCCTCGCCCCGGTGCCCGCCGACCTCGGCCCAGTGGCGGCCGTCCTCCTCCCCGGTGCGCCAGTCGACGGCCGGGGCCGCATCCAGGTAGTGGGAGCGGAACAGCGCGTACAGCTCATCGGCCCCGACCTCGCGGCCGCTGTCGTCGGCCGACTCCTGGACCACCCGGGCGAACTCGATCTGGAGCCGCCGGGGCAGTTCCAGCCCGTGCCCGGTCTGCAGCAGGTAGGCGATCCCGCCCTTGCCGGACTGGCTGTTGACCCGGATCACCGCCTCGTAGTCCCGCCCGAGGTCGGCCGGGTCGATCGGCAGGTAGGGGACGGCCCACGGGGCCCGGCCCGGTGGCAGGCCGAGGTCGGCCGCCGCCTTGGCGTGGTGCGCGAAGCCCTTCCGGATGGCGTCCTGGTGGGTGCCGGAGAAGGCGGTGTGCACGAGGTCGCCGGCGTAGGGGTGGCGTTCGTGCACGGGCAGCCGGTTGACGTGTTCGACGGTGCGCCGGATCTCGTCGATGTCCGAGAAGTCGATCATCGGGTCGACGCCCTGGGTGTGCAGGTTGAGCGCCAGCGTGACGAGGTCGACGTTGCCGGTCCGCTCGCCGTTGCCGAACAGGCAGCCCTCGACCCGCTGCGCGCCCGCCAGCAGGGCGAGTTCGGCGCAGGCGACGCCGGTGCCGCGGTCGTTGTGCGGGTGGACGGAGAGGATCACCGACTCCCGCCGGGCCAGGTGGCGGTGCACGTACTCGATCTGGTCGGCGTAGACGTTGGGGGTGGCGATCTCGACGGTGGCGGGCAGGTTATGGATCACCGGCCGGTCGGGGCTCGCGTCCCACAGCTCGGTGAGGCCGTTGCAGACCTCCAGGACGTAGTCCGGCTCGGTCAGGTTGAACACCTCCGGCGAGAACTCGAAGCGGACGCCGGGGCGGCCCTCGGCCAGCCGGGCCATCAGTTCGGCGGCCTCGGTGACCAGGGCGCGCACCTCCGCCCGGCCGCGGCCGAGCACCACGTCGCGCCAGATCGGCGCGGTGGCGGAGTAGAGGTGCACGACCACCCGGGGCAGCCCCTCGACGGAGCGGAAGGTCCGCTCGACCAGGTCGGCGCGGGCGGCGGTGAAGACCACGACGGTGACGTCCTCGGGGACGGCCCCGGGCGTGTCGGCCAGCCGGCGGACGAAGTCGAAGTCGGTCCGGCTGGCGGAGGGGTAGCCGACCTCGATCTCCTTGAAGCCCATGGCCAGGAAGAGGTCGAACATCCGCTGCTTGCGCGCCGGGTCCATCGGCTCGGCCAGCGCCTGGTTGCCGTCGCGCAGGTCGACGGGCACCCAGAGCGGGGCCCGCTCGATCCGCCGGGAGGGCCACTGCCGCCGGTCGCCGGCGGGCAGCTCGACCCGCTCGTGGGCGGGGCGGTAGCGCTGGAACGGCATCGCGCTGCCGCGCTGCGGGTTCCAGGCGGGGGCGACGGCCGGTACGGGCCCGGCGGGGGTGCGAAGCGTGGGGAATGGCATGGGGGGTCCTTCGTCTCGGGTTCTGCACCGGAGGACGAACCGGCAGCACGGCGCCCCGCAGCGGGGTGCCGGTCCGGTCAGACCCCGCTGCGGCCACCAAGAAGGCCACCGCGAAGGCAGCCGGGAAGGAGACTCCACGACTTCATGCGGGGTACCGTAACCGTGAACCAAGTCCTCAGACAACCTGACAGGTGAACGCGATGTCTCCGCTCGATCCACTGCGCCCCTCCCCCCTGGTCGACCAGGCGACCCGGCGGATCGCCGAGCAGATCGCGGCCGGGCAGTGGCCGGTCGGCGGCAAGCTCCCCGGCGAGGTGGCCCTGGCCAAGGAGCTGGGCGTCGGCCGGTCCACCGTCCGGGAGGCGCTGCGCGCGCTGGCGGGCGCCGGCATGGTGCAGAGCCGCCAGGGCTCGGGGGTGTTCGTGACGGCGGACCGGCCGGGCGAGGACTGGTCGGCGCGGCTGCGCCGGGCCGAGCTGGCACACGTGTACGAGGTGCGGGCGATGATCGAGGTCCAGGCGGCCCGGCTGGCCGCCGTCCGGCACGACGAGGCCGACGAGGCGGCGCTCGACCGGGCGCTGACCGCCCGCCATGCGGCGGGCGCGGCGGACGACGCGGCCTTCGTGGACGCGGACATCGCCCTGCACGCGACGGTGGTGGCGGCCGCCCACAATCCGGTGCTCTCCGATCTGTTCGCCGAGTTCGTCCCGGTGCTCCGGGAGCGCCTGGTCGAGCTGGTCGGACTGCTGGGGCTGCGCGAGGGCGATCCGCACCACGGCTACGCGACCCACGCGGAGCTGGTGGAGGCCGTCCGCCGGCGCGACGCGGAGGCGGCCGGGCAGGTCCTGGCGGACGAACTGACCTCGACCCTGACCCGCCTGCTCGCCGCCTGAGCCACCCCAGCCCCTGAACTGCCCGAGCCACCCGAACCACCCGAGCCCCCCGAGCCACCGAGCCGCCGGGGCTGCCCGCCGGGCCGGGCCGACCGCCGGCCCGAGCCCCCGTCAGCCCGCCACCACGTGCGCCCGTTCGGGCAGTCGCGGCCGCACCGGCAGGGCAGCCGCCCCCCGGCCGGGCGGGCAATCGGGAGGCACGCTCCGCACACGATCACGGCGCATCGGCGGCCGGCCGCCGGAGCCCCGGAGCGCCGCACCCCGCAAGGCTCCTTCGTTCACCGATCATTAACGGCCCGATGACAGTGTGTTAAGACTGTGTGCGCACACCGTCCAGGCAGCGAACGAGTTTTCACTCCTATCACACCGTATGACTAGTATCACTTCGTCAAAAGCTCGTGCCCCCGGACGGTTCGGCCCCACCAGGCCGGCCGCCAGTCCCAAGGAGTCAGCTCTGCGCGCGCGTGCGAATCGGCGGCCCCCGACGCCGAAGTCCCCCCGCAGGCGTCCGCGCCTGTCCCTGCGGACGGCGCTGCTCGTCCTGGCCGTCGTCCCCAGTCTCGCCCTCGCCGCCCTCTGGGCGGTCACCAGCGGCCAGACCTTCCTCGACTTCCAGCGGCAGGCGGCCCAGGGCCTGCTGGCCCAGAAGGCCGGGCAGCCGTCCAACCACGTCTACTACAACCTCCAGGAGGAGCGCCGGCTCAGCGCCGAGGCACTCGCCCGGCCCGGCAGCGTCACCGACGCGCTGCGCCGCCAGCGCCAGCTCACCGACGACGCGGTGCGCCAGTTCCAGTCGCTCTCCGACGAGACCGCCGACAGCGCGCCCACCGAGGTGCGCACCGCGGTCACCGAGGCCCGGCAGGCGATGGGCAAGCTGGCCGAGCAGCGGGCGGCGATCGACCGCGCCGCCGTCGACCAGCAGACCGCCTTCACCTACTACACCGACCTGATCGCCGTCGACCTGCGGCTGTTCACCGCGCTGAGCCACGTCGACAACGGCGAGGTCACCTGGATCTCCAAGACCCTGGTGAACGCCTTCTGGGCCAAGGAGATGCTGGCCCGCGAGGACGCCCTGCTGGCCCGCGGCTGGCCGTCCGGCAAGCTCACCGCCGGCGACTACCAGCAGGTCCAGCAGGCGATCGGCGCGCAGGACCACCTGTTCACCGTGCAGGTCGTGCCGTACGTGCCGGCCGCCGAGGCCGCCGCCTGGCAGGACGTCATGACCGGCCCCGCCTGGCAGGCCAAGGCCTCCGTGGAGCAGTCGCTGATCAGGGCCACCCCGGCCGATCCGAGCGGCGCCGTCAAGCTCCCGGCCGCCCAGGACCAGTGGCGCCAGGCGCTCGACCAGCTCAACCCGGAGCTGGTGAAGGCGATCGAGACCCGCACCGACGGCATCGTCGAGGTCGGCAAGGGCTCCTTCCTCTCGCTGCTCACCGCCTTCGTGCTGACCACCGTCATCGGCCTGATCGCGGTCGTCGCGGTGATCCTCACCAGCTGGCGGCTGACCCGCTCGCTGCGCCGCCGGATCAAGGCGCTGCACACCCAGGCCGAGGAGCTGGAGCGGACGCTGCCCGAGGTCGTCGAGCGCCTCTCGCGGGGCGAGCAGGTCGACGTCGAGGCCGAGAGCCGCGCCATCACCGCCGATCCGCACGGCAACGGCACCGACGAGCTGGCCCAGCTCGGCCAGGCGCTCAACCTGGCCCGCACCTCCGCGCTGGAGACCTCCGTCCGGCAGGCCGACCAGCACCGCGGCTTCGAGCGGCTGCTGCAGCGCATCGCCCGCCGCACCCAGCTGCTGATCGGTCAGCAGCTGCGCAAGCTGGACGAGCTGGAGCGCAAGCACGAGGACCCGGAGGTGCTGGAGGGCCTGTTCGACCTCGACCACCTCACCGCCCGCCTGCGGCGCTACGAGGAGAACCTGGTCATCCTGGCCGGCGGCCAGCCGCAGCGGCGCTGGCGCAAGCCGGTCCCGCTGCTGGACGTGCTGCGGGCCGCCCAGAGCGAGGTGCAGGACTACCGGCGGATCATGCTGGACGTCGAGGGCCACCCGTGGCTCTCCGAGCGCGCCGTCGGCCCGGTCGCGCACGTGATCGCCGAGCTGATGGAGAACGCCGCGAGCTTCTCCAAGCCGCCGACGCCGGTCGAGGTCCGTGCCGCGATGGTCGGCCGCGGACTCGCGGTGGAGATCGAGGACCGCGGCCTCGGCATGGACCCGGAGCAGTACGACGCGGCCAACGAGCTGATGAGCCGTCCGCCCCGGATGGACGTGCTGGCCCGGGCGGACGACATCCGCCTCGGCTTCTACGTGGTCGCCCGGCTGGCCGCCAACTCCAACCTGAGGATCGAGTTCCGCCCGTCGGCCTTCGGCGGCACCCGGGTGGTCGTGCTCGTCCCCGACGAGCTGGTCATCGACGGTGACGCCGGGCTGCCGGACGCCACCCCGGTCGAGCCGATCCCGCTCGCCCGGCGCACCCGCAGGACCGCGCCGGCCGCCCTCGCCGGGACCCCGGCCCACGCCCGGCCGGCGGACCCGGAGGCCACCGTGGCGACGGCGGTCGCGACGGCCCCGCCGGCGATCGAGCCGCCGGAGACCGTCCTGGTCGCGACGGCGGCCGCGGAGAACTCGGCCGAGGCGTTCGCGCACGTCGAGTACATCCAGCCGCCCGCGCCCGAGCAGCCGGTCGAGCACAGCTCCCCGGTCGACGCCTCGGCCGGCTACGGCAGCGCGGGGTACGGCGCCGGCGGGTACGGCACGGCCGGCCACGGCGGCGCCGAGTACGGCACCGACGGGTACCGCACCGACGGCTACGGGACGAACGGGTACGGCACGGACGCCTACGGGGGCCAGGAGTACGCCGCGCCCGCCGACGGCACCCCGGAGTACCCCGCGCCCGCCCAGCAGCCGCCCGCCCAGGAGCCGCTCGCCCAGCCGCCCGTCCAGGAGATGCCCGCCCAGGACGCCTCCGCCCGGGACACCCCCGCCCAGGACGCCCCCGCCTACCCGGACATCGCCTACGCCAAGGTGACGCCCGCGGAGGCCCCCTACGCCGACGAGCAGTACCGCCCGGCCGACCACTACCGCCTCGCCGAGCGGCGCGAGTACGCCTCGACGGTGCCGCTCAGCGAGCCGGCCGACGGCCAGGCGCCGCTGCCGCAGCGGGTGCGCCAGGCCAGCCTGGCCGCCGAGCTGCGCGTCCCGCCGCCGGCCCCGGCGCCCGGCGAGCGCGTCACCGGAGCGCCGGGCATGCCGGGCTCCTTCGGCACGCCGATCGGCTCGGCCGGCGCGTTCCAGCGCCCCCCTCGCCGCTCGGGCGCGGCCATCGGCGCCTTCCAGCGACAGTCCCGGGTGGCCCGCGGCCAGGACTCCGGCGAGGTCCACCTCCCCGGGCCCGACGTCTTCACCCGCGGCTCCCGCCCGGCGCCCCCCACCGGATCCGCCGGCTCCCCGGCGCCCGCACCGGACCCGGCCCCCTGGGCCCTGCCCGCCGCGGATCCCCGAACCACTAGGACGGATGACCAGTCATGAACCGCACGATCGCCACCCACCAGGACCTGGACTGGCTGCTGGACGGACTCGTCGACTCGGTGGCCGGGACCAGAAACGCCGTGCTGCTCTCCGACGACGGCCTGGTCGTCAGCCACTCCCGCTCCATCGAGCGGGCCGACGCCGAGCGGCTGGCCGCCGTCGCGACCGGCCAGCAGAGCCTCGCCCGGGGCGTCGGCCAGCTGTTCGACGGCGGGCCGGTGCACCAGGTGATCGTCGAGCTGTCCGAGGTCTGGCTGTTCATCATCGCCGCGGCGCAGGGCACCCACCTGGCCGTGGTCGCCTCCCAGGAGGTGGACGCCGAGGTGATGTCGGTGGCCATGCACACCCTGGTCCAGCAGGTCGGCCAGAAGCTGAGCACGCCGGTGCGCAGCGACTTCGACGCCTTCGCGGCCAGGAACCGGGGTTGATGCCCCGGTGATCCCGCACTGGAGCGAGGTGCCCGACGAGGACGAGGACGACGGTGCCGGCACGATGGTGCGCCCGTACACCATCACCCGCGGCCGCACCGCGCCCGAGCGCGACGACCTCACCCTGATCACCGTGCTGACCACCGTGTCGGAGGAGGCCCGCACCGTCCTGGCGCGGGGCTCCTCCCGCTCGGGGCCGCGCGGGCTCCAGCCCGAGCACCGGATGATCCTGGACCGCTGCCGGCGTCCGGCCGCCGTCGCCGAGGTGGCGGCGGAGCTGGACCTGCCGATCTCGGTCACCAAGATCCTCCTGGGCGACCTGATCTCCCAGGGCCTGCTGCTGGCCCGGGCGCCGCTCTCGGTGGCCCGGGCCGGCGGGGGCCTGGACCTCGGCCTGCTGACGGCCGTTCGCGAAGGACTCCGGAGACTCTGAACCATGGCACCGACCGCACCCCTTCCCTCCTCCTCCGCCTCCGGCGCCACCGCGCCGTCCGCCGTGAAGATCCTCATCGCGGGCGGCTTCGGCGTCGGCAAGACCACCCTGGTCGGCTCGGTCAGCGAGGTCGCCCCGCTGCGCACCGAGGAGTACCTGACCCGTGCCAGCGTGGGCGTCGACGACCTGTCCGGCGTGGACAGCAAGGACACCACCACCGTCGCCCTGGACTTCGGCCGGATCACGGTCAGCCCCGACCTGGTGGTCTACCTGTTCGGCACCCCCGGCCAGGAGCGCTTCTGGTTCATGTGGAACGACCTGGTGAACGGCGCGCTCGGCGGCGTCGTCATCGCCGACACCCGCCGGCTGGAGACCAGCTTCGCCTCGATCGACTTCTTCGAGAGCCGGGGCATCCCCTTCGTGGTGGCGATCAACTGCTTCCACGGGCAGAACACCCGGACGCCGGACGAGATCCGGGCCGCCCTGGACCTGGACCCGCAGGTCCCGATGCTGCTCGGCGACGTGCGCGACCGCGGCTTCGGCCGGGACCTCCTGCTGGCCCTGGTCGACCACCTGATGGACCTCTCCGCCGCCCGGCCCGCGCCGGTCGGCTGACCCCGGCCCGCCCCGTACCCGACCACCCCGCACCCGACCCCACCGCACCGCCCGCACCGACCCCCTTGGGAGACCCCCGTCATGACCTCACCCCTGCGCGTACTGATCCACGGCGGCGGCATCGGCGGCCTGACCCTGGCCACCGCGCTCGCCCGGCGCGGCCACCGGGTCGACGTGGCCGAGCTGCGCGACGGCCTGGAGGCGCTCGGCGTCGGCATCATCCAGCCGTCCAACGCCCTGCACGTGATGCGCGAGATCGGCGTGCTGGAGGCCTGCCTGGCGGCCGGCTTCGAGTGGGAGGTGCTGACCATCTGCGACCCGTCCGGGGCCACCCTCGCCAAGATCCCGCAGCCCCGGATGGGTGACGCCCCGTCCAACAACGGCATACCGCGCCCCGCCCTGGCCGGGGTGCTGGGCGACGCCGCCACCGCCGCCGGTGCCACCCTCCGCTTCGGCACCACGATCGCCGAGCTGACCGACGACGGCGCGGGCGTCGACGTCACCCTGACCGACGGCCACCACGGCCGCTACGACCTGGTGGTCGGCTTCGACGGGATCGGTTCGCCGCTGCGCCGCCGGCTGTACGGCGAGAAGTACCTGCCCGAGTACACCGGTTTCGCCAACTGGCGGGTGACGCTGCCGCGTTCGCCCGAGGTGCAGGGCGTGGTGATGTCCGCCGGGAACCAGCGGGCGAAGGCGCTGCTGACCCCGATCACCGACGAGCTGATGTACCTGGGATCGGTGTTCGCCGAGCCGGCGGACTTCCGCCCGGACGAGGAGCGTGCCCACGAGCAGCTGGCCGAGCGGCTGACCGGCTTCGGCGGCCCGGTCGCCGAGGCGCTGGCGCTGGTCACCGACCCGGCTGCGGTGGTCTACTCGCGGATCTCCCAGGTCAGTGTCGAGGAGCCGTGGCACGTCGGCCGGGTGGTGCTGGCCGGCGACGCCGCGCACGCGAGCACCCCGCACCTGGCGCAGGGCGCGGCGATGGCGGTCGAGGACGCGCTGGTGCTGGCCCAGAGCCTGGACGCGGTCGAGGACCCGGCCACGGACGTCGCGGCCGCGCTCGCCGCCTGGGAGGAGCGCCGCCGGCCGCGCGCGATGTGGGTGCAGGCGCTCTCGCGGGCGGTCCTGAAGCAGGAGACCGGCACGCCGACCACCCCGGAGGAGGACGAGCTGCTGAAGGTCGGCATCCCGGGCGCCGCGCACGTCCTCGTCCAGCCGTACTGACCCCGGGGCGTTCGCCCGGCCGACGTCACCGACCGGCCCCGCCGGGAACCTCCCGGGCGGGGCCGCGTCGTCGGCCGCCCCGCCGCCTCCGCTGCCTCCGCCGCCTCCACCGCGGGACGGCGGCCGCGGTCACCGGCCCAGCCGGGCCGCCGGGAGCATCGCGGTGGCCAGCGGACCGACCTCGGCCGGTGCGGCCAGTTCGGCCAGGTAGCGCTCGCGCGGGACGGCGGCGGCGCCGAGCGCGCGGACGTGGGGCGAGTCCCACTGGGCGTCCAGCAGGCGCCCGCCCGCGTCGGCGAACCGCGCGGCGAGGTCGGCCACGGCGACCCGGCCCGCGTCGGAGCGGCGGTGGAACATCGAGTCCAGGCTGAGCACCGGGCCGACGGCCACCCCGAAGACCCCGCCGATCAGCTCCTCGCCCTCCCAGACCTCGGCGCTGTGGGCGGCGCCGCGCCGCTGGAGTTCGACCAGCGCGACACGCAGCTCCGGTACGAGCCAGGAGGGTTGGCGTGCCTGCGCGCAGGCTTCGAGCACGCGCGGGAAGGCCCGGTCGGCGCTGGTCCACCACCGCCGGCCGTTCCGCAGCCGCCGGGCGAGCCGGCTCCCGACGTGCACCGCGTCCGGGGCGAGCACCGGGCGGGGGTCGGGCGACCACCAGGCGAGCGCGTAGGGGTCGTCCTCGGCGCCGGGCAGCAGCGCCACCTCCCCCGCCGCCACCGCGTCCTCGAACCGGACTTCGTTGAAGGCGCTCGCGTAGTCGTCGGCGGCGGGCATCGGGAAGAGCCCGTGCCGGTAGGCCGCCAGCAGCACGTCCGGCCCGAGCCGCGCCCCGAACGCCACCGGCCCGTCCCCCGGCGCGCCCCGCACGTCCAGGCCCCCGAACACGGCGTCGCCGAATGCCCCGTCGCCGCCGCCCCCGCTCACCGCCGGACCACCCCCGCCGGGAATGTCAGGAAGCCCTCCGCGGTCAACTGCTCCAGGTAGCGGTCGAGTAAGGCGTCGTCCACCGCCGGGAGCTCGATCCCGCTGCCCACCAGCGCCTGGTCGGTGTTGGCCCGGTCGAAAAGCGGGAACGTCGGCCGGAAGTACATCTCGCTGATGGACAGTTCGGTGCCCGGGCTGCGGTCCACGAAGAGCGGCACGAACGGGGTCATCGGGTGGGTGGGGTGCCCGGCGGCGAACCGGACGAGGTCCTCGACCCAGGCCTTGTACGGGACTTGCTCCACCGGGTGGCCGCGCGCCCGCAGCCGTTCGGCGAGGTCGGAGAGCACGGCGGGGCGCGGCGAGGTGATGTGGTAGACCTCGCCGATCGCGGGGGCGTGCCGGGCGATGTGCGCGACGGCGCGGCTGAACCGGTCGGCCGGGACGAAGTCGAGCAGCAGCCGGACGTCCGGGCAACTCCCGCTGTCGGCCATGTACTTGATCAGCGCGCAGATCTCCGTACCGGTGTTCATCACCCCGGTGGCGAGGTCGCCGGTGACGTCGTTGGTCCGCAGCACGGTGACCGGCAGCCCGGCCGCCGCCGCGTTGTGCAGCAGCTGCTCGGCGACCCACTTGCTCTCCACGTAGCCGACCGCGAGCCGGTCCGGGTGGGCCAGCGGTGTCCGTTCGGTCACCTCGCCGACGCCCGCCGGGCCGAAGCCGGCGAGCACGGCGAGCGTGGAGAGGTAGTGCACCGGGATGCCCCGCGAGTGCCCGGCCAGCCGGACCACCTCCCGGGTGCCGCCGACGTTGGGGCCGCGCAGCTGGTGGTACGGGTAGATGAAGTTGACCTGCCCGCCGAGGTGGTGGATCGCGTCCAGGCTGTCGGCGAGCGCCTCGAAGCGGTGCTGGGAGAGCCCGAGCAGCGGTTCGGCGAGGTCCCCGACCAGCGGGACCACCCGGCCGTCCAGCACGTCCTTGCGCAGGTACCGCTGCTGGGCGGCCCGGATGCGCTCCAGCGCGTGCTCCTCGTCGGGGGCGCGGACCAGGCAGTGGACACGTGCCCCGGTGGTGTCCAGCAGGGCGGCGAGCAGGTGGGCGCCGCAGAAGCCGGTGGCACCGGTGAGCAGGATCTCGGCCGGTTCGGCGCGCGAGGGCGCGGGGCGCCAGGACTGGCGTACGGGGGTGCCGAGTTCGGCCTCGGCCGTCCAGTCGACGGCCGCCTCGCCGAAGCCGTTGCCGCCGGCGCGGGCGGACTGGGTGGCGGTCGCGAAGGCCCGCAGGGTGGCGTCGCGCAGCAGCGAGCGGGTGAGGAAGCGGATCCTGGTGACGTCGATGCCGAACATGATCCGGGCCCGGGCCAGCATCTCCATGGCGAGCAGCGAGTTGCCGCCGAGGGCGAAGAAGTCGTCGGCGGGTCCGACCTCCTCGACGCCGAGCAGCTCGGACCAGAGGTGCGCGACGGCGGGTTCGATCGCGCTCCCGGAGCCGTCGGCGAGCGTGCCCGCGTCGCGCCGGGCACCATCGGGCGCGTCGGACCGGGTGTCGGCGCCGCGGGCCTCCACGGTGCCCTCGCCGTCGCGCCCCGCGCGCCGCTGGAGCTGCGGCGCGGTGCGCGGCAGGCGGCGCCGGTCGATCTTGCCGGCGGCGGTGAGCGGCATGCTGTCGAGGAGGACGAAGTCGGCCGGGACCATGAAGTCCGGCAGCCGCTCGGCGAGGTAGTCGCGGATCTGGGACCGCCGGGCCCGGGCGCCGGAGCCGTCCCGGTCGGCGAGCGTGTAGTAGGCGGTCAGCACGTGCGTGCCGTCCGCGGCGCCGTCGGCGGCGACCCGGGCCTGCCGCACGTCCGGGTGGGCGGCGAGCACCGACTCCACCTCGGCCGGGTCCACCCGGTAGCCGCGCACCTTCACCTGGTCGTCGAAGCGGCCGAGGATCTCCAGCTGACCGTCGGGCCGCCAGCGGCCGGCGTCGCCGGTGCGGTACATCCGCTCCCCGGGGACGGGCGCGTAGGGGTCGGGCAGGAAGGCCTCCGCCGTGAGCCCGGGGGCCCGCCAGTAGCCGCGGGCCAGGCCGGGGCCGCCCAGGTAGATCTCGCCCTTCTCGCCGGGCCGCACCGGGCTGAGCCGGGCGTCCAGCAGGTGCAGCCGCACCCCGGGCAGCGGCCTGCCGATCGGGACGGGGGCCGCGCCGAACCCGACCCCGCCGGCCGGCCCCAGCACCGCCGGGGTGACCTCGCAGAGCGTGGAGGTGACGGCCGCCTCGGTCACCCCGTAGGCGTTGACCAGCCGGACGCCGGGCAGCCGGGCCAGGCAGTCGCGGCTGTCGTCGGTGTGCACGGTGTCCCCGCCGACCACGACGAGCCGCAGGCCCTCGGGGGCCGGGCCGCCCTCGGGGAGCAGCGCGAGTACGTGGTGCCAGTAGGCGGGGGTGAGGTCGGCGACGGTCAGCCTGAGCTCGCGCATCCGGTGCACCAGCTCGGTGGGCGCCCAGGTCCGGGCGCCGCCGAGGATGAGGGTCGCGCCGCTGAGCAGCGCGGCGAAGACCTGCTCCAGCGAGGTGTCGAAGCCCAGCGCGGCGAGTTGCAGCACCCGGTCACGCGCGGTGAGCTCGTAGGCGCGGATCACCCGGTCGAGCGTGAAGACCAGCGACCGGTGGGTGACGGGTACGCCCTTGGGGGTGCCGGTGGTGCCGGAGGTGTAGATCAGGTAGGCCAGGTCGTCCGGCACGGCCGGGTCCGGCACCGGGACGCCGTCCTCGACCGGGTCCTCCGCCGGATCCGCGCCGGTGCCCGAGGGCGTCTCCGCGGTGCCCGGGCCGGGATCGCCGTCCGGTCCGGCCGCGTCGGCGCCGACCACCGGTACCCCGGCGAAGTGCCGCCCGTGCTCCCCGACGACCACCACCGCCCGGCAGTCCACCACGAGCTGCGCGAGCCGCCGCTGCGGGTGCGCCGGGTCCAGCGGCAGGAAGGCCCCACCGGCCTTGAGCACGCCGAGCCAGGCCGTGATCAGGGCCGCCCCGCGCTCCAGGCAGACCGGCACCACCCGCTCCGGCCCGACGCCCCGGGCCCGCAGGACGGCGGCCAGCCGGTCACTGCGCAGGTCGAGCTCGCGGTAGCTCAGCTCGCCGTCCTCGGTGAGCAGGGCGACGGCGTCCGGGTCGTGGGCGGCCCGGGCCCGGAACAGTCCGTGCACGGTGTCCGAGAACCCGGCCCGGGCCGGGCCCCGGCCGGCGCCGCCGGGCCCGGGGAGCCCGAGCCCGGCCCAGCGCCATTCGCGCTCGACATGGGCCCGGCAGTCCGCGAGGCCGGCCGGCCCGAACACCGTGTGCCAGCCACCCGGCACGGTGAAGTCACCGGGCCAGATCGCGTACTGACCGTCTTCGTTCCGCACCACGGCGTGGCGCCCGGAATTCACATCCGGGCGCGCGCCCTGTGCGCTGTCGACTGCATCGTCCACCGGCTTGACCTCGTGGTGTGGCGGCAGAATGCTGGGAGGTGCGACATTTCCGACTATACGCACCGAAGGACCGTTCCGAACGTCCGGCCGAAAGCCACCGGACGGACGGGGCCGCTGCCCGGAAACCGCGGGCACCCCCGAGCGGACTCCCCCGACAGGGCCTACGGTCGTACCCGAGTACACCTTTCGAGGAAGCCGAGCACAACCCCGAGCACAACCCCGAGCACAACCCCCGGACCTGCCCCGGCAGGTCCCGTCCTCGCCCGAAGTCACCGCCGGACCGGCGCAGTGATGTCGCGGAGGAGGTAGCGTCCTTGACACGTCGGCGACAACGCCTGATGGTCTGTTACCTGTCGTGGATGGTGCTGTTCACCTGCATCTACTACAGCAACCCGACCCAGCGGATCATCTGGTGGACCGGCATCGGCCTCGGCGGCGTAGCGGCCATCGTGGTGGGTGTCCACCTCAACCGCCCGGCGCACCGGCTGTTCTGGTACCTGCTCGCCCTCGCCAACCTCAGTTTCACCGCCGGCGAGGTCGTCCAGGTCATCCAGATGCAGTTCCTGCACCTGGGCAGCCCCTTCCCCTCCGTCGCCGACGGCTTCTACCTCGCCGAGTACCTGCTCTACGCGGCCGGCGTGCTGGGCTTCATCCGCTGGCGCACGGCCCACCAGGACCGCGCCAGCCTGCTGGATGCCCTCATCCTGACCATGGGCCTGGCCCTGCTCGCCTGGATCTACCTGATCCTCCCGTACGCCCGTAACCCGGACCTCAGCTGGTTCCAGAAGGCCGTCTCGATCGCCTACCCGCTGGGCGACGTGGTGGTCCTCGCGCTGCTGCTGCGCCTGCTGGTGCCACGCGGCGGCGGCAGCCGCGCGCTCCAGCTGCTCACCGTCGGCACGGTCGGCCTGCTGATCTCCGACATCCTGTACGGGCTCATCGTGCTGCACGGCAACTGGCGCATCGGGAGTCCGGTCGACCTCGGCTGGGCGGCCTTCTACACCGCCTGGGGCGCGGCCGCCCTGCATCCCTCGATGGTCGAGCTCACCAAACCGGTCCCCACCCAGCAGGTCGATCTCGGGCGGGGCCGGCTCGCCCTGCTGGCCGCCGCCTCGCTGGTCGCGCCGACCATCCTGATCGTCGAGTCGATCAACGGCGACACCAACAACGCCGGGGTGATCGGCGCCTTCTCCGCGCTGCTCTTCCTGCTCGTGCTGGCGCGCCTGGCGCTCGTGGTGAGCGCCCGGCGCGAGGCCATCGCCCGGGAGCGCGTGCTGCGCGAGGCCGGCGCCTCGCTCACCGCCGCCGTCACCGTCGAGGAGGTGGCCGACGCCGTCCAGGGGGCCGCCTCCACCCTGATGCCCACCGAGCGCGGGCACGTCGCCCTGCTCGCGGTCAGCGAGGCCGGTGTCCTGCACATCCGGCACGCCGAGCGCGGCCCCGCCCAGCACCACCTGCACGACGGCTCCGACTCGGACGAGGCGCTCGCCCTGGCGGCCGTCCGGGAGACCCGCTTACTCCCCGTCGAGGACATCGGCACCGATCTCGCCGTCCGCTTCGACGGCATGCCCTGCGCACTGCTCTGCCCGCTCACCCTGGCCGAGCGCCCCTCCGGCGACCCGCTGATCGGCGCCCTCATCGTGACCGGCACCGAGCAGGAGCTGACCAGCCTCTGGAGCTCGCTGGAGATCCTGGCCGCCCAGGCCGCGCTGGCCGTCGAGCGCGTCATGCTGAGCCAGGAGATCAACCGCCGCAACAGCGAGGCCTACTTCCGCACCCTGGTGCAGAGCGCCAGCGACGTCATCCTGATCCTCAACGCCGACGACGGCGTCCGCTACGCCTCGTCCTCCGCCGAACGCGTCCTCGGCTACGCCGACCTGGACGGCGTCCTGATCACGGACCTCGTCCCGCCCGAGGACAGCCGCGCCGTCGGCAGCGCGCTGGCCCGGATGCGCGGCCCGGACGGCGGGGTCCGCACCGGCGACAGCCGCGAGCAGCAGCGCGAGCACTGGCGCCTGCTGCGCCAGGACCGCACCCCCATCGAGGCCGAGGTGCGCTGCAACGACCTGCGCGGGGATCCGACGGTCGGCGGCCTGGTGCTCACCCTGCGCGACGTCACCGAGCAGCGGCAGATGGAGCGCGAGCTCACCCACCGGGCCTTCCACGACTCCCTCACCGGCCTGGCCAACCGGGTGCTCTTCCAGGACCGGGTCGGCCACGCGCTCTCCCGGGGCGAGCGCAGCGGCGCGGTCACCGGCGTGCTCTTCATCGACCTGGACGACTTCAAGGTGGTCAACGACACCCAGGGCCACGCGGTCGGCGACGAGCTGCTGGTCGCCGTCTCGCTGCGGGTCTCCACCGCGCTGCGCACCTCCGACACGGCGGCCCGGCTCGGCGGCGACGAGTTCGCGGTGCTGGTGGAGGACGCGGTGCGCCCGGCGGACGTCGGCGCGATCGCGGACAGCGTGCTGGCCGCCTTCGTCGAACCGTTCAAGCTGAGCGCGGGCGCCGTCCGGGTGACGGCGAGCATCGGGGTGGCGACCACCGAGGACAGCGTGGACTCGGCGGAGCTGCTCACCCACGCCGACCTGGCGCTGTACTCGGCGAAGTCGGCCGGCAAGCGCCAGTGGTGCCACTACCAGCCCGCCCTGCAGGCCGGGCTGGTGGAGCGGCACGAGCTGAACGAGAACCTGGACGTCGCGATCGCCGAGTCCGCGTTCAAGCTGTACTACCAGCCGATCGTCGACCTGGCGACGGGCGAGCTGGTCGCCTTCGAGGCACTGGTCCGCTGGCCGCACGACCGGCGCGGGATGGTCCTGCCCGACGAGTTCATCGCGCTCGCCGAGGAGAGCGGCCAGATCGTGCCGCTCGGCGCCTGGGTCCTGGAGCGCGCCGCGCACGAGGCCGCCGGCTGGCAGCGGCTGACCGCCGACCGCCGCCGCGCCACCGGCCGGCCACCCCTGCGGGTCAACGTGAACGTGTCCGCCCGGCAGTTCCGGGACGCCGGCTTCGTCGACGTCGTGCGCGGCGCGGTACGGGCCTCCGGGATCGCCCCCGAGGCGCTGGTGCTGGAGCTGACCGAGTCGGTGCTGATGCGGCGCGACGAGCGGGTGCACACCGACATGCGCACGCTGAGCGAGGAGCTGGGCGTCGGCATCGCGATCGACGACTTCGGCACCGGCTACTCCTCGCTCTCCTACCTGCGGGAGTTCCCGATCTCGATCCTGAAGATCGACAAGTCCTTCATCGACGGGCTCGGGATGTCGCAGCAGCAGTACGCGCTGGTCGAGGGCATCACCCGGATCGCCGACACGCTGGGCGTCCAGGTCATCGCCGAGGGCATCGAGAACACCGAGCAGCGCGACCTGCTCGCCGCCATGGGCTGCCCGCTCGGCCAGGGCTACCTCTTCGCCCGCCCGCTGACGCCGGACCAGGCCGGCGCCCTGGTCCGGGGCGAGGTCGACCTGGCCGGCCAGCGGCGGTCGTGACGGCCCTCAGCCCCGGGCGGCGGCCTCCGGCGGCACCTCCGTGGTGCTGACCACGACGCCGGCGGTCAGCGTCCGGTGCACCGGGCACTTCTCCGCGATGTCCAGCAGCCGCCGGCGCTGCTCGGCGTCGAGGGCGCCGTCCAGCCGGATCTCCCGGGTGATCCGGTCGACCAGCCCGTGCCCGCTCTCGCACTCCGCGCAGTCCTCGGCGTGCACCCGCTCGTGCCGCAGCGCGACGGTGACCTTCTCCAGCGGCCAGCCCTTGCGCTCCGCGTACATCCGCACCGTCATCGAGGTGCAGCTGCCGAGCGCGGCCAGCAACAGGTCGTAGGGGTTCGGCCCGCTGTCGGCGCCCACCGGCCCCGGCTCGTCGGCCGCCAGCTCGTGGCGGCCGGCCCGGACCTGCTGGCCGTAGCGGCCGACGCCGCTCTCGCTCACCACGACGAGCCCGCGCTCGGACTGCTGCTGTTCCATCGTCATCCCTCTCGTACGGCTCCGGCCTGCCCGGCGGCGCTTCAGAATACGGAGCCGGCCGGGAGCTCCGGCGCCACGGGTACGCGCAGGTGCCGTTCGAGGAACCGCGCCGCGCTCTCCAGCTCCGCCGCGGGCACGCCCGCGTGGCCGCCGGGGTTGGCGTGCAGGGTCTTCTCCGCCGAGCCCAGGGCGTCGAACAGCGCGAACCCCGCCGTGCGCTCGACCAGTTCGTCGTCCCACTGCAGCACGAACCGGACCGGGACGGTGACCCGGGCCGCCGCCCCGGTCAGCGACTCGTGGCCGGCCAGGCCCAGGACGGCGGCGGTGATCCGCGGTTCCGCCGCCACCAGTGGGAGGCCGACCACGCTGGCCAGCGACAGGCCCCAGTAGCCCACCGGGTGCTCCGCGCCGACCTCGTCGAGCCCGCCCAGCGCGTCCAGCACCGCCCGCCACTCGGGCACCGCCCGCTCCGCGAGGGCCGCCGTGTGCTCGGCGATCCCCCGGCTCAGCGGCTCGCCCGCCGCCAGCAGCGCGCCGATCTCCGCCTCGAACCAGGCGTCCCGCTCGGAGCGCGGCCGGTCCCCGTGGCCGGGCGTGTCCACGGCCACGACCGCGAAGCCGTACTCCGTCACCAGGCGGCGGGCGCGGGCCGCCAGGACCGGCGTCCGGCTGTGCCCGCCACCGCCGTGGCCCAGCAGCACCAGCGGACGGCCACCGACGGCACCGGTGGGCATCCAGAGCACACCGGGGACGTCGCCGTGGGTGAAGCGGCGTTCCGAGACGCCGTCCGAGGTCTCCTCCACGAGGAAGCGCATGGGTTCGTGGCCTTTCTGGCTGCGCCGGGGCGCGGTCGGTCGTGTACCGGGGAACCGTACCGGCACCGCGCTCGGACGGGCATCTGACGGTCGCTCGGGCGACGGGGGGACAGCCGCGCAACGCCCAGGGGGGTTTGCCGGGCGCCGGACGGGCAAAGCGAGGGCCCGGCGGCCGCACCGGCGGCCCGCCGCCGAAAGGAGCGGAGATGGATCCTCTTCAGATCGTCATTGTCGCGGTCATCGCGGCGGCCGCACTCTTCGCCGTCCTGGCCCCCCGGCTGCGCTCGCACCGACTGCGCGCACGGTTCGGGCCGGAGTACGACCGCACCGTCCTGGTCCACGAGGGCAACGTCCGGGCGGCCGAGCACGACCTCACCGACCGGCTGGCGCTGCGCCGCCGGGTGAAGACCGTCCCGGTCGAGGCCGCCGACCGCGACCGGTACCTGGCCGAACTGCGCGGCCTGCAGGCCCTGTTCGTCGAGGACCCGCGCCAGTCCGCCGTCCGAACGGCGCGACTGCTGGACTCCCTGCTGACCGACATGGGCTACCCGGGCGAGGGCCGTCCGGAGGTCCTCTCCGTCGACCACGCGGCGCGGCTGCCCGCCTACCGCGACGCCCGCCGGGCCCTGGACAACCCGGGCGCGGACAGCGAGGAACTGCGCTGCTCCGTCATCGCCGTCCGCGACCTGATCGTGGAACTGCTCCACGAGGAGCGCACCGGCGCGCTCGCCCGCCACTGACCCGCCCCGTCCGTACCCCACCCGCACAGCGCACCCGCATCCGCAGCCGCACAGCACTTGTACAGCGCCGACCTGTACACCACCGACCTGTACACCACCGGCCCGTACGCCACCGGCCCGTACGGCCGCCGTACGTATCCGGGCCGGTCCGGACGCATCCGTACGACGTCAGTCCGAGGAGGAGACGATGACCCGCATCGAGCAGCACCGCAGCGAGAACGGCCAGGGCAACGACGACCGGACCGGTCACGGCCGGGTCCACCACGCCGCCGACCCGCGCCACGCCGGCACCCACGCCGGCGGCCGGTCCGGCCACCCCCGGCACGCCGCCGGGCACGGCCCCGCACCGGCCACCGACGGCACGGCCGAGCGGTCCGAGGACCGGCCGGACGTCGCCTCGCTCCAGAAGTTCCCGGCGGTCCGGCCCGCGGAGCCGGACGCGGCGCCCGCCCCGGACGCCGTCCCCGCCGCCCCGACCGCTCCGCCGGCGCCGGGCGCGGCCGCCCCGACCGCGCCCACCGGCGAGACCGTCGCTCCGACCGCGCCCGCCGCCCCCGACCGACCGGCCGCCGGCCTGGGCCCCTGGCTGGACACCACCGCCGTCCAGGAGGCACGGGCCGAGTGGGAACGCGCCCAGATCGCCTTCGTGGACGACCCCGCCGGTTCGGCGGCCGCCGCCGACAGCCTGGTCGGCCGAACCGCCGACCTGGTCGCCGAGGCGGCCCGCCGACGCCTGGAGGACCTGCGCGAAGGCTGCCGGACCCCCGACGAGGAGCCCGGCGCCCGCACCGAGCAGCTACGACTGGCGATGCGCGACTACCGCGCCGTCCTCGACCGACTGCTCGCCTGACCCCACACCCGCCCCGCCGGCCCCGGCCGGCCCTTCCGAGAACGGGAAGGAGACCGCCATGGGTATCGGCGGTTGCATCATCGTCTTCGCCTTGGGCGCCATCCTCACCTTCGCCGTCGACTGGCACCTCTCGGGCGTCAATGTCGATGTCGTCGGCATCGTCCTGATGGTGGCCGGCCTGCTCGGCCTGGTCGTCTACGCCCGCGCCCTGCGCCGCCGCCGACCGGTCGTCGGCGGGGTCGACCCGGTGGTGGAGGAGCGCCGCTACTACGACGGCGCCTGACACCGCATCGCGCGCCCGGTCCCGCGGCACAACCGCCGCGGGACCGGGCGCGGTCACGTCACCAGGTGGTGGTCCGGATGGGGCCGGCCAGGGCGGTCACGTCACCAGGTGGTAGTCCGGGTGCGCCGGCCAGGCCGCCAGGAACTCCGCGTCACCCACGTGCCGGACCCACCGACCGCCACCCCACGGGTCGTACCAGACCTCCTCCAGCCGCCCCGGCAGGGCGGCTTTCAGCGCTCTTGCCCTCGCCAGGAGCGCGTCGTGACCCGCTGCCCGCTCCCCCTCCCCCGGGGCCGCGCGGACGCCGAGCAGACCGTCGAAGTCGACCAGAGCGCCCAGGCGTTCGGCGAGAACGAGCGCGAGCCGGCCCAGCACCAGCTGGTCCACCGGCCCCGAGCAGCCGGCCCCGAGCACCCGGCCGCCAGCACCAGTCCCGCACCGGTGGCCGGGGGAAGAGCGCGTAGTCCTCGTCCTCGGCCGGCACCTCCTCGTCCTCCGTCAGGAAGAACACACCCACGCCGGCCGGGTCGAAGGCCGGCACCCCGAGCGCCGAAGCGTCCCGCACCCAGAAGGCCGGTCCGCCGCCCGCCCCGACCTCGACCGGTTCGCAGAAGCTCTCCAGCCAGGGCCGGACACCGGCCACGACGTCCCGGGCCATGACGTCCTCGGCCGCGCACGGCTCGAAGAGCCACAGTCCGACCGCCGGTCCCGCCATCCCGTCCCCCGATCACCACAGCCGTGAGCCGCCGTGGTCCGTTCTACCGGACCACGGCGGCTCACGGCCGGTCACAGGGCGGGGCGGCGGCGCCGGGGAGCGCCCTCAGGAGAGGCGGCGCCAGCGCGCGGAGGCGAAGGAGAAGGCGCCGAACAACAGCAGACCGACGGCGGTGAGCACCAGCAGCCAGGGGCCGACCGGGGTGGTGGCGAGGCTGCGGAGGGTGTCGTCGAGGCCCTTGGCCCGCTGCGGGTCGAAGCGGACCGCGGCGGTGACGGCGAAGGCGCCGGCCGCAGCGAAGACGAGGCCGCGCGCGGTGTTGCCCGCGACCCCGCAGGCGGTGACGGCCGTCCGGACGCGCGGGCCCATCGCCGCCGTGTCCAACCGTTCGAGGAAGCGGCGCCGCAGGGCCCGGACGGCGGTGCCGACCCCGACCCCGGCCAGCACCAGGCCCGCCGCGCCGACCAGGTACCGCCCGGCCGGCAGGTCGAGGGCGGAGGCCGTCCAGTCCTTGGAGGTGTCGTCGCTGCTCGACCGTCCGCCACTGCCCAGCGCGAAGGCGGCCGTTCCCCAGCAGACCGCAGCGTAGAAGAGCGCGCGGCCGGCGTTGAGGGCGCGCTTGCCCGGCTTGCCGTCCTTGCCACGGCCGAAGGCGGCCGTGGCGGCCCGCCACAGCGCCATGCCCGCGAAGCCGGCCACCAGCAGCCAGAGCACCGCCCGGCCCAGCGGCTGGTCGGCCACCGTGCGCAGCGCGCCCTGGCGGTCGGCCTCGTCCGAGCCCTTGCCGAAGGCGATCCGCAGGGCGAGGTAGCCGACAAGGACGTAGACGACGCCCCGGGCCGTGAACCCGGCGCGTCCGGCCCAGCGCAGCGCGCCGTCCGCCGTGTCGTCGGCGGCCGCTCCCCGGCCGGCCGGTCTTCCGTGCGCTCCTGCGGCCACGACGGCCCCCTCTCGGCAGCGGGCGCCGTGCGCGCCCGGTCTGCCGGGGCGTCTGCCCGGCAGACCGTCGGACACGCGTGCGGGCGAGCGGTGGGACGGGCGGGCGGCCCGGGCGTCAGACGGCCGGGTGCGGGTGGCCCAGGTGGGGGAAGACGGGGAGCAGGTCGACGTGCGGGGGGATGTGGTCGCCGGTGATCTTGCCGCCGGAGACCATGGACAGCCGGGCCGAGGTCACGTCGTCGACCAGGGTCCGCCCGTTGGGGTAGATCGCCGGGCGCGAGCGGTCGAAGCGCAGGATGTCGGGGAGGACGAGCTTCAGCGTCTCGGTGGCCGCGTCCGTGGTGTAGTCACCGGTGTGCTGGAGGACGGCCGTCCAGGGCTCGCGGTACTTCGCCCAGTCGTCGGCCGGTTCGCCCGCGTTGTACGCGTCCTTCACGTCCTCGGCGTTGAAGTAGGCGGTCAGGGAGGGGTGCGCGCCTCGGTCGACGGAGACCAGTCGGCCGTCCTCGTGGAGGCTGACCCGCGCCCAGACGCCGATCGTCGCCTCCGGCCCCAGCTCGGCGTCCGGCGCTTCGAGGGCGATGCCGAAGACGTTCGCCTCGGCCATCGCGTCCTTGCCGGTCCAGGTGAAGTTGTTGACGATCCCTTCGAGGTCGGCGAAGAAGGGGTCGCTGCGCAGGCCGACGGAGAGCTTGTAGCCGTTGGCCTCGACCACGTCGGGGGCGTCGCCGAAGGCGACCGGGACGCCGGTGAAGAGGACGTCGCCGGTTGCCTCGTGCTTGCGCGCGGCGTCACCGGTGGCCCGGTGGACGGTGACGGTCTGGGCGCCGGCCTCGGGGTCGGAGAAGGTGAAGGAGTAGGCGACGTCCGCCTGGTCGTCCCCGTCGTTGTCGATGTTGATCCGGTAGACCGCGTCCGGGTGGAAGGCGTGGGCCCGGGTCGGTGCGTACGGGTTCACGTCCATGATGAGCACCGTCCGCCCCGAGGCGTCGGCCGCCGGGAACGCGAACAGGTCGGTGAGGTCCAGCCGGGCGTCGCCCCGGGGCGACCGCAGGTTGGGACCGCTGAGGTGGTGGGACATGGCTGCGCTACCTCGTCTCTGCGTTCCCCCCTGGCTGTCGGCTCCGTTGCTACCAGCGGCACCCGTACAAGAGGGGGAGGCCACCCGTACAGAAGACGGCCGTCCGCCGATTGGCGGACGGCCGGGGGTCTGTGACGGGTAGTCGGAGAGGGACGTCGGAGCTACGGAGTCAGAGGGAGGAGGCGGCGGCGAACTCGACGAACGCCTGCCAGGCGGCGGGCTCGAAGGCCAGCTGCGGGCCGCTCTTGTCCTTGGAGTCGCGCACGTGGACGGTGCCGGGCATGGAGGCGACCTCCACGCAGTTGGCGCCTTCGTTACCGCTGTGGCTGCTCTTCTGCCAAGCGAACTCAACGCACTGGCCACCCTCGTTGCTGCTGTAGCTACTCTTCTGCCAGGCAACTTCGATGCAAGCAGCGCCCTCGTTGGTGCTGTGGCTGCTCTTGAACCACGCCAGCTCGGCCTTGCTCATCGCTCTACCAGCCTCTTCTCGATCAAGGCCAGCGACGCTTCGGAACTGAGCGCCTGTGCCCTGATGCTGCCGTAACGTACGGCCATTCTACGGACTTCCTCCGGATCCGTGATCAGTCTATTGACGTGCTGCACCTCTACATAAGCGATCTGCGACCGCCCGCTCGGAGTCAGAAGGATGAAGGAGCCTCCCATACCGGCATGCCCCGTCCCATCCAACGGCAACACCTGGAGTTCCAGGCCCCGCATCTGCCCGATCGTCAGCAGGTGTCTCAGTTGTTCCTCATGCACATCCCAGCCACCCACCGGCCGTCGCAGCACGCTTTCGTCGACCACCCAACTCATCGCCGGTAGTGGCCATCGGCTCAGGATCTCCTGTCGGGCCATCCGGGCAGAAACCCACTGATCCACCTGCTCCGTCGACAACCACGGGCGGCGCATGTTGTACAGGGCCCGCGCATGCGCTTCTGTCTGCAACAGGCCAGGGACTGCGATCATGCTGTACTCGTGGATCTCAATGGCCCGGGCCTCTTCCTTGGTGAAGGCCTTCGACCATGCCGGATGCCGCGTGCTGACGCGGATCTTCGCTTTCA
>NZ_JBVHVO010000006.1:335833-371152 GCF_055564815.1 Kitasatospora sp. NPDC028961 | reverse complement strand
CCCGCGGAGCGGGTACCCCGGCGGCAAGCCGCCGGGCAGGGCGCGCCTCCGCTGCGCTCCGGCGGAATTCCCGCGCAAGCGCGGGAATTGAATTCCGCAAGCGGAATTCTAGAGCGGTCGGATACCCCGCTTCGCGGGGTATCCGGGATTCCCGCAAGCGGGAATCCGATGGCTGACTGGGAGGGGCGGGTGCATCATGCGCGGCACTGTGTAGGCTCAGGATCCCAGGCCACCCCCGATGACTCACTCCCTGTCACCTCACTCGGGGTCAAGGCCGGCACCCCCGGTCGAGCCCAGTGGACTCCGCTTCGCTCCGCCCACCCTGAACGCCCGTCACTATCCACCCCCGCGAACACGACATGCGAGAAGCATACCACCCCTGGGCCGGTTTCATGCCCGAATAGATCTGTGCATCACTCCAGAGTGGGAACCTTCGTCAAGCCTTATGCATCACAGTGATGCACTGTGTAGAGTCAGTGTTGCAGGCACACCCACGACATTCGGTTCTCTTGCGGGCGTTGTGCAATCAAGGAAATCCCCTCCAGCATTCCATGGAAGGATCGGGGACATGCCCATCGAATTGCGTGACCACCAGATCGAGGCGGTTGACGCGATCATTCGCGCGCTGGACATCCCGCCGGGCGGGGTGATTCCGGCGAACGGGCTGCGGGCGCAGATTCACGCGGCCTGCGGGACCGGGAAGACGTACATCTCGGCGGCGGCGGCCCGGCGGCTCGTCCCGCGCGGCCGGGTGCTCGTGCTGGTGCCGACGCTGGCCCTGCTGGGGCAGACCATCAAGGCGTGGCGGGAGGTCGGGCACACGGGGCCGGCGGTCGCGGTGTGCTCGATGGAGGACGACGTCGAGCTGTGGTCGATGGAGGTGCGCTGCACCACCAACCCGATCCGGCTGGCCATGTGGCACGGCTCCGGGCCGGTCACCATCTTCGCCACCTACTCCAGCCTGGGCGTGCTGGCGGAGGCCTTCGAGGGCGCCTACGGCAAGGCGCTGGAGCCGCTGGACCTGGCCGTGGTCGACGAGGCGCACCGGACCTCTGGGAGCCTGGGGAAGGCCTGGGCGGACATCCACCACCAGGCGGTCATCCCGGCGGCCCGGCGCCTGTACGCCACGGCGACCCCGCGCATCTGGCAGGAGAGGCCGGCGCCTCCGTGGGAGCTGCGGGAGGGCGAGCGGCACGAGCGGATGCCGGAGGAGATGGCCGCGTCCATGGACGACGAGGCGATCTTCGGGCCGGTCGCGTGGAAGCTCCCACTGTCCGAGGCGGTGAAGCGGGGCCTGCTCGCCAGGTACCAGATCATCGTGGTCGAGCTGACCGACCCGGTCGTCACCCCCGAGCGGCTGATGAGCCCGGAGAAGCGCAGCGAGGAGATCCGCGGGCAGCGGCTCGGCGCGCTCCAGGCCGCCATGCTCCACACCATGGCGCAGCACGGGCTGCAGACGATGATCACCTTTCACCACCGGACCATAGAGTCACAGGCGTTCGCGGAGGGTCTGCCGTCGGTCGCCGCCAAGCTGCACGCCAGCGATCCGGAGTTCTACCCGGACCGGATCTGGGCGAACTGGCTCAAGGGCGAGCACGCCGGAGAGCGGCGGGCCCGGGTGCTGGCCGAGTTCGGGCGCAGCGCGCGGCGGGCCGTGCTGTCCAACTGCCGGGTGCTGGGTGAGGGCGTGGACATCCGGGCCGTGGACTCGGTGGCTCTGCTGGACCCGAAGGGCGCGCCGCACGACATCGTCCAAGCGATCGGGCGGGCGCTGCGGCAGCAGCCCGGACAGGGCAAACTCGCCAGCCTGATCGTGCCCGTCTTTCTGAAAGAGGGTGAGCAGCCGCAGGACATGTTCACCTCCGGGAGTTACCGGCCTTTGGTGAACGTCCTTCAGGCTCTGCGGGCTCACGACGAAGAGGCCGTCGAATTGCTGGCGATCCCTCAGACCGAACAGAAGAACAGCGTGGAGCCGTCCACCGATATCGGCCCGGAGCCGAAGGAGGGCGAGAAGGAAAGCCGCATGCTGCTGCGTTTCTCGGCTCCGCGTGACCCGGTGATGGTCGCTCAGTGGGTCAGCTTCAATGTGATCGACACCGAGCGGCAGGACTGGGCTCGCGGATGGTCGGCGGCTGAGAAGTACTACAAGAGGGAGGGGCACCTGCGGGTGCCGTTCGACCACCGCGAGGCGACCCGGGCCGGGCTGGACCCGCACCAGATGTACCCGCTGGGGCACTGGGTGAGCGAGCAGCGCAAGGCGTACGCGGCCGGTGAGATGGAGGGCAAGCGCATCGAGCGGCTGGAGTCGCTCGGCATGGTGTGGGACCCGCTGGACGCGGCGTGGGAGGAGAACCTGGCCGCGTGCCGGGAGTACTTCGAGCACCATGGCACCCTCGCCGCGCCCCGTACCGCGACGGCGTTGGACAAGCCGGTCGGGCAGTGGCTGTCCAACCAGCGCCGCCCCGGCGTGCTGGACGGGCGGCCGGACCGGCAGGCGGCGCTCGCGGAGATCGACCCGGACTGGAACCCGGCCTGGCCGCTGGACTGGCAGCGCCACTACGCCGCTGTCGCCGACTGCCTGGACGGCGGGGCGCAGCTGGCGGATCTGCTGCCGGGGGTGACGATCCACGGGCTGGACGTCGGGCGGTGGCTGGAGCGGCAGCGCCAGCACATCGTGTGGCAGGGGCTGATGGACGAGCAGCGCCAGCGCCTGGCCGCGCTGGGCGTCGAGCCGCTGGCGCCCCCAGCCGAGGAGGGGGCGCCGAAGAAGAAGGCCGGCGCCGGGAAGCCGAGCGCCTTCGACCGCGGTCTGGCCGCGCTCGCCCTGTACCGGGAGCGGACCGGATCGGTGACCGTGCCGCGCCAGCACGTCGAGGAGATCCCCGACGGCGACGGCGGCACGATGGAGGTGAAACTCGGAGTGTGGATCTCCAACACCAAGAGCCGCCGAGCGAAGCTGACCGACGAGCAGCTCGACCAGCTCGCCGCGCTCGGCCTCGACTGGCGCTGACGGGTTTGGGGGCTCGGCCTCAGGAACTGCCCGCAGCCGGGCCTCCAACACCGGAGGCAGCCGACTACCAGCTAACTGCCTCACCTCGAAGCCGCCGTTCGACTTCCCTGGCGAACCGTCGGGGCGCTCCCGCGCTCAGGTAGGGGAAGGTTCCGCGGGCCTCGCCCGTCTCGCTGTCGAACCAAAGGTCTGCGGGCCAGGTACTCCGCCCGGAGTTGCTACGGAACTCCGCTTCAACGCCGAACCCCTGCACGGAGATGATCCTCATCCGAGGGATGCCTGCCGCGACGTCGTACACGATGGCCTCGAACTCGCGCTCTGCTGGTGTCAGGGTCCTGGGAGGCGGTCCGTCGAGCTCACTGGTCATCGCGCTGGGCCGCTTCGTGATGGCCTTGGCGAGCGCGCCAGCCACAGCGAGGGCCACAGCACCGACAACAACTCGCATCCGACTGGACACGGAACCCCCTAATTCCTGTGGGAATAGCTGGCGAAAGAGTAACGGTCCGCAGGCCACACCCGTCGCGGTTCACCATGTACCGCCTTGGCCAGCTGCCGGTCTCTCCTTCGGGTTCAACGGCGCTTTCCCGCACAGAGGCCGCACTGGCCCCCTGGAGGAGCTCCAGGCCGTCTGTGGCCGGTCTGCCCGCCGTGTCCGAGGAACGCGGCGGACAGAGCCATCCCCGTCTCCTCCAGTGGCCCTCCAGGGCCGCCCACGCCCCGCGCCGCCCCTGCCCACGCGCGTCCGGCCCCAGCCGGACGCCGAAGAAAAAGGGCACGCCGCCGGGTTTTCGATTCCGGGCGCGGGGGTGCAACGCGAGCGCGTTGCACTCCCGTGTTGCGCTCTGGGTGGGCTATCGGTGCAGGTCAGGGGTGCAACGCGTTGCAGTGCGTTGCACCGGCTCCGGCCCCTGACGTTGCGTCAGCGGTTGGGGTACTTCTCGGCGTGGAGGAGCCGGATGTGCCACCAGGGGTCGTCGAGCTTCCCGGCCTTGTGCTGGCGGCGTTCGCGGCTGGTGGGCAGGGGCAGGATGATCGGCTTGCGGCCGTTCATGCGGCGGGTGCTGTCGCAGGCCGGGCACTCCAGACGGTGGGGGTCGGCTGGCTCGTGCAGTTCGCCGATGGAGTCGGGTTCGCCGCCGATGGAGCCCTTGCAGGTGTAGCAGGGTGCATGGCGGCGTTGGCCTGGCGGGCGGCGAGCAGCTGGTTCCGCTCCTCGGTCTCCCGGGCTTCCTGCCGGCAGTCGGTGCAGAGCTTGGTGCCGTCGCTGGCGCCGTACTGGTAGTCGTACTCGTCTTCGCGGCGGTTGCAGCCGGGGCAGCGGGTGGCCTCCAGGCGCCGCTCCTTCTCCTCCTGGGCGGCCTTGTTCTCGGCGGCGATGCGCGCGCGGGTGCGGGTGCGGTAGTCGGCGTTGGCCAGCGCGTCGGCGAGGGTCTGCCACTGGTGGCTACCGAAGCGCCACCAGATCGCCGCGTGCGGGCCCTTGGCCTTCAGGTCCTCGAGGTGGCAGGCCAGGATCGGGATCTTGCCAGTGAAGTCGAAGTCGCCGCGGGGCTGCCAGTGCGCGGCGGTCAGGTCCTGGACCTCGTTGATGGTGTTATTCAGGGCACGGGGTCCGGCGCCGGCCAGGACGAGCGCGATCGGCGGCAGCGCCCCGGCCGGGGCGGTGGGGTACTTGCGGCGCCAGGTCGGCAACTGCTTCGCCATGGACGGGTGGCCCTCGTGATTGGGGTCCTTGTAGGTGAGGGCGAAGTACTCGGCGTAGCCGTCGAACTTGCGGGCGATCTTGGCGTTGTCGCCGTTGTGGAGGTCGACTTCGACCAGGAGCACGGGCACGTCGTCACCCGGGGCGATCAGGACCGCGTCGGCGATCTGCTGGCGGCCGGCGGGCAGCGGATGGGAGTCCTCGGTGGTCCAGTCGGCGATTTCGCCGATCGGGCCGCCCGGAGTGTTCGCCCCGGTGAACGCGACGATGGTGTCGTTGACCGCCATCGCGTGCGGAGCGCCGCCGCCACGGCCCAGTGAGCGGGCCCGGCTGCCCATCTTCCGCCCGACCGGCAACGTCGCGGCGGCGGCGTCCAGGCCGAGCTCGGTCAGGCCCCAGATCCCCGCGTTGGCGCCCTTCGCCGGGACCAGCTTGCCCCGCTTCGGCGCGGCGGCCCTGGCAGCCTTGGCGGCGGCCAGCGAGACCTTCTCCTTCTTCGGCGGGCCACCGAGCGTGCCCCGCTTCTCGGTCAGCCGGCTGTCCTTCAGCTCCATGTCCCGCAGAGCACTGGCCACCGTGTTCGGGAACTCGTGGTGCGGAGCGGCCAGCTGCCAGATCTGCTTGACGGTGGCGGCCTTCAGCACGCCCAGCACCTGAAGGATCTCGTGGCGCAGCGGGCCGGTCGATCCGTTCGGGTAGGCCTTCGCCCGGACGAACGCGGTGCGCTGCTTCGGCACCCGCTGCGTCGCCTGCTCGTCGCCCTGGCCGTCGCCGTGTTCGCCGTGCCCCTGGCCCTCGGTGTTCTGGTCCTCGCTCATGCCGCTGCTCCCCGCTGGTCGATCATCCCGTCCTCGATACCGCACCGCGCCGACAACCGGCCCGCCCGCCGCCGCCCACCGCCGCCATCACCACCGGGCGCCAGCCCGGGCGCCGGCCACCGGCGCGAGGCCGCCCGGCCGGTGGAGGGAGGGCCCGAGCGGCCCGGGAGCGCGTCGAACCCCGCCGACACCCGCCCGCCACCAGCCACACCACCCAAACCCAACCACCAAGAACAGGGGCAAGAGGGGGACAGAGGGGTTGCCGGGATTCCCGTCAAGCCACCATTTGGGCCCTGACCTGCGCAAACATGCGAAACCCCGGGAAAGTCACTGGTCGGGGAAAACATCGGGGGAGATGGTCGGGGAACAGGTCGGGGAAACGAACCTGCCCCCAAGGGCCCTGACGGGGCGCCAACGGGCTGAAACCACCGGCGGAGCCGTATCGGGCCAGCGTATCCGCGTGGAGCTGCTACAGGGGCGCTGGGGGCCGTCCGGCGGGCCGGGACAGGCGGTCAGGGGTGGGTGGGGGAGGTCAACGAAGTGGCCTTCCGTCAGCAGGCGGGCCGGGGCGACGCGGCGGTCGGTCCCGGCGCCCAGGCGAGCGCCCAGGCGTGCCCGAGGATGCACACCACCCCCTTGACCACGGTCTGACCGCACCCCTTGACTAGGCCCTCTGTTATGCCCGGAATGCCCGGACAGGGGCCTTGTCCTCCCTGTTTGTTCATGACCGGGATCATCAGGCGGTACGCCGGGCGAGATGGCGATGTCAGCGGTAAATGAGAGCCTCCCGCCGGGGGCCGATGCGGCTGACGGGAGGTCAGGGTGGCGAGGGGACGTCCGCGGAAGGATTCGCGCGATCCGGTCGTGATCATGCGGATGGCGGGACTCGAACCGCTGGAGCCTTACCCGGGTTCGGGCACCCCGTGGCGCTGTCGACACGAGGCGTGCGGGAGGGAGGTGACCCCGCGTCTGGGCAACATCTCCTCCGGCCGGCAGGGCGGCTGCCGGTACTGCGCCGGCAAGGCGCCGATCCCGCCGGAAGAAGCGCAGGCACTGATGCGTGCAGCCGGCCTTGAGCCGCTGGAGCCGTACCCGGGGGCGATGAGCCACTGGCGGTGTCGGCACGAGGTGTGCGGGCGGGAGGTGAAAGCCCGCTACTCCAACGTGAAGCGCGGCGTCGGAATCTGCCGGTGGTGCGCGCCCAACGCCCCGGTCGACCCCGCGGACGCCGCCGTTCTGATGCGCACGGCAGGGCTGGAACCCCTGGGGCCCTACCCAAACACCGACACTGCTTGGCCGTGTCGGTGCACGGCCTGCGGCGCCACCGTGACACCGACCCACGGGTCCATCAAACAGGGCCAGGGCGGATGCTGGCCGTGCTCCCGCAAGCAAGCAGGGGTGGGTATCAGCCAGGCATGGGCCCGTCGCCGGGAACTGCCCCGAACCGACGGCCAGCAGGCCGCCGAGGAACTCCAGGCGTTCGGTCTGACACCACTGGAGCCCTACCCGGGCCCGGCCGGGCTGTGGGCCTGCCGTCACGACACGTGCGGCCGCGACGTCGAGATCCGGTTGCACAACCTCCGCCGCGGCCTGCGGGCATGCCCGTACTGTCCACCCGCACCAGGCGGTCGCCGTCGCTGGCCGGCGGACGAGGCCCATGCCCTGATGCGCGCCGCCGCCCTGGAGCCGCTGGAGCCGTACTCCGGCCGCCGCCAGCAGGCGTGGCGCTGTCGCTGCACCGGATGCGGCCGCGAGACCTCACCGTCCCTCGGAGGCATCCTGGCCGGTCAGGGCGGGTGCCGACACTGTGCTGATGTGAAAGCGACCGAGGCCAGGAAGACGAATCCCGAGGTCGCGGCCGCCGACATGCGCGCGGCCGGACTGGAGCCCCTGGAGCCGTACGTCACCTCCACGACTCCGTGGCGGTGCCGCTGCACGACCTGCGGAAGCGAGGTCTCGCCGACGCTCATGAAGATCCGCACCGGCGGAGGCTGCCGGTTCTGCGCCAGCCACGGCTTCGACCTCACCGCCCCCGCCCGCGTCTACGTCATGCAGCACCACCAGCACAACGCGGTCAAGATCGGAATCGGCGGCACCGCCGGCCGCAACGAACGGGTCAACCACCACCGCCGATCCGGCTGGGTACTCGCCCGGGACTGGCACTTCGCCACCGGCGTCGAGGCCCACGCCGTCGAGCAAGCCGTCCTCCAGCACCTGCGTGAAGCCGGCCACGGCCCCTACCTCAACCGGGACATCATGCCGAACGGCTGGACCGAGACATTCGACGCGGACCTCGTCACCCCCACCACACTCGCCGAGATCGTCGAGGCCAAAATCGCCAACCTGGCCGGGACGGTGCAACCCGTGCCAGGCCGGACCATCCTGCGGCCCGATCGCTGGAGCGTCCGCTCAGGCTCCACCACCTCCGGGCAGCGGTCGCTGGCCCGTAAGGCTGGCCGAGGCCAGCTCCCGCTCTTCTGAGTTCGAGTGACTGCCACGACGAAGGGCGGCACCGGATCGGTGCCGCCCTCGCGGCTCCCGCCGCTCGGCCTAATTCTCCGGGTCGGCCGCGTTGCGGTAGACGGCTCGGTCGGTGTCGGCGCGCTGAAGGATGCCGTCCGATGCGAGGTCGCGCAGGATCTGCCGGGCGCGCTTTTCGTCGACAGCGTGGCCGATCTCGTGAAGCGCGGCGACGGAACGCTGCGCGTCCCATTCGCCACCTTCGGTGCTGATCGCTTCGGCGAGGCAGTCCTTCTGACTGGCGAGCTCACCCTGCTGGTGGGTGGTGACGGCGGTCTGGAATGCGGGAAGGGCTTCGGCGCGGATGCGGTAGCCGGCAACCTTCCCGAAGCCGGGCCCCTCGGCGAGGACGGGGGAGACCTGGTCGGCGATCCACCAGTTGCGGCGGACACCGCGCTTCAGCGCCGCCTTGAACGCGCCGCTGCTACCGGTGAGCTTGCCGTCGCCGCTCGGGCCGCGCAGAACGTCGGCCGGTACGTAGCCGTCCTCGCGGGCGGCGGCTTCGCGCAGGATGCGCTGAGCGGTAGCCGGCAGAGAGAGGTAGTACCGGGAGGCGGTCTCCGGGTCGGCCCAGTCGGTGGCCGGGCCGGAGGTCTTCAGGCTGCCGGCGTGTTCGGCAAGCAGAGTCAGCAGGGCCTTCTGGAAGGAGGGATCGGGGTCCTCAACGATCAGGTGGAGCTTCACGTCATTCCTTTGCTGGAAGAAGCGAGTAAGAGCACACCTTGCGAGCAGAACCGTAGCGGTCGGCCGCACATGATGCAAGCTCTTAGCCTCGTTATCTTTTCCAGGTAAGACGAGCATGGCCGGGGCAGACTCCTCGGTGTCCAGGAGGCTCTCGAAGCGCACTTCCAGCGGCAGGACCTCGGCGACAACGCCTGACCCACATACGCCTGATGAACCGCCGGAGTCGCGGCAAACCTTCGCTGCGGTAGGGCGCAGCGGTGGTGTGGGGCTTGCCCGCCGGTCTCGTACGGGGCCGCGGACGGCGGGCGGGAACGGTCACGGCGTGAGGTCCGCCGCCCGCTATCCGGCCCTGCTCAACGGCCAGCGGGGCTACCATGCCCCGGCAGGACGGCGGCCCGGAACAGCGACTGAAGCGACCGAGGCAGCCGAAGCGGTTGGGGGGCCGGCCGGCGGGGTCCTCCCTGGATCTCGAGGTCCGGATGGACAACGGCCAGGCCCAGGTAGGAAGTGCGCAGCCGGCGGCGAGGCCTGCGCTTCGGCGCCCTGGCGGGTCGCCGTTGGTGTCGTGGTGTCAGTGGTCGCTGTCGTGCAGCGTGGAGTGCTCGTACATGCGGATGAACGGGTGCAGCGCGGGTGCGTCGAGCGCCTGGGCGAGGGTGCGGGAGAGCTGGCTGGCGCTGCGCGTGGTGAGGTCCACCTCGATGCGGTCGGTGCCCTGTTCGACGATGAACGAGCCGGCCATGTTCTCCTCCGGTGGGCCGATCATGACGATGCACAGGTCGTCGGCCTCGTGGTGGTAGTCGATGTCGTCGGCGAGGGCGGAGCGGATCCCTGCGGCGTGCTGGCGGGGCAGGAAGACGGGTGCCTCTCGCAGCCAGGGCGTGCGGTCGGTGCAGGACTTCTGCGGTTTGGTGGCGGTGAAGGTGAGCAGGATGCCGCCCACGACGGGGCGGGCGCTGATGTCCTCGACGTGCTCTTCATGCCGATCGATTCCCATGACCGTCCATCCTGCCCGCCACCACGCCGCGCCGTCCGGGATTCCCTTCAAGAGAGAGAACCGGCGGCCGGCCGGGCGATGGTCCCGTTGGGCCGCCGTGTGCGCTCGCGGCCCGGCACGTCGCGTCAGGTGAGGCGCTGGTCAACCGCGACGAGGAGCAGTGTGACGGCGTGGTCGGCGTCCTGGGCGAGCCAGGGCAGGAAGTCGGCGGCGTCGACGACGGCCCGCCCGTCGATGAACGCCATCCAGCCCGTGCCTGTGCCGCTGTCCGCGAGTTCGATCCAGCCCACCAGGCGCCGGTCCGGCCGGCGCACCGCGAGCACCCGCGGGTCCATGTCCCAGCTCTCGACCACCGCGGTGCCGCTCGTGGCACTGCGGGTTGCGGTCGGTGCGCCGAGGCGGCGCAGGAGCGGGTTGACGGAGGGGCGCTCGGCGGCGAGCGCCAGGCGCAGTTCCTCCACGGGAACAGGGGTCGTCTGGGGTGGAGCATCGGTCAGGACGGCCCCCGCCGTTTCGACGCGCGAGGCATTGGCGGGCGCGTCGGCAGACGCAGTGGCAGCTGCGGCCCCGCTTGTTTCGACGCGCGGGGAAATGGCGGGCGGGGCGGCGGGCGCGAGTTCCCCTGCAGCTCTGCTTGTTTCAACGCGCGGGGGATTGTGGGGGCGGGCTGCGGGAACCGCCGGGCCGGTGACGGCCGGGGCACCGTCGGCGGCCCGGACGGCAGTCGCCGCGCTGGTCGGCGAAGAGAGGGTGGCATCGACGCTTGTTTCGACGCGCGACGATTCCGCTTGGGCGGGCGCGGGCGTCTCGGCGGTGGCGGCGGAGGTGACCTTCAGCCGGCTGCGGTCATCTCGTAGCGCAGCACGTGGGCCTGGCGCAGCAGGCGCTGAGTGGCCCCGGTGACGCCGGCCTCCAAGGACTTGAGGGCCTGGTTGCACCGCGGGTCGTCGCCCTCGCCGCGACGGGCCTGCTCGAGGCGCTCCAGGTAGCGGGCCGCGCCACGCTGATCAGATCGGGCGAGCTCCATCAGCTCGCGGGCGCCACCGTCCAGGCCGCCCGGGGTTTCGACGCGCGAGGCAATGAGGGCGTCCGCGACCGCGTCCTGCTGGCCCTCGGCCCGCCGGCGCCGGTACGCCCTCGACGAGCAGCCCCGGCCGCAGTAGACCGGTCGGCGACCCGGCCCCGAAGCGCGCAGCGCCTTCCCGCACTCCCGGCACCGCGACCCATCCGCCCCTGCTTCAATTCCTCGCGCGTCGATTCCAGGCTCACTGCCAGGCGCCTTGTTTCCTCGCGCGTCGATTCCGAAAGCCTCACCGGAAGCCTTGTTTCCTCGCGCGTCGAGCGGCAGATCCTGGAGCGGTACGCCGACGCCGTCGAGCAGGTGCTGCGCCGCGAGATCATCCCCGGCAGCGAGGGCGAGCTGACCGAGGAACTGCGCTACACCCTGGACGCCTACGTGCTGTGCGGCAGCACCCTGGCCGAGCACCGCCCGGAGCTGACCGCCGCCGAGCGCATCGCGCTACTCGCGGTCGGCTTCACCGCCGCCTCCGCTCCACGGGTCGTCCTCAACGACATCGCCGACGACCTGGTGCTGCTGTGCGAGGCCATCGACCAAGCCCTCGCCTCCGCGGCGCAGCCGGCCACCTCCGAGGTCCGGCCGTGAGCCAGACGGAGAAGGAGCCGTCGGCGCCGGACGCCCTGGTTCGCAAGTACGCCGTCGACCGGCTCGTCCGCCGCCTGCAGGAGAGGCGGCCCGTGCCGGGTGAGGACGCCGGGTGGTGGAAGCGGTACCAGCACGAGCGGTCCCTCAGGCGGCTGGGCCGGGCCACCGATCGCGCGTTCATGTTCGAGGGCGCAGTGGATGAGGCGTTCCTGCGGTACCTGAAGATCGAGCTGGCGATGCACGTGCTGACCGATTTCACCGCCGACGAGGTCACGATGTGGCGGCGCACCGAGGGGATCGTGGCGGCCCGTACCTTGGTGGAGCTGCGGGACTTCGTCCGGCAGTCCACCGGCCGCCCGGACTGGGACTTCACCACCGGCCGGCAGTGCCCGGCGCCGCCGCCAGGCGATGCCTGAACCGGCCCGGGACGTGATCGGGTGGCCGCGCCGGAGCCGGGAGAATAGTCCGATGACCAGTCAGCTCCCCCGCGGCCTCACCTCCCTGATTCCCACCTCCCCCGCGCCCACCGCCGGCCAGCGCGCCGCCGCCCAGCTCCTCCAGCTCGACCAGGCGCTGCTCCCGATCCCGGTCATCGCGGCCGCCGCCGAGCTGATCGCCGACCGCCTCGAGGACCCCGACCAGACCACCCGCGACGCAGCCAGCGCGGTCCTCGCCCACCTGCACGCCGCACTGGCCAGCGGCGCCCCACGCCCTGCAGAGAACCGGCCGGCTGAACCCGGGCTCGACCGACGCCGCCCATCGGCCTAAGCGTTCGTTGCTCAGACCCGACACAACGCCGGACACTGGAGGCATGTCACGCGGTCTCGGACGGGTGCAGCGGGCCGTGCTGGCCCACCTGGCCGCCGAGCCGCTCGGGCGCAGCACGCTGACCGGGCTGCCCGTCTGGGAGTCGCTGCGCGAGATCGCGGCCGCCGTCTTCCAGGCTCCCCAGGCCAGCGGGGCGCAGCTGGCGTCGGTGCGGCGGGCGGTGCGCACGCTCGCAGCCGCCGGTCTGGTCGACCACCGGCGGCTCGCGCTGGACGGCGTCACCTACGTCCAGCAGCGCAGCACCCCGCGCCGACCGGTGCCGCGCTGGGAGGTGCGGATCGAGGCCTGCGCCGGGGTCGGCTGCCCGGCCTGCGTGGCCGGGCCAGGCGATGAACCTGGACGTGATCGACGCGCTGCTGCAGCAGAACGGCTACGTGCCCGGCCAGGTCGAAGCGTTCGTACGGCAGGGCTGGCACTGGAACCATTACGAGGTCCCCGGCCCGCAGCACTGCCGCCCGCCCCCAGTACCGCCATCGACCTCATGGCCGCGCTCGAACGCGCCCTCGCCGACGCCGAGCAGCGCCACCCCAAGACCGCCGCCCGCGCCGCCAAGAACACCTCGACGAAGAAGACCACCGCCCGGCACAGCGCGACCAGCAAGGCCCTGCCACCGACCAGTGGGGGGTCCCCCGCCGCGACGGGGGAGGCAAAGAAGCCAGCCTCGCATCGGCGCACCAGGTGAGGCCGGGTGCTCTCTTCTCCTACCGGCCGATGATCGATGTGGTTCGCAAGGAGAAGCGTGGCGAGTCCCGCCCCGATTGAGGCGGGACTCGCCACGTCATGCATGCGGCCATGGCCCGGGAACGGGCCGACCGAAGGTCAGTCGTTGGGCACGCCGTACAGATGCCGCGCGGGCGGCTCCTCGTCGGTGGCGAACCCGTTGTACAGGTGGAGGATGGCTGCGCGGAGACCGGGGAGCAGGGTTCGTATCCCGCTCTCGCTCGGCATAGGGAAGTCGATGTCGAAGTTGACCGCCCAGCCGCTCAGCAGGTTGTTCTCCATCTCGGCGCGGGTCGACGCCGCAGCGTAGAGGTCGAGGATCCGAACGATTGTCGCCAGGTCGAACGGGCTGTCCGACGACGGATCAGCGCGCGCCTCTTCAACCCGTTGGCGCAGAGCCTCGCAGTACGACTCGAACTCGATCATGTTGACTCCTGGTCCGGGGAGGCCGAGCGTATCGAGAGCCCGTCCCCAGGATCGTTGCTCTTGGTCGTTCCGGTCCTCCCCGGGGCCTTGAAGCTGGGGGCTGTGGGCCGACGCGGTACTCGCCCCTCGGTGAGCCGGCAGACGGGGCCGCACCAGACATGGGAGGCCGAGCTTCGAAAACGGCGAGATGGTCGGCATCGTTCGCTGCACCAGGCAAGAGGTGACGACCAGACGTGCAGACCCAACCGCTGTGCCGGTCGCGAAACCCAAAGTGGTACTCACATGTATCTCTACATGTGGTTCTCGCACTTGGTTCTCGCATTTGGCCCTCCCATAGCACCCGCTCAGGCGGTCAGATCGGTGGGGCCTATTCAGATTGAATCCGCGTCAGTCAGACGGCTAGTTTCGTCGGCATGAAGAAGACGACGACCACCACCCCGAACGTGCACCCCCCGGAGGTCTCCGGCCAGGAGACGCGCACGGCGCTGCTGAACCGCGCGATACGGAAGGCCGCGCCCTACCGCAAGACCTTCGTGCAGGCCCACCGCGGAGGAGAGAGCCGGCACGGCCCATTGAGAAACTTCGTCAACAAGCGCGACCTGCGAGCCATCAAGGCCTACCTGATCACCGTGGCGGCCTGCAGCCAGAAGAACGAGGACGGTTGGACCACCACGCTCGACAGTATGGTCTGGGCCAGGCTGTTCGACACCACCGTGACCACCACCGACCAGTCCGCCCGGACTGCGGCCTGGCGCACGCTGCTGCGGCTGCAGAAGATGAAGCTCATCAGGTGCACCCGGCCGCGCGGCAGTACCAAGATCTCGGTGACGCTGCTCCGGGAGGACGGCTCCGGTTCGGAGTACACCCGCCCGGACGGGAAGGCCGAGGAGGACCGCTTCCTGCAGATCCCCATCACGTTCTGGACCAAGGGCTACGACACCAAGATCGACCTTCCCGGCCTGGCCCTGCTCCTGGTCATCGCCCGCGAGAAGCCATGGTCGTCCTTCCCCGCCGAGCGGGCGCCGGAGTGGTACGGCTGGTCTGCGGACACCCACCTGCGGGGCCTTCAGAAGCTGCTCGCCCTTGGCCTGGTGGAGCGCAGGGAGACCTACCTGAAGGCCCCGCTGTCCCCCACCGGCAGCACGCTGGTGTACCAGTACCGGCTCGCCGCGCCGATGCGGATCCGCAAGCAGAAGCCGGTCCCGGCCGAGACGAGCTGACGCAGCGCAGAATAGAGATGGCGGCGGGCTTCACTTGATCTCGGCCCACCGGAATCGCGCAGGGGAATCAAGCACCCCGCGTCAACATTTCCGCAACTGGAATTTCCGCAGGCAACAGCCCCGCAGACTCAAGAAATGCACAAGAGAACAACATTGCGGACATTTCTGATAGAATAAGAATGGCGCCCAATAATCTGCCAGAATGCCGGGCGCCACTCTTAGAAGAAATTAACTAAACCCTCCAGAGAGGATCTTCATGCCTAACGACAACCATCGCTTTACAGCGGAATCTATTACCGTGAACTACAACAACTATAGCCCGGACCAGGGCAGGGAGGCAATCGGAAGTTTTCAATCTTCTGACGCATCCACCTGCGCTCCTGGCGCCAGCGGCCAGAACTCCGTTGCTGCGGAGGGGGATCGGCCCGCAGTCGGGGACGAGGGCGGGCGGGGGTTCTACCGGGACCTCTTCATCTTCCTGCTCGTCGTTGCGATCGGGCTCGGTGTCGTCCTCTTCCTTAGTCAGTCCCTGGTGACGACCCTTCTCCTGCTGATCGCCGGTCTCGCTGGCGCTTGGGCGACGATCCACAAGAAGGAGTGAGCCGAGCGGCGGGGCGTGGTGGCGGATCACCTGATCTGCCACCACACCCCGCCGCGGATCTCCATGCCGGTCAGGCACCTTCACCGGCAGCCATAAATAAAGTTCACCACTTATCCACTGGTCGCCTTCGGGGTTTCAATTGGGCGACCCCGTTAAAGGCCGCATTTGGGCTTCGAGGGCAATGTGGTCGATGAGTCCCCGTACGCGAAGTTCTCCGTACGTGGCCGAAGTAGACCGCGCCACGGACATGTTCATACCCGCATAAGCCAGGTTTTGGGGTCATTCATTCTGTCCGTTTGTCCGCCCTGGATGAGGCTCACCACCACCTGTCGATTCCTGGAGCAGGCTCGTACCCGCGATCGGTGCGGGTCTGCTCCCCTCTCTTCTCTCACTCAACGTGATCGCTGCCCGTGACCTGTCCGCGCCACAGGGCGCAGTGAGATTCGAGAGATCCAGACACCAGCAGCGGCCTGGGTGGCTACCGTCAGACCATGGGTCTTGACGATGCGATCAGCAAGGCGAGGCGAGCGCAGGAGGCGCTGGACGAGTCGAAGCGGCAGGAGGAGGCCCGGCAGCAGCGCGATCAGCAACGGCTGAACCAGCTGCTGGTAGACGCAGCCCAACGCCTGCTGCCCCACCGTGGCGAGACGTTCCACCGGATGCGGCGCTCGCCGACCGGAACATTCATCGGCCAGGACAGGCAGCGCTACCAGCACGTTTCTAGTCACTGGTGCTGGGTGATCAAGGAACTGACGACCAACCCGACAGCCTGGAATCACCCCGTGATGCTGCTCATGATGGAGGGCACTACCCCGCACGCAGTCCGAGTCGAACTCAACATTCGAGCCGCGAAGGCCGGCCAGTACGTGAGTTCGCTGCCTCTGACCCCGGTGGGGCCTGGTGACTACGCAGACCGTGGCTTCACCACGCTCTTCTTCGGCGGATGGATCGACGAGTTGGAGAAGGATCTCGGCGCTGCGATCGTGCGCTACGAGCGAGGCACGTGACGAGCCAAGTCGATCGGTAGAACAAATGGCTGGGCTGCTGTCAGCGTCACAGCGCGAGGGCGTGCCGGTAGACGGTCCGCAGCCTGGCGCGGAGGGTGGCGTCGGTGATGGTCTGCAGGGCGGTCTCGTGGTCGCCGGTGACGATGCGAAGCTGGGCGCGCTGACGGTCGAGGTAGGCGGTCAGGAAGGTGTTGGTCTCGCCGCTGGTGGTGGGCAGGACGGCGGCGACGTAGAGGGCGACCAGGGAGAACGACCAGCAGCCGTGGAGGAATCCGTAGGCGGGCCGGTGGGTCTTCTTCCAGGGCGAGTAGAAGGTCTGGGTGTTGTCGATCTCGCAGCCGGTGGCGGTGAGGGCGTCGTTGAGCCAGTTGTGGCCGGCCTCGTGGACGAGGTCGCGGGCGTGGACGACGTCCAGGCGCCGAGCGGGCCTGCCGCAGCGCCCACGCTGTCCTCACCACCGACTCGAAGAATCTCTGGTCCCTGGTCAACGAGGACGCTCTGCGGGTCGGTCTCCTGGCGGCAGCGGTCCTGTCCGGCGCCGGTGCGCAGCGGCCCGGGACTGTCGACGGACCGGTGCCCGGGCGGTGAGCTCCGTCTTGCTGGTCAATGGCCGGCCCGTGTCGCGCCCGCGAGCGGGCGCCCTGGGGGTGTGTTGCACCGTGCCGTCCTGGTCGGCCGCGGCCCGGCCCCGTGGGCGGGCTGCGGCGCCGCCGGGCGGCTGTTTGCCGGCAACTCGGGGCGGTGGTCGGCGGCTCTCTCTGCCTCAGGTGTCCCCGGTCCGGCCGGACACCGCCCCGGCATCCACAGCTTTCCTGTTGGCGCTGCCGGATCCTGGACGGCTGCCCCTGTGCCCGGTCTATCGCTTTCCAGTTGCTTCAGGTCGGCGATATCCTCGGCCCGCGAGCGGCCGCTGACCCGGGCCCCTTGCCCCACCAACGGTCCATCGCAACCCGGCACGTGGCTATCGGGTCTGTGGAAGGGGACCGCTATGGCGCGCCGGACCGAGGAGCACGACAAGGACGACCGGCTGGAGCCGGGCACCGAGGTCTCTCGGGAGCTTTGGCTGCTATCCGGCAACGAGTGTGCCTTCCCGCAGTGCGGCCGGCGCCTGCTCAACGAGCACGACGACTGGCAGGGCGAGATCGCCCACATCCACGGGGTCAAGCCCGCCTCGGCCCGCTACAACCCGGCGATGAGCGCCGAGGACAAGCGGGCCGTGGAGAACCTGCTGCTGATGTGCCCCACCCACCACGGCGAGGTCGACGGCAAGATCGGGCGCAGCGCCTACCCGGTGGAGGCGATGCAGACGATGAAGCGCGACCCACGAGAGGCGATTTCGGCGCGTGCTCACACGGGTCGAGCAGGAGATCGGCGACTTGACCGCGGCGAACGTCGTCATCCCGTGCACCACCCTGGCAGCCATCCTTCCGTCCGGTTGGACACGGGATGACGTCGAGTTCTTCGTTCCGAAGGTCAACGAGCTGGCCAAGATCGTGGGTCGTCTCACCCGGCCGGCACGCCAACTGCTCACCTGGCTTGTCGAGCAGGACTGCCCCGTGGGACACGCCGAGGTCGCCGACCGCATGGGGCAGTCCCGCCGGCGCATCGTGGAACTCGTCGATCAGCTGTCCCGGTTCCACCTCGCGGCCATCGATCAGAACGAGTGGTCTCACCCGCTCGAGTTGTTGACCGCGGGGTACGGGGACGACGCGCCCAAGCTGTTCGAGGACTGGCCGCGCTTCTGGGACGATCTGCGCGACCACATGGCCAGCCGCACCGACGCCGGCCTGAACGACGTGATCATAGAGCTGGACTTCTCACTCCTCGACCATCCCCGCGGTCCCGGCACCGGTACCCGCTGACCGCCGCCGCCACGACCGAGTGCAGCGCCTGCGGGCAGTATGCGCTTACATATCCCGTTTGATATGAACCACCGACCCAAGGCCGGTCCGGCGCGGCAGGATCGTGGTCCGCAGTGCCGGCGCGGCAACAGAGGGGTGGAGCATCGCGGAAGGCACCGGCGGTCTTGTGGCGGGCGACCCGTGACCGCTGGTGGTCCGGGTGATCGGCGGCCGGATCAACCCCTGGCCCTCCGGTGGCTGAGTCGTCCCGCAGGGCAGCCGCACGCGGCGCGCCCGGTGGATCAGGCTTCCGGCGCGGGGGCCACGCCGTAGCGGTCGAAGAGCTCCGCGAAGAACCGCTTCAGGAGCGGGCGGGCGCGGTGTTCGTCGCTCAGCTCGGTGGAGCCGAAGCGGAAGACTTCGTGGCCCCTGAGCTTGAGTTCCCGGTCAGCGGCGACTGTCTGGGCGTAGGCCTCGGCGCCGGCGTAGTGGTGGCGGCCGTCCTCTTCCAGGACGGGTGGCGTTGGTGGGCGAGGCCGGAGTCGAACCGGCACAGCCGAAGCGGGGGCTTTACAGGCCCTTGAGCTCTCCAGTGCTCAGCTCGCCCTTGGCGGAGGAAGTGGGGGTCGAACCCACACGAGTGCTCGCGCACCCAGGCGGTTTTCGAGACCGAGGCCGGCGCCACCTGTCGGCCGGCTCCTCCATGAACCGCTCTTGTGTCGTGCGGGGAGTGCGCGGATCGAACGCGCGGGTGTGACCCCGACAACGGCTTGTGCCAAGCCGCTGCCTTACCACTCGGCCAACCCTGCGGGTGCTGCGCTGCCGGACGAGGATTCGAACCCCGAACCTCCTGAACCAAAGTCAGGCGTGCTGCCAGTTGCACCATCCGGCACTACGAGGCGGCATGCAAAAGGGCCGCCCGTACGGGGACCGCTCCCCGGGGCGGCCCGGCCTTGTGGCCGGTCAGCGCACTACGAGGACGTCCCGCGGATCCGGGAAATCGACGAGGAGCGCTGATACGAGAAGCCGGTGAGGATGTTCATCGCCGCGCCCCCTTTCCTGGTCGTCGTGCGCGATGTGTCCACTGTGACGCACGGCCGCGGGGTGGGACAACCGCATTTGTGCCGCCCTCGACGCCGGCGCCCGGGGCGGCCGGTGGTCTTGCGGTCCGTGCTGGGCGCGCACCACGATGGGGGTTTCGTTGCGTGAGAGGAGATTGACGATGGGTGACGAGAACAAGGGCGGGCCGCAGGACGGCGGTGGCGGCGCCCACGCCAAGCCGGGTGGTCCGCAGATCGGGCCCAAGCCCAGTCCGGACGGTCAGAACCCCGCGCCGGACCCCCAGCACAAGAAGTGAGCGCCGACCTCGGGGCGAGGGCTCGGCGGGCGCTCGCCGACCGGCTCGCGGGCGCGGGTGTGCTGGACGCCGGGTGGCGCGCGGCGTTCGAGGCCGTCCCCCGGCACGCCTTCCTGCCGGGTGTGTACTGGGAGTTCGTCGACGGCAGCGCGGTGCCGCGCGACCGCGACGCGGATCCGGACGAGTGGCTCGCCGGCGCCTACCGGGACACCCCGGCCATCACGCAGTGGGACGACGGTGACGAGGCGGCCGGACGGCGGGACTTCACATCGAGTCTGAGCATGCCGACGATGGTGGCGCTGATGCTTCGTGACCTCGATGTCGAGGACGGCCACCGGGTCAGGGAGGTCGGCACCGGACCGGGCTTCAACGCCGCTCTGCTGGCGAACCGGCTCGGCGCGGACCACGTGGTGAGCGTGGAGATCGACAAGACGGTCGCCGACCTCGCGCGGGCGAACCTGGCAGCGGTCGGCGTAGGCGGGGTGCGGGTCCTGGTCGGGGACGGTGCCGATGCCGCGGTCGGCGACGGCGAGCGGGTCGACCGGTTGATCGCCACCTGTTCGAGCCTGGTCACCGACGTCCCCGCCGCCTGGCTCGGCCAGAGCGCGCCCGGCGGGCTGATCGTGGCCCCGACTGCGACGCTGTTCGGCGGCGGCGCCCTCGCCCGACTCCAGGTCGCCGACAACGGCCGGAGCGCGAGCGGGCGGTTCACCGGCTCCTCGGACTTCATGCGCATGCGCCAGCAGCGCTACCAGGCGCCACCCGTCGACGCCTACCTGCCCGGGGACTGGCCCGGCGACGCCCGGCCGTCGGTCACCGGCCTGGACCCCGAGGCCATCGGGGCGTCCTGGCTCGCCCAATTCGCCATCGGCTGCCGCCTGCCGGACGTCTACTACCGGCGCGCCCCGTACCAGGAGACGGTGACCTGGTGGTTCTTCGACACCGCCGTCACCTCCTGGGCGACCGTCGACTCCATGCCCGGCGCCGGCGAGTACCACGTCCGCCAAAGCGGGCCCAGACGCCTGTGGGACGAGATCCACACCACCTGGACCACCTGGCAGCAGGCCGGACAACCCGGCTACGAGCGGTTCGGGCTCACCATGACCAGCACCGGCGGGCACACGGTGTGGCTCGACGACCCGCACCACCACTGGAGCCCACCCACAAGCTGACCCCGGCACGGCGCAGCGGTTCCCCGGCTCCTGCCTGCGGGACGGCTGGGGCTCGGCAGGACGATAGCGGGTCCGGTGCTGAGGTCGCCGGGCGGTTGCCAGGCCAGGAGGCTCATTCGGTGGCTGCGAGTGGCCCGCGATCGTCGGCAGTGCGGCATCTGCGGTCCGGGGGTTCGGCAAATGGATCAGGGTGCAGCGGGTGGTTGCCCGGCGGTGCCCCGGAGGCGGGCCATCGCGATGGCGAGTTCGTCGGGCGTCAGGACACCGGAGTCGGCGAGGTGCTCGAGTTTGCCCAGCTCGCCGGCGAGCGAGCCGCTGGTGGATGTCGCGGTGGTGGGAGCGGGGCGGTGGAGGTTCGCGATCGCCTCCTCGACGGCCGCGCGCAGCTCTTCGAACATGGGTGCCTGGTTCTTCGTGACGATCACACTGTTCCCGTCCCTGACCCCACTCGAGGTCTGGATGCCGAACCCGGAGCGCCGCTCAGCCCGACTCCTGCTCCAGCTGCGGATAGCCGATCTCGGAGATGCCCTGGGCCACGTCGTGATCGCGGCCGAGGGAGCGGTCAGTCGCTGTCGAGTCGTCGGAAGATCCCGGAGAACTCGTCTGTTTCGATCAGTCCGGCGATCACCTGGGTCATGTTGTCGATACCGGGGTCTCGGACGATCAGGCCGTCCGAGACCCAGAAGAAGCGGCCGCCGAGAGCCTCATCGCTTCCTGCCCACGTCTCCATCAAGCGTTCAACTTCGGCGACCGTGAAGACAGTCGCGCTCCACCGAGAACCGTCCTTGAGGTCCACGAAGACATCGACGTTGCACACCGAGTCCAAATCCTCGTCTGAGCTGGGCAGAAACGATGCCTCGAAGACGTCCGTGCGAACCCGGTACCACGGCCCGTCCCAACGTCGTTCGACCGATCTGGGCATTGCGTTACGACTCATCGTGTGAGTGTCTCGGGCTAGTCTGGCGATCTCAACCAAGATCCTCAGCCGTGCTCCCGCCCGCGACACAGCTGGGGACGTTCATCCGTACGTGGCTGGGGAGCTGTGTCTGGTCGAGGTACTTGTCACCGGGCGCGACCGGTGACCTGCACCTTCGCCTCGCCTTGGTCGCGCCATCTGTCACCAGTTGGCCGAGATGGTTGTCACCTGCGCCGATTGGTCGCGCTTGTCGTCATCACCCGAGATGGAGAACCCGCTGCTCGAAAGTGGGTGCCCGCGCGGGGGGCGCAGCTCTCGGTCTGCGGTGACAGTCAGCGCGACCAGGTGACGACTATCGCGACCAATCACAGGAGCTGAGGTCGTACGCCGACACCCAGTTCCAAAATACGTGGCCAGATTCCAATTATCGTGTCCCGGCTCACTGACCAGGAACAACGCCAGGCGCTCAACTGGCCAACTCGACCGCTACTGGCCAAGTGAAGCGCTTAGTCACAGGTCGCCGATCTGCTCCCAGGTGGTGGCGAGATCAATAGGAAACGTCGATCGCCTGAATTCCGGTGAATTCCACTTCTAGGAGGTTCGCGGCGCGTGATCCGCTGTTCTGGAAATACACCTCCTGGAACGCTTCGGCCATGATCTCGCGCATCTTTTGGTCGCTGGCGCCCTCGTCCTGGGCGGCGAAGAGACGCTCGGCCCACTGTGGGGGGAGATGGACGGTCAGGTGGCGCAGCCGGGCCTCGTCGGTGGTGCCGATGGGGGCGGTGTAGCCGAAGTACGCCCACACCTCGACCGTGATGCCGGTGTTGGTGGCGGCCTTCTTGCGGGCCCGGCGGCGGACGCCGGGTTGCCACACCTTCTGCAGTTCGCGGTGTAGGGCCTCTCGCAGCGCGGCGCGGGGGTGCTTGCGCTCGCCCTTGAGGTAGCGGCGCACGGTGTTTGGGTCGATGCCCAGGCGGTGCGCGACGGCTTTCTTGTCGCCTTTGGCGGCCCGCACGAGGGCCCGCATCTGGGCCTGTGCGGACTTCGGCGGGGCCTGGGTGAAGTGCTCGGGCGCCGCCCGGTCGATGGCGTCGGTGATCTCCTCCACTGTCTGCTCCTACTTCCCGTCGACGGCGTTGGCGTCGTAGCCCTTGATGTGGCGGGCCGGGTTGATGGGCTGGTCGCGTTCGAGCCAGTCGACGACGGTCAGCATCTGCTGGACGCCCTCGACCTTCGCCAGGCCGGGGGTGGCACCGAGGCGGAACGTGCCCGGCAGCACCCGGCCGGCGCCGGTGAGCGGCAGGAAGTCCAGCGGGCTGGGGCCCGGGGAGGCGTAGACGACGCAGTCGTTGTTCACCCCGAGCGGGTACCGGCCGTTCGCCTTCGCCACGTTCGCCATCTTGCGGTGCATGTTCACCCGGGCCTTGGCGATGACCGCCGCCCGGATGTCCGGGCGCCAGGTCGGCCGCTCCAGCGCCGACCACGGCTCGCCGGGCTTGTAGGTGACGCCCTGGGGGCGCTCGCGCAGCTTGCCGAGCCCGAACTTCACCGTCGACTTCACCGCCGAGAGCACCATGGCGATCTGGTGGTGCCGCCACCCGGCGGCGGTGAGCTGGTCGTCGCTCATCTGCGCCAGGTGCCCCAGGCCCTCGGCGGCCAGCGCGGTGCGCAGCGCTTCGAGTTGGGTGCCCGAGCTCTTGAGGACGCGGTGGGCGGTCATCGCGGCGAGGAAGGCCCGCTCGTCGGTGTCTTTCTCGGTGGGGATTCCGGCCTCGGCCATGGTGGTCACGTAGGCCTCGCGCAGTCGGTCGTGCCACGGGTCCAGGTAGGCGCCGGCGCTCTCGCGCAGGTACGCCTCGACGGGGTGGACCTGCGCGCCGAGCTCCACCGCGTACGCGACGGTGGGGGTGGCGTACCAGGCCGGGCCGGTCGGCGGCTTGCCGGTCGGGGTGAACGGGCTGGGCAGGCGCGGGTCGGTCGGGACGTGGGACAGGTCGACGAACCAGCTCCCCGGGATCTTCTTGTCGAACACCGGGTCGGCCACCCGGACAGGGCCGGACAGGCCGACGGAGAGGCGGGCGGCGGCGGCGAGGTAGGCGGTGTTGATGTCGATGCCCACAGCGAACGGCTGGACCATCTCCGCCTCGGAGAGCGTCTGGACCGGCCGGGTCCACTGGTACGACTCCTCGTCCAGGAACCCGCCCGTCCAGCCCTGAGCGGCCGGGTGCTCCAGCGGAACCTCCGGCGGCGCCGCCTCGTAGACGTCGGTCAGCGCCCCCGGGTTGGGCCCGGACACCCAGCCACCGGTGGCCTCGTCGCGCACCGCCCTCGTCGGCGGGCGCAGCGCGGTCATCAGTTCCAGGCCGCAGGTGGCGGTGGAGCCGCGCGGGGTGATGACCCGCTGGGCGTAGATGCCCAGCACGCGGGCCAGGTCCGGTGCCGGCAAGTCGGCAGCCGCGCCCCAGGCGCGGGTGTCCAGGGCCCGCCAAGGCAGGACCGCCAGTTGCACGCACTGGCGGCGGCCGTCCTTGACCGGCTTGTAGATACGCGCCCACGGGCCGAAGCCGCGGCGGGTGAGCTGCCACTTCGAGCGGGCCAGCGCCTTGACCACCTTGTGGTCTTCCGGGAGCCGCTGGGAGCGGCGGGTCGCCGGGTCGTCGTCCAGCGTGGCCGGCAGCCCGAACTTCTCGACCGCCTCGGCGGTCAGCACGATCAACGGGTCGCCGTCGCGGCCGTTGCGGTGCAACCGGGCCGTGCCCAGGCCGGACTCGCCCAGCGCCCAGGTGACCAGCTGCGCCAGCGTGGTCGCCGGGCACTCCAGCACCAGGCCACCGACCCCGTACGCGATCCCGTCGCCGTCCAGGACCGCGAGCGGCCCGTTGGGGTACTGACCGTCGAAGTACGGGGCCGGCCGCGCGGCACGGCGCAGCGGCTGCGGCTGCGGCTGCGATTGCCCGGCCCGCACCGGCTTCCTCGCGGCAGTGGTGCGGGAAGGCTGGTCGTCGTCCGGCTCCACCGGTTCCTGCGAGGCTTCCTCAGCCGTCTCCTGCGCGTCGGCGACGGGTGCCGGCTCCGGCTGGACCTGCGGCGCCACGGCCGGGGCGGGCCTCGCGGGGATGGCGGTCGGCGCCTGCTCAGCCGTCGCAGCCGTCGGGGCGAAGGAAGGTGGCACCTGCTCGACCGTCGAGGTGGCCGGGGCGGAGGTCGGGGCAGGGTGCTTCGCCGCCCAGCCGTCCAGCAGCCGCACATACGCCTCCAGGCGCGGCGCCTTCGGCGTGGAGCGGCCGTTCTCGTAGTTCTTCACCGTCTGCACCGTCGACTGCAGCGCCTTCGCCAGCTGCGCCTGGGTCACCCCGGCAGCCTCGCGCAGGCGCGCCCGCTCCGCCGGCTCCGGCAGTTGCGGGCGCGGCTCGACACCGGCCAGCAGCGCATCCACCGCCGCGAACAGCTCGTCCTGCGTAGGCATGTTGAAGCCTCACCTCCAGAACCCAAACGTAACACACCATTATCCACTTTCGTTAGCTTTTCCATTAGCCCTCCATGTTTAACCCTTGATGATAATGATTTTCATCCTGGTGGCTTGGTGCGCAGCCCCTCCCCCTTTGGGATCTTGTCGAATCGGTGCCCGCTCTCAGTTGGCTAGATGCCTCTGCGCTGCATGGGGGTGAGCTTCCCGGAGCGGGACCGGTGATCTCGTGACGCGCTTTCAGCCGGTGGTCCCTACGGCAGGGCACGGTGCTGGACCGTCGACAGCTTGCTCTGCGGCCACGCTCCGGTCAGGCCCGGCACCCGGTGGCGCACCACTCCGGTGCTGCGTTGGAAGCGTTCAGCGGGGGCGGGCGGTACGGGAGGTCAGGACGGCTCGCAACCGCTCGCGTAGGCGCGGCAGTGAGTCCCTGGCGCCCAGGAGAGTGAGGAATTCTGTGGTTTCCCAGACGGTAAGCGCACCGTTGCGGGCGTGGTACCAGCCGAGTCGCTCGATGCGGTAGTCGTCGTTGTAATCCAGGAGCAAGTATCCGGCCAGCTGGTGGATGTCCTTTCCGGGAAGCTTGTCCGGGGTGAGGGTCGCCTTGACGTCGACGAGGGTGCGATCCGCGATCCAGTCGGCGTCGGCGCCGGCGACATCCGCACTGCCGGCGAAGGTCGGGGCCAGGACGACCAGATCCGGGGTAATGGCCGCGCGCAAAGCCTCCAGTCCTCCGTGGCGGGACCGCTCCACCATCGCGGCGATGTCCCGAGCCTCATGGTCGGGCACGGCCCGCAGCAGGGTCTCCAGGGTGAGGGAGCCGTCGGCCTGCGCCAGCGCAGTGGACGGCCAGACCTGCCCCGTGCGGAAGACCTCTTCGAACAGTGCCGTGACATAGGCGAGGCGGGCGAGGCGCTCCTCCGTCTCCCTCGCACGAATGACGGGCAGGGAACGGTCGTCGAGCCGTTCACGGACGATCAGCTCGTCGATCGTATCGAGCAGCTCAGCGCCGACACGCTCCAGGACCGGGGCGTACTCGCCGGCCATCGAGATCCCAGCGTCCACGGATCGGCCTCGCAGTTGGACCGCCCGCAGCGACCAGCGCAGACGATGGTCGATCGCCGCCCCCAGTGTGCCCCACCGGGCCTCGGCCTGCGGCTCGGGCCGCTGCGTCGGCAGCACGTGCGAGCGGGTCGCCCGGTAGGAGGCCCTCAGGGCTCGCAGGGCAGGCAGCTCGTTGTCGAAGAAGACCCGCAGGGCGGATGTCTTGTCGTCGAGAAGTCGGGTCAGGCTCACAGTAGGTTCTCTTTCCGAGCAAAGGCAGCGACGATCAGGGCCGCGAAGAACGCGGCGATTCAGCGGACGTGCCGCGGGGCCCAAAGTGGCACCCCGCGCTCTGAAGGAGGTAGGGCAGCGCCGCGGCCCGGCAGGCAACCCTCACCACACAGAGGGCCTCAGCAGCGCTCGGCCTTTGCCCAGTCACCCGCCGAACTCCTCAGCCTCCGCGGCCGCCGGCCCCTGCGCATCGAGCTTGAGCAGTCGCGAGGCAATCGCCCCCTCGTTGCGGCCGAAGCCCTCGGCCAGATCACCCAACGACACGCCCTGGGCGCAGCGGTCGAGGAGGTCTTCTTCCTCCTCGGCCGTCCAGCGCTTGTACGCGTTGGGATGCGCGCGCCGCTTCTCCTCGACCGTGTAGGACTTTTCGGCCTCGGGCTGCGCGGGGACAGGCCGCGGGGCGGGGACCAGGTCTTCGGGGAAGGGCGCCAGGCTCAGGTCGGCGAGCTTCCAGCGGATCGACTTCTCGGAGCGTCCGAGCTGCTGCGCGATGTCGGCCGGGTCCCTCCCCTCGTAGTGCAGGTCAGCCAGTCGGCTCTCCTCCTCACCGCCCCAGAGTTCCCCGGTACGAGGTGGCCGGTGAGGAGCACGTGGGCCGCTCCGAGCGGCTTCCCGGCCGTGCGCGCCATCCGTACCCGTGGCGCCCGTCAGCAGGCGGACGATCAGCGGGATGTCGACGGAGAGGACGTCCCCTCGCAGCTCCGTGACCACCTCGCCGCTCGCATCGCAGCCGACGATGCCCACCCGTCCCCGGCCGGGAGTGTCCGAGTCATACGACAGCTCGTATCGGCGTGCACCATCCGGGGTATGCGCGGTGATGATCCGTCGGGTCGTCTCCGCAAGCATCCACTGCTGCGCCGGCCGGGGCCCCTCCCCCGGTGTCCGGCCGGCAGCCACATCATCCGTTCCTGCGTCAACGTTTGCAGACATCGATCGGTAATCCTTTCCACCCAATGCGCTGGCACGGTCCGCTCGAAGCAGCGCGAGACCCCGGGCCGCGCCGTACCGCGGTTCGCCGAATGCACGGGCAAGCACTGATAGTCCGTCAGGCATGCTGCAGTGATGGCGATTTGCCTACCACCCAATCCCTTGCGGCCCCGACGATACCAACGGGGCAGACGAACGACACCGGAAGCGACGAACCTCCGAAAACATGGACGCGACGCTGTCACAGGCCCCTGCTACGCTCGGCACACCGCCACCCTGCGGACCACGACGCACAGGAAACCGGCAGGGACCCATTCCCAGGGCTTCCACAACGCGGCACCAGCCCCGCCAGCCCCGCCCGAGGGACAGATCGCACGCCAAAAAGCACCCGGCACGGTGAACTCCCCACTACGCAGAGACCGTAGGCGCGCACCGACCACAGCAAACAAGCCAAAGGACAGCAAGAGACACCGGGAGTGTCCGATCAACGGCTCTGTCCCGTAATCGGTGGTAGCGCTGTGTAGTGGTCACTGGAGGAGGATGCGGTGGCGGAGCAGGGGGAACGCGGCTCGGCCGTGCATCTGTCTCATGATCCGTTTGGTTCGCGTGTTGACGCCCTCGGTGCGGCCGTTGTGGAACGGGAGGGTGAGGCCGGCGTCGACGGCGGCCCGGTCGAGTTCGAGGCCGTTCGTGAAGGAGCGCAGGTGGGGCAGGTCGACGGAGCGAACCGAGATGATCCAATCGGTGAACTTGGCGTCGTTGCCCTCGGCCGGCATCAACAGTTGCGCGAACTCCTGGGTAAGACGCGCGAGTTCGGTCATCTCCGGGCAGGCCTCGGTGAGTTTGCGCAGCAGAGTGGTGTCCTTGTTTCTCAGGTTCTCGGGGCGGCTGAGGAGGAGGCGGGCGAAGCGCTGCGGGGTGGTGACCGGTCTGTCGCCCTCGGCGCGGCCCTGGGTGATGTAGCGGACCAGGAGGTTGGCGCTGCCGGTGTAGCCCAGTTCCTTGATCTCGCGCAGGAGGTGGTGACCGGCACCGCGGGGAGTCCGGCCCGACGCCTGCGCAGGTGGTCGCGGTAGGGGTCGACGAGCGTGGGCTTGTAGAGGGGTGTGCGCCGGTCGCCGGTGGGCTCCTTCATGCGGGCGTACCGCTTGACGGTGTTCAGAGCGACGTCGAGGCGGCGGGCGCATTCGAGTAGCCCGACGCCCTGGCTGAGCAGATTGTGGACTCGCTGCCAGCGATCGAGGGTGGTCTGCTCGCGTACGCCCCCGGGCCGGGTGGGGTTCACGGCGGTGGCCCAGCAGGCGGCGTGGGAGCGGACCTCGGCCAGGACCTTGCCGCACAGGTTGCTCCACAAGTGCCACCTGTCGCTGACCTGCACGGCTTCGGGGAGGGCCTGGCGGACCGCTTCACCGTAAGAGGCGGAGCCATCGCGGCAGACGTACTCGGCCCCGGGGTGCTCGCGAAGCCACGCGGCCAGGGTGTGAGTGGTGCGGTCGGGCAGGACGTCGATCCGCTCGCCGGTCTCGGCGTCGATGATCACGGTCGCGTAGCGATGCCGGCGCTTGAGGGCGAAGTCATCGATGCCGAGCACACGCGGCATTCGCAGCGGCGGCGCCGCTCTGCGCATGAGCATGCGTAGAGCGGTCGAGCGGGAGATCGCGCAAGCCAGCACACGGGAGAGGCGGGCGCCCGCCCGGCCCGCTAACTCCTTGACCACGAAGCCGAGCTGGTCGGCCAGGCGGTTGGTGCGACGCTGATAGCGCTCCACGACGCCGGGAACCTGCTCGCGGAAAGTCTGCCGCGGGCAGCCGAGCACCGGACAAACCAGACGCCTGACCCGCACCAGCACCACGACCCGCCGTCCGTCCACCGGCACGTCCGCGACCACCCGTCCGTGGAAGCCGTGCACCCGCCCCGTCGCCTGCCCGCAGGCCGGGCACGGCACCGGATTCTCCCGGGTCCGGGCCGACACCCGGATGACCCCGCCCTCGTCCGTCACGCACTCTACGACGAGGGCCGACAGTCCCGAAAACACCACACCCACAAGCTCGTTGACATCGTGCACACCATGCCAACGACGGCAGTGACACTTCGTTACCACCGATTACGGGACAGAGCCGTTCTTTTTACAGACCCACGGTCGGTACCGCGGCAGGCTGCCGGCCGCCGAACGCCCGAGCGGCACAACGGCACGGACCCCTGGCAACCATGGGCCGAATCCCTGGACGACGCTGAAATGGACACAGGCATGGACATGGACGACTTCGGTGACGAGGGGCCCAAAACCGGCTTCCCCCTCTACAACGCCCGCCTGGAGGCCGAACAGTGGTGAGGCGCAGCACGAGCGACACCGCACCGGACGCATCCGGGAACCGTGGGACGGCCAGGCCGGGCAGGACCGGGCAGAGCGCCGCAGGGCCGGGCACGTCCGCTGCGCGCGGGTCCGGCGGGCTGTCGCACGGGGAGCCTGCGGCGTTCGCGCTCCCGTGGGCGGGCCGCGGGGCGCAAGCCGGTCAGGAGGAGGACTGGGCGTACGGCTGCTCGACCTGGGACGGCTTCCAGCGGTTCGTCGACACACCCGTGCCCGCGCCGCCCGCCCCGGGCGCGCCGCCGCGCAGTGTGGAGGACAAGCTCGCCTATCACTCCAGGTTCGTCACCGTGCAGACCCCCGCCATCGACAAGGTCACGCGCACCGTGCGCACCCTGGTGGTCCTGGGGCGCCACCAGGACACCACTGCCCGGCCCTCGCTGATCGTCACCGGGGCCGCCGCGTGCGGCAAGACCACCGCCATCCTGCACATCGGGCGCGTCTGCCACCTCGCCGCACACGCCCGGGCCGGCGCCGACGCGAGCAGGGACACCGTGCCGGTCGCGTACATCCTGGTGCCGCCGGGAGCGACCGCCAAGACCCTCGCCGCCGAGTTCGCCCGCTACCTCGGCATCCCCACCACCTCCCGGATGACAGGCCCAGATCACCACCGCCGTCTGCCACACCTACGCCGCCGCCCGGGTGCGCCTGGTCCTCATCGACGAGATCCACCGCCTCAACCCCCGCACCAGCACCGGCGCGGTCGCCACCGACCTCCTGAAAGACCTGACCGAACGCATCCGGGCGACGTTCCTCTACGCCGGCATCGACGTCACCGAGACCCCGCTGTTCACCGGCGTACGCGGACAGCAACTCGCCACCCGCGCCAGCCTCATCGACACCGGCGCACTGCCGCTTCGCCACGGCACCCGCGAACCGTTCCGCGACCTGGCCGCCGCCATGGACAACGCCCTCGACCTCGACCACCACCGCCCCGGCACACTGCCCCGCCTCGCCGGCTACCTCCACGCCCGCACCGGCGGCAGGATCGGCAGCCGCTCCCGCCTGATCCGCCCAGCCGCCATCACCACGCTCCTGGACGGCACCGAACGCATCACTCGCGCCGTCCTGGAGGACATCGACCTCGACCACCTCGCCGAAGAGCACTACCGCCCCCGCGGCACACCCCGCTCCCCCGGAGAGAAACCGGGCGGGCGCAGATGACGCTGCGTCTGCCGATCCTCCTCTACACGCCGCCGGTCACCGCCGGCTGCCTGCGGGTACGGCCGCTGCAACGGGAGTCGACCTCCTCCTACCTCACCCGCGTCGCACGCGCCTACGAACAGGGCCTGTCTCAGCTTCTGTAGGGCCTCGCCATCGCTGTCGACGCGCAGGGAAAGGGCCTCACCTCTGCGCAGGGCGGCGAGCTGCACCCCAACCGCGCCGCCCAGGTACGCATCGCCGCCCACGCCCGCATACCCCACGCCCATCTCGCCCGGGCGCTGCCACGCTGGGAACCCGTCGCCAGCACCCGCCCGGCCCGACCAGGCAGCGGTCACGCCCTCTCCCACATCACCTGGCAGCGCGACACGGCGCAGCGCCAGGCCACAGCCGCATGCCGCTCCTGTGTCCTGCGCCGCACCCACGGCGCCAGCCGCACCGCCTGGACCTACACACCGACTCATCAGCGGCTGTGCTCCCGGCATCACACCTGGAGCACCGGCCCCGACCCCGGACAGTCCCTCGACGTAGCGGCCCTGCCCGACCTGGCAGACGCGCAGCGCTCCCACCAGCGACTGCTGTTGCACGCCGACGTATCCACCGCCTGGACCTGGGCGCTGGCCGTAACCACCCGCTGGTACGACCACCAGCAACACCTCAACCGGCGCTGGCACCGGCGCGCCACCGCCCTGGAGCGGGCCAACCCTGACCTGGCACCCACCCGCGGCTCCTGGGCACTCCTCGCCCGGCCCGCCGTCACCTACCCCGAAACCGTCACCCTCGCCCGCGTGCTCACCCAGCACCCCGCACTCACCACCCCCGACAACCACAACAGCGGCACCCTCCGCCACACCCACCCCGCCCACACCGCGTTCCTCCAGCACACCGCCACCCGGCTCGGCCTCCCCCGCCTGGACCCGTCCGACGACGACCCCCTGTGGACATGGATCCACCACCACACCCCATGACCAGGCCCAGCCCACCAGCCCAGCACCCACCGGCTTCTCCGCCCTGGGGACCCAGCCACAGCATCCCCGTGCAGAAACCAAGAATGACCTGAGCCTTTCTGCGTCTGGTCGCGCGCAGCTACCATGGCGTTCTTGGCCGTTAGGGGGACGGGTGCGATTCGAGCAGCGGATGTACGCCCGCGTGAAGTTCCTTGAGTTGATGGCCGATCTCTACGAGTCAGCCTTCGAGGACTTCTTCCACCGAGTCATGGTGACGCGCCATCCCAACTTCCTCGACGTGCGGACCCACGGCAGGCTCGGCGACCAGGGAGCGGACGGGCTCACTCTCAGCAGCCGTAAGCTCTACGCGTGCTACGCCCCGCAGACCGTGGATGTATCCGCAGTCAGGGCGAAGTTCACCAAGGACCTGGCCAGCGCGATACGTCAGCGCAACGGCCAGTTCGACACCTTCGTGTTCGTCCACAACGATCGGCGAGGGGTCCACCCCGAAATCACGACCATGCTCTCCGTTGCAGACACGAATCACCCGGATCTGGCGTTCGAGCAGATGGGGACGCGCAGCATCTGGCAGGAGTGCATGGGCCTGGAGCTGGAGCAGGCCGAAGACGTCCTGGGCTGCGAGATCCCGGTGAAGCCCAGCGTGTACGGGGTCGGTATGGACGACCTGAAGCCCCTGCTGCAGCACCTCAAGGGGCTACGGACCGAAGCGGACCCACTCATGGATCTGCCTCAGGTGCACGAGGAGAAGCTCGCCTTCAATCTGCTCCAAGGCGACTCGCGAGAAGACCTGCTGCGCGGCATGCGCCACACCCACCTGGTCGAGGCCTTCTACGCCGGGGGTATCCGAGCGCTGGAGCACGACGAGGTCGCTCGCGGGTTCCGCATCTTCTACGAGCAGGTCCGTAAGCAGTATCCGGATCCCGACGACGTGCTGTGGCAGTTGGAGATGTACGTCCTGGGCAACGAGCGCCAGCGGCTGCCAGTGCACAGAGCAGCGTGGGCGGTCCTGGCGCACTTCTTCTTCCGCTGCGACATCTTCGAGGCACCTCCCAGTGACTGGGCCCCGGCCCCGTTGGTAGGAGTGCGACCGTGATCACACCCACCAAGGGCATCGCTCCTGACCGCTGCCTGCTGGCGGTCGGCGCCCAGGTCCTGCTGCAGTTGGACGAGCCGCGGACCGTGAGCCAGGCCTGGGCACGGCTGAAGGCCTGGCGCCGAGAGCACCACCACTACTCCCCGGTATCGTTCGGCTGGTTCGTCCTGGCCCTGGACGTCCTCCACGGGATCGGTGCGGTCGAACTGCACGAGGACCTGCTTGTCGCAAGGAGTGCAGATGCTGCGTCGCCTGAGCGCTGACGACGCCCGGTTCAAGGAGATCAGCTTCCGCGGCGGCCTGAACCTGCTGCTCGCCGACAAGACCGATACCTCCGCGTCCACTGACAGCCGCAACAGCGCCGGCAAGTCCAGCATGGTCGAACTGGTGCATTTCCTGCTCGGTGCTCGTGGCGACTCCCGCAACCCCTTCACCAAGCGGGCTCTCAAGCAGATCACCTTCGGCTTGGACCTGGACTGGCCCGGCGCCCGCGGGGTCCTTGAGGTACGCCGCAGCGGCGCACGGCCTGCTTTCGTGACCCTGTGGCCCGACGTGACCTCTCCCGATCCGGACTCACTGTTCGACCTCAGGTCGCAGGGCCCCGTGGAGGTGCCGATCGAACAGTGGAACCACCTGATCGAGCACCGGCTGTTCGGACTGCGCGGAGACCATCCCGGTGTCAGCGGCCGAACCCTGCTGTCCTACCTCGCACGCCGGGTCTCGGCCCACGGCTTCAACGAAGCCGGACGCACCTTCGCCCGCCAGTCCGCCACCGACGCCACCACGAACCTGGCCTACCTTCTTGGCCTGGACTGGCAGCTCGCAGACGGATACCGGCAGCTCGCCGCTCGCGACGCCACCCGCAAACAGCTACGCAAGGCGGTCAATGACCCGGTCTGGGGACAAATCGTCGGCTCGACCGCCGACCTGCGTGGCCAAATCGCTCTCGCCGAGGCCCAGGTGAGGCGACTTCAGGCCCAGGTCAACGCCTTCCAGGTCGTCCCGGAGTACGAGCACCTCAAGGACCAGGCCGACGAGCTCTCCCGCCGTATCAAGCAGCTTTCCCAGGACGACACCATCGAGCAGTCCAACCTCGAGGAACTGCAGCAGGCCGTCACCGAGACAGCGGACGTCGACACCCAGTACCTGCAGCCCGTCTACGAAGAGCTGGGAATCGTCCTCGGCGACCAGGTCCGCCGCCGCTTCCAGGAAGTCGAGGCGTTCCACCACTCCATCGTGCGCAACCGCCGCCGCTTCCTCGACGAAGAAATCAGCGAACTGACCGCCCGCCTGGCCGAACGCCGCAGCGAACGCGCACGCCTGGGCGAGCAGCAGGCACAGCTGCTGCGTCAGCTCGACGAAGGCGGCGCCCTGGAAGCGCTGACCTCCCTCCAGCAGGCCCTCGCCCGCGAACAAGCGGCCCTGGGTGCCCTGCGCCACCGCTACGACGCCGCCCAGACCCTGGAAGCCAGCTCACGCCAGATCACCGCCAAACGCATCGAACTGCAGCAGGCCGTCGAAACCGACATCGACGAACGCGCCCAGCAGACCAGCGAAGCGACCCTGCTGTTCTCCCGCTTCGCCCAAGCCCTCTACGGACCCCGCGAAGCCTTCCTGGCCATCCACGCCGGACGCGAGAGCCTGACCATCACCCCACGCATCGACAGCGACGACAGTCGCGGCATCGGCAACATGGTCATCTTCTGCTTCGACCTGACCCTGGCCGTCCTGGCCCACCGCCACGGACACGGGCCCGACTTCCTGATCCACGACAGCCACCTCTACGACGGCGTCGACGACCGCCAACTCAAAGCAGCCCTCGAACTCGCCGCGACCGTCACCGCCGAAGAGAACATGCAGTACATCGTCACCCTCAACACCGACGACCTCGCCAAAGCCACCAACCGCGGCTTCAACGCCGGCCCCTACATCCTCGACACCGTCCTGACCGACGCCCCTACCGGCGGACTCTTCGGCTTCCGCTACTGACCAACCCCCGGCACCGGTCAGCCCGCCCGGAATCGGCCGCCCGCTCCCTCGCGCCAGCAGAGCAGCGCCTGAGAGTCTCCCCGCGACGGCCCGCCAGCAGGGCCTCCACGCCGACGACCTACGGGCCCATCAGTACAACCGCAACACAACGAAGATCATCCAATGCAGTCGCTTGTTCTCCGCGGAACTGCGAGACCCGCAGGTCAAAGACAACACGGACACCAGCAGCACCGCCAGCCGATGACACTTGAATAACCGGTCAGCCGCTACCACGCCCAACAAGCCTCTCAACCAACCCGCAAGACGCGCCCAAAAATCAAGATCAAAAGTCAGAACCAGCAGCAGCCCATAGCCACCCGGTCCTCCAAATCCTCCTGGTCCTCGCGCGCGGGCGGCCTGCGGCCGCGGTGGGGTGCCCGGCCTGGCGGCTGGAGCGGTGGGTGGTCGGGGGCCGGGGGGGGGGGGGGGGAGGGGAGAGGGGGGGGGGGGGGGGGGGGGGGAACAACCAGGGGGGGGGGAGGGGGGAGGAG
>NZ_JBVHVO010000006.1:286538-335823 GCF_055564815.1 Kitasatospora sp. NPDC028961 | reverse complement strand
TCTCTTATTACTCCTGGGGGGGGGGGTGTCTTCCCCCCCCCCCCCCCCCCCCCCCCCCCCCTCCCCTCTCCCCCCCCCCCCCCCCCCCCGGGCCCCGGCTGGAGATGGCGGGCGAGGCCAGGTGGTGGCCTGCGGCCCCCTGGCGGGGACACAGCAGGGCGTAGCCGGGACCGGGGCGGTGGCGGGCGCGGTGGCGGGGCGGGCCTGGCGGCCTGCGGCACCAGGGAGCGACGGCACACCCCTGGGTGTCTCCCCACCCTGGGTCACTCCCCACCCGGGTGCGCCCGGCACCGCGTGCTGGAGCGGGTGCCCCCGGGGAGCAGCGGCAAGCAGGGCGTCCTCCCCCGGGCCCCGGCAGCAACGGCAAGGCCCGGGCCGGAGCGGCCGGGAGGCGGACGGGGAGCAGCAGAGCGGCGGGGCGACGGGTGTGCGGCGGGACGGGGGCAGAGAGGAGCTGACTAGCGTGGGGACCGACCCGGCGGAGATCACCACCGGGCAGCCAGACGACGGCACCCCCCAACCCCTGTGGAGCCACACCTTGGACATCTGGACACCCACGCCACCGTGGATCCACACCACCACCCACCCCGGCACCTCATGGCCCCTGCCCCCGCAAGGAACCACCCACGTCGCATACCTGGACGGCGCACGGATGCGCACCGGCCAGGGCGTCTTCGAAGAAACCTCCCGGACGCTCACCCTGCCCGCCTACTTCGGATGGAACTGGAACGCCCTCTCGGAATGCCTCAGGGACCTGCACTGGATCCCCGCACAGCATTACCTGATCGTCGTCACCAACTCCACGCAACTCCTGGCCGACGAACCGGATGAACACCCCACACTCCTAAAAATTCTGGAAAGAGCAGCCGCCAACCACAGCAACAACATCGGCAAACCACCGACCGCCTTCAACACCCTCCTCGGATAAATCAGAGACAGGAACCTGAGAAGTCCGATCGGCGGAACGCCGATACGTTCCGGAGATCACCGGAGTACGTCCGGCAGTCGGAATGACCGGCGTCGGAACTGGTGCCACCGGCCGCTGCTGCACGCCGCGAATCCCGGAACAGCCGAAGAACACCGCAGACGGGCGCAGCACCGTCCCATCTGGCAGCACGTGAACGGAATTCACGAACGACGCGGGCGCTGGAATTCGGGACCGGTTTCCGGAACCCGTACGACCCCCGGACAGGGCAGGGCAGGGCAGCCGCACGGGTGCAGGGGCGCAGCCGGACACCACCACCCGGCCCTCCAACCCCTCCTGGTCCCCCGCACGGGCGGCCTGCGGCCGCGCGTGGAGTGCCGGCCTGACGGCCGCACCCGGGGAGGGCCGGGGGCCGTGGCGCGGCGGCCCGGCAGCGCCCCGTGGCGGCGCAACACGAGGTGCAACACGCCCGCCCCTCCCCCGCCCCCAGCCGAATAGTGCCTGGTCAGACCCGCAACACGGCCCCGTTGCACCCCCACGCGATACGGCGTCGCACCCCCGCGTTGCACCCCCGCGTTGCAGTCCGCCACCCCGGCCGCCGAGCACCACCACCAGGACGAGAGCGCCGAGAAAGCCGGCCTTCCCGGCAGCCACCGCCAGAACCACGACCAGAACGACACCGCCCAGAGCGCCCTTGCGGACCGGCAACGGCCGACATGGGCGACGGCGGGCGCGAGGCCGTGTCCCAACCCTGTCCAGGCCCGGGCCGAAAACGCCCCCACCAGGGGATACGGCCTGAGACCGTCCCAGCGAAACGGACATAACCGGCGGGCTGAGACACCGGTAGGACAGGGCTGGGACAACCCCCACCCACGCCGCCCCAGGCCAGGCCAGGCCAGGCCAGGCCTGGGCGGCGCGGCGGCACCCGGTTGCGTCCCGGCGGGCTTCGGCGGCGTTCGGCGGGCCCCGCGGCAGCACCCCGGCCGGAGCCGAGGACCAGGGCGCCGGGGCCGGGGACCGGGGACCGGGGGGTCGGGGCCCGGCGGGTCGGGGACCGGGGGGTCGGAGGTCGGCCGTTCCCGGCCGGGGAGCAGCCGGGCCGGACCCGGGCGCCCGCGGCCCCCTGCCGCGAGGGCATGTCGCCGGCCGCCCACCCACGGGGATCCGGGCCCGGCGCCCACGTCACCCGGCGCGACAGCACCCCCCACGCGACAGGGCACCCGACAGGGGCGGGCGGGTCTCTCCCCGGCCCGGTCAGACCGCCGAGAGCCGCACCGTCCCATCCGGCAGCGGCTCGTACAGGACGTCCCTGATCGCCCCGACGGCGGACCGGCAACAGCCCCGCGCCGGGCCTGCAGGGGCCGGCGGCCGGGAGCAGCGGGCACCCACCACCCGGCACACGGCGACCAGGACGACCAGGACGGCCAGGCGCGGCGGACCGGAGCCAGGGCGAACAGGCGCAGCGGACCGGAGCCAGGGAGAAACAGGCGGCGCCGGCAGCTCCTGGCGGTCCCGGTCCGCCACCCCGGGGAGCGGCCGACCAGCAGCCGACCCGGCCGCCCCCGCGACGGCCCCCAGGACGGCGGCGAACCAGGCGAGACCGCGAACCGAAGACGGCGGCCACCCACCCGGCCCCGCAGCCACCCGGAACCCGCACCCGGCCCGGTGCCGGGCACCGCCGCGTTCCGCAGCGACGGGCGAGGCCCACGAACCGCGCCGACGGCCACCCCCACCACCCCGGAACACGGAGCGCGCACCGCTCCCCCGCCGAAATCCACCGGCGAACCCGCACCGCGAATTCACGACCCGCCGAAACAACCCCGACCGGCAGCAATCCCGCCGAATCGAAAGGACAATCCACGAAGGAGAATCCACGGCGGAAACCGGCGGCATTCCCGACGGGCCGTCAATTCACGGAAACACCCCGCACAGGCCCCGGCACCCGAACCGCCCACCGGACCCCGGCCGGCCCGCACGACCGGCCACCGACCGTCACCCAACCCGACCGGCCCCCAGTGATCCGGACCGCCGGACCGAGCCCGGCGCACCAACCCGGATTGGTCTACCAAAACGCGCTCCGGGCGCTCGAAACCGTGCGAGGTCACAGACCCGAACCCGGGCCCGGACAACCAAGAACCCGACGGAGCCGAGCAGCCCCGCGCCAGGGCCAGGCGGGACGGGCCAGGAACGGACCCGGCCCACCGGACCGGGCAAGGCCCCCGCGGCCGAAGCCGCGCAGGGCAGGCAGGGCCGGGCAAGGCGGGCAGGCAGGGCGGGCAGGGACAGGGACCGACCGGACCGGGCCAGGCAGGGCAGGGCCAGGCAAGGCAGGGTTCCATAACAATCAACCCGTCACGAAACCCCCTCCAGCACCCCGACAGGACAGCAGCCAGAGCCGGGCAAGGCGGGCGGGCCCGGCCGGGCGGACGGGCGACCGGGCAGGACGGCAGGGCGGCGGCGGCGTAGCGGCCGGTGGGCGGCCTCGGCGGCCTGCGCCGCCTGGCGGGCGACCCAAGGGGCCGAACCACCCACACGGGCAGCCCCGCACCGGGCCCACCAGACACCGCACCCGCACCAGACACCCCCACCACCCCAACAGCGGGGCGGCTTGTGGTCGCCCTCCGGTTCCGTCACGGTGTGACAGTGACGGAACCGACGGCCCCAGTGTGTGCCGGCCCCCGCTGCGGGCGGCGACTTCCCGACGCGGCCCGCACAGGGCGGCCCGGCCTCTACTGCGGACAGGCGTGCCGCCAGGCCGCCCTGCGCCGACGCCGCCGCGCCGAACAGGCCCCCCAACTACGGGAGGAGGCCCAGAAGCTACTGGAGGGCATCAACCCGGAACTGGCCGCCGACACGCTGGAGCAACTGGCGGCGATGGACGGTGAGCAGCTCGCCCTGGTCGTCAGGCACGCCCGGGCCGTGGCCGGGCACCAGGCGGCCCTCCGTGGGGCGCTCGGCGTACTGGGCCCCCGACCTGTCGCAGGCGGTGAGGCGCCCCGCTCCCAGCCCGCGCCCGGCCGGACGGGGCCCCGTCCAGGTCCCGGCCAGCAGCTCGTGCCCGCCGGCCTCCTCGGCCTCTTCCTCGAGCCCCGCACCCGCCCCGCAGAAGCCGGCCGCCCTCCTGGGGCGTGACAGGATCAGAGTGCTCCGCCCGCACACCGTTGCCCGCTGGCGGAGCTCCGACTTGGTCGGCCGCCACCTGCTCGCACCAGGCTCCGGCGGCCGGCCGGGCCCACGAGAGCAGGCCCCGGACTTCGCGTCCGGGGCCTGCTGTCGTGGGCCCGCCTCGGCCTGGCGAAGGGTCAGAGGCGCGAGCGCCGTACGACGGGCCGGGCGGGCGGGACGGGTCAGACGTCGAACGCCTTCACCCGGACCAGCGCGGTCGCGTCGTCCTCGTACGTGACGTCCAGCTCCACGAACATCGCCTGCCCCTGCGGGCGCGTCCCGTCCATCTCCTGGGAGTTGACGAAGCGCAGCACCGGTCCGTACGTCTCCACCGGCCGCACGCGGGGGAAGGCCGCGGTCAGGCGGTCGGCGAGGTCGGCCCGGGGCATCCGGAACTCGGCCGTGTAGCCACGGTCCATCAACGAGTTGGTGTCCGTGCAGCTCGCCCCGGTGGCCTGTGCGGGCATCGAGGCGCCCGCGAACTCCATGACCTCCGAGCAGCCGGCCCGTTTCGGGCTGCCGTCCACGGCGGCGAACGTGGACACGAGGAGGGCCAGGTAGACCACGGGCGACAGGACGAAGCCGACTCCGAGGGCAATGACGGACCACTTGAACCACCTGCGCCGCGCGGGAACGCGTTCGGCCTGCATGAAGAATCCCCTCGGGTGTCCTGATGCGCGGTAACGACGTCACCCCGTCGCTACATTGAACACGTTCAACTCGCCGGAATCGGTTCCCGCCCCCCAGCCCGAAACAGACGGCCTTGCCGATCCCGCCCGCCCGCGGAGGCGGTGCCGGCCCCGATCAGTCCAGGTCGGCGCTGGCGAGGGTGATCGCGAGCGAGATGTGGGCGACGGCGCCCAGGCAGCGTTCCGCGGCCGTGCTCGGGTCGCGCGTGGTCCGCACGCCCTGGAGCGCCAGCAGCCCGACCAGCACCGCCTCGTCCATCGCCGCGTCGAGGACCTCCTCCACACCGACCTCACCGGAGGCCGCCAGCCGGCGCACCAGGTCGACGGCCTGCCGGGGATCCTCGCGCCACCGCGCGACGACGTCGGAGCCGGCCTCCGTCAGCCTCATCGCCGCCCGCTGGTCCACGGTCGCCGCCGGCACGCCGGGCCGCAGCGGCCCTTCCACCGCTTCCGCCGCCACAGCCACGGCGCAGCGCGCGGTGTACGTCCGCTCGGCCTGTTCCCGTTCCCGCACGAGGGCGGCCGGCCACCGGGCGTCGTCCTCGGCGCGGGCCTCGTCCAGGAGAGGCGCGGCGGTGAGGCTGACCTGGACGCAGGGCAGGGTGGCCACCGCCACGGCATCCTGCTCCGGCGGGGCGGCGGCGATCGGGCGATACACCTCGCCCGCCGCCACGGCGCAGGCACCGATCAGCTCCGTCAGCGCGAGGATCAGCCGCGCGTGGCGGCGACGGCGGGCGGGCGGGCAGGGCCAAGCGGTCCAGTGTCATAGTCACACCCGCACGGTGCCGCACCGCGCCTGCCGGTGACTCCCGTTCCCGGAACATCACCCCGCTGGTCAGCGTCACTGGTAAGACGTGGTGGTCATCGCCGGAGCAGTACCGGGCCGCTCGCGTCGGTCCGGCCTGGCCGGAGACGGCGCCGACGTCTGGGTACAGGTGGGGGCCGGCCGCGTCGGCCCCCACACCACCCGGGGTCGTCCTGCTCGACTGCCGCGACGTCCTGCACCAGGCGGTCAGGTAGGTGGACGGCGTGAACCAGGTGTCGGCGCCGCAACGGCGGGCTCTCGCCCGGGCAGAGCGGTCATCCCCGACGGCGGCCTGCACTACGTGCAGGCCGGGCCGCCCCGGTGGCTGCACCGGGCGTTCGTCGAGGTCGACCGCGCCACCCATGGCCGGCGAGAAGCTCGCCGCCAAGCTGATCGGGTACGCCCGCTTCCACGAGCACCAGGCCTGAAGTCCCCACCCCACCTTGATGCCCCACCCCGGCGACCTGGCGGGGCATCAAGGTGTCCGGGCGGCCGTCATTAATGCTTTGAGCTGGACTTTCTGCCTGGCTTCCAAGGTTTTCGCGGCCAGCCGCAGGGGGCGTCTCCAAGATGTCCGGGACGCTCGCCAAGGTTTTCGGCGGAGCCTTCCAAGGTGGTGTGGCCGGGTGACGGGGCGACCATCAAGGAGGCGGACCGGGGCCCCGAGTGCGGGCATCAGGGTGAGCAGCGTGCGGAGGAGAAGCCCTCGCCGCCCGAACGCCTGACTCCGGCCCGCGTGCGACGCGGATTCCGAAACCTCCGCCCGAAGGCCGCCTGCCCGGCCGGCGCGCCGAAACCCAGCCGCCCCGGCCCAGGCCGACCTCCCGGTCGCAAAAACACCCGGCCCACCCCTCGGCACGACGTCTACACGGCCGGAAAGACCGGCCCCGCGAAGCCGTCAGCGAAGAAGAAACCTGAGCTCAGCAGCCCTCGCCCACGCCGCACTGGTTAAAGATCAAGCTAAGGGCTGTCCCGTAAAAGATCTCCGGGGGACCGCGGTGCGCTACCCCATGACTGCGCGAGCCGCGTCCAGAAACGCCAGCCGGTTGTCCTCCAGGTAGTCCCGCACGCTTTCACCGTCGGGCAAGCCTTCCCATACCGTCCGGTTGAGGTCGAGGAAGTACGCGCGGGCCGCGTCGTGCACCGGCAGCGGGAACTGAATGCGGATGAGCCGCTCCGCAACCCACAGCCTGTTCATGACGTCCCGGGTCGTGAGGAACCAGACGTCGGTGTCCTCCCACTCGGAGGGCCGACTAAAGGCGGAACGTTCGGCCTCGGCCCCCACCTCGACGAACCGCTCCAGCAGCGCCAGCCGTTCCCCGCGCCGGGCCTCCGACAAGGCGAGCAGCTGCCGTTGCTGTTCAGCGCGTTCCGCCGAGAGTTGAGTTCTGTGCTGGACGAGGTAGGACAACGAGCCGCCGAGGACAACGCCGCCCAGCGATATGAGTGACACCCAGACCTGACCTGACATGCCGGTCATCGTGCCATGCCGTCGATCTTTGAGACGATTTCACTGTGGCTGGTGTGATCACGGCGTCCAAGCCGTCCTGGATAGTCCCGTTCACCGGGCTGAGCCCGCGGCAGCTCGGAAAGCTGGTGACACTTCTGCGGCGCGAAGGTGCAGACGCGGTCCGCAAGGGACGGCCGTGGGGCCTGCCGTCGAAGAACCGGACACTGCTAGTCGCCGCGTACTGGCGCACGAACCTGACCATGCGCCAGCTCGTCCCGCTGTTCGGGGTGTCCTAGTCGGCGGCGGACCGGATCATCGACCACCTCGGGCCGATGCTTGCTCTCCAGCCCCGCAAGCGGTTCGCCAAGGGCACCGTGCTCATCGTGGACGGCACCCTGGTCCCCACCCGCGACCACTCCGTGGCCGAGCAGTCCAAGAACTACCGGTACTCCACCAACCACCAGGTCGTCATCGACGCCGACACACGCCTGGTCGTCGTCGTGGGCCGGCCGCTCGCCGGAACCGCAACGACTGCAAGGCATGGGAGGAGTCCGGCGCCAAGGCCGCCGTCGGCAAGACACAACAATCGCCGACGGCGGCTACCCGGGCACCGGGCTCGTCATGCCCCACCGCCGACGCAAGGGCGAAGACCTGCCCGACTGGAAACAGCAACACAACAAATCCCACCGCGTGCGGTGCGGCCGGTACCCAGGGGCCGCCGGCAGGTCAGTACCAGCCCAGGACGTCAATGGTCATGCCCTTGTTCACCAACGGCTTCTCATCGTGGTCGAGAAGGTGTTCGAAGAGGAACTTCGGCTCGGCGGTGCTGGCTGCTTCCTTGAGGAACCAGCCCGACCCGTTCTTGATGAGGGTCCTCTTGCCGTCCGGGGCGGTCGCCTCGCTCTTGGGCCCGGGGGATGCGGCCTGTCGCTTCTCGACCTGGCCGGACGCGGCGATGTCCCAGGCCAACCCGTGGTCCTGGGAGAATGTGCCCGTCTCAAGGGTCGTCTCTTCCTTCAAATCATCCGGGCTCTTCGGGTCGGCGGAGTACACCTTGTCGTTGTTGGCCAGGAAGTACACCCGCTTCCCGTCCGGGCCGAAGCGGGGTTGCGTGTAGCCGAGCTTGCCGCCCGAGTACGTCGGCTTGCCGCCGATGCTCACTGGCGTGTCCCCGTAGTTCCCGTTCGGGCCCGCGCCGCTCGTGTACTCCCCGAAGAACAGGTCGCCGCCCTTCGTCGTCCACACGACGGAGTGCCAGTCCGGCGAGAAGGCATGCCGCCTCCACACGCTCGGCACCGCGTACTGGGGCAGGAAGGCTCCCGCCTTGGTCCTGCCGGTCGTCTCGTCAAAGACCACGAGCTCGGTGAGGTTTCCGGCCACCAACGCGACCAGGCCCTTCATCTCCAGACTCCTCTGATCCGTCTTCGCCGACGGAGCCTGACCGGATGCCGCCCGCCCTCCCGTGTCAGCCGGCGCCTGCCCGCCCCCACCGTCCCCGCCGCACGCGACCGCACCCGCGAGGAGGACGGCGGCAACGGGCACCGCCCACACAGGCCAACGGCGCCGCCGTCGGCCTCTGCTCTCAGTGGAAACATATGTGGTCACCGGGACTTCCGACATGCGCAGCATCCCCTTCATCGCACGGCCGACTATCAAGTCGACCATGCGCAGGCCGCGTTGGGGAGACTCCCGGCCGTTCTCGTCCAGGGCTGCATTCATTTCGGCCAGCGTGATCCCAAATCGTCACCGGCCTGCGCTATTCGCCGGGCCGTCCTCGACCACGCGGGCGGGTGAGTCCTCAATCGAGCTGGTGGTCCGGGTCGACATCCCTGGCGGAACCGGCGCCGCCGTCCCAGCTGAACTGGCCGATGTGCGCGCCGCGCTCGGCGCGCACCGCCCTTCGTGCGGCAGACAGCGGGCCACCTGGGACGCCGTCCTCCGGCGATGGGATCAGGCCGGACGAGCGGCTGTCACTGCAAGGCACAGCGGGGCCGGTACGCGTGGTCCGTTCCTTCCCAGCGCATCACCGAAGCGCTCCAACCGTGCGAAACGGGGTGGGACGGTTCCTGAGAGTGTCACCCCGTTCCCCGGGCGGCGGGGTCAGGCGGTTGGCTGGGCCTCGGGGTCGCGGGTGCACAGGTGGGCGGTGGGGCAGGCCGGGCAGCCGCGGACGTCCACCAGGTCGGCGACCGCGTCGAAGAGCTCCTGGGCCCGCTCGACGGAGCCGACGCCCTCGAACGTCGCGTACTCCTCGGCGGTACCGACAGTGCCCTCCGACAGGTGGGAGCGCAGGTAGGCGAGCGCGGCGAAGTTCTCGGCGCCCAGGGTCCGCGGGTCGCCGGGGATGCACGCCTTGGGGACCAGGCCGCTGGCGATGTCGCCGAACACCCACGGGTCGCCGGGCTTGGCAGGCTTGCCAACGACCACGCGCAGCACGACGTCGTCCTCGCTGTCGGGTTCGACCAGCAGCATGCCGGTGGCGTGGAGCTCGTGCACCACGTTGCGCACGTCCGGCACCTCGACCCCGCCGCCGAGCATGCCCGCCAGCTCGCCGGCGGGTAGGTTCCCGACGCCGCCGTCCAGGCGGCGCAGCCGCAGGGCCCCGCCGTCGAGGACCACGTCCAGCCACACGGCCTGCACCGGGATCTTCGGCCCGTAGATCGGGCGCAGCCGGACCAGGCGGCGCATCAGGTTGAGGGCCTGCACGGAGAGGCCGGGTTCGGTGGCGGCCCGCTCGGGGTCGAGGTCGGCGGCCGGAGTCATCCACCGGTCGTAGCCGGGCGGCTGGAGCTGCTGGAGGGTGTACTCGACGGCTCCGCGCTCCCGGCGTGGCTGCCCGGCTTGTTGCGTCCCACGGTGGTGTCCTCCCAGCTCAGCGTGCGGTGATCGGGCCATTGAACACCCCGCCCGGTATTGCGTGTGCCCGGTCAAGGGTGATGGTGGAGCGGATTCGCTGACAGCGCGAAGACCGCCGTGGGAGGGTCGGCGATGTCCTGAAACTCCGTCAGTGAAGAGGTGGCCCGGTGGACGCGTCGATGTGAATCGCGCTGGTCGACACGATGAAGGAGGCCGCCGCGACCGGCGCGGCCGAGGGGATCGCGCGGCGGCCGGTGATCATGCCGCTGGTGCGCGGCGAGTTGGTCGGCCTGGTGTGGGTGCGCCCGCTGCACGTCGGCGAGGACGCGCTGGCGGGGATCTCGGAGCTGTCGAACATCGCGGCCGCGGCCGGGGCGGACGAGGTCGTCCTGGCATGGGCGACCCACGACGTGGCCACCGCCTGCAACCTTCCGATCGTCGGCCCGGCGCCGTGCCTGAACATGGTGTGGGCCAATGCGGAGGGGCACGTGCTCCACCAGTTCCCCTACACCGAGCACCTGCTCAGCCGCGACGCGCGGGGCCGGGCCTCGGTGGAACTGGGGTGGCAGACGCCGCCGGCGCCGCAGTCGGGCGGCGAGCTGGTCCCGCCCGTCCAGGCCGCCGTGGACTTCTCCTTCACCCCGCTCCAGCTCAACCACCCCGACCCGTTCGCCGCGACCGCGGCCTACATGGAGTCCGAGGGCTACAGCGTGCGCCTGACCGAGACGTTCGCCCGCTGACCGGCAATCCCGGTCAGATTTGCCGGTCCGGGTCGGAGAAGGTCAGGCCTCCGGCCGCGAGCGGACGCCGGACCGGGGCGGGTACGGCTGCGGTCTCGCCGGGCGGCTGACGGAAGTCGGCGCCCTGCTCGACCGGCAGCAGCCGACGCTCAGAACGGCCCTGTACCGGTTTCCCTGATCCCCACCGCCGCGCTCCCTGCGCCGGTCCCGCCTGCCAGCGCCCGTACCCAGCGTGCGCTAGAGCAGGAACCGGCGACGCCGAAGCAGCCCAGGAGACAGGAGGTCCGGGCTGGTGCGGCTCGTCGCATCGCTGGACGGAGGGCCCGACTCGGCCATCATCCGCGGGCCCCACCACTTCCGCACGCAGGTCTCGACGGCGCTGCACCCGACGTCTCGAAGCATCATCCGTGACCACCTTTCACTCGGGGCCTCATCCGTACCGGAACGACCATGGCCGGTTTCCCGGTCGCGGGGCAGACGGCGCGGGGGTCGATCCCTACGCTGGGCGTCCATGTCGATCACCGCATCGGCGACGGGGCGTGCGCGCCTCCTCGCAGTCCTGACACTCCTCACACTCCTCCTCACCCTGATGGGTACAGGCGGGCAGGCCTTCGCCGCCGACCCCGCGCAGCCGCACTTCACGGCGACCGTTGACGACACCACCCTGACGGCCGGCCAGATCGGCACACTGAGTGTGACGTTCACCAACCGCCAGGACCAGCCGGTGACCTTCCTCTACGCGACGGTCAACGCCCTCGACGTGAACGCTTCGTGGCTCACGGTCCGGCACGAGTTCGTGGGCTGCGCGGGCGGCGCCGGCTGGTGCAGTGCCGTACCCGACAGCGCAAGCTACAACCTGACCTACCCGCAGGTGCCGATCCTGCCGGGCGAGAGCCGTACCGTGGCCTTCGGCTACCGCTTCACCCCTGACTCGGACTGCACCACCAGCGCCCAGCTCGGCTTCTCGGTGCAGTACTTCTACTACGAGTACGGCACGAGCACCTACCAGTCCTACCAGGACCTGACCCCGCCTACCATCATCACCCTGGTCTGCCCGACCCCGGCGTAACACCTCGGACTACCGTCCGGAAGCGGACGGCAGCGGTCCCGAGGCCCTCCAGGACATCGGACTCCGCCATGACCGCGACCTCTCCCGCACCCTTGCCGTCCTGGCCGCCCAACGGCCAGGACGGCGACCGTGCGAGCAACGGCCGGACGACGACACGGCCGGGAGCGACGACGACCGAGCAGAGACTGGCCGGCGAGCACCGCAGCGAGCAGGACCGGCAGTTCCTGCCGGGACAGCACCAGCCCGGCCGGCCGGTCCCCGTGCTCGGACGGTTTGCCAGCAGACCACGGTCTCGTCGGCGTCGGCCGGGCGCACCACGTCCAGGGCGGGGACAGCACGCAGCCCGAGGCCCAACCCCTGCCGCTGAAGATGATCGAGCAGCTCCGCGACGAACGGGGACGACGCCGTGACGGGCCGCCGGACGGTATCGCCGAGCCTGACGACCCCAGGGGTGATACGCCCGCCCGCCAGCGGCACTTCGCTCTCCATGACCCCATGCTGCCCGGCCCCGGCCCCGGCCCCAGCCCCAGCTACCCCGCACCGTCACCAGGGAAAACAGTCTGGGACAGTGCCAGGACGGACGGGTAGGACACGGCTGGGACACCCGGGAGCGACGGTACCGGCGGCCCGGAGCGGGGCACCCTCCCGGTATGGGCGAGGACCAGGAGCAGGCTGGCCCGGTCGACGCGGCGCGCGCCCGGGAGTTGACCGAGCAGCTGCGCACCGCGGTCGAGGACGCCCGCGCCGACGTCCTGGTTCTCGCCCGCCGGGTGCGCGCCGCCCACCGGGCGAAGGTATGGACCGCCCTCGGGATGGACAGCTGGGGCGCGTACGCGCTCGCCGAGTTCGGGATCGGCCGCTCGACGGCCTACCGGCTGCTCGACCTGGCGGCCGTCGCCGAGGCGATCGAGACTACGGTCACCGGGGGGATCGGGGTGTCCCACGCGTGGGACAGCGCCGGCCTGGTCCTGCCGGTGCGCGCGGTCGTCGACCTCAAGGGCCGCACCGCGGAGCTTACCGACCTGATCGCCGAGCGCCTCACCGACGCCCACCGGGAAGCCGGCGGCGGCGTTCTCCCGGCCGAGGTGGTCGGCAGGATCGCCGCCCGCCGTGGTTCTGTTCACGAGTTCCGGTTCTGGCTCAACTTCCGTGGTCTGTGCACGGTGAGTGACTATGGGGCGGTGTGGTCGGCGGCGGGAAGTTGCCCGAAAATCGCCAGCTGCTGGACCGTGGTGGCCGACAGTGCGGGACCGTGGATGATCTGGTGCCCCGCTTGGAGGGGCTGCTGTTTCCGTCGGTCGCGGGCGTCGTGGTGCTGTCGGTCGACGTGGGCGTCGAGTCGGTGAACGTGAGGGTCCAGTCGTCAGCAAAGGGTTACAGCTGCCCGGGGTGTGGGGGCTGGTCGACCCGGGTGCACAGCTCCTACCTGCGGTTTCCCGTCGACGGGCCGGTCGGGGGGAGACGGGTGCGGCTGAGTCTGCGGATGCGGCGCTTCGTGTGCGGCGACCCGTCGTGCGGGCGGCGGACCTTTGTCGAGCAGATCGAAGGGCTGACCCGCTGCCACGGCCGGTGGACCGAGCAGTTGCGGGCGACGCTCGCCTCGGTCGGCTTGGCGCTGGCCGGACGGGCCGGTGCTCGCCTGGCCGGGGTGTTCGGGGTATCAGTGAGCCGGAGCACGGTGCTGCGGATGGTCGAGGAGCTCCCCGATCCAGAACCGCCGAGCCCGCGGGTGGTGGGTGTCGACGAGTACGCGACGCGCAAGGGCCGCACCTACGGGACGGTGCTGGTCGATGCCGAGACCCGTCGGCCCGTGGACCTGCTGCCCGACCGGGAGGCATCGAGCCTGGCGGCCTGGCTGGCCCAGCGGCCGGGCATCGAAGTGGTCTGCCGGGACCGTGCACCGTTCTTCGCGGAGGGCGCCACCGCCGGAGCGCCGCAGGCCGTCCAGGTCGCGGACCGCTGGCACCTGTGGCACAACCTCAGTGAGGCGGCCGAGCGGGCCGTCGCCCGCCATCGACAGTGCCTCCGCGCGGTAACTCCAGCTCCAAATCCGGCCGCTACCACCGAACCCGTACTCCAGGAGGAGAATACGGACCAGCCCTGGCCGAGGGGCTTCCGGTTCGCCGACCGCACCCGGGCCCGGCACGCCGCGGTGCACGCCCTTCTGGCTGCAGGCCACAGCCGGCGCGCCGTGCAACGGCAACTCGGCATGACCTGGCGCACGGTCAAAGCTTTGGCCGACGCGGTGACCCCGGAGGAGCTCTTCCAAGGCCAGTGGCAGAACCGGCCCTCCGTCCTCGACGACTACAAGTCCTACCTCGACGACCGCTGGAGCGAGGGCTGCACCAACGCCTGGAAGCTCTGGGAGGAGATCATGCCGCTCGGTTACAAGGGCAGTTACCAGCGCGTCCGGGCCTACATCCGGCTCAAACGCACCTCGCCACAGCCGGTGACCGCCCCGCCGCCATCGCCCCGCACCGTCGCCGGCTGGATTCTCCGGCGGCCCGCGGCGCTGTCCGAAGCCGAGCAGATCCAGCTCAAGACAGTCCTGGCCCACTGCCCCGAGCTCGACGCCCTGACCCGACACGTCCGCTCCTTCGCCGTCATGCTCACCGAGCGCCAGGGCGAGCGTCTCCCCGATTGGCTCGCCGCGGTCCGCCAGGACGACCTTCCCAGCCTCCACACCCTCGCTGCCGGCATCGACCGCGACCGGGACGCCGTCATCGCAGGACTCACCCTGCCCTGGAACTCCGGCGTCGTCGAAGGCCACGTCAACCGGATCAAGATGCTCAAGCGCCAGATGTTCGGCCGCGCGGGTTTCACACTCCTACGGAAACGGGTCCTGCTGGCCCCCTGAAGGCATTGTCGGTGGCCGCTGCGATGATCAGCCGCACAGTGGCGCGAGGAGATCATCATGGGGACCTGGGACATCGGTCCATTCGAGAACGACATGGCCGCAGACTTCGCCTACACCTTGGACGAAGCCGCCCAGGGCGAGCGCGAGACCCTGGTCCGGACCACGCTGATCCGCACCATCCAGACCCTCGATTACCTTGAAAGTCCTGAGGGAGCAGAGGCCGTTGCCGCCGCAGCTCTCATCGCCGCCCAGTGCCCGGGCGGCGAAGCAATCAGCACAAGTTACGGCCCCGACGAAGCCCTTCCGATCTTCGCCATCGATCTCCGGCCGCTCGCTGTCGAGGCGCTCGACCGCGTGATTGCCGAGAACTCCGAGCTCGCCGACCTCTGGGACCAGACAGTGGACGGACCGAAGTGGCGACAGACCATCAGCCGCATCCGCGCCGCCCTCGCACCCGAGCCTGAGCCTGAGCCTGAGCCTCAGGAAACCTGACTCTTCGGTCTCTGACCGAATAACCCAGCGTTACCGGTCACAGAAGTTGAGCCAGAACCGAACTCGGGTTCTGGCTCACTTTCCGTGGATCGCCACGCTGAGTGACGTTCGTCGGGAGGGCGGGCCTTTGGGAAGCTGCCTGAAAATGATCCGTCCCCAGGGCGGTGTAGCTGACAGTTCGGCCCGTGGAAGAAGTAGTGCTCCGGCTGGAGGAGTTACTGTTCCCGTCGATCGCAGACGTGGCTGTGCTGTCGGTCGACGTGAACGAAGAGGCGGTACGCATCGAGGCCCAGAGCACGGTGGCCGGGTTCGATTGCCCTGGCTGTGGAGGCTGGTCTCGGCGGATTCACAGCTCCTACCTGCGGTTTCCCGCTGATGTGCCGAGCGGTGGCAGACGGGTCGTCCTCTGCCTGCGTGTCCGCAGGTTCCTCTGCCCGGCCATCTCGTGCGGGCGCCGAACCTTCGTCGAGCAGATGCCGGGGCTGACTCGTCGATACGGCCGGCGGACCGAGCGCCTGCGTTCGACGCTGGCCGCGGTCGGCCTTGCGCTCGCCGGTCGAGCCGGGGCCCGCATAGCGAGAGTCTTCGGCTTGTCCGTCAGCCGCAGCACGGTGCTGCGGCTGGTCGAGTCCTTGCCCGACCTGGAAGTTCCCGCCCCGCGCGTCGTCGGCGTCGATGAGTACGCGACCCGCAAAGGCCGCCACTACGGAACCGTCCTGGTCGACGTCGAAAGCCGACGCCCGGTGGACCTGCTGCCCGACCGGGAAGCCTCCAGCCTGGCCGCTTGGCTCGCGAAGCGGCCAGGGGTCGAAGTGGTCTGCCGCGATCGGGCCCCGTTCTTCGCCGAAGGCGCCACCGCTGGGGCGCCCCAGGCGGTGCAGGTGGCGGACAGGTGGCACCTTTGGCACAACCTCAGCGAAGCCGCCGAGCGGTGCGTCGCTGACCACCGCGGATGCCTGCAGGTGCTGGCACCAGATCCAGCCCAGCCTGCCCCCGGGCCGGAGAAGTTCGAAGACCCGTCCGGATCGCCCTGGCCAAGGGGACACCGCTTCGCCGACCGAACCCGAGCCAACCACGCGACTGTCCACGAACTACTGACCGCCGGACTCAGTCGGAGGGCGATCGGCCGCCAACTCCGCATGACCTCGCGCACCGTCAAACTCTTCGCCGACGCAGCTACCCCGGAGGACCCCTTCCGCGGGCAGTGGCAGGGCCGGCCGTCCAAGCTGGACGCGTTCAAGCCGTACCTGGATGACCGCTGGAACCAGGGCTGCACCAACGCCTGGACGGTATGGGAGGAGATCGTGCCACTCGGCTATCAGGGCAGCTACCAGCGCGTTCGCGCCTACTTCCGGGCGAAGCGGATCTCTCCCAACCCGATCACGGCTCGGCCGCCGTCACCCCGAGTCGTTGCTGGCTGGATCCTCCGGCGCTCCGAGACCCTCCCGGAGATCGATCATCTTCGGCTCAAGGCCGTCCTGGTGCACTGCCCCGAACTCGACGCCCTCACCAGTCACGTCCGGGCCTTCGCCGAGATGCTCACCGAGCGCCAGGGCGAGCGGCTGCCGCAGTGGCTCGACGCCGTCCGGCGCGATGATCTCCCCAGCCTTCACACTCTCGCCGCGGGCATCGAACGCGACCGCGATGCCGTCATGGCCGGGCTCACCCTGCCTTGGAGCTCCGGTGTCGTCGAAGGACACGTCAACCGGATCAAGATGCTCAAACGCCAGATGTTCGGCCGCGCCGGCTTCGCTCTCCTGAGGAAGAGGGTTCTTCTGGCCAGCTGACCAGAGCCACCCATAGGGTGACGGGGACGAGAGAAGATGCACCATGGATCCCCGCATACCCCGCCTGCGTCGCAAGCTGGCCGCGATCCCCTTCCAACCGCTGCGCAGCCACTCCTTCGGAGAAGAGCAACACAAGTTCCGCCCCGGTCCGAAGCTGGCAGAAGCACGCGTCGCTGCGTTCGAGGCCGAGCACGACATCGCCCTGCCCGACGCCTACCGGCAGTTCCTCACGCACGTCGGCGGCTCAGGCGCGGCGCCGTTCTACGGCCTCATGCCGCTGGAGCGGTGTTCCCTACTGGTCATGAACCCGCGTGAGGAACCGGGGGCACCCCACGGATTCGACGACGCAGAACCCGGGGGGCACGAACGCGACCTCTTCCTCCACGTCATCGAAATGGGCTGCACCGACGTATGCGTCATCGCGGTGACCGGTCCCCTCGCCGGCCGTGTCCTCATCGGCAACAGTGACGGGTTCTGGGGCCCCAACGTCTCCTCCGCCACCGACTTCCTCGACTGGTACGAACGCTGGCTCAACCACATGAGCGCCGGACGCGACAACCGGGCCCTCGAACTCACCTCACCCCAGCTCCGCGCCCATCCAAACCGCCATCGCATGGCCCCGAAGATCTGACTCTCCGTAACCACTCCACGGAAAGTGAGCCAGAACCGGAACTGGCTCTGGCGCGACTTCCGTGAAGCCGCCGGTCCGGGTGGTGTCAGGGCAGATCCGGGAGGAAGAGGGCCAGCGGCGGGCCTTCCAGCGCGAGGGCGGTGAGGCCGGTGGTAGTGCCGGAGGCGTGTTCCTCGCCGGGTCCCCAGCGGACACCGTCGCCGGCTGTGACGGGGATCCGGCGTCCGTCCGGGCCCGCGACCCAGCCGTCGCCCGTGATCACCAGGAAGAGCTGGCCGACCGGGGAGGGATGACTGCCGATGGTTCCACCGGCCTCGATGGTCAGGCAGGTCAGGTGGGTGGGCCCCTCGCCGGCTGCGACACGGGTCGCGGTGGCCCCCACGCTGTCGAAGCGGTCGATGACCTTCTCGGCGCGGTCGAAGCGGAACATCTCCAAGCGGGGCTCCTCGTAAGATCTGGAAGGCATTGATCGTACGGGGGAACGGTCAACGTGCCGACAGCAGGACGCGCTTGCGCGGGAGGTCGAGCTTGGTACGGCCGAAGATCGGTGCTTGATCATCTTGGTCCGGTTGACGTGGCCCTCGACCGGACAGGAGGTCCAGCGGAGCGGGCGGCCTGCGCCTCGGTCAGGACGAATGCCGGCGGGCGACACTTCCGGTCATCGGCGGCATGATCCCTTGCCGGCCTGCCCGACCCGCGAGCGTCCGAGCAGGACGGCCTTCTGACGGACCCTGTGCCTGCTCCGACGCGTCGCCACTCTTCCTCCTCCGGGCGGTTCGAGCCGTCCCGTCCGGCTTGTCCCTGCGGGCCTCCCCCCGTTTGCCGGCCTTCCCTTCCTCGGCGGCGGCCTCCTGCGCGGTCAGCACTCGGGGTCCAGATGCATCCCGGCCGCATCATGGTGAGCCCGGACAGTCGTGGAATCCACGCTGACCAGGGACGAGCCTCGCCCCGCCTGGCAGCCTCGGCGGTCACGCCCTCCAGCATCGCCTCGAGGACGCCGGCGTCGCGCCTCGACCTCTCTGTGGTGGCGTAAGCCTAGGTGGCCTGGCCTGAATCGTCGGTCAGAGCAGCCGCGGTCAGGGTGAGGTGCTGGACCAGGACCGCGGCTGCGGTGTCGGCGTCGCGGGCCAGTGCCGCCTCCTCCAGCCTGCGGTGTTCCTTGGCGCCGTCCCGGTCGGGGTTGCGGTGCGCCGACCAACGGCGGGACAGCTCACTGGCGGTCCACAACCGGTCGAAGGTCTCCAGCAGCGCGCGGTTGCCACACCCCTCCAGCAACGTGCGGTGAAAGACGCGGTGAGCCTCGGCCCAAGCGCCGGTGTAGTACTCGCCCTCCTCCGGCACGTACGCCGGAGTGCGCACCAGACGATGGTGGGCGGCCCGCACGCGGGCCTCCCAGTCGAGGTCGCCGCGCTCGATGGACATGCGCAGGACGACCGGTTCGAGGGTTCGACGGGCTTCCGCGATCTCCTGCCAGCGCTGGTCGGAGAAGGACGGGACCGCGAAACCGCGGTTGGGCAGCCGGTCGGCGAGCCCCTCGCCGACCACCCGCACGAGCGCCTCGCGCACCACGGCCAGGCTCACGCCCTGCTCCCTGGCAAGATCCTGCGGCTTGAGAGGGGCGCCTGGGGAGTAGTCCCCGCGCATGATCGCGTCCCGCAGGTGTGCGTAGACCTGCTCGGAGAGCATCTGTTTCCCCGGCGGGGTCGAGGAGTGCGCTGTCTGCGTCATGAGCCCATCCTAGACCGATCGGGTGGATAATCGATTATTAGTGTTACTGTCGATTCTGTAGCCGATGAGGACATCCCCGTCCGGTAAGGAACGACCACTGTGTTTGCCAACGATCCCTTCGCCCGCCTCCCCCAGGCGGCCTCCTTCACCGTCACCAGCACCACCGTCGCCGACGGCGCCGCGTGGCCGCCCGAGCAGCACTCCTCCGGCCTGCCCGGCGGGAAGGACACCTCCCCGCAGCTGTCCTGGAGCGGTGCCCCGAACGGCACGAAGAGCTATGCCGTCACCGTCTACGACCCCGACGCCCCCACCGGGTCCGGGTTCTGGCACTGGGCGGTCGTCGACATCCCCGCCACGGTCACCGACCTGCCTGAGGGCGCCGGCGACGACATCGGCTCGGGCCTGCCCGCGGGCGCCTACCAGGTGCCCAACGACACCCGCGCGGCCCGTTACATCGGCGCCGCCCCGCCGGCCGGCCACGGCCCGCACCGCTACTTCGTCGTGGTGCACGCCCTCGACATCCCCACGGCAGGCGTCCCGGCCGACGCCACCCCGGCCGTCCTCGGCTTCACCATCGCCGGCCACACCCTCGGACGCGCAGTGCTGATCGCCACTGCCGAAACACCCGCCTGACAGCGCCACCCGACTCCCGGAGACACCACCGCCATGCGCCTCGACGCCTTTCCCCACTCCGCCCGTACCGGCGCCGGCCCGATGGACCTGAACGCCGTCCGCGACGTCAGCCGCGCTGTCAGCGCCGCCCACCTGTTCATCTACCTCGCCCCCGAGACCGCCGAGGAGGCGGCCGAGCTCGGCGTGACCGACCGCGGGCCGGCGTACCTGGCCTTCCGATCGGCCGCGATGGGCGCGGTTCCGTGGCAAGTCACGCTCGCGGCCTTCTACAACTTCAGCCCGCGGTCGGTGCGGGCCATGGCGGGCGTATGGGACGCCGCGCCGCCGGAGCGGTGGCAGGCCGCCCGGCTCCTGGCCGCCGGCCGGGCGATGCGGCGCGCCAACGTACATCTCACGGACGACCACCTTGCCGAGGCGCGCCTGCTGATCGACGCCGTCCTCACCCGTGCCGACTACGCCGGCAAGGTACTGGCCGCCGCGAACGCGTCGGTCCCACTTCCCTCCGATCCCCTTGTCGCACTGTGGCAGCGGATCACGGTGGCACGCGAGTGGCGCGGCGACGCCCATCTCGTCGTACTCGCCGACAACGGCCTCGGACCGTGCGACTGCCTCGTCCTGCACACCGCGACCGGCCGCCTCCCCACAGCTCTCGCCCGAACGACCCGCCAGTGGGACGACGAGGAGTGGAACGCGGCGACGGCCCGCCTCGTCGCGCGCGGTTGGCTCGACTCCCACGGCGTCGTCACCGACACCGGCAGTGCGGCACGCGAGCGCATCGAAGTGGAGACGGACGAGCACTGCGCCGCGCTATGGGCACCGATCGGCAACACCGGCGCCCGCCGCTTCGCCTCCCTCATCGCGCCGATCACCAACGCGTTCACCCCAGCAGGGACATTCCAGACCGTTCCCGGCCAGTCTGATCCCGCATAAACGGTCCTTCGCACGAGCAACGCGAATCACGATCCGCCGGGCCCCGCCGATCCCGGACTCACTCACGGTGTAACTCCCGACCAAGGAAGTAGCACCTGATGCCAGACGTGACCGGCTCGGCCGAAGGCGTGGAGGCTATGCGGCCGCCGGCGTTGCGGCCGGATGCTTTGGACCACCCGTTGACCGGGCAGTTGGTCGCCCGTGCCCGCGCGAGCGGGCTGCAGCTCACCGGCGTCGGCGGCCTGCTCCAGCAGCTCACACCGCGCGGGAGGTCCAGGCGTGAAAGCGTACGACGACCGACTTCCTCGGCGCTCTGGGCGCCGCCCTCGCCCTCGCCGCTGGCTCCGCCACCTACCGCGCCCTGCGTGCCCGGCTAAAGCGGTAGCCCGTCCTCGGCCCGGCGCCGTCGCGCGCCGGGCCGAGGATCCAGCCGCAGGACCATGGGCGGCCCACCAAGGGGCCCGGCCATTGCCGGCCCGGATCCTCAACCACGGGTCAAGGCCCCGATCCCATCCCGGGGCACGCTGGCTCCGCTCCGCTGCGCCGCGTCGCATCACTTCCGGTGAGGCGCCGCCGGCTGCCCCCTCTGCCGAGGGTCGACCGGCCCGACCCGTTGGAGCGCTACTTCGGCGCGGAGGTCCTCCGCCTGACCAACCTCCTCGACGAGAGCGACGACGCGCCCTTCGACGGACCTCTCGTCGACCGATTCGTTCCCTGGGCGGCGAGCGAGCCGGATCCCCGCGTGACCCGGCCGCTCGCCGCCGGCCTGGCCGATGCTCAGGATCCGCGCCGCGACGAGCCGCTCACCGCGCTCACCCGTCACATCGACAGCACGGTCCGGCAAACGGCGCTCTCCGGGTTGCACCGCCCGATCGGAAGAGGCGATCACGAGGCCCTCGCTGCGGCTATGGAGCGCACAGCGGACAACGACCCGATGGTACGCAGGCATCCCACTCAAGTACTCATCCGCCAGCTGAAGCGCTCAGCCACACCGGGGGTGGTCGGTGCAGGTCGAAGTCGTCGGGGTGGAAGCCGCCGTAGGCTCCGCCGTTGAAGTAGTCGGCGAGGGCTTCGCCGATCACGGCCTTGACGCCCTCCTCGTTCTCGGCGCGGGCCAGGGCGGCGGCCTGCTCGCCGGTCAGGTTGAGGTGGACGTCGCGGGCCCGGACCGCGTCCGAGCCCGCGGACCTCGAACGTCATCGCGCGCCCGACCCGGGCGCTGACGCCGGAGACGGTGCAGCGCCGGGCCAGCTGCTGGGCCTTGCGCTCGCGGCCGCGCTCGCTGGTCTGCACCTCCAGCGCCTCGCTCGGGCGTAGGCCGCAGGTCCGTCGAGGGCGGTGTGGAGGGGCTGGACGGGGGCCTTTCGCGGCCGGACGTTCGGCCGGGGCGGCGGCGCTGCGATTCGGCGGGTGGTCAGAGACGCAGCAGGGCCCGGGCGTTCGCCGAGCCGATGCGGCGCTTGACCTCCGACGGGAGGGCGGTCCGCTCCAGGGCGGCGACCGCGGCGCCGGTGTTCTCGTAGGGGTAGTCGGCGGCGAAGAGTACGGACTCCGGGCCGAGCACGTGCACCAGCGCCTCGACCGTGGCCGGCGAGAGCACTCCGCTGGTGGTGGCCAGCACGTTGCTCCCGAAGTACTGCGACGGACTACGCAGCAGCGGCGTCGGGGCGCTCAGCGTGGCGTACCGGGAGTCGAATCGGGACAGTTGGAAGGGCAGGAACTCCCCCGCGTGGCCGAGGACCATCCGGGCCTCGGGGTGGCGGTCGAAGACCCCGGAGAGCACGATCCGCATGGCGTGCCCGCCTGTCGTCGCCTGCCAGCTCCACAGCGCGCCGTTCATCTCCGGGTGCCCGGACAGCACGTGCCAGGAGTCGGCTGGTGGCATGCCCGGGTGGAGGTAGAGCGGCACGCCCAGCTCGACCAGGGCGGCCCAGACGGCGTCGAAGGCGGGGTCGTCGAGGTACCTGCCCTGGACGTGGTCGTTGACCAGGGCGCCCTTGAAGCCGAGTTCCCCGACCGCGCGCCGGAGTTCGGCTACCGCGGCGGCCGGGTCCTGCAGCGGGAGGGCGGCGAACGCGGCGAACCGGTCGGGGTGCGCCGTGACGATCGTGGCCAGCGAGTCGTTGACGTAGCCGGCGTTGGCCACCGCGCGTGCCGGGTCCGGGTCCGCCTCGATGCCGGGGACGGTCAGCGACAGCACCTGCACGGCGATGCCGTTGGCGTCCATGTCCGGCAGCCTCAGGCCGGTGACGTCAGGCAGCCGCCGGGTCACGTCGGCGACGAAGGCGGGGTCCATGCCGTCCGGCACCGGGAACGGGGGGCGGCGCTCTGCGAGGCCCGGGATCGCGATGGCCTCCTCGATCGCGATGTAGCCCGCCATCACGCGCCCGCCGTCGGGACGAGGATGCCGGCTCCGACCGTGGGCAGCTCGGCCTCGTCCAGCATGAGCGCGGCGACGGTGGCGCGGGAGGCGTGCGGCGGCAGCAGCGGCTTGGGGTACTGCGCCAGCGGAACGTTGCGGCGGGCCGCGCTGAGCTCGCCGGCCCACAGGTCGGGCGCGTGGAAGACGGTGGCGCCGCCGGCCAGCACGATCGTGTCGGCCGCGCCCTTCTCCGCCAGCTCCTTGCCGACGAACATCCTCATCACGCTCTGGTAGATCCCGCCGCCGGCGCCGGTCGAGGCGCCCGAGCCGAGCGCCCCGAGCCAGAGCGTGCGGACCGGCAGGCCCGCCAGCAGCCGCGCGCCGGCGAGCAGGGTGCCCGGGCCGTCGCCCTTGCGGATGCCGAGCGCGGAGATCAGCACGTCCACGTCGCCCAGCTCCGGGAACTCCTGAGCCCTGGTCACGTCCGCCCGCCGGACCTCGACCCAGCCCCGCGCGGGCGGGTCGTACTGCTGCGGGCTGCGGACGAGGGCGACGACCTGGTGGCCCCGGTCGAGCGCTTGTTCCACCACCAGGCGGCCGACCCGCCCGGTCGCGCCGAGGACTGCGATGCGCATGACGACTCCATAACTGAACAGGTGTTGGTTACTTGAGTGAACATGTGTTGGTTATGGGTGTCAAGGCCGTCCCGGGCGCTCCGCGGCCTCCGCCGCGCTCGATCGTGGTCCGCCGCGCCGGACCGGGGCGGCTGCGCGACGCCGAAAGGTAAAGTGATCTTCCGTCGCCGACAGGGAGGACCCGGGAATGGCCGGTGAGGAGGCCCCGCGCCGCCGACGCAACCCCCGCGGGCAGGGGCAGGTGCTCAGGGCCGAGCTGGTCGCGGCTGCGGCCCACCTGCTGGCCACCCTCGACCAGCCGGAGACGCTGACCCTGCGGCAGGTCGCCCGCGAGGTCGGGGTCGCCCCCGCCAGCATCTACAGCCACTTCCCCGACCTCGGCTCGTTGGTCCAGCACGTGCTGCGCCTGCGTTACGCCGAACTCGCCCGCCTGATGGACGAGGCGGCGGCACCGGCCGCCGACCCCCTCGACGACCTGGCCGGCCGCTGCGCCGCCTACGTGCGCTGGGGGGCCGAGCACCCCGGCGAGTACCGCACGCTCTTCGGTGGCCGGATGCCCGCCGACCTCAACCTCCTCCAGGACCACGGCGCCGACGACGCCGGCAAGGCCTTGCTGGGCTCCGTCATCGCCTCCCTCGCCGCCGTCCGGCAGCACGGCGGCGGGCAGTCCGCCCCTGCCCGGCAGTGGCAGGACGGGCTGCTGCTCTGGACGGCGCTGCACGGCCTGGTCGTGCTCTACAACGACCACGGCGAGCTGCCCTGGCCGCCGCTCGACGCGCTGATCGCCGACGTGCTCGGCCTCCACGCCGGCCGTCCCGCCGAGGAGGTCGCCGCCCGCCTCGCGGCGCGATAAAGACCCCGCCCCCGCCCTCCAAGGCTGAACGCAGCGAGCCGTCGCCCGCCTCTCACTGCCGACCGAGCGTCAGGAACTGCCGCACCCCTCAGGGACTCGAACGCAGGCACAACGCCAGGCGCCGGCCACCACGTGGTGGACCCGGCACCCGCCGGTCCCCGCCGTCGAGCAGCCCATCCCGCCGGACCCGAAACCGTCGTCCATGCCCGGTTCGACGATGCCCCGCCCGACCGAAACACGGCCGCGGCGAACGGGCACCGCCCGCGACCGGGCTGCCGCCCTGGCTCGACTCAGCCGGGTACGTCCATGCGCTGCGTGCCGATCACCGACAGCAGCCGTAGCGCCTCCTCCGCGGGGGAGCCGGGCTCGGCCGTGTAGATCACGACTTGTTGGTCTCGGTCGGTGATGTCGAGGACATCGCAGTTGACGGTGATGGGGCCGATCAGCGGGTGGTGGACGGTCTTGCGCAGGGTGGGCTCGGCACTCACGTCGTGGGCGGCCCACAGCCGGGCGAACTCCGCGCTGCCTGCGAGGAGGTCGTCCACCAGCGCGGCCACCTCGGGATCGTCCCGATAGCGGGCGGCGGTGGCACGCAGGTGCCGGGCCGCGGCGCGGGCGAACGCCCGCGCCTCGGACGGGTCGTACGGCAGCCGCTCCCCCGATTGCGGTGCGAGGAAGGCACGGCGCACGAGGTTGCGCTCGCGCCGAGGCAGGGCGGAGAAGTCCTCCAGGAGAGCTGCTGCCAGGTCGTTCCAGGCGATCACCTCGTAGGTCGCGGACAGCACGATCGCCGCGGCGTGCGGCAGCCGCCGCAGCAGGTCGAGGATGCTCTGCCGCACTTCTCGTGAGGGCCCGGCCGGCGGACCGGGCGGGGCGCCGGCGAGATGGTGCAGATGGTCGTTCTCGGCGTCCGACAGACGCAGGGCCCGGGCCAGACCGGCGATGACCTCGCGTGAGGGGTGCGGGCCCCGTGCCTGCTCCAGCCGGGAGTAGTACTCGGTCGAGATGAACGCCAGCTGCGCCACCTCCTCGCGGCGCAGCCCCGGGGTGCGGCGGCGCGGCCCGGCGGGCAGTCCCACGTCGGCGGGGTCGATGCGTTCACGCCTGCTGCGCAGGAAGCCAGCCAGTTCTCGTCTGTCCACGCCGCCCAGTGTGCGCGGGTGCCGGGGGCCGATCCAGGTACCGCTGGTACCTGGATCGGCGCCGCGGCGGGACGCAGGCTCGCTGCCATGGACAACGCACAGACCACCGACATCTCCGCCCCAGCCGCCATGGGCCTGCTGGCCGGCAAGGTCGCCTTCATCACCGGTGCCGGCCGCGGTATCGGCGCCGCCGCGGCGCGCCTGTTCGCCCGGGAGGGCGCCCGGGTGCTGCTCGCGGCCCGCACGCAGGACCAGCTCAAGGCGGTGACCGAGGAAGTCCGGGCGGCCGGCGGCACCGCCGAGTACGCGGTGTGCGACCTGGCCGACGGAGCCAGTGTCCGTGCCGCCGTCGACCGCGCCGTCGACCTGTACGGCCGGCTCGACGTCGCCTTCAACAACGCGGCGACCAGCGTGCCGCCGGCCCCGATGGACCACGTGCCCGAGGCGGATTTCGACCACCTCTATGCCGTGAACCTCAGGGGTCCATGGCTGGCCATGTCCGCCGAGGTGGCCGCCATCCGGGCCACCGCCGGCACGGGTGCGATCGTCAACAACTCGTCCGTCGGCAGTCTGATGGGCAATCCCACGCTGCCCGCCTACGGTGCGATGAAGCGGGCGGTCAACAGCCTCACCGAGTCGGCCGCCGTCACCTACGGCCCGGAAGGCATCCGCGTCAACGCCATCGCCCCCGGCACCACACTGACCGAGATGCTGCGTGCATGGAACGACCGATCCCCCTGCGTCATCGACCAGCTCAACGCCCGCACCCCGCTGCGTCGTGCGGCCGACCCTGACGAGATCGCCCAGGCTGCCGCCTGGCTCCTGAGCGACCGCGCATCCTATGTGACCGGCACGGTACTTCCGGTTGACGGCGGCATGCAGGCATGAGCCGCAGGCCCGGCGAAGGCCGCAGAGACAGTCGTCGCACGCCCAGCGGCGCCGATCATCTCGTGGCCGGCGCTCGCATGGCGCGTGAGAACCGGCGGCGTCCCCCCGGCCCGGGCCGGCGCGGCGGTCCAGCCACGCCGCTACCCGCGGTGTTCTGCCGGCGGCTGAACACCGGCCGGGCCGGGCTCGACGATCACTACAGCCCAGTCTCATGACGACGATCACGACGGGTACGGTCGAGTACCCGGCCGACGGTTGGACGATGATCGGGCACCTCGCGCTCCCGGCCGGCGTCGACCGTCGGCCCGCGGTGCACAGAGGTTGTTCGTGCGGTAGAACAGCCAGGCCCCGATCAAGCGCGAGCAACCGCCGCGCTGGTCCGCGCCCGTGCGGGCGGTGGGCCGTGGGGCCGACATGTGAGGAACAGTCGCCCGGTCAGCGGGCCAGGTGTGGGCTGAGGGCGGTGCGGTCGAACGGGCCGCCGTGGGAGGCGGCGTACGCGATGGCCTCGTTGACGGCATCGAGGCCGAACGACCGTACCCGTTCGGGCGCGAGGTCCAGCGCGCCCGAGGAGAGGAGCCGGATGATACCGGCGTTCGCGGTGCGCGGGTACATCCACTGCCCGCGCACGGTGACCGAGTTGCGCATGATCCACGGGTACGGGATTGCGAGGTCGTCGCCACCGAGCATGCCGATGCCGCCCATGAGGACGACGCGGCCGTACTCGCGCACGGTCATCGCCGCCGTGCGCGCCGCCGAGCTGGGTGCGCTCGGCGGGAGCAGGTCGATCACCATGTCGATCGGGCCGTCGGCCGCCGCGGACATCGCCGCGCGGTCACCGGCCTCGTCCCCGGTGAGCGGGACCGGGCGCACCCGCGGGCCGAACCGGGCGGCGAGGAGGTCGAGCGCGGCCCGGTTGCGGCCCGGGGCGACCACGCGGCCCGCCCCCATCGCGAGCGCGACCGCGACCGCACTGCTGCCGAGGTTGCCGGTGGACCCGCTGACGAGAAGCGTCTCACCGGCTGCGAGTCCGCCGGCGAGCAGCCCGCCGTAAGGGATGACGTGCACGCCGAGCGCGGCCCAGCGCGCCGGGTCGTCTCCCGCCGCTGCGGGCAGCGGGAAGACGTTCTCCGTCGGGACCCGCATGAACTCGGCGAACGATCCGTCGTGCAGGTACCGGGCGAGCCGCGCGCCGCCCTCGCCGCGGGAGCTCCAGCCCTGGAGCGTGATGTCGGGTGTCAGGGCGTCGTCGCGCGAGCGTACCGTGCAGTCGCACCACACCAAGTCGCCGGGGCGCAGCCGGGTGGCGTCCGGGCCCGCGTGGACGACCCGTCCGACGCCGCCGATCCCGGGCACGACGGGAGGGACCAGAGGGTAGTTCCGCTCGCCGCTGAAGACCTCGGCCGCGTACGGGGCCACGTAGGCGGCGAGCACCTCGACCACCACCTCGCCGCCGCCCGCCCGGGGGTGGGGCACCTCCCGCACCGTGAGCGGGGCGCCGAACCGCGTGAGAACTGCTGCTCGCACGTGATGACCTCCAGGTTCGTCCGAGTTCGTCGCAATCGACCCTAGGATTCGCGCCGCCATGCGGGAAGCGACGATCTGGCATCCGTGGTATGCGTAGGACGCATGGACATCTCCACGGCGGGCCTGCGGGTCCTGCGGCAGATCGCCGAGTCCGGCAGCTTCACCGCCGCAGCCACCCTGCTCGGCTACACGCAGTCGGCCATCTCGCGCCAAGCCGCCTCCCTCGAACGAAGCGCGGGCACTACCCTGTTCGAACGCCGCTCCGATGGGGTACGGCTCACCCCCGCGGGTCTGACCCTGCTGCGGCACGCCCGCACGATCCTTGACTCCGTCGCGGCGGCCGAGCGCGACCTCACCGGCGCCGTCCCGCAGACCGAACCGGTGCGGCTCGGGGTGTTCCTGAGCGCGGGCGCGGCGATCCTGCCCGCCGCACTCGCCCGCCTGGCGGAAACCGACCCCCACATCACGGTCACGACGATCGAGGGCACGACGCCCACCCTGAGCCGGGCGCTGCGTGCGGGCTCGATCGACCTTGCCCTGCTGACGTCCCGTCCGCCCCACCGTCCCTCGGACGGGGAGTCGCCGCGCCTGCACGTCGAGACCATCGCGGACACCGAGCTGGCCGTCGCGGTGCGGTCGACCGGAGAGTTCGCCGGCCGCACCACCGTGCACATCGACGAGTTGGTCGACGCCCCCTGGATCGCCACCCCGTCATCGGACTCCGAGCCGCTGCTCGGTGTCTGGCCCGGCCTGCCCGGACGCCCGCGGATCGTCCACTCGGCGCGCGACTGGCTGACCAAGCTTCAGCTGGTCGCCGGCGGCTTCGGCGTGACGACGGTGCCGTCCCAACTCTCGCCCGCGCTGCCGCCCGGGATCAGCCTGCTGCACGTCGAGGGCGCACCCCCCGAAATCCGCCGGGTGCTCGTGGCGCGCCTCCCCGGCCGCCCCGCACCTGCGATCACGGCCGTCACCAGAGTGATCAGCTCGACCACCTGATACGTGCTGCCGGAGCCGTCGGATTGGGTGCCGCAACCCCGCCGAGGGCGCACGCCATCACGTGGACCTCAGTGAGGCTCCGTCGGGATCATCGGGTCCGCGTCCCGAACGTCGCCGCCTACCAGGGGATGGGGCCCGCCGCGCCGAAGTAGCCGCCCGTCGGGCCGTCGGGCCCCAGCTGAGCCATCCGGACGATGATCTCGGCGCCCTGCTCGACGGTCTGCGTGCCCTCGTGCCGGTTCAGGTCCGTCGAGGTGTAGCCGGGCTCCACGGCGTTGATCCGCATCAGCGGGAACGCCTTGGCGAACTGCACGGTGAGCATGTTGACCGCGGTCTTGGAGGTCGGGTAGGCCACCCCCGGGTACCCCTTGCCGGCCTGGGTCAGCGAGGCCAGGCCGCTGCTGACATTGACCACGACCGGGGCAGCGGAGCGTCCCAGCAGCGGCAGGAAGGCGTGGGTCACCCGGACCAGGCCGAAGACGTTGGTCTCGAACACCTCCCGCATCACGTCGGCGGTCAGCTCCGCGGCGCCGATGATGTCGCCCTCGGCTGACCGCACCTCGATTCCGGCGTTGTTGACCAGGACGTCCAGGCCGCCGTCGGCCTCAATGGCGGCCACCGCGCTGGCGACCGACGCGTCGTCGGTGACATCGAGTTGCACGAACCGGGCACCGAGTTCGGCCGCGACCGCCGAGCCCCGCTCGATGTTGCGCGCTCCCAGGTAGACGGTGTGGCCCGCAGCGATCAGGCGGCGGGCGGTCTCGCGGCCGAGGCCCTTGTTGGCCCCGGTGATCAAGGTTGTCGTCATGGGACACAGCTTCCCTCCGCGATGATGCGATCGGCCAGCGGTTTACGGCGCGGTCCCGCGATACCGCTCGACCAAGGTGTCGAGGCCCATCATGTGGTCGCCTCACTGGTCTCGGACCGCTCCGCCCGTCGGCCGACCCGCCGCGAGCCGAGCACCGAGCTGGTGCTCGGCTGGCATGCGGCCTGCTGATCACCCACCAGCCGACCTCTCAGGCCGACACGTCCTGACCTCAATCGCGGACCGAGTGGTAGGCAGCCGGCCAGAGCTACCTCCCTCCTAGCCACCCCCTGCCCCGGGACCGTTCCTGCCAGTACGTGAGTGCCTGCCGGGTGGTCGGGTAGGACCTCGTGTCCCCAGTCCCCTGGGCCATCCCGCAGGTCGGTCAGGACGGTCACGCCCCTCGCGCGTCGCGCGACTCGCCCAGCCGGTGGCCGAGGCGGAAACGGGTGTCGAAAGTGCCCGCGTTCTCCGGCCCGCGCGGGTGGAACTGCTCGACCCCAACGACAACTCCGGCGCCGACGGCATCAGCGGCCAAGCCCCCCACCCCCGGCACCACCGGCTACACCCGCACCACCGGGCAGGAACACCCGGCGGCGGCCCAGCCTGTCTGTTCCGTCGGCGCCGTCGGTGAGAGCGTGACCCGGGTGTGCCTTGGCCATCTGGCCGGAGACACGGCTTCAGGCTCCGGGGCCGACCGGCCTCCCGAGCGGTCGGCGAAGGATTAGCCCGCTGGTGCCGCCCCCTTCGGCCCGGGCGGCGATCAGGTGCGGACAGGCTCGCGGTGGGTCTCCCCCGCCCGGCTCCAGGCAGGCGGGCCGGGCGGGGTACCGGAGCGTGTCAGCCGACGGGATTGAGGGCCCAGCGCTGGTTCGCCCCGCCGCTCGGGGCCCACTGGACCACGGGAGCCCCGTCGGCCGGGCTCCCGCCGGCGACATCTAGGACGAGGCCACTGTGGAAGTTGACGATCGCCTAGGTGTCGCCGTCGACGTTTACCTTCCCCCAACGCTGGTTGGCGCCGCCGTTGCAGGTCCACTGGTGGACAAGGATGGCCCGAGGGCTCGATCGACGTAGGCGAAACCAGGACACCCGGCGGAAGATGCGAGACGATGCCGGCCATCGGGGCGGATGAGCCGGCCCGCGAGAGGAGGAACGGTGGGCTACCGGAAGTCTTTCAAGGCCGGAGGGCTGCGTGTCACCGCCTCAAAGAGTGGCATCAGCTATTCGGCGGGCGTCAAGGGCGCCCGGGTCACCAAGCAGGCCAACGGGCGCGTCCGAACCACCGTGTCGGTCCCGGGGACTGGCTTCTCCCACAGCCGGACCGCAGGCGCACGGAAGGCGTCGAGGCGGCCCGCACCCGCAGCGCCGCAGCGCTCCCGCCGGCAGCACGGCAAGGGTGAGTGGATCAGCGCAGGCATTGTCTTGGCACTGTTCCTGCTCGTGCTCATCCTGCACTGACCGAGGCGAGCCAGCCGATTGCAGGCTCGTGGCAGGAGGCGGATGTCATGCCCTCTGGCTCGTCCACCGGCTCTCCATCACGGGCCGAAGCGCCGCCACCAGCGTTGTTTCAGAACAGATCACAGTGAGCCGTGAGCCCTGCGGCCACCCGCCCTGACGCATGGGCGACCTCTCCACTCCACCACGCCGCATGAGCCGCTGCAGGTGCCCGGCGCCCGACGGCGGCGCTCGGTTCGTGCTCGGCGGTGGTGGACTTACGGGCCCTCACCGAGAAGGGCTTCACCACCAGCGGGCTGCTGGCCGCCGTACCCTCGGGCTACGAGACGTCAGGGGACGGACGGGCCGCCTCGGTACGGGTCGTGCGGCGGTCAGCCGGACTGGCCGAGGACGCCCACCAGGTGCAGTGGTCCGGCCTTGCCGACGATCACGTGGGCTGCGTCGAGTGCGACCACGGTCGTCAGGCCGACCTGGAGAGTCCGGGGCGGGGAGCCGTTCGGGACAGCCTCGCCTTGCGGTCGCTCTCGCCCCTGGCCCGGCCCGGCGGCCAGCAGCGCGCCGCTGAAGTCGGCGAGGAGGGTCTCGCCTGCAAGGGAGTGAACCTCGATCACGCTGTCGGAGACAGCGAGGGATGCCACGCCGCCCTCCACCGGGAGCCGCGCCCACGGGGTGATCCACCGCTGGCCCATGAGCACGCCCGAGTGGCCCACGACGTCGGTGTGCAGTTCGAGGTTCTCGTCCGCCGCCGTGACCACCTGGAGCGACATCCCACCACGGCGCGGCTGCACAGTGCCGAGCGCGCGTTCCCGGCCGTCCGCGCCCACGGCGACCAAGTGGATCGGGCTGTCCCCCCGGATCCCCCTGGCCGCGACGGACCACTCACGCACGTACGGCCGGTCCTGCTCCAACAGGTCCGGCGGGTCGACCAGCCATTCGAGGTGCTTCCTGAGCTCCGGTTCCTGCAGGGGCCCGCGGCACTGGAAGAGTGCGCCGGCGACCTGGGCCCTGGTGAGTGGCGGCGGCTCCTCGGGGACGGCGCCCAGGTCCACCCACCGCAGGCCCGACACGGTGTGCGCCCACAGGCCGAGAGCCGTCCCCGGCGGCAGTGAGTCCGGTGCCGTGATGTCGATGCCGCCCGCGTCCACGGTGATGGCGGCCTCCCAGGTGTCGGGCGGGCTGGTCACGACACCGGGGCCCAGGAGGCGCAGCGGCTCGGGCGCGGTGTGCCAGAGGATGACGGCACCGGGGTGGTACGCCCGGGTGACGCGGCCGTTCTTGCAGTCCGTCTCGATTCGCCATTCGCCGGCTTGTGCGATTCCCCGGAGTTCGCGCTGGGGCTGCGGGGCGGAGAGGCTGCCGCGGGAGGTCATGCCGTCGCGGTCTGCGAAGCCGCTCTGCATGGCGAGGGTGAGGCTGGGCATGTTCATGACCAGGGGGAATGTCCCCTCCCAGGTCACGAGGTCGTCGGTCTGCGCGACCTTGGTGAAGGTCGGCTTCGTGGGATTCATGGCCTGGATCTTCTTCGTCACTTCCGCGTCGATGACGAAGGGGATGGCCATGAAGGAGATCAGGCCGAGTCGGACGCCGAGTCCGCCGATCAGCGGGCCGATGAACGGGATGGCGGTGACGCCGATGCCCGCCGCCAGCGCGGCGATCGCGCAGACCGCCGAGTCCCAGTCGGAGGTGTCCCAGCCGATCCGCACGATCACCCGGGCGTTTCCCTCCGCGGGTTGCGGCACGAAGGCGAGGGAGGTGTTCACCGTGACGGAGATGTCGAGGTCGAAGCAGGGGGTGTCGACCGCCTCGATCTTGCCGGAGATGTTGACGCCGAATCCCTCCGGCACGGCGCCCCACCCACCGGTCGGGTGCCGTTCGACCTTGTACTCCCCCGTCGCCGCCATTGCGTCGAACTGCTCGCGCTGGTTCGCCACGGCGTCCTCGGCCAGGTATGCGCCGTCCAGGAACAGCGCCCAGTCGGATCCGCCGGTGCGGTCGACCACCGGGCCGGTCAGGGGGGTGGGGACCGACGCGCAGCGGATGACGATCACGTCGCCGTCCGCCAGTACGGTCGCCGCCAAGACGTTGACGGTCGCCGGCCACGGGGCGACGAGCGGCTCCACCGGAAGCACCGACACGGGGATCGGGTGGCCCTCGATCTCCGCCGCCGCCGGCCTCATGGTGAACGCGGTGGGGGATGCCGCGGCCCCTACCCAGACGTGGCCCAGCGCCACCTGGGTGGCGGGCTCGTTGAGGCTGCCCGCGTCGAGGGCGTCCTGGTAGGTGGTGTGGTGGACCTCCATGGTCGCGCGGAACGCGAGCTCCCCGGGGGCGAAGCCGGCTCCCGGCGGCGCCTCACCGGGGTCCGCGAGCTCCACCCCGGTGCAGATCAGCCGGTCGAGCCAGCGGCCGGGTAACAGGGGAAGGTTCGCGACCGGCAGCGGCAGCCCGCTGAGTCTGGACTTCAGCAGGGCGAGGAAGGTGTCCTTCCGGTACTGCATCTCGAAGATTCCCATGGCGGCGACCTCTCCACTCCCCCTGTTTCCATGAAGCGCCAGCGAAGCGGCGAACGCAATAGGCTGAAGCATACGAACGGCCATTGCTGGGAAAGGCCCGATGGGCTCTGCCTCGGGGCTGACCGCACTGCCCTGCCGACGACGCGTTCTTCATCGGCCCCGCGCGGGCCCCCTGTCGGCTACGCCGCCGCGCTGCCCACGCCCCGCTCGGGCAGAGCGGCGGCTGGGGCCACCTCCTGTACCTCAGCGGCACCGCCGCTCAGATCCGGCAGTCACAGCTCGGCCGAACGCGAACGCACCGCCGAACCCCGTCCCGTCGCCGCCACGCTCACCCGGCGAGGACGACGGGCAGGGGGCGGCACGCCTCCGTGCGGGCGAGCAGCAGCGTGGGCAGGCCCGCGGAGTCCGTGAACGTGACAGCACCGAGGTCGACGACGAGCGTCAAAGGAGCCGGCTGGACCGCGATGGCCCGGTTCAACGCGCGTGCGGCAGGGAGACCCGGTCGACATCGAGCTGCTGCGCGCCCACATCGCCACCGAGGAAGCCGGCCCCGCCCTGCGGCGACCTCGACCGGTGTGCCGTGCTACTTGTCGAGGACGCCGACCGCGTGGGCGATGACGAGCAGCGAGGTCATGAGTGCGGCGATGCTCTCGATGGCCATCAGCGCCTTGGCCCGGGGGGACAGCGGCATGGTGTCGGTGGGGCTGAAGGCGGTGGAGTTGGTGACCGAGACGTACAGGTAGTCCATCAGGGTGGGGACCCAGTCGCTGGTGCGGGACGAGCCGTCGGCGACCTCCTCGACGGCGTCGTCGTTCTCGTCCTGGGAGAACCGGAAGTCCGCCAGCGGCAGTTCGGAGCGCTCGGCCTGGGTGCGCGCCACCGGGCCGCCGCGGTCGAGTTCCCAGAACGCCAGGCCGAAGACGATGATGCCGGTGGCCCAGACCTGGAGCGCGGCGAGCAGCAGGGGGCCGCCCTCCTGGGCCTTGTCGGTGACCATGGCGTGCACCAGCAGGCCGAGCGAGATCAGGTTGCTGATGCCGATGAGGGCGACCAGGGTCAGCGACACGATCCGGGAGAAGCGGTTCTGCCGGGTCATCCGGCGCGGGTTGACCGCGATCAGCGGTATCAGGAGCAGCAGTTCCAGGCCCGGCACGACGAAGCGCGGGACGAACAGCAGTTGCTCCGGCAGGACGAGGTAGAGCAGCATGGCCGCCAGGGTGGCGAGCACCGCGGGCAGCCGGGCCTCGCCGCGGCGGTCGTGGCGCGGGAAGCGCTGCAGCGCCTTCGCCCGGTTGGCGGGCGTCTTCCTGCCTGAGTCCATGGAGCGTCTCCCGTGTGCGGCGTGGCTGTCACCAGCGGGTTCCCCGCCGTACGGGGTTCACGCTCCCGGGGGGGCCGGTAAGGCACAGCGAACCGGTACATCCCGGCGGAGCGCCGAGGTGGACGCCACCCAGGTGAAGGGCGGAGCGTCGGCGGATCTCGTGCAGGGGCGCTCGGACAGCTTCCTTCGGCTGAGCCAGCCCCTCTCGCGGACCGGGCCCCCAAGGCGCCGGGGTGAGGTGCCCCCGCCTGCGGCCCGTCAGCTCCGGCGCAGCGCGTGACGCGGTGCTTCACCGGCGACGCGACGTCGGCCGGCTTCGCTCCCGCTCGCGCATGACCCCGCCCCCGGCCCCATCCGTGGGGTGGGGCCGGGGGCGGCCGGAGGGGTGGCCCGGGTCAGAGGGTGTCGCGGTAGCCGCCGGAGGCGGTCCCGCGCTTCTCGATGAAGTGCTTGAACCGCTTGAGGTCGCCCTTGACCTGCCGGTCGAGCATGCCGGTCATGTCGGCGGCCTTCTCGGCCATACCGCCGGGCTGGAAGTCCATCTCCATCATCACCCGGGTGTGGGTCGCGTCGATCGGCTCGAACCGCACCATCCCCGTCTGCCGCACATCACCACTGGTGGTACGCCACGCCACGTGGTCGTCCGGCACCTGGTCGACGATCTCGGTGTCGAACTCCCGGGACACACCGGCGATCTTCGTCTTCCAGTGGTTGTGCCGCTCGTCGAGCTGGGTGATCTCCTCGACACCCTCCATGAACATCGGGAACTGCTCGAACTGCGTCCACTGGTTGTACGCCGTGCTGACCGGCACATCGACGTCGATCTGCTCCTGCACCTTGCTCATCGCTGCTCACTCGCCTTCGCATCGCTTCGCGGTCGGGCAAGCACCTGCCCCGACCGTCGGCCGGTATGCCTGGCCCTTACCGATTCCGTCCCATCCCGGGCGAACCGGCAGCAGCCGCCACGCATCCGAGTACGAACGCCTACGGCCGCGGTGCGCCTTACGGCGGTGCCGCAGCCCGGGGCACCGGCTGACGCGCCGCCGCCCTGGAGCCCGATCGACCCTACGGTTGGGCGGGTCCGCTCTTCTCGCCCTTGCCCGCGGGTCCTCACCGTGCGGCGCCCGGGCCGCAGCCGACTCGCCGTGCCAGGCCGAAGGCCGCTCACGGCCCCGCCGTGCGCTGCCGGGGCCGGGGCCGGGGCCGTGGGAGCGTGACGGCGGCATGGAGCAGGTGCAGCCCCGTGCCGTGGTCGTGGCGCTCGGCGGGTTCAGCGAGCGGGACGGGCCAGGGGCACGTGCGCACTACTCCTAGACGCGAACACCACCGATTGCAGGCCTGCTCCGGGGCGCGAATCCGGTCCAGCAGCAGGACCGAGCCGTAAGCCAGAGGTGTCGGACTCCTTACGGCGCGGGCGAGACACCGACCCGCAAGGAGCCGCCACGGATGGGCGGGCCCGGCGCCCCGCAACGCCTGAGGTCCTGACCTCCAGCGAAGCGGCCGATACGAGATGTCGTGAACCCCATCAGGCGAGGGTGGGCCGTGCTCCGGTCCTCGGCGTCCTGGCCTTCCTGGTGGCCCAAGCCACCACCGCTCCCGCAGGACCGGGCCAGCCAACGATCGACCTGACCCCCATCGAGATCCGCCACCTGGTGAACGCACTGATCCTCGACCGGCCGCGCTCTCCACGGGTCGATCGGGCGCCGGACGCACCAAGGACGAGCCCGCCACAGCCGCTACCGGCGCAGACTCGCCACCTGATCACGAAGTGCGGCCGGAGTACCCGCAGCGGTTCCCCGCCGCCCCTGTGCCCCGGGAGGGCCCGCCGCCGTGCGAAGGAGCGGGCCCAAAGGCTGGTCAGCCCTTGCGCGGGTAGGCGACCAGGCCGCCCTCCGAGACCGACGGGAGCTTGAAGACGCCCACCCCGGCCAGGTCGGCCACCGGGATGCCGTCCACACCGTCCAGCGCCTGCGCGGTCCCGGTGGCCAGCGACAGCTGGACGGGCGCCTTGGAGCCGCCGACGCCGCCGTCCTTGGTGAGCGAGGTGCCATAGGCCGTTCCGTCGTCGGTGACGGCGGTGAAGGTCAGCGGCTTGCTGCTCTTCGTCTCCTCGAAGCAGTAGCCCTTCTTCGCGGTGAGGTCGAAGGCCAGGTGCTCGGAGACCAGGTAGCGGCCGTTCGGCGAGAGCGCCGAGGCGGGGGCCCCTCCGGTGCCGATCAGCGGCTTGTCACACAGCACCGACGCCTTGACCTGGCCGCTCTCGCCGTCCAGGACGGCCCACACGTTGTGGCTGCCCTGGTCCTTCTCCTGCCAGCGGGCCAGCAGTTGGCCGCCGGCCACCGGCCAGACCGCCGCCTGGGCCGGATCCGCCTCGGGGGGTGCCACCGTGGTGTTGTCCCAGCCCGCCGGCGACCAGAACCTGGTCGCGTCCAGGCTGTTGCTGACCACCGGGCCCTTGCCGGTCATCGCCACGACCGGGCCGTTGCACTGAAGGCAACCCGTGGGCGCGGTGAGCGATTTGGGCTCGACGGTCTGCTGCGCGCCGGTGGCCGCGTCGACCACCGTGACCTTGTCGGTCACCGAGTCCAGCAGCAGCTTGCCACCACCGCCGTCGAGCACCTCGTGCCGGCCACCGCTCGGCATCGGGATCTCCAGGTGCTGGGCGGGGACGGCGTCCTGGCCCGAACCTTCGGCGGCGAAGACGTCGATCGAGTAGATCTGCTGGGCCTTCGTCAGCGCGTCCCCGCCGGACTTGCCGGTGGACCACAGCACCACGAACTCCTTGCCCCCGGCGGACACCACCATCAGCCTGGGCGCGTACGCCTCGCCGAGGCCCTTGACCGGCTTGCTCGCCCACCGGACCTTCCCGGTGCCGGCCTCCCGCGCGGTCAGCACATACGTCTGCTCCGTGCCGGACAGCGTGACCACCAGCCCGGCCTTCGGCAACACCCCGTAGCTCACAGCCTGCTGGGCCGTCAGCTGCCAGCGCGCGGTGTTCCCGTACGCCGCCGGGACCTTCATCGCGAGCGTGGGGGCATCCGACGGAGCCGACGGTGCACCGTTCCCGGCCGGCGTCGTCGAGGCCGCTCCCGCAGCCGCCCCCGAACTCGCCCCGTCACCGGTCCCACCACTTCCGCCGCTCCCGCACGCCGTGAGCACCCCCGCCGCCAGTAGGACGCCCGCCACCCTGGTGATCCGCACCCGAAAACCTCCTCCCCCGAAGGGGAACGCGCACCAGCGCGCACCCCCGGTCAAGCCGTTCTGGTCGCGACACGGTACCAACGCGGCGGACCTTGGTGCCCGGTTTTCCCGCCGCTCCTGTGACAGTCCGTCAACAAAGCGGCCCCGTACTCCGCAGCCGTCCCGGGGCCCGGCGGGTCGCCGCCGCGCGGTACCCGGGTCGCAGCCCGGACGCTGCGCGGGAGGGGTGCGGTGCAGGGTCGGGTGCGGTGCCGCCGGGGCCGCACCGCACTGGCTATCCGGACGGGGGAACGGGAGCTGAGGGTGGTCCTCACCGCGGCCCCGGCCCCGGCCCCGGGACAGCGACCCGCGGTGATGTGGCGATCACCTCGCAGGCGCACACGATCCGGTCGAAGGCCGGGCAGGTGCCACGTCCGGATCCGGGCCGCCGCCCCGTTCTCCTCGTCAGGGCGGGGGCCATCCCCCGGGAGTCGGTACGAAGGGGGGCCGGCCCTCCCGGCGGTCTACCGGCAGAGGGCCGCGTCCACATCGGCGGCGATACGCGGCTTGGCCTCGACGGCGGGCACGGTGGTCACCGCGATGTTGGCGGCGCGGCCGTCCTCCGTGACGCCGCCGCGGGTCACATAGCCGGGGAGGGTACCGCCGTGGCCCCAGTAGACGCCGCCGCACGTCAGCGGGAAGCTGACCAGACCCAGCCCGTAGCGGGCCCCCTGGCCGAGGTGCTCGTCCGCCGGGACGGTCGTGCGCATCTGCGCGAGCAGCTCCGGGGCGAGCAGGCCGCCGCCGATCAGCGTCGTGTAGAACCGGTTCAGATCGGTGTTCGTGGAGACCAGCGCCCCCGCGGCCCAGCCCCAGGACATGTCCTGCCGCGTCACGTCGGTGAGTGGGCCGTCCGGCGTCAGCCGGTCGTAGCCCTCGGGGTGCGCCTCGTGCACGGTGGTGTCCCCCGGGACCGGGAAGTAGGTGTGCCGCAGACCGATCCGGTCGATGACGCGGTGGGTGATCTCCTCACCCACCGGCCGGCCTGTGATCCTCTGGATGATCATCCCGGCGACCAGGTACCCGGTGTTGCTGTACTTCCAGCCGTCGCCAGGGGTGAAGTCGGACGTGTGGGCGAGCGCGAGGTCGAGGAGCTCCCGGGGCTCGTAGTAGCGGTCCAGCCGGTCGCCCTCCAGGTATTCCGTGTAGTTGGGCAGCCCCGAGGTGTGCTGGAGGAGCTGACGGACGGTGATGTTCCGTCCGTCGATGCCGTCCCCGCGCAGCAGGCCGGGCAGGTAGGTGTCGACGAAGGCGTCGAGCCCCACCTTGCCCTCGCCGACCAGTTGCAGCAGGACCACCGAGGTGAAGGCCTTGGTGTTGCTGCCGACCCGCACCTGGCCGTCCACCGGCACCTTCGCCCCGGTGGTCAGGTCACCGACTCCGGCTGTGTACCGGCGGGTCCGGCCGTCCCGGTCGGTGACGGTGGCCAGCGCGGCCGGAGCCTTGAAGTCCCTCACCAGGGCCTCCAGCCGCTGCTGGACTCCGTCCGGCCGGCGCGAGCCGGACGCGGCGTCACCGACGGTCGCCGGGTCGGCGGCGAAGGCCGTGGAAGCCCCGGAGCCCGGGGACGCCGTGGAGACCGGGGACGCCGTGGCGGAGGTAGGCACGCCGATCGTCAACGTGCCGAGCGTCAGTGCGCCGGCGATGACGGCCACCGCTGTGCGGGCCCGCCCGCCGGGTCGGAGACGGAGGCGGAACCGGGGCGACACACGCTCGTTCACGAAGGACTCCTGTCGATGGAGGATTCCCGGGCCTCCCGGGTGGTTTCCAGCGAACCACCCACCGCCCATGAGGGTCGTCCGCGCACAGGACGAGACCACCCCCTCGCCGCTGCGCCCCCGGGATGACACCTCCGGGACCGCGGTCCCACCCACCCGTCCTCCCGGAGCCCGACGCCCCGCCCCGAGCGGCACCCCCTCCTTCCCTCTGCCCCCACCGTTGCGGTGGACCTCTTCGTCGCAGCGAAGTGCTGTGCCCGGGATGGTCCACCGTGATCGGAAGGCGGCTCGCGGGATGAGCGCACGCGCAATGGCTGGTATTACTGGGGGATGCAGGAAGAGACGGCACGCTCCGCGATCGACACGTTCATCTCCGCTTTCAACACTTCGGACGACAGCTATGTGACTGCCCTGCTCTCCCGGGCCCTGACCTCAGACGTGGTCTTCTGGGGACCGTTGGGTCGCAGCGAAGGAATCGCGGCAGTCGAACGGTTCGTGCTGGACATCCGGCGCCACCCGGCGGGGAGCGGCACGATGGTGCGCTGCTCAGCGGTGGACATGCCTGACGAGTGGGCCCGGTACCAGTGGGTCTTCACCACGCCGGATGGAGGCCCCCGCCTGGCGGGAACGGACGTCGTCCATCTACGGCGGAGCCTCATCGACCAGTTCATCGTCTTTGCGGGGGAGATCGAGCCGTCCGCCTCCTGAGTCGTCCTTCTGTCGCTGTCCTTCTCCTGGACGTGCCCCGCCGGCGTTCGGGGGCTGCGGTTCGCGGTCGCTCAGGCCGCGGTGTTGAGGGGGCGTCCGCCCCAGCGGATGCCCTTCTCACTACGGACACGCGCACGGCCAGGATCACCTCCCAGGCAGACACGGGCAGTGCCACCGCCGCCCGTGCAGGGACACGGTGGAGAACGGCTCCCCCACCCACCTGAGCGTCAGCGGGCCGCATCCTTCCGGGGGCACGGGCGGGGAGCCGGGGTGCGACGGCGGTGCCCCGGACCCCTGGCCGTCGGCCGCGCGCCGTGAGATCGTCCGCAGGTGACCGACACCGCTGCTGGGGCAATGACCTCGGAACGCCCGGACGACCGCGTTGCGTCCGCGCTCCGCTTCTCGACGGAACTCGTCGCCTGGGTGGCCACCCCCTGGGCGCTGGCCGACCACTCGTGGCTGCTGGCCACCCTCTCCGTACTGGCACTGATCGGCCTTCCGACGTTGTTCTCCACCCCGGGGGACAAAGCCAACGTGGTCGTCGCGGTGCCGGGTTGGGCCACGATCCTGCTGGTACTGCTCCAGCTCGCGGCGGCGGTGGTCTCCTCGTGGCTGGCCTGGCCCGCCTGGGTGGCGGCCCTCGTGACCGTACTGGCCGCCGCCACCCTCTTCACGGAGCGTCGACGCTGGCGGTGGCTGGTCTCCGCGCACCGACGCGCAGGCTGAGGCTGCCCGCTGCGGAGTTGACCCGGCCCGGGCCCCCCGCGGGGTCCGCGACATCCGCGCCGACGCCCCGCTCCCCCGGCCAGCGTGCCGAAACTAACTTCGAAGAACCGCAAGCCAGTGCCCCGCCATGACGTCGGCGAGACCATCGAACGCGAACCCGCGCTCCAAGCGCGCCTGGCCCGCTCGAGGTTGGAGATCAAGCTGGGATCGCCTCTCAGCACTGCCTATGATCCGGTCCAGAACGGCGGTCGGGCTGCCGCCCCCGCGCCGCCGGCGGCACACTCCATGTCACGCCAACGCCGCAGCCAGGCAAGCCAGTTCGCGGTTCGACCGCTGAGCTCCCCCTGATGGCCGCACTCGACCTGTTCGGGTGGCGGTGGAGCCTGCGCATCCTCTGGGAGCTGAGCGGCGGCCCCGTGCGGGCACTGCGCAAGGCGCTGGAGAAGCAGGGCGTTGTCGCTGGGCAGCCACGGCGCGGCGGCGAAGCCGTCCGCTTCGGACCTACCTCGCCACCGATACCCCGTCATCCCACGACCCCGTTTCCACCCGGACGGGATCACCTGGGCCGCCCGCGCCGAACAAAGGCGGATGCGCGGCGCGTTCGGGGGTAGCCGGGGTTGTACCGGCCCAGCCGCACCTGCGGAGAACTCGGCCGTACATCGGACGCCGACGGGCGGGCCACGCACCCGGCCCTCGCCGACGAAAGGGGACAGCTGTGAAGAACCCGGCACAGGAGACCGTCGCGCACGCCGCCGAGGCGGTTCGCGACACGGTCACCAAAACCGCCCGGACCATGCGTGACCACGCCCCGAAGGATGTCCTGGACCGCGCCGGAAACCTGGCGGCCCAGGCCCGCGGTACGGCGGCGCATGCCGGGCGTGTCGCGGCGGACCACACCCCGGCGCAGGTCCGCTCGAAGGCGGGCCGGGCCGTGGGCGCCGCCCGCGCCAACCGGTCGCCGCTGCTGGCAGCCGCCGCGGCAGCCGTCCTCGCGGTGGTCCTGCTCCGCAGCCTGCTCGGACGGCGCCGGTGAAGGCCGCCAAGATCGCCTACAGGCCGGTCGGCCTGCTGCTGGGCGCATCCGCCGGCCTCCTGGCCGGCGCCCTCTTCAAGCAGACCTGGAAGGTCCTGGGCCACGACGACGACGCGCCGAACGCGACCGACGAGCACCGTACCTGGCTGGAGATACTCGTCGCGGCCGCCCTCCAGGGCGCGATCTTCGGCACCGTGAAGGCCGCCGTCGAACGGGGAGGCGCGGCCGCCACCCACCGCCTGACGGGCACCTGGCCCGCCTGAACCACGGCCCCTTCGAGCTGGAACAGCGCCCCCGGCTCCGGTTCGCGCCGAGCCCTACGACCCCCGGCGGTCGCCCCGTTCACGCCCGGGCCGGGGACCGGGCGTGAACGGGGCCTCGACCCCACCGGCCCGATACCGGGCCAACCCGTTTCCACTGGTTCCACCGGTTCCACCAGGGAGGGAAGCACAAGCGGGGGCGTCGAGCACGAGCCGGCACCGGGCGTTCTGCGCCCGCTGCCCCGCGGGACGGCACGCGGCGTGTTGTCCGCGGGGTCGGAAGAAGTCGAGGCCGGCCCTGCTCGGTCATCTCCAGTAGCCGAACCTCAGCCGCCCGCCCTGCTCCCGGCGCCCCGGCACCCCGATCGCCGGTCGAACCAGGGTTGGTCCACCCGGTGGTGGGAAGGTGCTCGGTGGTCGGCCGGTACGGTCGGCCACGAGGTGCAGGCAGGTGAACGATGATGACCTATCCCACCAACCCGACGGGCAGCGGTGCGGTGCAGAAACCCGCGACGACGGCCCCCACGCCCCCCGGCGACTACGCGGCCGCAGCAGCCGAGCCCCCGTCGGCGCCCGGTACCGGGCCCGGCCGCCCCGGGCCGAAGCGCCCCGGTCCCGTGGCCGCGGTCCGGCAGCAGGACGCCGCCGGGCCGCCCGCCGGCCGAACGACCGTTCTGAAGGGCGCGGTGGCGAGGATCGTGGCCACCGCCGCCTGCGAGGTTCCGGGAGTCCACCGGCTGGGCGGCGGGCCTTCGCTCACACATGGCGATCACGGGGGCGCCGATCGGAACGACCCCGCTCGCGGGGTGGAGGTGGAGGTCGGCGAACGGCAGGCCGCCGTCGACCTCGATGTCGTGACGGAGTACGGGTTCTCCATCCCGCGCACGGTCGACGCTCTCCGGGCCGCCGTGGTCGCCGCAGTGGAGCAGATGACCGGCCTGGAGGTGGTCGAGGTGAACCTCCGCGTCACCGATGTCCACCTGCCGCAGGACGACCTCCCGGCGGCGGGCGAGACACCACGGGTCATCTGACCCGGCCCCTCAGGGCCGTCCGGGACCCACCCGTACGGCCTGTCCGGGCGCCCGGTCGACCGGTCGACCGGTCGACCGGTCCCAGTCGGCCCGATCACCGCAGGTCCGCTCCCGCAATCCACGGGCGGGCTTCGAGCACCGAGTAGCAGGAACGACCGGCCGCCCGCGCAGGCACGGACGACCCCTGAGCCTCCTCTCCTCCAGCGGCAGGGCACCCGCATGGCCAGGAGGGCGACATCGTCGTGGTTGTCCGGCGGGATCGTGGTCGGGGAGGCGTTCGCCGAACGTTCCCAGCGGGTGGCGGGCCAGAGCGGTGGCGTGAGGGCGCGGTCGGGCCAGCCCGGCGGTGCAGAGCAAGGCAGAGCAGGAGGGTCGAGCCGGGCCGGCAGCTGGACGGTGACGTCGGCGCGGGTGGCGCCGGCCTTCTGAAGATCCGCGCCCTCCTGGCCGTCCGGGGCCCGGCTACGCAGCTGCGCCAGTCGAGGCGCTGGTGGTGGAAGCGGGCGAGGGCCGCCCAGGAGGCCCGAGACGGCCGACTCGCCGCCTCGGGCCCCGATGGACGCACCGCACCGAGCGGGGCGGCGTGCGCGGCTCCGCTCGGTGCGGTGCATCCGCCGTGCCGAGGACGGCGGCGAGGGCGAGGCCGGCCGCGGCCCCGCTGGAGAGGCCACCCAGCGCAACCACTCAGCTGCACCAAGGAGTCGATCACCCTCCGCGCGCCCGCTGATCACCCAGCCACGCGCCGCCCCCGCCGGTGCGGCGCAGGGGCGGTTCGGGAGGAGCTCAGACCGCCGCCCGCGCGGGGTCGTCGGCCGGGGAGCCGTGTGCCGGGTCGATCCGGTTGTCCGCGCTCAGGACGTCGCCGGTCAGGGGTGATCCGGATGCGCGTCGCAGCGCGCCGACGGCGGGGTCGGAGATGGAGACCGTGAGCCGGTAGGGCGGGTCGCCGATGATGGTGTTCGACGAGTCCATCGGTGCGACGAGCACCCGCTGGAGCGCGAAGCCGTCGTACCCCGGGCACAGCGCCTGCGCGGGGAGCGTGACCCCCGCCGATCCGCCGCTGCCCGGCGTGATGCGGACCTTGCCTTCCGGGGACGGGACCTCGTCATCGGAGAGCGTGACCGGCAGGCCGTACGCACCGCCGACTATCCCCTCGGGTCCTTCGATCTCCACGGCCACGCCCTCCGGGCCGAGCGGGCCCGACAGTTCGAGCTCGCGCTCCGTGCCGGGGCCCAGTAGCAGATCGATGGTGAACTCCCCCTGGTCGTCGACCCCGTGTCGCCCGAAGCCGTAGGAGCCGAGGACCAGCTGTGGGCCCGGTGTGCGGCGACCCCGCTGTTCGCCCCGGCCGGTGGGCTCGGGGACAGATGTGACCGGCGGTGTGAAGTGGTGGAAGTTCTTGGTACCGCACCGGCTCCCGATGAACGTGCCGCCGCCCGGCAGCGCCGCGTCGGCCGTCGGCCTCGGCGCAGTCGTGGGCAGGGCCGGGGCCGGAGGCCAGGCCGAGAAGGCGGGCCCGGAGGCAGATGCCGGCCCCGGAGAATCGGACCGGTTCGGGTCGAGCCACGGATTCCGGTAGGTGACCAGGCCGCCGACCGCGGCCACGAGCACTACCCACGGGATGAGATTCCGTGCCTTTTCGTTCATGTACGCCCTCCCAGACAGCGGGACACCTTATCGGACTCCCACCACATATGATCAACTGCTTGATCTCGTCCTTCGGCGGGTCCGGACCCTCACGAGGCGACGGCAGGCTGTCGGGGCTACGGCTCGCGGGGGCGCAGAGCGTCGCTCTACCGCGGTCCAGTCGGTTGAATTCCTCTGCGTGGACAGGATGTGACCTCGGACGCCGTACTGGCTGGTTCCTCGTACTGGATCATGGTGCGGTCATGCGCCGGTGGCGCTCTCCTCGGGAGCGAACAGACGCGTTCGGTGGATCCCGGCCCTGCGAAATCCTGCTCGCGGCACCCTGCTCGGCCGTAAGGTCCTCGTGCGGTTCGCGGACCGGCCCCGGGGCGAGGGGCGGCCCGTCCGCTCCACCGGCACACGGCGAAGCCTCCACCGCCGCCGGAGTCGGCGGTGGAGGCTGGACAGCTGAAACGTCACACCGCGCGCGACCCGCGACCCGGCCCGATCACTCCAACGCCAGGGACCGCGGGAGTCACAGATCCGACGCCCGCGGAGGTGGCCCGCTGAGCCGTCATCCGCACCGCCGCCCGGCGGCCGCTACCGGGCGTGGCTCTCCGGGGTGATCGTGTAGATCTCCACCTCGCCGAGGTAGAGCAGGTCGTGGACGTACTCGTCGAAGTCGTCGTACAGCAGGTTCTCCGTCCACATCCGGTGGTCCATGATCCACGTGACCAGGGCCTCCCGGTCGTCGACGGCGAGCAACCGGTCCAGTTCCTCCTGTGCGGAGCGGGCCTCGTCCGGGCCGATCGAGTCGTGCTCGCCGGCCACCGCGCGGGCCAGCGTGACGTCGATCTCGTCGCCGTAGCGCAGCACGGTCTGCTGGGCGAGCGCCCGCTTCGTCGCCCCGGCCGAGAGGATGCCGAACGGGTGCGAGGCGTAGGTCCCGTCGGGCAGCTTGACGGTGTTCTCCCGCTCGAAGTCGCTGCCTTCGGCCTTCGGGTCGGCGTTGACGAACGCCACCCGGCTCCCCGGCGGAGCCAGGCGCAGCAGCTGCGGCTCGTCCGTGTCGACGACGGGCTCAAGTGTTCGGAGGCGGTCGGAAGCGGGGGTGCGCAACCGGAACTCGGCGCCCTGCGAGTCCCTGAACCAGAGCTTGCGGTGAGTCAGCCCGGTGGATCCGTGCTCCTTGAGATCGAACGGCCGCGCGACCCGCCGGTCGAACGCGTCGCTCCCTACCGCTTCGGCCCACGCGCCGAGTTGGACGGCTTGCACGAACGTGGCGCAGTCCAGCGTCCAGGCGGCGGAGTGGTCCACCAGGTCGCGCACCGCGCTGTACGGCGAACTGCCGGTGCGCAGCCGAAGGAAGGCGTCGTCCCCGTGCCCCTGTTGCACCCAGTTCAGCCGGTTGAACGTCTTGTCCCGACCGCTGTTCTCGAACACGGGCCTTCCGGCGAGGATGCTGCGCGCGGTGAGGTCGACCTGCCCCCGGTAGGCGTAGGCGTAGCCGTCACCGCCGACGAGGCAGCCGCCCAGGCTCACCAGGACGGCGTCCAGCGAGGAGAACTCCGTCCGGCCGGCCTCTGCCAGCTCCGGCAGTGCGGCGACGTAACCGGCGTGCCAGAGCACGTCGCTGCCCTTCTCCGCCGCCAACCCCGCGATCCTGGCGAGAAGTTCCCGTGCCGTGTAGTGCTGCCCAGCAACCGTGAACACCACTGCCCCCCATCCGCTTCGAGCGACTCCACTCCCCCTGCGGTGGGACACTAGTGACACCCCGTCACCCTGTCTACGCGATCGGCGGATCCCGGGCGGTGCCGGGCACGCCCGGGCGGTGCCGCGCGGCGCCTGGCGGGACGGGCCCGGTCGCCGCGCGGGACGCACCGTCAGCGGTGGCCCAGCACGTTGACCACGCGCCCGCTGGGGTCGCGGACGAAGAATCGTCGTACGCCCCACTCCTCGTCCTGCAAGGGGTGAACGATCTCGGCACCGCTCTCCCGCATGAGCGCGTAGGCCGCGTCCACGTCGTCCACCTCGACGCTCATGTCGGGTGCGACCGGCGCGGTCCTGTCCTCGGTCATGACGCTGATCTGCGCCGCCGGGCTGGCCGGGGAGGCGAGCGTCATGATCCAGCCGTGGTTCATGACCTCCTCGAAGCCCAGCAAGCCGTAGAACTGCCGACTCTCCTCCGCGGCCTCCGACCGGATGTTGGGAACGACACGGCGAACGGTCATCGACGGCTCCAAACGCGAGTGGACCTCTGGTTCTCCCAGGAGTACCAGGAAACGCCGGCCGCCCGCGCGCACGTTCCGGCCCCCCGGGCTGCCCGGCCCTGCGGCCACCGCGCTGCCGTGGCCCGCCCGGCCGGCCCACGGGGGCAGGTGAGAGCCGCAGGGCGGCCGGGCGGGCCCCGGAGGCCGCCCGGAGCGAGCGCGACCGCGCTGCGCAACCCGGGCGGCCGGTGCCGGGCGGTCCTTCAGGGGCGCGCGTCAGGCCCGGCGGCGGGAGAGCGCCACGACAGCGGCGGCGACGAGCATGGCGGCACCGGCGGCGGCCAGTACCGGCCCGGCGTACCGGGCGGACTGGAGCACCACGTCCCGGGCCGGGCCCTCCTCCCCGTCGCGCGCGACCGCCGACCCGGCCGTGTCGGTGAAGCCCGCGAAACCCGCCTTCGCCCGCACCGCCCCGGCGCGAAGGCTGTCGGTGGCCCCGCCGAGTCCCTCCTCCACGGCGTGCCGGGCCTGGTCCGCGCCGTGGCCGACGAGTTCCCGGGCGTGCTCGGCGGTGTGGCTGACGCGCTCCCGTGCGTCGGCCACCCCGTGGCTGACCCGTTCCCGGGCCTGCTCGGTGCTTCGGAGCACGCGTTCCCGGGCCTGTTCGGCTGCATCGCGCGCCCGGGCTGCGACGTCGCTGCCGGCTTCGGGCTCCTCGCCCGTGTCGGCGAGACGGTCGCGGGCCTCCTCGGCCTGCGAACTCAGCTCCGCCATGGTGCGGGCAGACTCATTGGTGCTGTGGTCGGCGTCCATCGGGGGCACACTCCTCGGTCACGTCGATGTCGGTCAGGTGGACGGGGCGGTCAACTGGATGGGTTGCAGGGGCGGTCGTGCGGTTGACGTCAGCGCAGGGCCGGCGGGCAGGTTCTCCCGGACGGACGCGGCCCGGTGGGGCCCGGGCGTGGGACGGGAACCGCGTCGCAGCTCACGCAGGGCGGGGAGCAGGGTGCGCTCGGACCAGTCGAGGTAGACCTCCCGGTGGTCACCGCCGCCTGGACCGGCGCCACCTCGTCGAACCCCGCGTCGGCGGACGCCCGGACCGCTTCGACGGAGCCCTCGACGCGGTCGCCGCAGGGAGCCGCGAGGAATCGACTCGGCGACGCGTCCAGCCACGGAGAGTAGTCGTCGGAGATGGCAGCGAAGTCGTAGCCCGCCTGCTCGGCGTGGACGACGTCCCGCACCAGCTGCCGGGGCCCGGCCCGCCCGCTCATCACCGTGTAGCCGAATCTCACCATGTCCGCACGCCTGCCCGGGTCCCGCAGAACCACACTTCCTTGCCGGTCGATCGGCCCGAGATGGGGCGGGGGGGGGGGGGGGGGGGGGGGGGGAGAAACAACCCCCACCCCCCCCCCCCCCCCCCACCTCCCCCCCCCCCCCCCCCCCCCCCCCCCCCCCCCCCCCCCCCCCCCCCCCCCCACG
>NZ_JBVHVO010000006.1:268316-286531 GCF_055564815.1 Kitasatospora sp. NPDC028961 | reverse complement strand
CCCCTTCTCCAAACTTTCCCTGGCTTCCCAAAGAACCACACTCTCGGATTGTAAAACGACCCTGAAGGGCTACGTGCGGGCGCCGCTTCGAGCGGCGCCCGCCCGCCTCACGACCGACCGCCGCGCCGGGGGCAGCGGACGGCCGGAGCTCCACGCTCCCCGTCGGGGCCCGCGAGATTCGCTTCGGCCGAGGATGGGCACACGCCCGGTCGGACCCACGACGCGGCCGGAGCCGGGAGGACGCACCATGACGACCAAGTCCCACGCCACCGGGAACGGGCGGAAGCGGCTGCGGCGAGGCGACCACGTCTCGTGGCGGAGTCACGGAACCACCGTGACCGGCCGGGTCGAGCGGGAGATCACCTCGCGGGTCGAGGCCGCGGGCCGGACGGTCGACGCCTCACCCGAGGAGCCGCAGTACGAGGTGCGCAGCTCCGCCTCCGGGCGGACGGCCGTACACCGGCCGTCCGCCCTGCGCCGACGGAAGGACTGACCGGACACGGCGGCGCCGGCACGCACCGCTCGCCCTGACGGGGCGCCAGCAAGAGCGGCGTCAGCAAGGGCGGCGTCAGCAAGAGCGGCGGCGGGTCGCCCTCCGAGAGGAACACGAGAACGTCATCAGCCTTGCAGCGTGAGTCGGCGAGGTCGAAGAGGGACCCGAGCGCGGGCCGGCAGGACCGCTCGAAGGCCTCGTGCCCGGCCCAGGTCCGGTATCGGCCGAGCGGGCTGCCGCCCGGCCGCTCATGGTGGAGCACTGGCCCGCCTACAAGGAGTACCGGGCGAAGAACGACCGGGAGATCCCGGTGGTCGTGATCGAGCCGACGGCGTTCGGTCGTCCGACGGGCCGCCGGGCCGCCCGGCCGGGCGGCCCGGCTCGACGCCGTCGTCCGGCGGGGACTGTCCCCTCCCGGCGGTAGGGTCGTGCCGCCGACGCACCGACCGAGGGGGACCCTGATGACCGACCGCACGACCGACGGCGCCGCGAGCACGCCCAGCGCGGCCCAGGGCGCCGGCAGCGCCGCCTGCGACGACGCCGTACGGACCGCGGGGCGGCTGCGGCGGGTGGCGGAGTCCTCCGAGGGGCTGGTGGTCCTGGACCCGGGGATCAGCGACGAGGAGATGGACGGCTGGCCGGCGCCGGTGCCCGAGGAGATCCGCGCGCTGCTGCGGGTCGTCGGGGGCGTGCGGATCACGGTCTCGCGGTCCGCGGTCAACCAGCACCTGTCGATCGAGCACGTCGACCTGGCTCACCCCTTCAACCGGGGCTGCTACCCGGCCGGTGACAGCAGCTGGTACGTGGAGCACGCCGGCGGCGCCGGCACCCACTGGTTCGTCCACCTCGACCACGGCGACGGCCACACCTACGTGGACGTCGACCGGGCCACGGGGGCGTGGGGCCCGGTCTTCCGTTTCTGGGACGCCACCGACTCCGTGCGCGTGGCGCCGTCGCTGACCGCCTGGCTGGAGCGCCTCGCCGACTGCCTGGAGGAGGCACTCGCCGCGGCCCGGGCCGAGGCCGGACCCGGCACCGCCATCGAGATCAGGACGTTCGGCCGACACTTCGGCGATCGGTGGCCGGACCCGGAGCGGGAGGCGACGACGGTGGAGCCGGTCACCGCCGCGGCGGCCCGGGTGAGCGGTGACCCCCTGCTGCGCGAGGCCGCAGCGGCCCTGCCCGACGACGCCCTGCTCGCCGATCTGCGGTCCGTCACCGGCCCCGCCGCCGTCGACTTCCCACTGCCGGTGAGCTGCCGCTACGCCCGCTGGTCGGCCGGGGCCCTGCTGTCCGCCACCGCGTGGGACGGCGAATAGCTCCGAGGGGCGGGGCCGTCGGCCCACTTGGCTGAATCTCGCCCCCGGTCGGCGGGCCGACGCCCGTGTGGTCCCGGCCGCGCGGGGAACGCGGGCTCCCGGACGGCGCCGGACACGAGGTCCGGCGCCGCACGGCTGGACGAGAGAGGGCGATCCTCATGATGGCGACAGTGGCGGTGCTGGCTCTGACGATCCTGCTCTTCAGCGCCGGACTCGGTCTCACCGTGGCGGTGGCGGGCCTGGCGAATCGGTTGGGGCGGTCGGCCGCGCGCCGCCGGCGATGACCGGGGGGCGACCGACCCCGCCGGCAGGGGCCGCCAGGTCCTGGTCAGAGGTCCTGGTCAGGTCGGGACGCCCGGGTCCACCCGCCGACCCGCCTCGCCCCCGGGCGGGCGGGTCATCGCCCACCTGATCCCCCTGGTCACGGTGGCCGCGCCCAGCCGGACCGCCGGTCCCTCCACCACCGGCAGGTAGGGCAGGCGGAGTTCCCGCCGCGCCCACCCCGGCAGCAGCGAGACCGCGCCGGCCGCGAGCAGCCCGTACGGCGGGCGGACCACCCACGGCAGGGGCGGCCGGAGGAGGATGAACCGCGCCGCGTCGAGGGCCGCCCTGGTCCGGTGCAACTCGGCGCGGTACGCCGCGAGGACGTCGGCGAGCTGCCGCTGGTCGCGCGGCGGGTCGACGACACCCAGCGCGGCGGCCACGACGGCGGCGTCGGCCACGTAGCCGTCATAGGCGTCGTCGTCCAACGGCCTTTCTCCGTAGGCCCGGTGGGCACGGAGGAAGCTGTCGACCTCGGCGGCGTGCACCCAGCCGAGCAGGTGTGGATCACCGGCCCGGTACGCCTCCCCCGAGGCACTGGTGCCGCGGACCCGCTCGTGCACCGCCCGCACGTGGTCGACCGCCTGCTGCGCGTCGGCCGCGGTCCCGAACGTGGTGACCGCGAGAAACGTGCTGGTGCGCTGGAGCCGGCCCCACGGATCGCCCCGGTAGCCGGAGTGCGCCTCGACGGCGGCCATCGCCAGCGGGTGCAGCGACTGCAGCAGGAGCGCCCGGAGTCCGCCGACGAACATCGAGGCGTCTCCGTGGACGACCCGGATGGGCCGGTCCGGGCCGAACCACCGGGGGCCCGGCGTCTCGTGGATCCGGCTCCGGGTGGCCGGGCCCTGCGGCCCGGCCACCCGGGCGAACAGCTCCGCGCCGGCGCGCTGCCGGATCGCGGCGAGGCCGGGGATGCCGGAGATGCCATCGGTCATACCCGCCACTGTAGTTCCGCGCCGCGCCGACGGGCCGCCACCGACGGGCCGCCGACGGGCCGCGCCACCGGCCGGGCCGGTCGCGCGACGATCCCCGCTACCGGCGGCAGGGGCCGCGGGCTGGGGTGAGGGCCCGTGGAGAGCCGGGCGGGGTCGGCTCGCGGGGACCGTCGGAGCGGGCGCACCGGCGCCCGGAGCGGCGGCGTACGTGCCGCTCCCGTCGTCGCCGGTGCCGGAGACGGTACGGACTCAGGGGTCCGCACTCGGCGCCGCACGCGGCCGACCACGCACCTCCCCCGGGAAGACGTGACCCGGCCTTCGGTTTGGGCACCGCTTCTGATTCCTGGCCCGCGCGCGGACGCGGTCATGGACGCTCGGAGTACGTGTCAGCCGGCCGGAAGACCCACCGCCAGGGTCAGTTCAAGGACCCGGTACGGCGAGGCGAGATCCGGGAACAGCTCCCGCAGCTGCGACATCCGGTACCGGACTGTCTGGGGATGGACGAACAACGCCGCCGCCACCTCGTCCCGCCTGCCCTGGTGCAGCAGCCACGCTCGCAGCGTCTCCTCCAGCCGCCGCGCGGTCGCGACGGGCAAGGTCCGCAACGGTGCGAGCGCGCGGGCACGCAGGTCTGAGAACGCGTCCATGTCGGCGCTCAGCACCAGCTCGGGCAGGTGGGCCTCGGTGTCGCGGATGTCCGAGGAGAGGGAGCGCGCGCGTACGGCTCGTGCGTACGAGGCGCACGCACGAGTCCACGGCCGGGGCGGGCCGACCACGGCGGTGCGGTCGGCCAGCTGCCGCAGGAGATGCGATCGGTCGGCATCGGGAACGAGCAGCACACCGGTGGCGTCCGGCAGATCATCGAGGACGAGGGTGCCCGGGTCGAGCGCGCGGTAGGCAGGCCGGGCCTGGGCCGCGGGCAGCAGGGCCGCGGTCAGCGACGTCGGAGGCTGCCACCCGGCCCGTTGAACAGCGGCCAGCAGCACGTCCGGGCTCGCGTCGGCGAGGAGGTCGCGGGCCAGGTGTTCCAGGTGGCGCTCGCGGGCCCTGCCCCGAGCCGCCAGTTCGTCGGCGTGGCCCGCGGCGCTCGCGGCGGAGAGCTCGTCGATGTAGGCGAAGGTCAGCTCGGCGAACTTGGCGACCTCGGCGGCGGGCAGACCTACGGGTACGGCACCCGCTGCCAGACATCGCCAGGCCACGCGGGCGCCGACGCGGTAGGCGCTGAGCAGGGCGTCCATCGAACGGCCGTCGCGCACCTCGCCGCGGCCCAGCTCGTAGGCTGCGTCACCGGCGTCGCCGCCCGTGGCATTCCCGCTCGCGAGGTCCAGGTAGTGGCCCAGGGCGGTGCGGACGGCTCGGCGGATGGTGCCGCCCATGCGGCCCGAAAGGGCGTTCGCGTAGGGAGGGACCTCGTCGATGATCGCCTGGACGACCTCGTCGGCGGTGGCCCTCAACGCGGCCCGAAGCGCGGTGACCGTCGTCTCATCCAGGACCAGCTCGCTGGCCCTCCGGATTGCTTGACTCACGCTTTTGTTCCTTGCGAACAATTCGGTCGACCAGATTCACGTCCTACGGTCAGGACTTTACACCCTGAGGCGCAGCAAGCTGGAGTCATGACGAGTGCAGCCCTCCGCAAGAGGGCGTGGAAACTGCTGGAGATGGTCACGACGCCGCTGCTGCCGTCGGACTACCTCGACCTGGTCAGCCCGCTGCGTGCGGGCGCCGACCTGCGCGGGCGCATCGAGGCCGTGCACCCCGAGACGGGTGACGCCGCGACCGTCGTGATCAGGCCGGGGCGGGGCTGGCGCGGCCACGCGGCCGGTCAGTACGTGCGGATCGGGGTCGACGTCGACGGGAGGCGCCTGTGGCGTGCCTACTCCATCACCTCACCGACAGACCGCCAGGACGGCCGGATCACGATCACCGTGAAGGCGATCCCGGACGGCAAGGTCAGCAACCACCTGGTCCGCAGGGCGACACCCGGCACGCTGATCCAGCTCGACCAGCCGACCGGTGACTTCGTGCTGCCGCCTGCCAAGCCCGCCAAGGTGCTCTACCTGACGGCCGGCAGCGGCATCACGCCCGTGATGGGCATGCTGCGCGACATCGAGTTGGATGACGTCGTCATGGTCCACTGTGCGCCGCGGCCCCAGGACGTGATCTTCCGCGACGAGCTGCACGGCCTGGTCGCGGACGAGAAGCTGCGCCTCGCCGAGGTGCACAGCGCCACGGACGGCAAGCTCGACCTCGCCCGCCTCGGCGAACTCGTGCCCGACTGGGCCGAGCGCGAGACCTGGGCCTGCGGGCCCGCGGGCCTGCTCGACGCCGCAGAGGAGCACTGGAGCGAGCACGGCGTCCGGGAGCGCCTGCGCACCGAACGCTTCCGACCCCGCATCGTCGTGGCCGGCGACGGCGGCGAGGTCACGTTCAGCGCCACCGGCACGACAGTCGACGCGGACGGCGCCACGCCGTTGCTGGACATCGGCGAGGAGGCCGGCGTGCTCATGCCCTCCGGGTGCCGCATGGGCATCTGCTTCGGCTGCGTCACGCCGCTCAAGGCGGGCGCCGTCCGTGACCTGCGCACCGGCGAGATCACCGAGGCCGAGCCGGGCGTCCTCATCCAGACCTGCGTGTCCGCCGCGGCGGGCCCCTGCGACATCGAACGGTAGACGCACCTTGACCGCCATCGACCCCACCGCCCACCTGACCGCGCAGCAGATCGAGGAGCTCGGCCGCGAGCTGGACGCGATCCGCGACGAGGTGATCGCCGACCGCGGCGAGAAGGACGCCGCCTACATCCGCAAGGTCATCTCGGCGCAGCGCAAGCTCGAGCTGGCCAGCAGGGGCGTGCTGCTGTTCTCGGTCTTCCCGCCCGCGTGGCTGCTCGGCACCGCCGGCCTGTCCGTGGCGAAGATCATGGACAACATGGAGATCGGCCACAACGTCCTGCACGGCCAGTGGGACTGGATGCGGGACCCGAAGATCCACTCCACCACCTGGGAGTGGGATCACGTCTCGCCGGCCGAGCAGTGGAAGCACTCGCACAACGAGTTGCACCACACGTACACCAACGTGATCGGCAAGGACAACGACCTCGGCTACGGCATCATGCGCGTCGACGAGGACCAGAAGTGGCACCCGGCCCACCTCGGCCAGCCGCTGTGGAACTTCCTCAACGCCTGCTTCTTCGAGTACGGCATCGCGGCGTACGACCTGGAGCTCGGCAAGAACCTGCACAAGCGCCGCCGCAAGGACCCGGAGTTCCGCGCGCGGGCCAAGGCCGTGGGCCGCAAGATCCGCAAGCAGGTGCTCAAGGACTACGTGATCCACCCACTGCTGTCTGGCCCGTCGTTCCTCACCACGCTCGCCGCCACGTTCACCGCGAACCTGGTCCGCAACATCTGGTCGCACTCGGTGATCATGTGCGGGCACTTCCCCGAGGGCGTACAGGTCTTCGAGCGCCGGTCGATCAAGGGCGAGACACGCGGCCAGTGGTACCTGCGCCAGATGATGGGCTCGGCGAACATCAGCGGCAGCAGGGCCATGCACTTCATGACCGGCAACCTGTCGCACCAGATCGAGCACCACCTGTTCCCGGACCTGCCGAGCAACCGGTACGCCGAGGTCGCGGTGAAGGTGCGCGCGCTCTTCGAGAAGTACGAGCTGGAGTACGTCACCGGGCCGCTGCCGGAGCAGGTGTTCTCCGCGTGGCACAAGGTCTTCCGGCTCTCGCTGCCGACCAAGAAGCCCAAGGCCATGGCCCCGGCCGGGCACGCGATGGTCGTGGTCGAGCACGAGTGACACGGTGACGGCCCCGGGACGCTCCCCGGGCCGTCAGCCGACGGACAGCAGGGTCGGGTCCGCCATGATCCGGCGGATCGTGGTCTGCGCCGCGCCCAGCACGGGTCCGCGACGCCCCAGGGCGGACGAGCGCAGCGCCTCCGGGGGCCAGGGCCGGACGGTGACCCGGTCGGTGAGTTCGGCACGGACGGACGGCAGCAGCCACGCGGCCAGTTCGGCGTAGGTGCCGCCGAGGACGAGGCCGTCCGGGTCGATGAGGTCGACGGCGGAGGTGAGGGCGAGGCCCAGGGCACGGCCGGCGCGGTCCAGGGCCGCCAGGGTCGGCGGGTGCCCGGCACCGGCCCGCTCGGCCAGCAGGGCGACCGGGTCGCCGGCCTCCGCGGGTCCGGCCGGACCCGGGTCGTGCTGGGCGAGACCGGCCTCTCGCAGCACGGCCGCCTGGCCCGCGTACTGCTCCAGGCAGCCGCGCGCGCCGCAGACGCACCGGAGGCCGTCCGGGTGCACGGGGATGTGGCCGAGTTCGCCGGCGAAGCCGCGGGCGCCGCGGAACACCTGCCCGTCGATGACCAGGGCGGCGCCGATCCCGGCGTCCGCGGAGACGTGCACGAAGGTCTCCGCGGCCTGCTCGGCGTTCCAGTACTCGGCCAGAGCCCCGAGGTTGGCCTCGTTCTCCGGCTCGGGCGCGGTGTCCGGATCGGGCCAGTGGTCGGCGACGCGGACGGTGGGCCAGCCGAGGTTGGGCGCGCGATCGACCTGTCCGACGGGTTCGTTCGGCACCACCCCGGGCACGGCCAGGACCCGGCCCTCGACGCGGAGGCCGAGGTCGCGGGCCTCGGCCTCCGCGTCGGCGGCCAGCGCGGCTACCTCCGCCAGCACCTGCCCGGCCGGCCGGCCGGCGTTCGACCGTTCGACCCGGCGCCACACCCGGGGTTCTCCGCGCAGGTCCACGACGCACGCGCCGAGGTGCATGACGCCGATCTCCAGACCGAGGCCGGCGGGGCCCCGGTCGCTCACCGACAGCGCGCGTCCGGGGCGGCCGACCCGTCCGTCGGGGGCGGTCTCCGTCTCGGTCAGCGCACCCCGCCCGATCAGTTCGTCGACCAGCGAGGAGACGGCCGCCCTGGTCAGACCGACGCGTGCGGCGACATCCGCGCGGGACAGCGGGCGGCCGAGCGGGTTGTGCGCGGCGACCGCGCCGAGGACCACCGAGAGGTTGCGCCGTCGCATGTCCTGTTGCGAAGCGGGCCCGGAGCCCCGACTGTGCCCCGTTCTGCCGACCACTCCCACGCGCGGGCCCCTCCTACCGGTCCTCGGCCGGGGCTCCCTGCAAGGCCCCGGCCCGACGCAGGGTACCGCTGATCCGTTCGAGTGCGTCCGCGTCCCGTGCCACGGGCTCCAGCACCGGGCCGTCGGCGGTACGCCAGCGGCGGGCCACCGCGTCGGCGGGCTCGCCGGTGAGCAGGGCGGCGGCTTGGGCGGCCGCGCCGAGTGCGACCAGTTCCCGCGCGGCGGGTACCCGCACGGCCCGGCCCGAGAGCCGCAGGACGGTCCGCTGCCAGGCGCGGCCCCGGGCGCCGCCCCCGATCAGCAGCAGCGGCTCGTCGCCCGCCGGCTCCTCGCCGCCCGCGCGCAGCACCTCGTCCAGGGCGGTGAGCAGGGCGTGGGCGGCGCCGTCGTAGGCGGCTTGGAGCACCTCCCCCGGTGTGGTGTCGTGACGGAGTCCGTGGACCAGGCCGGACGCGCCGGGCAGGTCCGGGGTGCGCTCGCCGTCCAGGTAGGGCAGCACCACCACGGTGCCGCCGTCCTCGACCTCCTCGCGCCCGCGTCCGAGGAGGCCGGCGACGCGGTCGACGGCGAGGGTGCAGTTGAGCGTGCAGGCGAGCGGCAGCCAGCCGCCGAGGGCGTCGGCGAAGCCCGCGACCGTCCCGCTCACGTCCACCGGCCTCTTCCGGCCGACGGCGTAGACCGTCCCGGAGGTGCCGAGGCTGAGCACGGGCTGCCCGGGCCGCAGTCCCAGCCCGAGGGCGGCGGCCATGTTGTCGCCGGTTCCGGCGGCCACCAGGGCCCCCTCGCGCAGCGCCGTCCCGGGGCGGACCAGGCCGGCCGGTGCGCCCGGCACGAGGACCTGCGGCAGCAGGGCCGGGTCGAGGCCGATGCGGTCGAGGACGTCCTGGTCGTAGCCGTCCGGCCCCCACCAGCCGGTCCCCGACGCGTCGCCGCGGTCGGTCACCGCCTCCCCGGTCAGCCGCTCGGTCAGGAAGTCGTGCGGGAGGCGGACGGCCGCGACACGGTCGGCCGAGACCGGCTCGTTGGCGCGCAGCCAGGCCCACTTGGGAGCGGTGAAGGCGGCGGTCGGCAGGCTGCCGGTGCGCCGGACGATCTCCGCCGGGCCGATCCCGGCTCGCAGCGCGGCGGCCTGGGGGGCGGACCGGACGTCGTTCCACAGCAGCGCCGGGCGGACCGGTGCGCCGGCCGCGTCGAGGGTGACCAGGCCGTGCTGCTGGCCGGCGATCGAGACGGCGGAGGCGCGTCCGGCCCAGCCCGTCCCCGAGACGGCCTCGTCGAAGGCCCGCCACCACTGCTCGGCATCGCTCTCCCGGCCGGCTCCCTCGCTGACGGTGTGCGGGGCTCGACCCTCGCCCAGGACCGTGCCCGTGTCGATGTCGACGGCGAGGGCCTTGGTGGACTGGGTGGAGCTGTCGACGCCGATCACGACACGCTGCTCAGCCATGCGTTCCTCCGATGGGGGGTTCCTTCTGACGCCCCGGCATACTAATTTGTTGAGAGCCCTGACAAACACTCCTCCGCACCGATCCGGAGCCGCGCCATGTCCAGCGACCCGCTCGCCCCCACCCCCGCGCACAAGTTCACCTTCGGCCTGTGGACCGTCGGCTGGCAGGGTCGCGACCCCTTCGGCGACGCGACCCGCCCCGCCCTCGACCCGGTCGAGACCGTGCAGCGGCTGGCCGGACTCGGCGCCTACGGCGTCACCTTCCACGACGACGACCTGATCCCCTTCGGCGCGGACGACGCCACCCGTGAGGAGACCGTCAAGCGCTTCCGCGCCGCGCTGGACGCCGCCGGACTGAAGGTCCCGATGGCGACCACCAATCTGTTCACCCACCCCGTCTTCAAGGACGGCGCCTTCACCGCCAACGACCGCGGCGTGCGGCGCTACGCGCTGCGCAAGACGATCCGCAACATCGACCTGGCCGCGGAGCTCGGCGCCTCGGTCTACGTCGCCTGGGGCGGTCGCGAGGGCGCGGAGTCCGGCGCGGCCAAGGACGTGCGCACCGCGCTGGACCGGCTGAAGGAGGCCTTCGACCTGCTGGGCGAGTACGTCGAGCAGCAGGGCTACGACCTGCGGTTCGCGATCGAGCCCAAGCCCAACGAGCCGCGCGGCGACATCCTGCTGCCCACGGTCGGCCACGCCCTGGCGTTCATCAACGAGTTGGAGCGCCCCGAACGGGTCGGCGTCAACCCGGAGGTGGGCCACGAGCAGATGGCCGGGCTCAACTTCCCGCACGGAATCGCCCAGGCCCTGTGGCACGGCAAGCTGTTCCACATCGACCTCAACGGCCAGTCCGGCATCAAGTACGACCAGGACCTGCGCTTCGGCGCGGGCGACCTCCGGCAGGCCTTCTGGCTGGTCGACCTGCTGGAGTCGGCCGGCTACGACGGCCCGCGCCATTTCGACTTCAAGCCGCCGCGCACCGAGGACTTCGACGGTGTCTGGGCCTCGGCGGCCGGTTGCATGCGCAACTACCTGCTGCTGGCCGAGCGCTCCCGCGCCTTCCGGGCCGACCCGGAGGTACAGGCCGCGCTCGCCGCATCCCGGTTGCCCGAACTCGCCCTCCCCACCGCCCAGGACGGTCTGGCCGGCCTGCTGGCGGACCGCTCCGCCTTCGAGGAGTACGACGTCGACGCCGCCGCGCGGCGCGGCATGGCCTTCGAGCAGCTGGACCAGCTGGCCCTCGAACACCTCCTCCGGGCCCGCTGACCCCGGCCACGGCGAAGCCGGGTCGTGCGAGCCGCACGACCCGGCGCCCCCCGGTGCTCACCTCGGCCGATGGCCGCGGTCCGGTACGCACCCCGGCACGGCCGGGGCGGGCCGGCCGGGGTGGCGCGGTGTTCTACCGACGACGGACGGTGTTCAGGCGCTGGAGGACGATGAAGAAGAACAGCAGCCCGCCGATCACGATCCTGGTCCACCACGAGCTGAGGGTGCCCTGGAAGCTGATGACGGTCTGGATCAGGCCCAGCACCAGCACACCCAGCACGGTGCCCAGCAGGTAGCCGGAGCCGCCGGTGAGCAGGGTGCCGCCGATCACCACGGCGGCGATCGCGTCCAGTTCCAGCCCGACCGCGTGCAGGCCGTACCCGGAGAGCATGTAGAAGGTGAGCAGCACACCGCCGAGCGCCGAGCAGAAGCCGCTGACCGCGTACACAGTGATCTTGGTCCGCCGCACCGGCAGACCCATCAGCAGAGCGGACTGCTCGCTGCCGCCGAGCGCGTACACGTTCCGCCCGAGCCGGGTGTAGTGCAGTACGACGAACCCGGCTGCCAGCACCAGCAGTGCGATCACCACACTCGGCGAGACGAACAGGTCGCCGAGCGGGATCCGGGTCTGCGCCATCGCGGTGTACGACGGATCCGTGATGGAGATCGACTCGATGCCGATCGTGTAGCACAGGCCGCGGGCCAGGAACATGCCCGCCAGCGTCACGATGAAGGGCTGGATCTCGAAGACGTGGATCACCCACCCCATCACCCAACCGCCGGCCGTGCCCATCAGCAGCACCAGTGGGATGACCACCAGCGGCGGCCAGCCGTGCCGCTCCACCAGCCAGGCGGAGACCATGGTGGACAGCGCCACCACCGCACCGACCGACAGGTCGATGCCACCGGTCAGCACGACGAAGGTCATCCCGATCGCGACCACGAGCAGGAAGGCGTTGTCGATCAGCAGGTTGAGCAGCACCTGCCCGGAGAAGAACCCGTCGTACCGCACCGAGCCGACGGTGAACATCGACACCAGCGCGACCGAGGTGACCAGCAGCGGGATCTGCTCGCAGACCCTGGTCAGCAGGGTGTTGGCGTTCACGCGCCGGCCTCCCGGTCGGTCAGGGCGGCGGCGGGACTCGGCCGGACACCGCTCCGGCGACCGGCGCCGTACCGGACGAGGCCGGCACGGAAGTTCGGCGACTGGACCAGGCAGACCGTGATCACCACGAAGGCCTTGAAGACCAGCGTGGTCTCCGGCGGGATGCCCATGGTGTAGACGGTGGTGGAGAGGGTCTGGATGATCAGCGCGCCGAGGACGGTGCCGCCGATCGAGAACCGGCCGCCGTTGAGCGAGGTCCCGCCGATCACCACCGCGAGGATGGCGTCGAGTTCGATCCACAGCCCGGCGTTGTTGCCGTCCGCCGCCGAGACGTTCGAGGAGACCATCAGTCCGGCGACCGCCGCGCACAGCGCACTGAACACGTACACCAGTCCGACCAGGCGCGTCGCCCGGATCCCGACCAGCCGGCTGGCCACGGGATTGCCGCCGACCGACTCCAGCAGCAGGCCGAGCGCGGTGGATCGGGTGAGCAGCGCGGTGAGCAGCGCGACGAGTCCGCTGAGCAGGATCGCGAACGGCATCGCCAGCCAGTAGCCGCCGCCGATCAGCTTGTACGGCTCGCTGGTGATCGTGATGATCTGGCCGTCGGTGATCAGCTGGGCGACGCCGCGTCCGGCGACCATCAGGATCAGGGTGGCGATGATCGGCTGCACCCCGACCCGGGCCACCAGCACCCCGTTCGCGATGCCCAGCAGTACCGCCGTACCGAGCGCGATGGCGACCGCGCCGAGCACCGTGCCAAGGCTCCCCGGGTCGGTGGCCTCGCTGATGTGCAGGCAGGCCAGCGCGCCGGCGATGGCGACGGTGGAACCGACCGAGAGGTCGATCCCACCGGTGGCGATCACCAGAGTCATGCCGAGCGACACCAGGATCAGCGGCGCTCCGAAGTGCAGGATGTCGATCGTACTGCCGTACAGATGACCGCCCTTGAGGTGGAGGGCGAAGAAGTCCGAGGTGAAGGCGAGGTTGGCGAGCAGCAGCACCGCCAGCACCGCGGCCGGCCAGAACAGCCGGTGCCGGGTCACCGCTCTGCTCCTCGGGGTGGTCGGCGCCGTGGTCATTGTTCCGCTCCGCTCGCGATGGTGGCCAGGACGCGCTCCGGGGTGAGCTCGCCGTCGTTGTCGAGTTGGGCGACCATCCGGCGGTCGCGCAGCACGCCGACGCGATGGCTGAGCCGCAGCACCTCCTCCAGTTCGGCGGAGATGAACAGCACCGCCATGCCCTTCTCGGCGAGGTTCGCGACCAGCTTCTGGATCTCGGCCTTGGCGCCGATGTCGATGCCGCGGGTGGGCTCGTCCAGGATCAGCAGCTTGGGGTCGGTGATCAGCCAGCGGGCCAGCAGCACCTTCTGCTGGTTCCCGCCGCTGAGGTTGCGGACCAGCGCCTCCGGGTCGCCCGGGCGGATGTCCAGGGCGCGGATCCAGCGCAGCGCCAACGCGTCCTGTGTGGTGCGCGACAGCGGACGGGCCCAGCCGCGGGCCGCCTGGAGCGCCAGCACGATGTTCTCCCGGACGGTCAGCTCGCCGACCAGGCCCTCGGTCCTGCGGTTCTCCGAGCAGAACGCGATGCCGTGGGCGATCGCGTCGCGCGGGCCGCGCAGGTCCGTCTCGGTGCCGTTGATCCGCACGGTGCCGCGGTCCTTGTGGTCGGCGCCGAACAGCAGTCGGGCGGCCTCGGTCCGGCCGGATCCCAACAGGCCTGCCAGGCCGACCACTTCACCGGGACGAATGGCGAGGTCGTACGGTTCGACGGCGCCCCGCCGGGCCAGGCCCTCGGTCCGCAGGAAGGCCCGGTCGGTGGCCGGCGCTGAGCGTCCGCGCCGTTTGCCGCCGGCGAGTTGGTCGAGCCCGGCGAGCTCGGCGCCGATCATCCGGGAGACCAGTTCGACCTGGTCGAGCTCGCTGGTCAGGTACTCGCCCTCGAGTCGGCCGTTGCGCAGCACGGTCATCCGGTCGCAGATCTCGTAGATCTGGTCGAGGAAGTGCGAGACGAACAGGATGGCGACCCCCTGGTCGCGCAACCGCCTCAGCACGGTGAAGAGTTGGCCGACCTCGTCACGGTCCAGGCTGGAGGTCGGCTCGTCCAGGATCAGCACCTTGGCGGAGACGTCCACCGCGCGGACGATGGCGACCAGTTGCTGGACGGCGATGGAGTAGCCGGCCAGCGGCGCGCCGACGTCGAGGTCCAGCTCCAGCGTACGAACCAGCTCGGCGGCCCGGCGGCGCATTTCGGCCCAGTCGATCAGGCCGAGGCGGCGCGGCTCCCGACCGATGAAGATATTCTCCGCGACCGACAGGTTCGGGCAGAGGTTCACCTCCTGGTAGACGGTGCTGACGCCCGCCTGCTGGGCCTGCAGCGGACCGGCGATCCGCACCCGCTGCCCGGCCAGCACCACGTCGCCGCCGTCCGCCGGGTGCACCCCGGTCAGCACCTTGATCAGCGTGGACTTGCCGGCGCCGTTCTCCCCCATCAGGGCGTGCACCTCGCCGGGGAAGAGCCGGAAGTCGACCCCGTCCAGCGCCATCACCCCGGGGAACTCCTTGCGGATCCCCCGCACTTCCAGGACCGGTTGCTGACGCACGCCGGTTCTCCTCTCCTCGTGCGGCCCGGCCCGGCCGAGGAGAGGCTCCCCGGGCGGGCCGGCGCCGTTCAGTACTGGCGGGTCGGCAGCGCGGCAGCGGCCTGGTCCTGGGTGAAGACGCCCTCCTGCGTCTTGATCCGCTTCGGCACCTGTTCGCCGGCCTTGACCTTCTTCACCAGGTCCATCAGCTGGTCACCGAGGAGCGGGTTGCACTCCACATCGACGTTGATCTTGCCCTGGCTCATCGCGGTGAAGGCGTCCTTGACCCCGTCCACCGAGATGATCTTGATGTCGGTGCCCGGCTTCCTGCCGGCCTCCTCGATCGCCTGGATCGCGCCCAGGGCCATGTCGTCGTTGTGCGCGTACAGCACGTCGATCTTCGGCTGGGCCTTCAGGAAGGCCTGCATGACCTCCTTGCCCTTCGCCCGGGTGAAGTCACCGGTCTGCGAGGCCGCCACCTTGAACTTCGCGTCCGCCTTGATCACGTCGCCGAAGCCCGACTTGCGGTCGTTGGCCGGCGCCGAACCCGTGGTGCCCTGCAGCTCGACGATGTTCACCTCGTCGGACCTGCCCTGGTACTCCTTCACCAGCCACTCGCCGGCCTTCCTGCCCTCCTCGACGAAGTCCGAGCCGAGAAAGGAGACGTAGAGCGAGTCGTCCTTGGAGTCCACCGCCCGGTCGGTGAGGATCACCGGGATCCTGGAGTCCTTCGCCTCCTTCAGCACGGTGTCCCAACCCGACTCCACCACTGGCGAGAAGGCGATCACATCCACCTTCTGCTGGATGAACGAGCGGATCGCCTTGATCTGGTTCTCCTGCTTCTGCTGCGCGTCGGAGAACTTCAGCTCGATGCCCGCCTTCTTCGCGGACTCCTGGACCGACTTGGTGTTCGCGGTGCGCCAGCCGCTCTCCGCGCCGACCTGCGAGAAGCCCACGACGAGCTTGCGGCCGGCACCCTTGTCGGCCGAGCCTCCACCGCCACCGGAACCGCATGCGGTGAGGACGATGACCATCGAACCGGCGACCAGGGCCGCCGCAGCTCTCTTGGACATGGTGGGACTTCCTCTCGGGGTTGTCGATCGCGCGAACGGCACCGCCAACGTGAACGTGACGCGTCGGCACCGTTTCGCTCGTGAGAGATTGTTAACGCTCACAATTGGCATCGGCAAGGCCGTCGCACCTCGTTACCTAATCTTGACCAGCCCGTCGGCCATAGCTGATGGAGTGCCAGTTCAGCGACGAAGGGAGCCCCTTGACCCGACTCCCACCCGCAGCACTCCCGGCCTTCGACCTGGGAGCGCCGACCTCGCCCGCACGGACTCCCGCCGCGCTCCACCGGAGCACGCGCACCCTCGGGCACCATGCACCACGAGATCATGGCCGACGAGGGCTACCGGAGCAGCGGCCGCTCCCCCATCACGCCGGCCTCCTCCACCGGCGGCGGCTGCGCCGCGACCCCCTCCGCCAGTGCCCCGTGGAACGACCGCGACAACCCGAACGTCTCGGTCAGCGGCTCCGACGCGTGGGAGGTGACCGTGAAGGCCCCCCGAAGAAGACCAGCTCGGGCCTGGAACACCGGTGCGCCCCACCCCGACACCCGGACCCTCGTCGCCATCCCCGACGGCGCGGGCGGCAACTGGAGCATGACGATACGTCAACCCCACCCGGCCGACCGTCTCCTACGGCGTGAGCCGACGGACCGCCGCTGCGCGAAGCATTGACAACGCGCGCTGCCTGTTGAACATTAGCCTGAACACGTCAGGCAGGACGGGTACCTCGCGGGTCAATTGTTAGCGCTAACAGACTCCGGGCGGCCAGGCCGATCGCCCTTCGGCCGGACCCCGGGAACCTGTGAGCTGCGCGTCCACCGACAGCACGGCCCTTGCACGGGACCAGGCGCCACGTCCCGAACGCACACCACCCACCCTGCGCGGCAGGAAGGGTCCGGCCGAGTGCGCGCTCGCACAGGCGTCAGGACGAGACGTCGGCTGCCGAGCGGTGCACGGCATCCCCCACCCACAAGGAGAACGATCCGTCATGCCATGGATCAAGCAGAAACCCCGTCTCCGCACGGTCCTGACGGCGGCCGTGTGCCTGGTCGCCGGCTCAGCCACGGCCGTCACCGCGAGCCCCGCGGCTCATGCCGCCGGGGCGACCACGCTGGGTGCGGCAGCGGCCGGCAGCGGCCGCTACTTCGGCGCGGCAGTGCCCGCGAGCAAGCTCGGCGACTCGACGTACTCCACCGTCCTCGACCGGGAATTCAACATGGTCACCCCGGAGAACGAGATGAAGTGGGACGCCATCGAGCCCGCCCGCGGGTCGTTCGACTTCGCCCCCGCCGACTCGATCGTCAACCACGCCTCCGCGCACGGCCAGCGCATGCGCGGCCACACCCTGGTCTGGCACTCCCAACTGCCCGACTGGGTCAAGTCCATCGGCGACGCCAACACCCTGCGCACGGTGACGAACAACCACATCACCCAGGAGATGAACCACTACAAGGGCAAGATCTACGCCTGGGACGTGGTCAACGAGGCCTTCGCGGACGGCGGCAGCGGGCAGCACCGCGACTCCGTGTTCCAGCGCGTGCTGGGCAACGGCTTCATCGAGGAGGCCTTCCGCACCGCTCGGAGCGTCGACTCCTCGGCCAAGCTCTGCTACAACGACTACAGCATCGAGAACTGGACGGACGCCAAGACCCAGGGCGTCTACGGCATGGTCAAGGACTTCAAGGCCCGCGGCGTGCCCATCGACTGCGTCGGCTTCCAGAGCCACTTCGGCGCCGGCGGCCCGCCGGCCAGTTTCCAGACCACCCTGTCCAGCTTCGCCGCGCTCGGCGTGGACGTCCAGATCACCGAGCTCGACCTCGCCCAAGCGTCCGCCGGCGCGTACGCCAACGCCGTCAAGGCCTGCCTCAACACCACTCGCTGCACCGGCATCACGGTGTGGGGCATCCGCGACAGCGACTCCTGGCGCACCGGCGAGAACCCGCTGCTGTTCGACGACAACGGCAACAAGAAGGCCGCCTACAGCGCGGTGCTCACCGCGCTGGGCGGAGCCGGCGGCGGCACGCCGACCGGAGGCATCACCCCCGGAGCCGTCTACACCCTCTCCGACGTGGCCGCCGGACGCGTTCTCGACCAGCCCGCCGGACAGAACGGCAACGGCACCCCGCTCCAGGTGTGGGACGCCAGCGGCGCCACCAACCAGCAGTGGCGCGCCTCCCGGAACGGCGACGGCTCCTACACCCTCACCAACGTCGCCAGCGGCCGGGTCCTGGACGAGCCGGCCGACCGGACGGGCAACGGGACGAGGGTGGCGGTCTGGGACACCAACGGCGGCGCCAACCAGCACTGGAAGGCCACCCGGAACGGCGACGGCTCCTACACCCTCACCAACGTCGCCAGCGGCCGGGCCCTGGAGACCCCCGGCAACCAGACCGCCAACGGCACTCCCGTCCAGATCTGGGACTCCAACGGCAGCGCCAACCAGCACTGGACCTTCAGGTGAGCTGAACCGCCGGGGGTGGGGGGGGGGGGGCCCCCCCCCCCCCCCCAACCCCCCCCGGACCCCCGGGGCCACCAAGGGGCAAGAACCACCCCGCCCCCCAAGGCAGGCAGCCCAAAAACCCAATGAACC